>JBEBJQ010000001.1:0-174252 GCA_040079795.1 Methylococcales bacterium
TGGCTTTCTTGCCTGTTTGTTTTGTGCCCATTCAAGCACCTCTTTTGTGATAAGGATACTCGCTTTTGGTTCTGTCCACTATTCGCGGGGTAGATCAATAAAAAATCACCCTTCGGGCCGGTCAAATTTGTTTATTAGCTATCCAGTAAAACTGCTGCTTGCTCGCAGCTTATTTCACTGGCAGAACCGGTAAGGATGAAATGGGCTAAACGGGCAATGGCTTGCCAGTTAGACGCATTATTTACAAAGTCAAACGCGAGCCTTAAAAAATGCACCAAACTTTCATCCCGCACTTGTTGCTCAGCAGAATAACTGTGTAAATAATCGTAGACGGCCACCAGATCGTCGTCGCCACCATAATTTTTAAGGGCTTGCGCAGAAAGCAACTGATAATCAAAAGGTTCGCCATCCATCAGCGCAACAAATTTAGCTTCCGCCAATGAACCTGCGAGCAAATTGACAATATCTGCTTCAAAAGCCGGATGAAAACCGTGGGCAAAGCGAAACATAATGTGTATTAGTCTCGACTTAATCTGACACATCGGCTTGAAAAGATGAGAGTTACCGGTTTTGATATGGGTGCCGGATCCTTAATCAAAACACAAAAGGCAACTCTCATGCTACATACTAACAATCCGATAATAAAACATAAAGCTGGGCTGTTAAACTTAGCCCAAGAACTGCAAAACGTATCTAGGGCTTGTAAGGTGATGGGCGTATCGCGTGATACGTTTTATCGCTATCAGGAACTGGTTGCCGAAGGCGGTGTTGAGGCTTTAATCGATAAAAGCCGCAGGGCTCCGAATCTCAAGAACCGTGTGGGTGAAACTATTGAGAACGCGGTGAAAGCCTATGCAGTTGATTTTCCTGCTCATGGGCAGCACCGAACCTGCAACGAGCTACGTAAGCAGGGCGTATTTGTCTCGGGGAGCGGCGTCCGCTCAATCTGGTTGAGGCACGGCCTTGAAAACTTCAAAAAACGTTTGAAGGCTCTGGAAGCTCAAGTCGCTGAAAAAGGCATCATCCTGACCGATATCCAGATTGCCGCGTTGGAGAAAAAACAGCACGATGACGAAGCGTGTGGTGAAATCGAAACCGCCCATCCAGGTTACCTGGGCTCACAAGATACCTTCTACGTTGGCAACCTCAAAGGCGTGGGGCGGATTTACCAGCAGACTTACGTGGACACTTATAGCAAAGTTGCGCATTGCAAGCTGTACACAACCAAAACACCGATAACAGCTGCGGACATCCTGAATGACAAAGTGTTGCCGTTCTATGCAGCGAATGGACTGCCCGTACTGCGTATCCTGACGGATCGCGGGACCGAATACTGCGGCAAAGTCGAACAACATGACTATCAGCTTTATCTGGCGATCAACGACATCGACCATACTAAAACCAAAGCGATGTCCCCGCAGGCTAACGGTATTTGTGAACGGTTCCATCGAACGATATTACAGGAATTCTATCAAGTCGCGTTCAGGAAAAAACTCTATAGCGATCTGGAGGTATTGCAAAAAGATCTGGACGAATGGGTAATTTATTACAACAATAACCGGACTCATCAAGGCAAAATGTGTCTAGGCAGAACGCCAATGGATACTTTGCTGGATGGAAAACAGATTTTGGCCCAGAAGAACCTGAACCAAATCTAATCTGACAGACACCCATAAAAATTGGTAACTGTCAGATTAAGTCTGAGCTAATACACATTAAACCTTAACGCTACGGTAACTATTCATCGCGAGCTAAGCATATTTAACACAAAAACAGCTATACCAGAGGAGTTATGGCTTTGCGGTTGTTTAACCATTTTGGCATTAAATTATGACAATATAGTGATGCTACACGCAGCGTTTTTGATAAAGTGACCACCACTGCCTGGTGTTTTTCAAATCTTCAATTTCTAAATGATCCCCCAAACAGGCTTTGAAAAAGTTGTTTGTTGCCGTTAAAGCAATTAAGCTATTATGAAGGTTGAAAGCGCTCCCCCAATCCGCGTCACTCAACCGACCCAAACACAGAAAAATCTCTTTTTTCAACTTAATATCCCTACTTCTAACTTCCTGATATGTCGACTGATCCTTTAAACCATCAGGATGCTAGCCAAAAAGCCGTTCTCGACATTTTGCTGAAATATAAACTGGTTGCGGACTTGGTGCATAAGCAGAATTTGCCTAGGCAAGATCTCATAGAGTCGTTGGCGCGCAAAGAAAATCTGGTTCGATTAGGGCAGCTGCTCAATCAGATCCAGCCCACAGACATTGCCCGGATTATTGAAGAGCTAAGTACGGAAGACCAATTATTTGTATGGGAACATCTTAATGATGCGCGAAAAGAATCGGTGTTACAGGCTGCTCCAGAATCGGTAATCAAGTTGCTTGAAAAACGTGGCTTTCAGACCGAAAAATCCCACGTTAAAGCGTTTTATCTGGAATCGGGCCGATTGCGGGAAACGGTGATCACTACGCGTCAGAGGCTGTTAGCAACCAAGCCTATTTGGATCGATTTAGTCGATCCTTCCTTTGAAGATCGGCTCTGGGTGGGGGATATTTTCGGGATTAAATTACCAGACCCTGAGAAATTGAGTGACCTTGAATCGAGCGCTAAATTTTATCTGGAAGAAAAAGGGGAAATTCATTTGCACTCCGATTTTTTGTTAGATAAAGACGATGTCTCCAACAATGTCCCGGTTGCGTTTGTTTTGTACGAGGAAACTTTATTTTCGATCCGTAGCGTCGATTTACCGATTTTTCGGCTGCAACGCTTGCGCGCCCTAACCCAACCCAATTATGTAGAAGGTGCCCGGGACATGTTGTTGGACCTTTATGCGGGTTCTGTTGAATATTCCGCTGATGCCTTGGAAGATGTCTACCGGCGCCTGGAAATGACGGGTAAGCAAGTGCTCCGCAAACAAATAACCGATGAGGAAGCGGCTGAAATATTAACCGATATTGCCTACGAAGAAGACTTGAATGGTCGAATTCGCCGCAACGTGCTTGATACCCGCCGGGCCGTCTCATTTTTAATGCGCAGTAAATTCTTAAGTAAAGAACAACTGGAGGATTCCCAGCAAATCCTGCGGGACATTGAATCCCTGGATGGGCACACCGCTTTTTTGTTTGATAAAATCAACTTCTTGATGGATGCCACGGTAGGTTTTATTAATATCAACCAAAACCAGGTGGTTAAACGTTTAACCCGGATCAGCGTGGTTTTCTTGCCGCTCAATGTACTGGCTGGTATCGGTGGTATGTCCGAATTTTCAATGATGACAGAAGGGATACCCTGGCCCGTTTCTTATGGTTTGTTTACCGTAGGGTTAGCTGTTGTCGGCTGGCTTACTTTTACGATTATTCAGTTTCTTGAGCGTTATGAAGCTAAACGGCTCAGTAAAAACGAACCAAGATAATTTCAAACCCTGCGTTGCAATTATCACGTATCTTTTAAGCACTCACTAATCATGCATCGCTTCCTTTGGGCAACGCTCTTTCTTCTAAATATTTATAAGCGTCAACCGTTATCAAATTTTCATCATACTGTAATTGTTTGTTCATATAGAAGCGCTAACATTACCTATCTAAGGTAACTGTGGATAGCTTTTTATATGAGTCTAAAAATAGCGTTTATTACCGATGCCTGGCGTCCTCAAATCAATGGGGTGGTAACAACCATCGAAAATACCTGTATAGCCATTGAGCGCCAGGGTGAAGAGGTTATGCTGATAACACCCGATCAATTTAAAACCATCCCTTGCCCCAGTTATCCCTCCATCAAATTATCGCTTTACTGCTATCCAAAGGTGAAACGATTGCTGGATGATTTTAAGCCAGATCGTATCCATATAGCGACCGAAGGCCCCTTAGGGTTAGCAGCACGGAGATACTGTTTAACAAACAAATTGGCATTTACCACTTCATTTCATACCTTATTTGCAGAATATATTAATTTGCGCTTCAAAATCCCCGTTACTTGGGGTTACCGGCTATTGCGCTGGTTTCATAAACCAGCTACCCGGATTATGGTTGCTACCCAGAGTGTGGAAACAGACTTGGTTAATAGAGGCTTTAATAAAGATCAGTTTGTGCGCTGGTCCAGAGGTGTCGATACCGATCGTTTCAAGCCCGGAAACAAAAATTTTATTGATTATCCCCGCCCCATTTCAATGTATGTGGGCAGAGTTGCAATTGAAAAAAATCTAGGTGCATTTCTGACTTTGGCAATACCCGGAACAAAAGTCGTTGTAGGCGGTGGCCCGCAATTGGCCAGTTTGCAAAAAACCTTTAGTGAAGTCGTTTTTACCGGCTTTCAAACCGGTGAATCCCTCGCAAATTATATGGCGGCAGCGGATGTTTTCGTCTTTCCAAGCCGCACCGACACTTTCGGTATCGTTATGTTGGATGCGTTGGCCTGCGGGGTTCCGGTTGCAGCGTTTCCTGTGCAAGGCCCATTAGATGTCCTCATCAATAATCACACCGGTTGTATGCGGGAGAATCTTCAAGAAGCGTTCTATGGCGCTTTGAAGTTAAACAGCCAGGACTGCCGTAAACAAGCGTTAAATTATGCGTGGTCGAATTGTTCCACGCAATTTTTAAATAATTTAGTACCTGTCTGATAGGTAATCAATGGTGGTTATTAACCTTAAGGATTGATTTATGAAAATTACTATTTTTGGAACAGGTTATGTAGGGCTGGTAACTGGTGCTTGCTTGGCTGAAGTAGGAAATGATGTGTTATGTATCGATATTGATGCAGATAAAATTGCATTACTTGAACAAGGCCATATTCCAATCTTTGAACCTGGATTAGAAAATTTAGTGCGGGAAAATCAAAAATCCGGGCGATTACATTTTACAACTGACATAAAAAAAGCCGCTGAACACGGCCTTTTTCAATTTATCGCGGTTGGGACGCCTTCCGATGAAAGCGGGTCTGCTGATTTACACTATGTATTAAATGTTGTACAAAGCATAGCTGAAAACATGCAGGAATACTGCATTATTATCACTAAATCGACCGTTCCCGTCGGAACAGCCGACAAAGTGAAGCAGATTGTCCTGGATACGCTAAACCAACAAGATAAGCTCGTGGAATTCGATGTCGTCTCAAATCCTGAATTTTTAAAAGAAGGGGCTGCAATCACAGATTTTATGAAACCTGACCGCATTATTATCGGTACTGATAACCCAAGAACCACCGAGTTATTAAAAGTCTTGTATGCACCTTTTAACCGTAATCATGAGCGCATCATTGCAATGGATATTCGTTCAGCAGAATTTACCAAATATGCTGCAAATGCCATGTTGGCTACAAAAATCAGCTTTATGAATGAACTGGCTAATCTAGCCGAATACTTGAAAGTTGATATAGAAAATGTCAGGCATGGTATAGGTTCAGATAGCCGCATTGGTTATCATTTTATTTATCCTGGTTGTGGCTACGGCGGTTCTTGTTTTCCTAAAGATTTGAAAGCGCTTATCCAAACAGCCAATGAACATAGTTATACGCCTAACTTATTATGTGCAGTCGAGCAAATTAACGACCGCCAAAAACAGGTGTTATTCGAAAAAATTATTCAGCATTATGATGGTCAAATCAGCGGAAAAACCTTTGCATTGTGGGGATTAGCCTATAAGCCAAAAACTAACGATATTCGTCAAGCGCCCAGCCGCGTGTTGCTCGAAGCGCTTATTGACGCAGGCGCAATGGTGAAAGCGTATGATCCGGAAGCGCAAGAGGAAACCACTAGAACTTATCCAGGCAAACCAGGTTTAACCGTCTGCAACAATCAGGATGAAACCTTGGAGGGTGTAAATGCACTTTGTGTGGTAACCGAATGGAAGAATTTTTGGAGCCCTGATTTTGATATGCTAAAAACGAAACTCCGTGACGCCGTTATTTTTGATGGCCGAAACCTCTATCAGCCTAAATTATTAAAAGCCAAAGGTATCCGATACTATAGTATCGGCCGCCCCTAGGAACTTCTTACATTGATAACTGTTAAATCGTACGTTCATAAAAATACTGTTTAGTACGTCTACCGCCAGTGCCTAACCCAATTTGGCTAGGTTTAAGCATGCTCCCATTACGATTCTGTCATAAAAGCTATTTACACTATAACTGTGACCCTGTTCAACTTTGAGGAAAAAACACCACCACCCTTCCAGTGTAATTTATCTGCGCAACAGACCTTTCATTATCAATTAGGAGCAAGATGCATCATGAACAATCCCAATATTCGTCCGTCCCGAAGCGTCCTAGCCAGTTTGATCCTGGCATCAATTTTCATGGTTCCTGCCCTGGCAGACCAAGGAAATAACAACCAACACGAGGATAAAGATAACGGACTATATGCAATCGCACTCTGGGGGGATCTGCCCTATTCGGCAGAACAGGCTGCCGCTGTATCCAATTTGATTGCAGACATGAACGCACAAGATTTAGCATTCAGCGTGCATGACGGCGACTTGAAAGCAGGTAGCACCGAGTGCACAGATGCCATTTACAGCGCAGCGTTAAGTTACTTTAACTCACTAAAGGCTCCCGCAATGTTTACCCCGGGTGACAACGACTGGACTGATTGCGACCGCATTGCCGGCTATAATTCGTCCACGCAGCTTAACAAAGAGCGGGGGATGTTCTTCAACACCCCTTATTCGTTAGGACAACATCGTCTAAAACAGGAAGTTCAGGCTGCACCCTATATCGAGAACCGCCGTTGGTATTACCAAGGCGTAACCTATGCAACTTTAAATGTACAGGGCTCATGTAATAACCTCTGCGACGTTGCTCCAGATTCAGTTGAATTTTCAGCGCGCAATTCGGCTAATATCGCGTGGTTAAAAGAAACCTTTGCCCAAGCTAAAAAGCACAATTCAGCGGCGGTCATGTTGATTTCACAAGCTGACGTGGGCTGGGATATTGCCGACTCGACCCGGGCACCGCTCCGGGATGCAAAAACGCTTGTGGAAAAGATTATAGATCCTGTTGACGGCAAGTTAAAGGACAGTTCGACTGATGGCTTTAAAGACTTCCTGAGCGCATTGCGGGATGAAGTGGTCGCATTCCGCAAGCCTGTTGCCTATGTACATGGTGATTCGCACTACTTCCGCGTGGATAAACCGTTTATGGATGTAAACGGCAAACGCCTGGAAAACTTCACTCGCGTCGAAACCTTCGGTGACAACGCACCGAATGGTACCAACGACGTGCAATGGTTAAAAGTACTCGTAGACTCTAGCAGCCGCGAAGTATTTGCCTATCAGCCACAGATTGTACCTGCCAACCGTGTGGCTGTTTCAGCACCTTAAACTATAGTTACCGGGCTTTCTGGGGAATTGCACCGGAAAGCCCTATCGCCATTTTTCTTATTCAACGACCTTAGGCCATAGAAAAACCTCCATATTTTGGGGTTTTATGCTTTTTTATCTAATCGTTTGTTAAGGAAATGGGTTTTGATGGTTGTGCCGCAAAGTTTAGCAAAAGCCAGAGAACGTCTACCCTAAAGGCAAGACTAACCCGCTAAACCCCTAAATTGCGTATAGGCGGGAAAAAGATATTTTTTGCACGTTGCCTTTTTCTACGTCAGATATGGCTTGTCTTTCGTACAGGGTGTTTACCAATGATTTAAGGTGTAGTTTCCTGCTTAATAACCACTTACTCAAAATTTTACCCCCCCTTTATAATAATTATGCCAATTGTTCGGCCATTGTAAAAGCATTTCTAAAGTCGAGGTACAGGGGTTTATCGGTTTCAAGCATTGCTTTTAAGAGGGCTTGTTGCAATTTGTATTTAACATTACCCACTGCCAATGCACCCACGGCAACGGCATTAGGGGCGTTAAGCGCAGTTGTTAAGCGCGTACCATAATCTTTGGTGGTAATGCCTTCAATACCCAGTGGCGGCACAGCATTGACATCACCTACCACTTTCAATTGCTGCGCATGCTGTAATATTTCTGCACTTAGCACTTGGATACCTGCTTTAGCCGTGCAAAAAATTAAATCGACGTCACGGATCAATGCGCCTTTCTCTGTCGCATTTGCTGCAACGGCACCACGCATTGTGCAATTAAAACGCCGATTGTATTCTTTTGCAGCATCTTCGGCAGTATCAACCAATAAATGATCAACCAGCACAATGTGAGCACCGGCTAAAGAAGCGATAATGCCAGTGGCAATGCCCACTGGACCCGTGCCACCGAAAACTAAACCGGTAGATTCCTTTAAGGTTTTACCATGTTGTGTTTTTAACTGTTTTTCCACACAGGCCACTAAAGCCGCCGCAGTGGTAAAAGCGCCGCTGGGATCAGCGAGTACAGAAATTTCAAATGGCGGCACCATGGCTTGTTTGCAGGTGTTGAGCATATCCATCGCCAAGCCCAAATCCCGCCCGCCAATGAACATTGCCGTTTGTTTCACACCGGCAGGCCCCCGTGAAAAAATAGCGTCTTGCACTAATCGATGCACGCTGTCGAGTTTGACATTGTTGTAAGGCATTAATACGTCAAAACCAGCATCCAAAGCCATATTAACGTCAAATGGGCTATTGTGTGGCATTGGGTCTAACATATGCAGGATGCTTCTTTTTGACATTATAAATCCTCTCGTGTAGTGCAAAACCTAAGGTAAGACAATAGCTTAAGCGTTATTTTTAATATAGTCGCGCGCTACTTCAAACGCATGTTCAAACCGAAGGTAGACGGATTTTTCGCTTTCGATCATTTTTTTCAACAATCTGCTTTGTGCCTGATATTTAATATTGCCAATTGCCAGAGCGCCAATGCCTACCGCACCGCTTGTTGAGCCAGCTAGCGCTACACCATCGTGCATGGCATCCAGACCTGCGATGCCTGCGGGTGGAACGGCATTAACATCCGCAGCAACCTTTAACTGTGGCGCGGCTTCAATTAAGTCCGCACTTAATAATTCTATGCCTGCGGCACCGGTTGCAAAGACCACATCCGCAGTCTGCATATAGCCAGCTTTGTCGCTGTCTGCGCCTGCGGTGACGGTAATTTTGCCGTCACCAAATTCGTGGCTGCAAAGGTCGGCAATTTGTTGGGCTTTGTCTAATTGTCTACCAATAATGCGGACGTTTGCACCCGCTTGGGCGGCGATAACCGCAGCGATTTGACCCACAGGGCCAGTGCCACCTAAAGCTAAAATATTTTTTCCTTGAAGCGATGTGTTAAATTTAGCCATTAATTCCCGTTCTACTGCCGCTACCATGCCAGCAGCAGTGGTAAAGGCACCACTTGGATCTGCAAAAACAGAGACTTCAAAAGGAGGTACCATGGAATTTTTAGAGGTTTTTAACATATCCAGGGCTTGTTTGGCATCCCGTCCACCAATGAAAATACCGGTTTTTTGCAAACCTTTAGGGCTGCGCGAAAAAATAACATCTTGCACTAACCCTCGTACTTCACTGGGCTCGACATTGATATAAGGGATAGCTGAAACCCAGCCGGCGTCCATAGCCATGTTGACATCAAAAGGGCTTAAATTTTTTGCCGTGGTCAGCATGTGTAAAATAAATGGTTTTTCCATGATTACTCCTGATGAATTATAGCCGCCCAGTATAAAAGAAAAAGCCCCTGATAAACAATGCAAGCGGAGAATTGTATCTTTAAATAATTTGAACCGGTGGCTTACATGAGCGGCAGAATTTGATCAAGCAGCTTCCTGTTAGTGACCAGAATCTGTTTGGGAAATAACCCTGCGTTACCCTGAAAATCAGTGAGGCTGGCACCCGCTTCCTGGGCGATCAATGCCCCGGCCGCAACATCATACAGATTTAATTCCTGTTCCCAAAAAGCATCCAGCTGTCCATCTGCGACTAGGCATAAATCTACGGCGGCCGAGCCAAATCGACGTTGCCCGGTGGTTCTTTGGGCAATTCGACCAAAGCGCGCCAAATTATTTTCTTCCAAATACGAGCGTAAGCAGGCAAAACCGGTTCCAATCATGGCATTATCTAAAGAATTTTCAGATGACACTTTGATCGGATTGCCATTTTTCCAGGCGCCTTTGCCTTTTTCGGCACAGTAATAATCATTTAAAGCTGGCGCGTATACTGCACCCATTAATAATTCTTGATCAATTTCCAGGGCAACACTGATTCCCCAAAAATACTGCCCTTTCGAGAATGAATGGGTACCGTCAATAGGGTCAACGATCCAACGGGCATTTTGATTGGCGCTTTGCCCACTTTCTTCCCCCCAAAAACCAAATTGTGGAAATTGTTGTTGTAGCGTAGCCTTTAAATAGTTTTCAACCGCAACATCCGCAGCGGTTACAAAGTCACGGGGACTTTTTTTATTAATGGCCAAGTTTTTAAGATCGTTAAAATGCGTTAAAGCAATTGCGCCCGCTTCCCGGACAATTTTTTCGAGTACCGCAAGTGAAAGTGACATTGTTTAAGGAACCTTGATGGTGAAAAATAAATACGTAATTACAGGCTCATCATAACAAGCTGCCGCGGATATTGTCTATTGTGGGACGGCGAGGGTAAATCTTGTTAAGATGTATGAAAGGTGATCTATTGAATAAATCATAAAATAACAAGGTGTTAACTTAGCTAAATAAGCGTAAGTTAATGTGCCCTAACAACTGATTTTTTTTCAAAGTGCCCGTTAAAATAACGGCCTTGCCGCGATTCTCATAAAAGCGAAACTGCACTTATGCTTACACATGTTATACCAAAATCAGCGATTTCAACACGCGAAAACCTGCAATGGTTATTCATCTTGCGTAATCTTATGCTTGCTTCTGAGTCGTTGTTAATTATTGTTTCGGCCTATGGCATGTATATTAATTTGCCTTTGAAGATGCTTTGGTTAGCGGTCTTAGCTACGGCCGCGATTAATGTGTATACGTGGATGCGTTTACAAACTGACGCCCCTGTCACGGAAGTAGAACTATTTACGCAACTTTGTTTCGATGTAGGGGGTATTGCAGTTGTGCTGTATCTCACAGGAGGGGCGTCAAATCCAATTACCTGGGTATTTCTGGTGCCATTGATCATTACGGCGATCATTTTACCGCAATCCTATGCCTGGTATATGGTGCTTTTAACTACGGCTCTGTATACCTTGTTAATCCGTTTCAATATCCCGTTGCCTTCCATTGAGCCGCATGCTTTGAAGTCCGATCCTCTTGACCCTGCAATGTTACACAAATTGCATCTGATTCAGGACAAACATTATTTTAATTTACACATTTTCGGCATGTGGTTTGGTTTTGTTTTTAGTGCGCTTGTGGTCGCATTTTTTGTGGTTGAATTGGCTAAAACTTTACGTGAAAGGGAACGTCGCCTTGCTGAAGCACGGGAAAATGCCTTACGCAATGAACGGGTTGTGGCGTTAGGGGTTTTGGCCGCCAGCGCTGCGCATGACATGGGCACGCCATTGGGGACGATGGCGATTGTCACGCATGAGTTGACACAAAACTATCCAGCACATCGGCATCCTGAATTAAGCCGAGACTTACAGATTTTGCAACAACAAATTTTGCGTTGTAAAGAGGCGTTATCGGTTATGTCGGCATCTGGGGGTGAGATGCGCGCAGAATCCGGAAAAAGTATGTCCGCCATCGAATATCTGGACGGCGTGTTAAACCAATGGCGCGCCCATAACGCGAGCACCAAGCTTAACTTAATGATTCATCCCGCCACTGAGATCAATGCTAAAATCATCGCTGAACAGACTTTAACCCATGCGTTGATCAATGTATTAAATAATGCCGCTGAGGTGTCGCCCGTCAGCAAGGGTGTTGATTTTCAAGCGGAATGGGATGAGCATACCCTATATCTTAAAATTCGTGACTACGGGCCGGGTCTGCCAGAGGAACTGTTGGATTTTATTGGAACGCAGCCGGTCAATAGCAACAAGCAAGGTTTAGGTGTGGGGCTGTTTTTGACTTGTACCACGATAAAGCGTTTAAGCGGTAAGATAGAATTTCAAATCATGCCCTCCGGCGGCACCAGCGTAAATATAGAGTTGCCGTTATTATTTGCAGAAGAGCGCAGGGAAGCAGCGGATGAACAGAATTCAGAAATACTTACAGGGCAAATACTATGAATACAGTTTTGACAGATAATCCCCATCTTTTACTGGTGGATGATGATGAGACTTTTTGTGGCGTATTAAAGAGTGCGCTGGAGAAACGCTTGTTTGAAGTCTTTGTAGCCCATGATGTGGCGAGTGGTACTCGTTTGGCCGAGCAGGTTGAACCGGAATATGCGGTTATTGATTTACGGATTGGATTGGATTCGGGCCTGGAAATGGTTAAGCAATTGATTGCCTTGGATAGTAATACGCAGATTGTTATGTTGACGGGGTTTGCCAGTATCGCAACGGCGGTTGAAGCGATTAAACTGGGTGCGACGCATTATTTAACGAAGCCTGCTAATGCTGATGAAATCGTAACGGCTTTATATAAAAATGAGGGGGACGCGTCAGTATCTATCAGCGATAACCCTTTATCTATTAAACGGTTGGAATGGGAACATTTGCAAAAAATCATGATGCAGCATGATGGCAATATTTCGGCTGCGGCACGGGCGCTGAATATGCATCGTAGAACCTTACAGCGAAAACTGGATAAGCGGCCGGTGCGGGATTAGGGCTATTTTTGCACTATTTTTTTAATACCCGTTTGGCTTCATGCCACAACAGATCCAATTCAAGTAATTCACAGTCTTTTAACTCGCGTTGGCTGGCCTGAATTTGTTGTTCGATATAGTGAAAACGTTTAGAGAATTTTTTGGTACTGGCTTTCAGCGCCAGTTCAGGGTTCACTTTTAAATGTCTTGCCAGATTAACCGCTACCAGTAATAAGTCGCCGATTTCTTCTTCAATATGGGCTTGATCCCCAGAAAGCCAGGCCTCTTTTATTTCATCCAGCTCTTCCAATACCTTATCGAACACCGGTAACACATCCGGCCAATCAAAACCATGCTCAGCGGCGCGGTCCTGAATTTTCTCACACTGCACCAAAGCCGGTAAGTTAAGCGCTACACCATCTAATACGCTAGTTTTCGATTCAAGACGCGGCTTCGCTTTGCGTTCTTCTGCTTTAGCATTCTCCCACGCCTGTTTGCGTGCTTCGTCACTGTCAAAGGTAGCACCTGCAAATACATGCGGATGTCGACGAATTAATTTATCACTAATACTTGCCGCGACTTGTTCAAAATCAAACAGACCCTGTTCTTCTGCAATCTGGCTATGAAAAACGACTTGTAATAGCAGATCACCTAGCTCTGAACGTAAGTCTTCCAGATCGTTACGTTCAATCGCATCAGCAACTTCATAGGCTTCCTCAATTGTATAAGGGATTAAGCTTGCGAAATTCTGCTTAACGTCCCACGCACAGCCGGTTTCGGGATCACGCAGGCGTGCCATAATGGCCAACAGCCCTTGGGTTTTAGTTAAATTCAAAAGGATGATCCGAAATTTTCTTGGTAACGGGCTTTAAAGGTTTCCATCGAAAAGGTATGATTTTGGGTGCCATTTTCCTCTATTTTAATCGCACCCATTAACGAGGCTATCCGGCCGGTTACTGACCAGTCATACTCATTCATTAGGCCGTAGAGGATCCCCGCCCGGTAAGCGTCACCGCAGCCGGTTGGGTCTTGGATGGTACTTGGCGTTGCTGCCGGAATTTCGATACACGCCCCTTCGGTATAAATGTGCGAGCCTTTCGCTCCGCGTGTAATGATCAGTGCTTCAACTTTTGTTGCCAATTGCGCTAAGGTCAAACCGGTACGTTCCAGCATCAGTTCTGATTCATAGTCATTTAAGGTCACCCAAGTCGCCTGTTCTAATAATTGCAGCAATTCTTCACCGCTAAACATAGGCATACCTTGACCCGGATCAAAAATAAACGGTATGCCGGCTTCAACAAACTGAGCAGCATGCACTTGCATGCCTTCTTTGCCATCAGGTGAGACAATGCCGATATCTATATCATTGGTGTTTTCTAACGGGATTTCATTTAAATGGGAGTAGCTCATCGCCCCCGGATGAAACGCCGTGATTTGGTTGGCATCTTCATCGGTGGTGATATACGCCTGTCCGGTAAAGTTGTCGCTCAATACTTTAATGAATTGGCTGGACAATCGACACTGGCTTAACCACTGCGCATAGGGTTCAAAATCATGCCCAACCGTTGCCATGATCAAGGGTTCTTCGCCCAACAATTTCAGGTTGTAGGCGATATTACCAGCACATCCGCCAAATTCTCTGCGCATAATGGGCACCAAAAAGGAAACATTTAATATGTGTACTTTCTCCGGCAAAATATGGTTCTTGAATTTATCATGAAATACCATAATGGTATCGTAAGCCATAGATCCACATATCAATGCACTCATTACATTCCTCTTAAATTAAAATGGCAGCCCAAGTGACCGCTGCCCAAACCAGTGACAACATAACCGCAGCCGAACCAATATCTTTAGCCCGGCCCGATAATTCGTGATGCTCAAATCCTACCCGGTCAACCACCGCTTCTACGGCGGAATTGAGTAATTCTACCAGTAACACTAAGACCACACTGCCAATCATTAATAATTTTTCAATGACTGAAAGATTGAGCCATAACGCGACCGGAGTCGTTACCACAAATAATAAGATTTCTTGTCGAAACGCTTCTTCGTGCTGCCAGGTCGCTTTAAAACCGGCAATGGAGAAAAATAGTGCATTTATAATTCGTTTGATCCCTTTTGCATTAGGATTAGCCATGTTGATCCAAAAAGTTAAGTGTTAAAAAATATAAGTTACACACATTTTGGGTCAATTCTATTACAAAGCATCTAAACCATTTTAATTAACTTGCAAAAATATAAAATATTAATTTTATTATATGTTTAGCAATGGTTGTTAAGTGACCATGTCAATAGATTGCAATTATGTCAAGACTTTGAGCGTTTTTTACAGACGCTATCCACAAGGTTATCCACAGAAATTGTGGATAACCTGAATCATGCCCTTATTCATCAATAAACTGTTGGTAGGCTTTAGCATCCATGAGTAACTCAAGTTCTGCCAGACTGTCAGCCTGAAGCGTGAATAGCCAGTTTGCATAAACAGCGCTGTTTATCAAGCCAGGTTCATCGACAGCAGCCTGGTTAATGGCAACGACTACCCCGGTTACCGGGCTATATAAATCAGAAGCGGTTTTGACCGATTCTACTACTGCACATTGCTCTCCAGCGTTAAGTTTACGGCCAATTTTTGGTAATTCGATATAGACCAAGTCCCCCAATTCCTGCTGGGCAAAATCACTAATCCCTACTTGAACGAGATTTTTATCCTGCAATTTAACCCATTCATGGGTGGCTGCATATTTTAAATTTTCTGGAATATCGCTCATTATGTTCACCCAACGTTTTGTAGAAATGCAGTGTCACCGTGCAAGCATACTGTGCCATGGCATCAACAGATAGCAAAATACGCCTTAAGGCTGGACAAATTATAATGTAGGACTTGAATGCAATGGAGTTTATTTTTTAGCGTGTGCTAAATATATCCCATCGTTGTTTTTCAAACTATAGGACTAACGGGAACAGTACGCTTTCAGAAAGGCTTAAGTCGAGGGCGGGAATAAAGCAGTATTACTTTTTTAGTTTTAAAGACTCGGTGCAGCATGCACCGAGTCTATCATTAACAAGCTTATAACTTACAGTTGAACGCTTGAAATTGAGCTAGAAACTTTTTCTTTAGAACCATCTGGGTCATCCAGGCAACCGGCTAAACCAACAATCATAAGCGACACTGCTAACAGAGCTAATATTTTTTTCATTTTGATCCTCCTAAAAATTTTATATTTATTTTTTCGTACTATACAAAGCACGGCAAATTTATATCATGACTTAAGTGTTGATGCAATACTAACTAAAATTTTTATAAATCGTTAATGTTGTTTGGGAGGGATAAATTGAAAGTATTATCACTCCAAGCTGCAAAGCCAATAGTTTGCCATTCCCCCGCAAGATTTTGATTCAGTTGGTCGTATACCCAAACGGAAGGTGCCTGAATTTTTTTGAGTTTTATATCGAAAGTGGTTTGATTGATATCCAGCCCTAATTTTTGTCCATAAAAAGCGGTTACTTTCATAATAAATTTACGCAGCCTAACCGGGTTTATCGTCGGTGTTACTGCAATATTGGCCCACATGGAATGTACCCGTCCCCAGTTTGGCGCAACAAGCCTGCCCTCCTTGTTAACAAAAGGGAGCCAGTGTTCATTGCCTGCCTTGTCATGATAGGTGATGGCTAAGATATGGTCATAGCCCATGAAATGATCGTGGCTATAGAGTCCGTGTGGTGTGATGCCTAAGAATGTCTGCGAAATTAGTAAAACGGTATTGCTGGCCTCGGTTAGGGTGTTAAACAAGGCATTTTGCCGTGTATCCAGCTTAAGATGATAAAAGAATCCGTAGTGAATAGAGCTGTCTATTTGCAAAACGAACAATATTAGTAATAGCTTGCTCAGTTTGTGCGCTGATTTTTTAGGGGTTAATTTAAATTGCTGAAGTAAACGGGTATAAAAACTGGGTGAAACCTGCTGGGCAACCACACAGTTTTCATCACAAGGGATGCGTATCCGGCTATCCGCAACGTGTCGATATTGCCTACAGGCTAAGCTATAAATACCGGGCAGCTGTAATAGGAATCCCAGCCATGCCAAATAGCGCATGTGTAATAAAATTTTGCTGTACGTGGCTACACCAGAGTAAACCTTGCCTTTGCTGTCCAGTGCATATAAATCCAACATTAACTCGGAGTCGCTTAATTGCTTGAGTTCGGCGTAATTTCTGGCATAAGTTTGCGCGCCCTTGAAATCTAGGCAGTTAAAAATATCAAAATGTTTAAGCGCAAGTACAGTACGGTTACACAAAGGACATTGCTCATCATAAAAAATGCTTAATGTTGGTTGCTTTGCTTGAATAATATGCCGAATAGTTCGCCACCAGCTAAAGGGTATCAATAACACATAAAAAATGAGCATTCCTGCGCCAAAGGGATAAATATTTAACGTAAGTATAATGCCTAAATGTAGGCTGATGCCGACGATTAAATAGAGTGGGCGCAAATGGCGATTTTGTGCAAAAAAAATAAAAGTGAATTGAAAAACTAAGATGAGGTAACCAACGCTTTTTTGTAACAGTTCGATATTTAACAGGGGTGACATGTTAAGCGCCGAAACATAATAGGGTTGGGTCGCTGGCAGCCAAGCGCCCAAGCCATTACGCCAATGCTCCCCAAACATTTTATGGATGGCAGAGTCAAAATACAGGAAGCCGAGGCAAACGCCAACCGGGATATAGTAGGCAAGCAGGGATACGGTTGCGGGCGAGTACTGTGAATAATGTTTGAAAGGGTTCTGGAGCTTATAGCGCAGATTATCTACAGCAAAGGCTTTGTCAAGGGGCATGAATAATAGAAAAAAGCCCGCACCGGTCATAAATAAATCAAATCCGCCATCAAAATCTCTTTGCATGGGGGTAAATTGCACAAACAGAATCCAAAACGCATAACAAACGAGCGCAGAAAATTGGCAGCGATAACCGATGCAAAGGGAAAAGGCAGCGAGTGCCCAGACGCATAAAAAAAACGGGATCATTGGAAATTCGACATCAATATAAGGAATTGGATCGAAAATCAAATGCTTAAAATAGAGAAGGAACAGGATTTCCTGGAGGGTCACCAAGCCATAAAGCAGCCTAAATAAGCCAACACCTGTTGCTGGTACGTTTTTATCAGCGAGCTGGAGGATCGTTTGAACGAGGCGTTTGTACATTAGAAAACAGATAGGCTGTTAAAAACATACATTTTATAGGGTTAAAGCAGATAGGACTACAAAAAACAAAGGCCGCAGACAATTAAGAATTGTTTTTGCGACCTATGTGAACGCGTTAAAGCGGGAGTTACTTATTTATTCGTCGTCAGGGTGTTTAGCAAAAACCCATTTGAAGAGGAAGTAGCCGCCAGCTATAACAACAGCCAAACCGATCATGCCAGAAGGCTCTTTTAACGTTTCAGTTAAATCTAAAATCGCTCCCATGATTATCCTACCTTATATTTTTTAGTTTAATAAAATATCGAGTTACCGACGTTGGAACGTCAGATGATACGTGACAATAGAGTAAAGTCAAGTGTTATTGAGCCCAATATTTTGTTGAAGAAGGCTTGAATATTCGCATTACTTGATCTTTAGATGTAATTGGGGATAATGGAGCTGTTGCAACGTATAATCAAGACTAAAATCTTTCAAAGGTAAGGCAAAATGAAAAAAATTATAAAGCATTTAATCGCGTTAACTTTGCTAGGCATAATGAATCCTCTTTTCGCTGAAGTAAAATTAAAGGGTGCGGCAGATATCATCGGTAATTGGCGCGTTAATGCGGAAGCAGTAAAATACGAAGGTGAAAAAAAGGCATTGGACGTAACTTGGGAATTTAAGCAAGACGGGACTTTAAAAACCGCTTCCAAGGATAAACGTACCGGTGACTTTGGAGTAGACTTGACGTATTCCGTGGAGGACGGGATGATCAAAAAACAGTCAGTACCGGGTAGGCAGAAATTTGAATCTTGTGCAGTTATCAGAAAAGATGCAACGAGCATGGATATAAAGTGTACTTATTTGTATTTCTTTTTATCCAGGATATAAATTATAACAACTAGCGAGGAAGATAAAATGATTGGTGGCATGATGATAATTTTGGTATCTGTCTGGGTATACCAAAGCCTGATGCGGGCAAAAAAAGACAACGTTTTGATGTGGGTTGCCGCGTGTGCGGCGCTATTTTTTGCGGTTCAGTTTTTATTGGTCGATGTTAATATCGCGGTCATGGAAGCATTTAAAGCTGATCCAGAAGGCTATGAACGTGATTTGACCTCTGTTGGGGACCGCAAAAATGAGGGTGGTTTTCAAGGGTTTTGGGGCGTTATGATGTCGTTGTTCTTTGAATTATTTCCGCCTATCGCTGGTTTTCTGGCTGTCGCAGTCGTTAAGACGTTGGTTATTCTTAAGCAGCCATTGACGATTGGCAATTTATTTGGCGGCGTCAAAGAGATGTTTGTGTCAATCAAAGACAGTTTTAAAGGCAGCAATTCAAGCAATTAATTTGTAAACTAAGCCCAAGTAAAATACTTGGGCTTTTTATTAGGTTTTAAACAACCATCGAAACGATCGTAATAATCGTGACTATAAAGACTATCGTTGCAATAGCGCCGACAATCAGATAAATCCCCAGTGACCCGCTTTTAAAATCCTGCTCACGATTGGCGTCACTTTGAACGCCAATTATTGCCGCTAAAACACTTTTTACGACTTGTAACAAAGTTGGTTTTGACATCTCCATCCCCTTTAAAATAAAACCTGTTAAGACTATAACTTGATCGTTGCGCCTGCAATCTCTATAGTACCGCCTATCTTATGCGATACTATTCGAAAACACACACTTTTCAATTATTACGATGAGCAAAACAGTCCTTTTAAGGCAACAATTATCCCAGAAAATCCTGTTTTTAGACGGTGCAATGGGCACCATGATTCAAGGCTATAAGCTGGAAGAAAAGGATTTTCGCGGCGAACGTTTTGCCCAGTGGGAAGTCGATCTTAAAGGCAATAATGACCTGTTGTCGATCACCCAGCCCGATATTATCAAAGCCATCCACAGCGCTTATTTCGAAGCCGGTTCGGATATCGTCGAAACCAACACCTTCAATTCCACCAGCATTTCCATGGCGGATTACCGCATGGAAAGCTTGGCTTATGAGCTTAATGTGGCGGCAGCCAGCGTCGCCAGGCAAGCTGCTGATGAATATACTGCGAAAACGCCCGGTAAGCCACGTTTTGTAGCGGGTGTATTAGGGCCGACATCACGCACAGCATCCATGTCACCGGATGTGAATGACCCTGGTTTCCGTAACATCTTTTTTGATGAGTTGGTTGAAGCCTACACTGAAGCTACACGTGGCTTGATTGACGGTGGCGCGGATATTATCCTGATTGAAACCGTCTTCGACACCCTAAATGCTAAAGCCGCCGCTTTTGCGGTGGATCAGTATTTTGAGCAGATTGGCTATAAATTGCCGGTAATGATTTCCGGCACGATCACCGACGCATCAGGACGGACTTTATCCGGGCAAACAGTCGGCGCGTTTTGGAACTCGTTAAAGCATATTGAACCCATTTCGTTTGGCTTCAATTGCGCCTTGGGTGCAACTGAATTGCGCCAGTATATCGCGGAATTATCATCCATTGCCGACACTCACGTTTCTGCACATCCCAACGCAGGCTTGCCGAATGAATTTGGCGAGTATGATGAAACCCCGGAAATGATGGCACAAGAACTGGCCAGTTGGGCAGAGAACGGCTATTTGAACATTATCGGCGGCTGTTGCGGCACTTCCCCCGCCACCATTAAAGCCATCGTCAATGCGGTACAAAAACACGCCCCGCGTAGTGTCCCGGAAATTCCCAAAGCTTGCCGTTTGTCTGGGCTAGAGCCGATGTCGATAGACCCTGACAGCCTGTTTGTGAATGTTGGAGAACGCACCAACGTCACTGGTTCTGCCGCGTTCAAGCGCCTCATTATCGAAGGCAACTTTGAGGCCGCGCTGGATGTCGCCAAACAACAAGTTGAAAACGGCGCACAAATCATCGACATCAACATGGACGAGGGCATGTTGGAGTCCAAAGAAGCGATGGTGCGCTTTTTGATGCTGATCGCCTCCGAGCCAGACATTGCCAAAGTGCCGATTATGCTCGACTCTTCCAAATGGGATATTTTGGAGGCGGGTCTTAAATGTATTCAGGGTAAGGGGGTCGTTAACTCGATCTCGCTAAAAGAAGGGGAGGAAGCGTTTATCAAACACGCCAAGTTGGTTAAACGCTATGGTGCGGCAGTGATTGTCATGGCGTTTGATGAAGAAGGCCAGGCGGACACCAAAGCCCGCAAAGTCGAAATCTGCCAGCGCGCTTATAAAATTCTGACCGAACAACTCGGTTTTCCGCCCGAAGACATTATTTTTGACCCCAATATCTTTGCCGTGGCAACCGGCATTGAGGAGCACAACAATTATGGCGTAGACTTTATCGAAGCCACCCGCGAAATTAAACGCACCTTGCCTTACGCCCTCATTTCCGGAGGTGTGTCCAACGTGTCTTTTTCGTTTCGCGGCAATAATCCGGTACGCGAAGCCATCCACGCGGTGTTTTTGTACCACGCCATTCAGGCAGGCATGTCGATGGGCATCGTCAATGCCGGACAATTGGCAATTTATGAAGATATTCCCCGCGATTTACGGGATGCGGTTGAAGCGGTCATTCTTAATCAACATGACGGCAGCGGTACGGACAAGCTGCTGGAACTCGCCGCGAAATACCGTGGCGATGGCAGCAGCAGCGAAGTTAAGCAAGAAAATCTGGAATGGCGTGAATGGCCGGTCAGCAAACGCTTGGAGCATGCTTTGGTCAAAGGCATCACTGACTATATCGACGAAGACACCGAACAGGCGCGACTAGAAGCCGAACGCCCCTTGCATGTTATTGAAGGCGCGCTCATGGATGGTATGAACGTGGTCGGTGACTTGTTTGGCGCAGGCAAAATGTTCCTGCCACAAGTGGTCAAATCCGCGCGGGTGATGAAAAAAGCCGTGGCGTATCTCATGCCGTTTATGGAAGCGGATAAATCCGCAGCAGACCGCCAAACCAACGGCAAAATCCTGATGGCAACGGTCAAAGGCGATGTACATGACATCGGCAAAAACATCGTCGGCGTGGTGCTGCAATGTAATAACTATGAGGTTATCGATTTAGGCGTGATGGTACCTGCGGAAAAAATCCTGCAAACTGCACGGCTGGAAAATGTCGACATCATCGGCCTCAGCGGTTTGATTACCCCGTCGCTGGATGAAATGGTGCATGTCGCCAAAGAAATGCAGCGCCAAGGCTTCACCATCCCACTGATGATCGGCGGGGCGACCACTTCGCGTGCGCATACGGCGGTCAAAATTGAACCGCATTATAAAGGTGCGACTGTGTATGTCACCGATGCGTCGCGTGGCGTGGGGGTTGCCAGCAACTTACTGAGTGCGGATTTAAAAGACGAGTTCATTAATAGCATCCACGAAGAATACGCGGAAGTCAGGGAGCGGCATAAAGGCCGTGAGGCACAAACCAAGCAACACAGCTTGGAAGCCGCCAGAGAAAACAAATTTAACGCGGGTAGCCATGCGCCCGTGAAGCCGTCTTTCTTGGGCTTAAAAGTTATCAATGATTTTTCCTTGGCAACTTTAGCGAAGTATATTGACTGGTCGCCGTTCTTCCAGACTTGGGAAATGGCGGGCAGCTACCCCAAAATCCTCGAAGATGCCGTGGTGGGCGTTGAAGCCAAAAAACTATTTAATGATGCTAACAGCATGTTGCAACAAATTATTAACGAAAACTGGTTGACCGCGCGCGCGGTGATTGGCTTCTTCCCTGCCAATAGCGATGGTGATGATGTGATTGTCTACACCGACGAATCACGCAGCCAGACCCGTGAAGTGCTGCATCATCTGCGGCAACAAAACATGAAAGCGCCTGGTCGCCCCAACTATTGCCTCTCCGATTTTATCGCCCCAGTCGGCAGTGGCAAAGCGGATTATGTTGGCGGCTTTGCGGTCACTACCGGCATCGGCATTGAGGAAAAGTTACAGCAATTTGAACAAGACCACGATGATTACAGTTCGATCATGCTCAAAGCCTTGGCGGATCGTTTGGCCGAAGCCTTTGCTGAATATATGCACGAAGCGGTCAGAAAAGACTACTGGGGTTATGCGGCGGATGAAAACCATGACGCCGAGCAACTCATCAACGAAGCCTACCAAGGCATCCGTCCTGCACCGGGTTATCCTGCCTGCCCAGACCATACCGAAAAAGCCAAATTGTTTGAACTGTTGAATGTTACCGCCAACATCAGCATTGAGCTGACCGAAAGCTTTGCCATGTATCCGGCTTCAGCCGTGAGTGGTTGGTATTTCTCACATCCTGAAGCGCAGTATTTCAATGTGGGTAAGATTGATCAGGATCAGTTAAGCGATTATGCGCGGCGGAAGGGGGTTGCGGAAGACGTGGCAGCGCGGTGGTTGGCGGCGCATTTGCATCATTGATTAAGGCTTGTAGGATGCGCTGACGAAAGGAAGCGCATCGTTCGGGTTATTCCGCTATTCTCGCTTGATGCACTTGTTTATGCGGCGGCATTTGGTGATCTTGAAAAATAATCAGGACAATTTTATGAAAAATACATCTATCACGTTAAGTTTGATTTTGGCGCTGTTGGTTTTAATCCACCAAACGGTTCAGGCAGCAGAAGGGCCGGTGGAGTATCGTGTTGAGCTGGTGGTGCCAAAGTTGGCGCAGCTTGGGTATTTTGAAAGCCCTATCGGCATTGCCGTTGCGCCGGATGCCAGTGTGTGGGTGGCAGATACAGTTAATAGTCGCATCCAACATTTCAAGGCGGATGGTGAATTGATAGCGGTTGTTGGCACCAAAGGCAATAAGGCGGGACAGTTTTGGTCTCCGATGGGCATTGCGGTTGCACCTGATGGTAGTGTCTGGGTGGCTGATACATTTAATGACCGTATACAGCACTTAAGTGCAACGGGACAACCCATCGCGCAGTTTGGTAGTTTAGGTCCTGCGGCAGGTCAGTTTGCGTCTCCAAACGACATTGCGGTTGCGGCAGATGGCAGTGTGTGGGTGGCAGATTCTGGTCATTTTCGTATACAGCATTTAAGTGCAACGGGACAGCCAATCGCACAATTTGGTAGCTATGGCTCGGGGGACTTTATCGGTCCAACTGGCATTGCCGTGGCATTTGATGGCAGTTTATGGGTAGCGGATTTTAGTAATCATCCTGTGCAGCACTTAAGCGCAACGGGTCAACCAATCGCGCAGTTTGGTAGTAATGGTACTGTTGCTGAACGGGTTGTTTATCCAAAGGTTATTGCGGTTGCACCTGCACCTGATGGCAGTCTATGGGTGGCTGATGCATTTAATAATCGCATACAGCATTTAAGTGCGACAGGTCAACTAATCGCACAGTTTGGCAGTAAAGGTACTGAGGAGGGACAGTTTAATTATCCATCCGGTATCGCACTTGCTGCCGATGGCAGTGTGTGGGTGGCGGATACTGGTAACAATCGCCTCCAAAAATTCACCCCACATTCCACGGATTTAAACCAACCAGCCGATTATGACGACAAAAACGAATTGCTGTATTTACGTGATGTTGCAGTAGGTGGTACACATTATCACGCCGCCTTGCAATATGAAAATAATCAATATCATTTACTCACACTTACTTCTGCCCTGGCGAGCTATAGCCCAGCCGCCAGTTTTAATACGGTGGATAATCTTTTGACTGTGCCATTGGCAAAAGCGTTTGGGCAAGATTACTCGGCGGTTTTTAAGTGGGTTAAGAAAGATACTTTTGAGTTGCAGTCGGCAACGTTGAAGCAATAATGTGGGCTTATTAACCCAACCTACGAAATCGAATTCAGCGACATATCACTTGACAACGAAAGGATATTATGAAGCAAGTAGGGTTTTCGGGGCTTCGACTTCCCCGTATTACGCAATCTCCATACGGGCTACACACTACGATCAAAACAGCCCGTAGGTTGGGTTGAACAACGTGAAACCCAACATTTGCCGCTTCGATGTGTTGGGTTACGCTACCGCTTTTATAACCTGAAGGCCACAAGTGTCCTTTAGGGTAAACCCAATCTACGAATTATAAATTCCCCCAGAGGAAACACAATGGATACCATCGCAACACATTACATCAATGACAAAATCAGCAAGTAGCCTGGATGAAGCTTGCGTAATCCGGGCTTTCGGGGCTTCGACTTCCCCGTATTACGCAAGCTCCATACGGGCTACACACTACACACTCAGACATATCATTTGACAACGAAAGCTCGTAGCCCGTAGGTTGGGTTGAACAACGTGAAACCCAACGTTTGCCGCTTCGATGTGTTGGGTTACGCTATCGCTAACCCAACCTACGAACTGATTATTTAGCGATTAAATCCCATTAGGTAAATCATAGCTATAATGCTTACGCAAGGGTTTAACCACTTCCCATTGGCTATCTAGCCCTGCGTGGAAAGAAACCAAATCGCCGACCACAATGCGTACCGGCGCTTCACCTTTAGGGGTTACTAAAATTTCGCCTTCCAAAATATAGGCACTCTCGGTTTCATCAAAGTCTATTGGGAATTTTGACACTTCTTTTTCCCAAATTGCCCAGCCGGAAACGCCCAACTGTTTTAAGCGCTCTTCACTAGGATTGTGTTCAATGGTAATTTTGCTCATAATTCTCCTTAAAAATTAAATTTGTCTACAGGGAGGATTTTACCATCAGGCTGGTCTTTGTGCCATTTGCTTCTTGTCGTTTCCGCCTTGGTTAAACCAAAAAAACACCAAGATTCGGCCGTGCGGAAGGTATACTTAAAAAGGCTAATAATTTTGATGAACTCCTAAAGGATTTTAAGGAATGACCATGCAACGTTTAACCTCCATTTTATTGCTGTTATTGTCACTTCTTCCTTTTTCAGTGGGGGCTTTTTCTTGTCACAATTCGATAGTCGAGACGGGGATGTACAAACAGGAGGTGCTTAACCGCTGCGGTGATCCTGAAAACATTGATACGCATATTGAAAAACGCGCGGTTAATAATAGCGCCGGCGTGTCGCAGTATTACGGCGGTACTATGGCTTATCCTAACGGCGCACTTAATATGGGGCAGCAGCAATACTATGAAATTGACATAGTGGTAGAAGAGTGGTTTTACAACTTCGGCCGCCGCCGCTTTCAGCAGCTCTTACGTTTTGAAAACGGTAAACTGGTGGATATTAAAGAGCTGGGATATGGACGATAATATAGCGTGCGAAATAGCCCGTAATTTGGGCTGAAATCCGGGGAAGCCAATATTTGTCGTTTCGATTCGTTGGGTTACGCTAGCGATTTTATGCCCTTTAGGGTAAACCCAATTTATGAACTGTTTAGGTTATGTCTAAAATCCATCTCATTCTACTTGAAACCTTTGCCTGCCATTTGTGTGAGCAAGCATTGGCCATTGTTAATCAATGCCAAGCAGATGAAGGTGATTTATTAATTGAACACATAGATATTGCAGAATTTCCCGAATGGCAACCACACTATGCTACGCGCATTCCGGTTTTATACCATCCTGAAACCCAAAAAGACTTGGGCTGGCCCTTTGACCAAGCTAAAGTTAAAGCATTTATAGAGGCGTTAAGACATGACTGAAAAGTACCGGTTAGAAAAAGACAGCATGGGTGAGTTAAATGTTCCCCTCACGGCCTTATATGCGGCGCAAACCCAACGTGCAGTTAATAACTTCCCTATTAGCGGCTTAACAATGCCGCCTGCGTTTATTAAGACTGTGGCGCTGATTAAAAAAATCGCGGCGGAGGTGAATGTTACACTGGGCGAGCTGGATGAGCAGCGGGGGAATGCTATTAGTGCTGCGGCAGACCAAATTATCGCGGGGCACTATGCCGAGCAATTCCCCATTGATGTGTTTCAAACCGGTTCGGCGACCAGCACCAACATGAATGTGAATGAGGTCATTGCCACGCTCGCCAGTAAAATTGCGCAACTGGCCGTTGATCCGAATGACCATGTCAACCGGGGGCAGAGCAGTAACGATGTCATCCCAACCGCCATTCACGTTAGTGCTGCCTTGGAATGCCAGCGCCGACTACTGCCGGGTTTGCAACATCTGGCGGAGGTTATTGAAGCTAAAGCACTGAGTGTTGATAACATTACCAAAACCGGGCGTACGCATTTGATGGATGCTATGCCGATCCGCTTAAGCCAGGAATTAGGGGCTTGGGCGTTGCAAATCCGTAATGGCTGCGCGCGCATCCAATCGACTATGTTGCGGGTTTATAAGCTTGCCCAAGGTGGGACAGCGGTTGGTACCGGCATAAATGCGCATCCTGAATTTGCAGTTAAGTTTGCAGAAAATCTTGCTAAAGAGACTGGTTTGGCCTTTGTCCCCAACGATTCGTTTTTTGAAAGCCTCGCCACGCAAGATGCGATGGTGGAGTTGTCCGGGCAGATGAAGGTTATCGCCGTGAGTTTAATGAAAATCGCCAATGATCTGCGCTGGATGAACAGCGGCCCGCTGGCGGGATTGGGTGAAATTGAACTGCCTGCGTTACAGCCCGGCAGTAGCATTATGCCCGGCAAAGTTAATCCGGTGATTCCAGAAGCGACTGCAATGGTTGCCGCGCAAGTGATCGGGAATGACGCGACCATTACTATTGCCGGGCAATCGGGGTCTTTTCAGCTTAATGTTATGTTGCCGGTTGTTGCTTATAACATCCTGCAAAGCATTGAATTGCTCGGAAACGTCAGTCATTTATTGGCGGATAAAGCAATTGCAGGCTTTACCGTGCGGGTAGACAATTTGAATCAGGCGTTGGCTAAAAACCCGATTTTAGTGACGGCTTTAAACCCTATTATCGGCTATGCAAAAGCGGCGGAAATAGCCAAAGCGGCCTATAAACAAGGTCGTCCAATAGTAGATGTGGCAGCGGAAATGACTGAGTTAAGCCGCGCTGAGCTGGAGAAATTATTAAATCCGGCGCATTTAACTCAAGGGAGTTCTTCTGCATAGTATGGGCGGTATTTAAAATAATGTTGAATATTACGTAACAGTGGGTCAATAAATACTAATACTGGCTTATTCAATCACTTGTTCAACATTCCCTTAAATTACCGAACAATCCCTATGTGGTGCGCGATTAAGTAATGTTCTGCCCCCAAAATTCCTGTTAAGCTATATCAAAAACCACCATACCTGCTTTTTAATATTAATTATCCACAGCTTATGAGCGTTAATACTAATCCCCAAACCATCTACCTTAAAGATTATACGGTTCCGGAATATTGGATTCAGGCTGTCGATCTTAATTTTACCTTGGATGATGAATGCACCCAAGTGGTTGCCAAACTCACCTTGAGCCGCAACCCAGCTAGCATGGCATCCGGTCAAGCGCTTACTTTGCTGGGTGAAAATTTAACGCTGCTTAGTGTTGAGTTAGACCAACAGGAGTTAACTACAGCGCAATATCAACAGACAGCGCAAGCCTTAATTATTCACGCTGTTCCCCAGCAGCAACCGTTTACGCTGGTCATTAAGAACACTATCAACCCCAAGGCCAATACTGCGCTTGAAGGGTTGTACCTGTCTAAATCCATGCTGTGTACCCAGTGTGAAGCCGAAGGTTTTAGAAAGATTACCTATTTTCTGGATCGCCCCGATGTGATGAGTAAATACACCACCACGCTGATTGGGGATAAAACCCGTTATCCGGTGCTGCTTTCCAATGGCAATAAAGTAGCGCAGGGTGAGCTGGACAATAACCGTCATTGGGTAACTTGGGAGGATCCGTTTAACAAGCCGTGTTATTTGTTTGCTTTAGTAGCGGGGCAATTAGAATGTTTGAATGATCACTTTATAACCCTGTCCGGTCGAAAAGTTGATCTACAAATTTTTGTTGAAGCGCATGATCTGGATAAGTGCGCACACGCCATGCAATCGCTTAAACACGCAATGCGCTGGGATGAAGAGGTCTATGGCCGTGAGTATGATCTGGACTGTTACATGATTGTCGCAGTCAGTCATTTCAACATGGGCGCCATGGAAAATAAAGGGCTGAACATTTTTAATACCAAATTTGTATTGGCACGCCCCGATACCGCCACCGATCAGGATTATGAACATATTGAAGGGGTGATCGCCCATGAATATTTTCATAATTGGACGGGTAACCGGGTTACCTGCCGTGACTGGTTTCAGTTAAGCCTAAAAGAAGGTTTTACAGTGTTTCGCGATCAAGAATTTTCGGGTGATCAAAACTCCAAGGCAGTTAAACGCATTGAAGAAGTGAATAATCTCCGTACCCGCCAATTTGCGGAGGATGCAGGCCCTATGGCACACCCGGTCCGCCCTAATGCGTATATCGAAATTAATAACTTTTATACCCTGACTGTCTATGAAAAAGGCGCGGAAGTTGTAAGGATGCTGCATACCCTAATCGGGAAGAGCGGTTTTCGAAAAGGCAGTGACCTTTATTTTGAACGGCATGATGGGCAGGCGGTTACTTGTGATGATTTTGTTAATGCCATGGAAGCCGCTAATGGGATCGATTTGACGCAGTTCCGCCGCTGGTATGCACAGGCTGGAACGCCTGTAGTTAAAGTGCAGCAACGATTTGACACAGCTACTAAAACGCTGCATTTATCCATTCGCCAATATTGTCCAGATACCCCAGGGCAAACTAATAAAGCGCCGTTACATATTCCGGTAAGACTGGGTTTGTTAAAACCGGATGGCACAGTTGCCCAATGCCAGTTAAAGGGCGGTACTCAAGCCAGTGATGAAATCATCTTGCAATTGACGGAAGCCGAGCAAACTTTCAGTTTTGATTGTAGCGGCCATTCGATATCACCTTCCTCGGATGCAATGGTTAAGGATCATCTGCCTGGGCAACCCATAGTTTCATTGTTACGCAATTTTTCTGCGCCGGTAAAGTTAGAAATGACGCGGAGTTTAGAAGAGTTAGCTTTTTTACTACGCTATGACAGTGATCCTTTTAATCGCTGGGAAGCGGGGCAGCAACTGGCTGGCGCGATCATTATGGGTTTGCAGCACGAATTCCGTGCGGACAAGCTTGAGGACGCCCTGGCACTGCCTGTCAACCCCATTATCATTGAAGCTTTTAAGCATATTCTTGCGCAAGACTGGCAGGATCTCGCTTATTTTTCATTACTATTAAGTCTACCTTCGGAAACCTATTTAGCTGAACAAATGCCGGTTATCGATGTTGAGGGCATTCATTTCGCCCGAGAGCGGCTCCTGACGGTTTTGGCAGAACAATTACAGGAACCTTTAAGCAAACTTTATCAACACGCGCATGCACAAGTTAATCCTGAAACTGGGACGTCTGCCGCTGCTATGGGGAGACGGCGGATTAAAAATACTTGCCTAGGTTATTTAGGTAAACTGCAAAAGGCCGAATTTCAGCAATTATCCACGCTGCAATTTAAAACTGCTAACACCATGACCGATCAAATTGCTGCATTAAGTACCATTATCAATAATGCGCATCCCGAAAAACAAAATTGCTTGGCGGATTTTTATCAGCAATGGGAAGATGAAGCCCTGGTGATCGACAAATGGTTTGCCTTGCAGGCCTCTAGCAGCGACCCGGATACTTTTGCAACGGTGCAAAAGCTCCTGAAGCACCCGGCCTTTGATTTAAAAAATCCCAACCGCGTCAGAAGTGTCTGCGGTGCTTTTAGCCAAGCGAACCCCCTGCATTTTCATGCAGCTAATGGTCAAGGTTATCAGTTATTAGCTGATCAGGTTATCGCCTTAAACACGCTTAACCCGCAAGTGGCATCGCGCATGGTGAGTGGCTTAACGCAGTGGCGACGCTACGACGCCACTAGGCAAGCCTTCATGAAACAGCAACTGGAACGCATTATGACCACAGAGGGCATTTCTCCGGACGTCTATGAAGTGGCCAGCAAAAGTTTGGTCTAAGGAAAAAGGGGTTTATCTGCAACAATATCGGGATTTTTATGAAAATCCCGTTTATGGTGTCAAAGGCGCTTTTACCAACTGGCAGAGAGTTGGTGCAGCTGTTTATTGCTGAAAAACCGCAGTCATTGCGTTACAGGACTTTAAGGCATTTTCAAACACTTTATCGCGGTTACGTTGCGCTAATTGTGCGGAAACCAGGGTGGAACGTGCCGGTATCTGTGCGGCTATGATGCGGGGGGGAATAGTGGATAAGGCTTCTACGATACCAATGCGGTCACTGTCTAAACGTTCAAAACCGATACGTCCGGGATGTTTGGCATTCATCCAGTCGAACCCTAATTGGTAAATTAAAGGGTCGCCTTCGGGCCTGCGTTTGACAATAATTTTGATCTCACTGTGATTGCTATTACGGAAGCGCCATACCAGTTCCGAATCTGAAAGGCGTTTACCGTCAAGAGATTGCCATTTAAGCTGACTGGCTAACCAGCCGACCAATAACCAAACCATAGCCAATGCATGCGGGCCGTGGTTGATTTCAATCAGATGTAAAGAACTTAATGCATCAGGTGCTACTTGTGGATCCAGTACTTGACTGATCAATTTACGCCAGATGGCAACTTTTCGCCACGCCAAATTGTGGACGATACGTGAATCCTGTTGCGCAGCTACCCAACGGGTCATCGCAACAACGCCTTTGAAGGGGTTAATCCAGCCCATGTTGTCGTATATGATCTGGTTGGACAGTTCAGCCAGCTGGAAAAATAACTCACCAGCTTCCGGAGGCGGCTGCCGGGATGCCCACCACAGGGTAGTAGGCAAATCACCGATCAGATTGGACCGCGCCACAGACGGTAATCGATCTGTAGTAAGCGGTGTAGCAATGACATCTATCCTTTCAGCGCATACCTGCCATCCTCCACTCATGGCAGTGTAATAAATCCCGACTAACGCTTCAATACGGCCATCGCTGGGTTTACCTTCGCCAATCAGCAGCAGTACCCGTGCCGGATGGGTATCGACAATGGCGGGTATGTCATCACCGATGGCCGTTGCTTCTTCCATGCTATTGCAGTAAATGATTAAATTTGACATACAGGCACGCATGACCGTAAAGCCGCTGCTGATGATGTCTTGATTAAATTGTGACCATAACCGGTCTAAGGCGACATCAATATCTGCGATGCTGACGCGTTTAGGCCTGGGCGCGACAATTTTATTCAGAAAGATTTTGGCTTTCATAACATCCGCCATTTGCGGTTATCAGATTCAATGAGGCGATCTGCTTCCAAAGGCCCCCATGTGCCGGCGCTATATTCAGGAATCCAACGGGTACGGCTGCTCGCCCAAGTGTTAAGGATGTTATCGACCCATGCCCAGGAGGATTCGACGGAATCCCGGCGCATGAACAAGGTCGCATCACCCGCCATTACATCCAGCAATAAGCGTTCGTAAGCTTCCGGGGATTGTTCGCCAAAGGTGGACCCATAGCGAAAATCCATTTTAACCGGAAAGATTTTAAGCTTAGCGCCCGGTAATTTGGTTGCAATTCTGAGGGATAAGCCTTCATTCGGCTGAATGCTCAATGCCAGGACATTAGGTTCTAACGGTTGGTCATTATTGGCATTAAACAGAATAGGCGGCACGCTTTTGAATTGGATAGCAATTTCACTCGCGCGTTTGGGCATGCGTTTGCCGGTGCGAATATAAAAAGGCACACCTGCCCAGCGCCAATTATCGATAAATAGTTTTAAGGCTACATAAGTTTCAGTAATGGAGTCTTGTGCTACGCCTGCCTCCCGGCGATAACCCGGTACGTCTTCCCCATGATGGAAGCCTGGCCCATATTGTGCCCTGACCACATGTTGATCAAAATTTTCACTGGTAATGGGGCGTAAGCAGTTAAGAATATCCTGCCGATGGTCGCGAATCACATCCGCGTCCATAATCCAGGGGGGTTCCATCGCAATGAGGGTGAGCAATTGTAAAATATGGTTTTGTATCATATCCCGCAAAGCTCCGGCTTTATCATAATAGCCTGCCCGTGTGCCGACGCCTTCTTCCTCTGCTACGGTAATTTGCACATGGTCGATATGTTTGGAGTTCCACAGTGGTTCGAAAATAGCGTTACCAAAGCGCATCGCCAGAATGTTTTGGACAGTTTCTTTGCCGAGATAATGGTCGATTCGATAAATTTGCTGTTCGTCGAAGTTTTGGGAGAGCGTGGTATTTACCTTGCGGGCGCTTTCAAGATCACGACCGATGGGCTTTTCAACAATAATGCGTGAAAACGGGCTTTGTCCATCTACCGGCATGACAAGGCCTGCGGCTTTGAGTTGACAGACGCAGGTTTCAATCAATGTGGGCGGTATGGCGAGATAAAAGACGCGGTTGCCGGGAATGCCAAAGCTGGTTTCTATCGTTTCCAGACGCTGTTTAAGCTGTTTATAGGCTTCCGGGTTATCCAGCGAGCCTTGCAAGTAATGCAGCCGGGTTTCAAAATCTGCCCAATAGGCGGGTTCCAGGGCTTGTCTTGAAAATTGTTCAATGCCTTTGCGCGCAAAATCACGGTAACTGGCATCGTCCATTTTTTCAATTGCAAAGCCCAGTACCGCAAAATTGGCGGGCAATTCACCGTCTAAGGCTTGATTAAATACCGCCGGTAAGAGTTTGCGCCTTGATAGGTCACCCCCGCCGCCAAAAATGACTAATGTGCACGGTTGGGGTGCATGGGTGATATTGATTCCAGCTGTCAGCGGATTATCAGATTGTTTATCAAGCACGTTGAATCTCCAATAGTTTTATGCCAGTAAGGTGATATGAGGTAAGCGTCTGTTTGGCAGGGCGTTATTATGAGCCTTGCGTTTGCCGGTCATAGCTAACCATTAGGCTGTCGGGTTTGGTTAAATCGCCTTGTAAAATGATTCCGCGCGGATTGGCAGCCATGTGCCGCACAATTTTATAAACGGTTTCAACCTGATTCAGTGTGGCTACTTTTTCGGCTAATACATGCACCGATATAGGCTTATGGTTTGCTTTGAGAACCCTTAAAATATCCTGCTGTAAAACTAAAAACTGCGTTGCGGCCTTTTTGCCTGCTTCAACCCCTGGTTGGTCATACGCATTGATATTAACTAAAGAAGCATACAAGCCGACTGCCCTTTCATATAGCGCGATTAATGCGCCAATTGTTTGTGCATCAACCCGGGTAACGGTTAAGGTAATAGAAGCGCGATTGTTTTCGTAAAGCGCTTCCCGTGTACCCTGTAAACACCCAAACAAAAAATCACCGGAAGTAGCATCGGGCTCTATCTCAATGGACGGGCCGGCCCGATCTTCCAATACCTCAATAAAGGTCGCAAAGAAATTGCCTACGCCTTCCCTAAGTTGCTGCACGTAAGCATGTTGGTCCGTTGAGCCTTTGTTACCATAAACGGTAATACCCTGATGGACAATGTGGCCATCCAGATCGTGTTCTTTGCCTAAAGATTCCATCACTAATTGCTGCAAATACCGTGAGAAAAGCAGCAGACTATCTTTATAAGGGATGACCACCATGTCCTTTTCGCCTTTACCGTTGCCTGAGGCATACCAGGATAAGGCCAATAACGCTGCCGGATTGGCTTTAATTTCGGGGGTTCGCGTGGCTTCATCCATCGCTTTTGCCCCAGCCAGCATGGCGTGGGTATCAATTCCCAGCAGTGCGGCTGACAATAGGCCTACAGAAGATAATTCCGAAGTACGTCCACCGACCCAGTCAAAGATGGGTATTTTTGCTAACCAAAGATCGCAATGTTCCTGGACATCCATTTTGCTGCCTGACATGGTCATGGCGACAGCGTAATCAGGAAAATGTAAACCTGATTGGGTATAAGCATGTTTGACTTCCAATAGGCCATTGCGGGTTTCGGAGGTGCCGCCGGATTTACTGATAATAATAACCAGCGTGGTTTTGAGGCGGTCTTTCAGGCGGTTAAGGATTCGGTCAATGCCTGCTGGATCAGTATTGTCGATAAAATGGATTGCTAACGGCGGAAAATCAGGGCTTAAGGCATCTGCCACAAATTGTGGCCCTAGTGCAGAGCCGCCAATACCAACGGAAAGAATATCGGTAAACTTTTGTTCGTGCGGCGGATGAATGATGCCCTTATGCACCTTTTCTACAAAATCGTCAATTTGCGCCAGCGTTTCTACAACTTCATTTTTAAATTGTGCAGGCGCTATGTCCGGGTTGCGTAACCAATAATGGCCTACCATCCTGTTTTCATCCGGGTTGGCAATGGCTCCGGCCTCCAATGCAGCCATCGCCTCAAAAGCCTTGGTAAATTTTGGCTGCACTTGCCTTAATAAAACAGCATTAAAATGTATCCTGCTAATATCCAGATACAATCCCAGACCTTCATGAAAATACAGCCAATCTTGATAGCGTTGCCAGAGTTCTTGATTATTCATAAATTATATGGAGTTAAGGGTTAATGTTTAGGCTAAAAAGTTACTTTGCCCGTCATATTGCGCCATACTAAATAAACATTCGCCCAATAAGTCATGATCAAACCGGGCGAGGGTCTTGAAAGGCCTATTCTCCGAAATGCCGGGTACTATTATTACCAACTTTGGCTCCCGGAGGTTACTATCATCAGCTTAATTTTTTCTCAATATGCCCGCCGAATTTCTTACGCATGGCGGAGATCATTTTGTCGGAAAAAGTATTTTGTTGCCGTGAACGGAAACGCGCATAAAGCGCCGCTGTTAAAACATGCGCAGGAACGGCTTCATCAATAGCGGCCTGCACTGTCCAGCGCCCTTCACCAGAATCTTCAACATAACCGGTATAACTTGAAAGGTCAGGATCTTCAACCAAAGCGGTTGCGGTTAAATCTAACAACCAAGAGCTGACCACGCTGCCGCGTCGCCAAACTTCAGCAATATCGGTAAGGTTTAGGTCAAAACGCCGGTTTTCGGGTAATAATTCTGAATTAGCATTGCGCATAATATCGAACCCTTCCGCATAGGCCATCATCATGCCGTATTCGATACCGTTGTGGATCATTTTAACAAAGTGACCAGAACCCGCTGGGCCGCAGTGAATATAGCCTTGCTCTGCGGTACCGGAGTTGCTGGTGCGCCCTGGGGTTGATTCAATATCACCCTTACCGGGCGAAAGAGTTTTAAAAATCGGCTCTACCAGTTGTACGGCTTCCTTTGCACCGCCGATCATCAGGCAATAGCCGCGCTCAACACCCCAAACGCCGCCGCTGGTGCCGACATCTATATAGTGGATGCCTTTTTTAGATAAGGTTTCCGCGCGGCGCACATCATCTTTATAAAAGGTGTTGCCGCCATCAATAATAACATCGCCTTTTTCTAAGTATTCTGCCACGGCGGTTATGGTTGATTCGGTAAGTTCACCGGCTGGCACCATGCACCAGACGATTCGGGGTGTTTGCAATTTAGACACGAAATCTTTTAAGCTGGTGGCACCTTGTGCGCCTTCATTGATGAGTTTTTCCACATTGGCACTGTTAACATCATAGCCTACACAGTTATGCCCGTCCGCCATTATGCGTCTGACCATATTAGCCCCCATCTTGCCTAGCCCAATCATACCTACTTGCATAGCTTCCTCGTGTGTTAAATTGTCGTGAGTATCTTTTTTCAAATTTGAAATGTAATTGGCCAGGTTTACGTTAATCTTCCTTAGTCATAATTCTTGTTGATTGGTTTCTAGGCCACCAGCTTAAGCAAACGCATACAGGCTAGTCATTATTTATCCTGAAAAACCCCAATGCGATGATATATGTAATTTAACAGGCAATAACTATGCCGATTAACTAAAAATGTGCTGTAAATAGCTTAATAAAGAAGGTTTTTTAAAACCAAACAATTTTAATTATAGTGCATAACAACAATACCGTTTTTAATAATTACACTATTTAAAGCTCACACTTTATTGATTCATTGTTGCCAAATTCAGCCTTATACAAACTTGATGCCCGGGTTGTTTTATGCCAATTTATAGCCTAAAACCAGATTAATAATCAGTAAAAGTAAGCATAAACACTTCCAAAACAGCAGCGGGTTACGCGCTATCAGCGGAATGGATTCTTTGGTGCTTAAAAAGCTTGGGTTAGGAATGGACAAATCATGTAAAAACTCCGATAGCTCGTCATAACGCAATTGCGGATTAAGTGCCGTGGCTTTTTTTAAAGCACCATCAATCCAGATTGGCACCAGGGCATTACAATGGAAGCTGGGGACATAGTTAAGTCTTGCCAAATTATTGGTATCTGGCTTTTCAGGCAGATCTTGACCAAATGGTAAGGCACCATTAAGCATTTCATACAAAATGACTGCCAGCGAAAACTGATCAGATTTCGCATTGCCACGTTGTCCCAAATGATACTCAGGTGCGGTGTAATTTAGGGTGCCGAGGACGTTTTCCTCCCTGCTTTCATCAAGCGGGGCGATTTCGGTAATGCCGGCAATTTTTACCGATCCAAAATCAATGATCTTAACAGTACCTTGTTCGTTGAACATAATGTTTTCAGGCTTTAAATCCTGGTGTAGCATTTCCATACGGTGAAAAGCTTGCAAGCCTTTGGCGATTTGTTCCACAATTTTCCGGCTAATAAGGATTTCGGCTTTTGGATGCTGGTTTATCCACTCTCTGAGGGTTGGGCCTTCCAAATATTCGGTCACATAATAAATACAGCTTTTTTCCCGGTCAGAACTGAGTACTTTTAGGACGTTTTCGTGTTGAAGGCGCTTGCCTGCCCATTCTTCATGCAGAAAATGTTCGATATAATGGGTGTCGTCGTCATAGAGTATCGACGGGGCTTTGATAATAACGGTCTGATTGGTTTTAGTGTCATAGGCCTTATACACGTGGGTACGTTTACTGGCGTGCAACTCCGCTTCAATCCAATAACCATCCAGGATCATGCCGGGCGCTAATGGCGGTGGAAAAGGCAAATTGGCATGACGGCGCAGAATTTCGTCTTCCTTCGCTTCAGGCAGTTCATCAATCCTGATAATCTGGCAGGTGAGATTATCATCACTGTTATTTTTTAACGCCTGCTGCAAAATGTGTCCAGTCGCCTGCACTATATCGGTGCTTGCTTGTAACAGGGCCTTTAGCGCTTTCTCATCAATGAAATCGTGGATGCCATCGGTAGTCATTAAAAATAAGTCGCCGCAGACTATTGGTAAGGCTTTGTAATCAACCTCCAAACGCGGCTCTATGCCCATCGCCCGATTCAGGTAGTTTTTTTCTTTTGAAATCCAGACCCGGTGATCACGGGTGATTTGCTCAAAATTACCGTGCCGCAGCCGGTAAATCCTGGAATCCCCAATGTGAAAAATATGCGCGGTGGTTGATTTTAAGACGATGATACTTAAGGTGCTGACCATGCCCTTGGTTGAACCATAGCGGATTTGCCCCTGGCTATATAGCCAGGAATTGGTGGCAGAGAGTATTTTTTGTCCCGCCTGTTTAACCGACCATGAATCAGGTGTGCTGTAGTAATCACTTAAAAAACTCACCACACAGCATTGGCTGGCTTGTTTGCCCGCATCACTGCCGCTCATGCCATCGGCTATGGCGGCGGTTACGCCTTTGTGAACAAGCGCAGCACCTTGGGGGATGATTGCGCCCACAAAATCTTCGTTATCTGGCTTGATGCCTTGATTACTGGCGTAGTGGCTGCTGATTTTGAGTTCTGGCATTATCTATATTTAATGGATAGCAAATGAGTGTGGGCGTTAATCCATTCAAGCATAAGGTATATTTTTTAATGTAACTCAATCATTTCTACAGACCCGTCTTCCTGAATCTCAGCCATGTGCCCCTTCGGCTCATCTATAAATTGGACAGCTATTAGAACGCTTAATGCCGCGATACCCAGTACGTTAAAAAACATTTCCGGGGTTACGAACGATAAAACGGTTAAAAACAATACCCCGCCAACGTTACCATAAGCGCCAACCATGCCGGCAATTTGTCCAGTCATGCGGCGCTTGATTAACGGCACAATCGCATAGACTGCACCACAACCTGCCGACACAAAGCAGGAGCAGCTCATGGTTAGTAGTACCGCTAGGGTGATTGACCAGGCTGAGTTGATTTGTGACATACCAAAATAACCTGCTGACAATCCCAATACAAAGATACTTAAGGATAATTTTCGCCCAAATTTATCACTGAGCCAGCCGCCCAAGGGCCTGGCGATCAGGTTAATAAACGCAAAACTGCCGCCCAGCAGCCCAGCTTGCACCATAGTGATACCTTGTGCGTCGTGGAAAATGTCAAAGAAATACAGGGGTAACATTGACACCACCGCTAGTTCTGAACCGAAGGTGATGAAATAAGCCAAATCCAAGATAGCGACTTGTTTGAATTTATAGCGGTGCAGGGCTTCTATCGGTTTTTGCAAGTGCTCTTTATTAACATGAACAATTTTACGCACATTGTAAAAATATAACACCCAAATACCGGTGTAAAAGCTAATCGCAACCGGCATGGATAGTAGGTTTGCCGTTGCGGCTGAAGATAATTTCCAGGTTAACAAGCTTAAGGTTGCGTATAAGGGCAGAGTCATTAAAATATAGAACAGCATATCGCCTTTGCTGGTTACTTCCATCGCGCCCGCTTTTTTGGGTTTAAAATAGGTTGAGCCTTTAGGGGTGTCCGATACGCTAAAAAAGTAGATGACCGAGTAAATCAAGGCAATGATGCCCGTGCTGGCAATTGCGTAACGCCAACCCTCATCGCCACCAAAAATTAATGCCAGTGCTGGTAAAGTGCCTGCCGCCGCAGCCGAACCAAAGTTCCCCCAGCCGCCATAAATGCCTTCTGCTATACCTACTTGCTTAGCGGGAAACCATTCCCCGACCATACGTATGCCAATGACAAAACCAGCGCCAATAAAGCCGGATAAAAACCGCGCCAAGGCTAATTGTTCAAAGTTTTGCGCAAACGCAAACATAAAACAAGGGACGCTACCAATAGCTAATAACGCTGAATAAGTCCGTTTAGGGCCGAATTTATCTACCAGTATGCCAATAATAATGCGCGCCGGAATGGTCAACGCGACATTGAGGATGAGGATGGTTTTAATTTGGGATTTATCCAGGCCTAAGCTGTTTGCAATCGCCATCATTAAAGGGGCATGGCTAAACCACACCACAAAGGTGATAAAAAAAGCCATCCAGGTCATGTGCAGGATTTTGGTTTTTCCTGAGAAAGATAAGAGATTAAGCGACTGGGAAGACATTGTGGGCATTTCCTTGTGGTTTTATGATGATTCAACCACAGCTTCAGCAATATATGCGCCAGTTTTGTGTGTTATGGTGTTTTCTCGTTATTCCTTCTATGCTCGTCAATTGCGGTTTGATCGCAAAACTTACGGAACGCACCAAAATAGAACGGTTACTACGTTATACCGCAAAATGTCGCACCATTTTGAACTGATTTTTTTAGGCTTAACAAAGCAAGCTAGCTAAATTGATGGGTTCTGATTGTTGGTGCGTTAATTGCTAAAGACTATATAAACTCCAATGCAGGAGTAACAAATTACTGTTCAATGTTGAACTGATGAGACAAAGGCGTCTTTAAAGTGTGGGCTTCGCTTGCACTGGGATGCCTTTTTTTTGCCTAACATTTTTAGTTGAGGTCGTTATGAAACAAACCTTAGTCGTGATTGGTAACGGCATGGTGGGGCAAAATTTTTTAGCAGGACTGGTTAATAGTGCCGCTAAGGATGCCTTTAATATAGTTACTTTTTGTGAAGAACCCAGGGTCGCTTATGACCGTGTGCATTTGTCGTCGTTTTTTTCCGGTACGACCGCTGCGGAACTATCCTTGGTAGAAGAGGGATTCTTTGAAAATAATGGTATCACCCTGCATTTAAATGATAAAGCCGCGACCATCGATCGTGCCGCTAAAACCGTGACTTCCGCTAAAGGCGTGCAAGTTCAGTATGACAAACTGGTATTGGCGACCGGTTCTTACCCGTTTGTGCCGCCCGTACCAGGACATGAACGCCCCAGTTGTTTGGTATACCGCACCATTGAAGATTTAGAAACGATGGTGGCAACGGCGAAAAACGGCAAAGTCGGCGTGGTCGTTGGAGGTGGTTTGTTGGGCTTGGAAGCCGCGAAAGCATTGGTGGACTTGGGTTTAGAGACGCATGTCGTGGAATTCGCCCCACGTTTAATGGCAGTGCAACTGGATGAAGCAGGCGGCGCGATGTTACGGCGCAAAATTGAAGGCTTGGGGGTGATCGTACATACCGGCAAAAACACCAGCCTGATTACCGATGGCGAGCGGTGCGTGAATAAAATGTGCTTTGCCGATGGCGAAGAGCTGGAAACCGATATGGTGCTGTTTTCCGCCGGTATCCGTCCGCGCGATGATATTGCCCGCGCTTGCGGTTTGGAAGTCGGCGCACGCGGCGGTATTGTCATAAATAATCAATGCCTTACTTCTGATCCCGATATTTATGCGATTGGCGAATGTGCGTTGTGGAATGGCATGATTTTTGGTTTGGTTGCACCAGGTTACGCGATGGCACGTACCGTGATCGCGGATCTAGCGGGCAACATGGCCAATTTTACCGGTGCTGATATGAGCACCAAGCTAAAACTGATGGGCGTAGATGTCGCCAGCATTGGTGATGCTCATGCCAAAACCGCTGGCGCGATGGTATACACCTACCAAAATGGTGCCAGTGAAGTGTATAAACGCTTGGTGGTCAGTGAGGATAAAAAGTTTTTGTTAGGCGCGGTGCTAGTCGGTGACGCGTCCGGTTACGGCACATTGTTACAATATTACCTGAACTGCATTGAATTGCCGGAAAATCCCGATGCGCTGATTTTACCGTCCCGATCGGATGAATCCGTCGGCTTAGGCCCCGATGCCTTACCCATGTCCGCCCAAATTTGTTCGTGTTACGACGTGACCAAAGGTGCCATTTGTCAAGCCATTGAAGCCGGTTGCACGACGTTTGGCGCATTAAAAGCGGAAACCAAAGCAGCCACAGGCTGTGGTGGTTGTGCCGCCTTGCTGAAGTCAGTCATGAATTCGGAGCTAGCGAAACAGGGCTTTGTGGTCAATACCGATATTTGTGAACATTTCGCCTACACCCGCCAGGATCTTTATAACCTGATACTGGTTGAGCAGATTAAAACCTTTGATGAGTTATTGGAAAAACATGGTAAAGGCTTGGGCTGTGAAGTTTGTAAACCGGCGGTTGGTTCCATTCTGGCGTCTTACTGGAATGAGTACATTTTGTCGAATGAACATCTTGGCCTGCAAGACACCAACGATACTTTTCTGGCTAATATGCAAAAAGATGGCACTTATTCGGTCGTCCCGCGGATTGCCGGCGGCGAAATCAGCCCGGATATGCTCATTGCTATAGGCCAGGTGGGTAAAAAATATAAGCTGTATACCAAAATTACCGGTGGTCAGCGCGTAGATTTGTTTGGCGCGCGGGTCGATCAATTGCCGCTGATCTGGAAAGAACTGATTGATGCCGGTTTTGAATCTGGTCACGCCTATGGCAAATCCTTACGCACCGTGAAGTCTTGTGTCGGCAGTACCTGGTGCCGTTACGGTCTCGATGACAGTGTTGCATTGGCCATAGAGCTGGAAAACCGTTATAAAGGCTTACGTTCGCCGCATAAAATCAAATTTGCGGTGTCCGGATGCACGCGCGAATGCGCCGAAGCACAGGGTAAAGATGTCGGCGTTATAGCCACTGAAACAGGTTGGAACCTGTATGTTTGCGGTAATGGCGGCATGAAACCGCGGCATGCTGATTTGTTTGCCACCAGTTTGGATAAGGAAACCCTGATTAAATACATTGACCGTTTCCTGTCATTTTATGTCCGCACTGCTGACCGTCTGCAACGCACTTCGGTTTGGATGGAAAACATGGAAGGCGGCCTGGATTATCTTAAAGCGGTAGTCATTAATGATAAATTGGGTTTGTGTGAGCAGTTAGAACAGCAAATGCAGCATGTTATTGATACCTATCAATGTGAGTGGCTTACTACCATTGAGGATGAATCTAAACTCAAACGCTTCCGGCATTTCATTAACAGTGATCAGCCTGATGATAATGTGGTGTTTGTGGAGGAGCGCGGCCAGCTGCGTCCTGCCGATGCGGAAGAGCGCAAACATTTTAAATTGGTGGAGATGGCCTGATGGTACAGTGGCAAACAGTATGCAGTGTTGACGATTTGCAGCCAAACTCAGGAATCTGTGCGTTGGTAGGTGGCGCGCAAGTGGCTATTTTTTACATGCCTAAAGTAGGTGCTATTTATGCTATTGATAACTACGATCCTTTTGGCAAGGCTAATGTGCTGTCGCGGGGGATATGCGGCGATATTAACGGTCAACCCATAGTGGCATCGCCGTTATATAAACAACATTTTAATTTGCAAACCGGTGTCTGTCTTGAGGATGAAACGGTAACCATCCCTGCTTATCCAATTCGTATAGAAAATGGTAGCGTACAAATCAGTCTGGTGGAGTCACAGTCATGAGTTATCAGTATTTCATTGTTGATGTATTTACCAAGCAGATTTTTAGTGGCGCACAGATTGCTGTGTTCCCCGAGGCTGAGGGGTTAAACCAACAACAAATGCAAATGGTTGCCCGTGAGCTGAATTTAACGGAAACCGTGTTTGTATTTCAGAAGAAAGGTGAGGCCGGAAAAAGACGTATGCGCATTTTTTCTCCAAAAGCTGAAATTATGTTTGCAGGACATCCGATCATTGCCGCCGCTTATGTTTTGGCAAGTTGTGGCAATATTGTGCTGACTGAAAAATATACCCCGATGATATTTGAACAAAACAGCGGCCTAATCAATACTACGATTACTAACGATAATGGTAAGCCCGGCTTTATTCAATTTACCAGTAAAGTATCCCCGATAGTTGATCGCTTTGCGCCGCCGAATGGTGAGTTAGCTAGTTTTTTATCAATTGCTGAAGTGCAAATTGATACTAAAAAATATTATACCCGTCTGGTATCTTGCGGGTTTCCTTACTTGATTGTGCCGGTTTATAACTATGAAACGGTAAGAAGCGCACGTTTTAATTTTCAGGCCTGGAGCCAATCCATAGCACCCCAAACCGCCGCACAAGAGATCCTTTTGTTTTCTGCCAAAACGCCTTTTAACGATTCCGATTTTAATGCTCGCCTGCTTGGTCCAAATATCAGCGTGCATGATGATCCGCCTGTTGGCACCGCTATGCCAGCATTTGCAGCGTATTTATGTTCGTTTGAGCATTTGCAAAAAGGAACCTATACCTTTGCCGTTGATCGCGGTGATGGCAGGAACCGCCGTAGTCTCATTAATCTGGAGATGGACCATAAGCGGGAAGATTCACTGACCTTCAGAATTGGCGGTGAAGCCGTTATGGTAGCAGAAGGCACTATGACGATCCCTGAAATGGCATGAGCAAATTACAGCTTATAAAAGCTTATCGACAAAACGACCTTTGAGCTTTTCAGCGTGTGGTTCTAAGTCCTCATCCGCAGGAAAGGGGTGGGTAAGTGGGATTAAAAATCATTTTTAAATCTTCGCTTCCTGCCACACTGAAGAGTTATCAGTTTCGAAGAATTCACTTAGGAGCCTGAGTTGCAAATGAAACCCCGTTTAGTTGTCATCGGCAACGGCATGGCTGGCATGCGCACTATTGAAGAGCTGCTCACCGGTGCACCCGATCGATATACCATTACCGTGTTTGGCGCGGAACCGCACGGCAATTACAATCGCATTATGTTGTCGGCGGTTTTGTCCGGCGATAAAACTCTGGAGGATATTGTCATTAACAACCGCCAATGGTATGTGGACAATGGGATACGTTTGTTTGCAGGGGAAGATAAAGCAGTGATGCGTATAGACCGAAAAAATCGCACCGTGATTGCACGCGACGGAACTTTGGCTGCTTACGACCGGTTGTTGATTGCGACCGGATCAAAAGCAGTAATCCCAGGTGTGCCGGGCAATACATTAGAGGGCGTCATCAGTTTTCGAGACATCGTGGATGTCAACAAAATGCTGGAATATGCCGCCCGAGGCCAAAAAGCAGTGGTTTTAGGTGGGGGGTTATTGGGGTTGGAAGCAGCGAATGGACTGGTGCAAAGAGGTATGGAGGTTACCGTCATTCATAACCACAACATCTTATTGAACCGGCAGCTCGACCAACACGCCGCAAAAATGTTACAAACAGAACTTGAACAAAGGGGCATCAAATTTCAAATGGCCGCCAAACTTAAAGCTTTGCAGGATGATGGTAACGGTCATATCTGTGCTGTGAGGTTTGAGGATGATAGTGAGCTGGCGTGCGATCTGTTTATCGCCGCCATCGGCGTCCGTCCGAACATGGCACTGGCGGAAGCTGCCGGTTTGTATTGTGAGCGTGGCATTATAGTCAATGATACGTTGCAAACCTATGACCCCGGTATCTATGCGGTCGGTGAGTGTATCCAACATCGTGGGCAAACTTTTGGCCTGGTTGCGCCGTTGTTTGAACAGGCAAAAGTCTGTGCGAATCATTTAAGTGAACATGGTGTTGCTGAATATGTCACTTTGCCGACGGCGACTAAACTGAAAGTAACCGGTATTAATCTATTTTCGGTCGGTGATTTTCAGGGGGATGCAAGCGCTGAAACTATTCAGTTCACAGATGCTGCCTTAGGCATTTATAAAAAATTGGTGATCAAAGCGAATCGACTGATCGGTGCGGTGTTATACGGTGATACCGCTGATGGCGCGTGGTATCAGGAGTTGCTGGAGAAGCAAGAAAATGTATCTGCGCTCAGAGCGGTGTTGATTTTTGGTAAGGCGTATGTTTAAAACCATTCAAACCACTTGTCCATACTGCGGCGTAGGCTGCGGCATTAGCGCCCAAGTCGATGCACTGCAGCACAGTGTTGAAATCAAAGGAGATAAGTTACATCCGGCTAATTTCGGTCGTCTGTGTTCCAAAGGATCTGCCCTGGGTGACACGGTTAAATTAAAAGGGAGGTTGTTACAGCCAATAGTGCATGGGCAAACGAGTAGTTGGACGGCAGCATTAGATCTGGTTGCCAATACATTCAAGCGCACCATCGATGCCTATGAGCCTGATTCGGTAGCGATTTATGGCTCTGGGCAGCTTTTGACGGAAGACTACTATGTCGCCAACAAGCTGATGAAAGGCTTTATTGGTAGTGGCAACATGGATACCAATAGTCGCTTATGTATGTCATCCTCGGTATCAGGGCATAAGCGCGCCTTTGGTTCTGATACGGTGCCGGGTTGCTATGAAGATTTTGAGCACGCCGAGCTTATCGTGTTAATCGGCTCGAATGCTGCCTGGTGTCATCCCGTCAGCTTTCAGCGGATTCGTGCCGCAAAAGAGCGTAATCCGGCGTTAAAAATTATCGTTATAGACCCCAGAAAAACTGCCAGCTGCGATATTGCTGATTTACATTTGCCGATTGCCAGCGGTCGTGATGCTTTTTTATTTAATGGTTTGTTGCAACATCTTAATCAACAGGGGGCAGTTAATTCCGCTTACATTGAAGCCCATACCGAAGGCTTTATGGATGCGCTGCAAGCAGCAAACTTTACGATTGCACAAGTTGCAGGGCAATGCCATTTAGAAATAGCAGCTGTGCGGCAGTTTTATGACTGGTTTGCAAGTGTTGATAAGGTTATGAGCCTATACAGTCAGGGCATAAACCAATCTTCGTCCGGCACGGATAAGGTCAATGCCATTATTAATTGCCACCTGGCGACCGGTAGAATTGGCAAGCCTGGGATGGGGCCGTTTTCATTGACCGGACAACCGAATGCAATGGGGGGGCGGGAAGTCGGTGGCTTAGCCAATCAATTGGCGGCGCACATGGATTTTTTCAACGCCGATGATATTGACCGGGTCGCACGCTTTTGGGGCAGTCAGTCAATCGCCAGAAAACCGGGACTTGCCGCAGTCGACCTGTTTGATGCTATCTATGCAGGTAAAGTCAAAGCAGTTTGGATAATGGGCACCAATCCGGTGGTCTCCATGCCCAATGCCGACAAGGTCAAGCATGCTTTACAACGCTGTGAATTCGTGGTGGTATCTGATTGCATCTCCAATACCGACACCACCGCTCTGGCGCATGTTCTTTTACCTGCACAAGGTTGGAGCGAAAAAGACGGCACGGTGACCAATTCTGAGCGCTGCATTTCACGTCAACGCGCGCTGTTTACACCCGCCGGTGATGCGCAGCCGGATTGGTGGGTTATCACGCAAGTTGCGCAACGTATGGGCTTTGCACAGGCTTTTGCCTACGAAAGCCCGGTAGATATTTTCAGGGAGCACGCCGCACTCTCGGGCTTTGAGAACGCGGGGCAACGTGATTTTGATATTTCCGCCTTTGCGACTATCACCGCACACGCGTATGAAAAATTGCAACCGACGCAATGGCCTGTCAATCAAAACCATCCCGAAGGCACCAAGCGATTATTTGCAAATGGGCAGTTTTTTACGGCTTCCGGTAAAGCCCAGTTTATCGCGGTCAAGCCATGCTTACCGGTTAATAGTCTGGATGCCGCTTATCCGTTGGTTTTAAATACCGGGCGCCTACGCGACCAATGGCATACCATGACCCGCACGGCGCTGGCGACTAAACTGAACCAGCATCGGCCTGAGCCTTTTGTAGAAATTCACCCGCGGGATGCTGAACAGTTCGGCTTGAGCCATAACGGTTTGGCGCGGATTACCAGTCAATGGGGGCAGATGTTGGTGCGGGTACGGGTTACAGATTCCCAAAAGCCGGGTAACTTGTTTGTACCAATGCACTGGACAGAGCAATATGCCAGTCAAGGGCGGATGGGCGCACTGGTTAATCCGGTGTTTGATCCTTATTCCAAACAGCCGGAAAGCAAGCACACCCCAGTTAACATCAAAGCCTATCGACCTGCCTGGACAGGCTTTATGTTCTCGCGTAGTGAATTAAACCTGAATAACATCGAATATTGGGTAAAAATTAATAGCAACTCTGTTTATCGTTATGAGCTGGCAGGTGATACCTTACCCCCCGATTGCCTAGTCTGGGCTAAAAACCTGTTGCATCCTACAGATCAAGACGATATCCATTGGCAGGAATACCAGGATAATGGACAAGGCCAATACCGCGTGGCGCGTATTATTAATCAGCGTTTAGAGAGTTTACTGTTTATTAGTACACAGCGCCTGCTGCCGGAACGGAACTGGTTAAGCAGTTTGTTTGCGCAACCGGAAATAACTCCAGCCGAACGCAAATCACTGCTATTAGGTCTGCCGCCTGCTGGCGTGCCGGACGTTGGTGCCATCATCTGTGCCTGTTTTAATGTCGGCGCTAAAACCATCAGCGCCGCGATTAAAGAACGTAGCCTAAAAACCCATCAGGAGGTTGGACAGTGCCTGAAGGCGGGGACGAATTGCGGGTCTTGTATTCCGGAGATTAAGGCGTTACTGTAAGCGTATAGTATTTGTTGCGTTATCAATCAATAACGTCTGTAGGTTTGAGAGGGTTCGCTTTATTGAGCCAATGTAACAGAATTGAATAGAGCGCATCTGGAGGCACTGGTTTACTGATGTGATCATTCATGCCAGCCAGTAAACAGCGCTGCCGGTCTTCTTCGAAGGCGTTGGCGGTCATCGCCAGAATCGGGATCAACGACATGCCCGGTAACTGACGAATGGCACGGGTGGCATCCAGCCCATCCATAACAGGCATTTGTACATCCATTAAGATGAGCGCGTATTCGCCGCTACGGGCCATAGCGACTGCTTCTTTACCGTTATTGGCAATATCTGTTATCAATCCGGCATCAGCTAATAAATACTGGGCTACTTCCTGATTGATAGGATCATCTTCCGCCACCAGCACGCGTATGCCAGGGAAGCAACGTGCCAGGGTTTTTCTTGGCGGCTCGGTTTTTAGCCTACTATCAGCTTGCCGGGTATCAATGCCTCGTTTGAGCCTCGCGGTCATCCAGAAGCTGCTGCCGACACCGGCTTCGCTTATCACCCCGACATCGCCGCCCATTAGCATGGCTAAGCGTTTAGAGATAATCAGGCCGAGACCAGATCCGCCATATTTACGGGTTATTGAATCGTCAGCCTGGGTAAAAGCGTTGAATAACCTGGCCTGCTGCTCTGGGCTGAGGCCAATGCCCTGATCGGTAATTTCAAAATGGAGCAACAGGCTGTAGTTTTCTTCTTTGACAACGGTGCCTCGTACCGTAATTTTCCCGTGTTCGGAAAATTTAATGGCGTTGCTAACCAAGTTGAGTAAAATTTGTTTCAGACGCAAAGCGTCGCCACACAAAAGATCAGGTAGCTTAGGGGCAGGCTCTATGTCCAGTGACAAATCTAAACCTTTGGCTAGCACTTGTTCATCCTGCATGCGGAAGATGTCATCCAGCAATTGGGTAAGAGAGAAATTCTGTTCTTCCAGTGTCAGGCGGTCGGCTTCGATTCTGGAAATGTTGAGAATGTCATTGATGATGGCAAGTAGGTGTCTGGAAGCCTGCATGCTCTTGCCGAGATGATCAATTTGTTTTGGGTCGGTGGCACGATGCAGCGCTAATTCGGTCATACCTATAATGCCATTCATCGGCGTCCGCAGTTCATGGCTCATATTGGCTAGAAAGGTACTTTTGGCGCGGCTCGCGGCTTCTGCTGCATCCCTGGCGGCTGCGAGTTCAGTGGTTCGCGAATACACAAGGGCTTCGAGGTGGTTGCGGTGTTGCTCAAGTTCTACTTCGCCCCGTTTGCGTTCGGTGATGTTACGGAAAGTCCAGATTCGTCCGTAGTATTTACCATCCTTGTCCAGAACAGGGGCTGAGTAGCTCTCCAAAATCGTGCCATCAAGTAACTCAATTTCATCCTGACTTATTTCAGTGGGATGCGAGTAGAAATAAGCGATTTTCTCTGCGTATTCTTGGGGATGCTTCGTTAAGCCCATTATGAACTTGGTTTGAATTGTATCGTTAGGGTCCTCCGCGATCTCGCGTGGGATTTTCCATAACTCAGCCAAGCGTTCATTTTGGAGTACTTTCATGCCTGAGCTGTCCACCACGAGAATTCCGTCGAGCGGGGAGTCCACCATTGCTTCGAAGAAGGCCGTCCGTGAGCGCAGGGCTTCTTCGGCCTGTTTACGCGCAGTGATGTCGGTGATGAAACCATGCCAGAGTACGCCGCCGTCGGCTTCCCGTTCCGGTAAGGCGTTACCAAGCAACCAGCGCACCGTGCCATCTTCAAACTTAGCTCGATATTCATGGTGCCAAGGGGTTAGGTGTTGCGCTGATGTTTGGACAGAAGCGCTTACGTTGTCATAGTCATCTGGATGAATAATGGCAAATACCTTGGCGGCATCTTCGCGAACTTCTTCCGGATTCACTCGATATATTTCACGAATGCCGTCGCTGGCATAGGGGAAACAGGACGAGCCATCAGGGCGGATGCGATATTGGTAAACAACCCCAGGTACCCGACTGGCAATTTTTTGGAGACGATTTATTAGTTCTTCCTGAACATTTTCGAATTGCTTGCGCTCGGTAATGTTCTGCACAATTCCAAACATTCGGACCGGTTTCCCGTTTGCATCCCGTTGTGCACGTCCTGCTGAACGAAACCAAGTAACTTCAATGCCTTTGGTTATTGCCCGATACTCTACATCGTATTTTGTGTCGTAATCAAGATGTGACTGCGTTGCATCAAGCACGCGTTGTAAGTCTTCAGGATGAATAATCGCCAGAAAATCCTCCCAGGTCGGCTCAGTCAAAATGGGATTGCCCAACATTTTTACAGCCTGTTCAGACCAAATTTGTTTGTTTGTGCACAAATCGGCCTCCCATGTGCCAATTTCTCCATTAATCTGGCAGAGCCGCAAATGATTTTCGCTTGCTTGTAAAGCCTGTTGTGCTTGCTTGCGTTCGATTTGCCGCAGATAGAGAAAATATCCGGCGATGCACAAAAACACCATTACGCCAGGAATAATAACCTTCAGCGAGTCGCGGAGGCTAAGTTCTTTGTCCTCATAGACGCCAAACCATTTATCGTAAAGGCGGTTATACGTCCCATTCGACTTGATAAGTGCCAGCCCTTCGTTGATCTGGCTTAACAAGTCAGACTGTCCCTCTGGCACAGCAAAGGCGAATTTTTGCGCAAATCCGGTCTCGGCTTTGAGTGCCTTGATGTTGCCCAATCCCAGCTTCTGAAGGGTTTGCATCCCAGTCAATTTGCTTAATAGCATGGCATCGTACTGGCCTGACGCTAACAAACGCAGGCCTTGTGCGGCATTATCGACCAGAACCAGTTGTTCCTTCCAGCCTTTAGACACTGCGTAGTCGTGCGCCAGATCGGCGTTAAGTACGATAATAGATTTTCCGGTAAGATCGTCTTCCGAAACTATCTTAAACTCGCTCGTGCGTACGAAAATTGCCCCATGGACGATAACATGCGGTACGGTAAAATCAGCAAAATGATTCCGCTCATCCGAAATGGCCAGGTTAATCAAAACATCAATTTTGCCGCCTTTAAATGCTTGCAAAAGCTCACCGAAGGGTCTTACGTGAGTGCTATAGTCCAGGCCAACTTCAGTTGCCACGGCTTTCCATAAGTCGACGGTAAAGCCGCTGGCGCTTTCATCCGTCATACCTATGGCGAAAGGCGGGAAGTCTTGTTCGCTGCCGACAATTAGGGTGTTTTGGTGTGTCTGAATGCCGGGGGCGGATTGCTCTGCGTTGGCATTGACGCTGGCTTGAGTGGTCGAAGTCCAGGCTTCTGCTGGGCTACTTGTTAATAAAAAAAACCAGTAGACAATAAGGAATATCAAAAAGCCTGAACCGGCTTTCTCCCGAATAATCGGATAAGCAGCAGTTATTTCAGATGTTAAGCGAGGGTGGTTGGGCATCACAATGATTTTTTAACAAAAGATGGGCTGTATAACACGCTATTTTAAGATAATAAGTGTTTGGGTTGATGTTTAAAGCGCATGAAAATTACGTTTAATGGTTTAGACAAAAAGAGCGAAAACCGTTTGATTCTACAAGCTTAGTAGAATAAGCCTAAAAAACAATGGGGATGCTTATTGACAGAGCCCTTGGTATGTCAAACAGCAGCTTAAAAGCTAACCTGCCTGCCTTTAGCGGTGCGTTTTTCAATCTTATACCCGATTAGCCAAAAATGATTAAAAGCTTAGCAAAATGAATACAATATGAATATATTGTATCCAAAAAGGAAATTATTCATATATACCTAGTACCATTGTAAACAATGGCATTCGTGACTATAGTTAAAGTGCAGTAAGAACTTTTAACTTTAAATTGAGGATTTAGTCATGAATGACTTTCACAAAGATATATCGATAGGCGCATTATTTGTAACGGGTATGTTCGGCTTTATGTCGGGCGAATTTATTATTTCATCTGCTTTGTTTGCCGCGGCTTCAATTGCCAGCAACGTTAAATTAAGCCATAACCGGGTTGATGCGAGAGATACTTTATGCGATTGACGTTTTTATCTAAACGGCTTCACGTAAATATTCTGAAGACGCCTAAGACTTAACGGTCTTGGGCGTTTTTTATTCATCAAGGGTAAACGTTAATACTTCAAATTCAATAGCATCGGCCTAAATTCCTGTTCATACGGCTAGAATACGTCTCCAAAAGCAGCTTGTAATTTTCTGTTGCTGCGAGAGTGGCAGGGTTATTTATAGTTCAGTCATTTTAATCGCTCAATTTTGAGCAGCTCCTGGCAGATTTCTAATCAGTCATCCAAACCCTTCTTTATGCATGTCAAGCCAGGCTCTTGGCTAGCGACTATCTTAGCGGTAATTGCGCCAGTCCGTTTATAGCGTATTATCAAACGACGGTTAATTAACTCCGTAATGCTGTTCATAGCCTTTGGTTAAATTATACCCTTCATTGTTGAATACATCGGCTACAAAAAACAAACGCATATCTACAATCCAAGCCACTTTCTTTTGCTGATTGTGCTCTATCATGATGGTTGAAAGTTTAGGGTTGTCATCAATAATCTGAGTCACAATTGTCTTCGGGTTGGAAACCTCTTCTTGCAGTGCTGCGGTCACAATACGCTGGGCTGAATCCATTGTCAGGGTTGACTGTGTAACTGGTAAAGCAGCGAGTTTTTCATTTTTAAGTGCATGTGCATCAAAATAACCAACATCGTAAACAAGCTTATAGGATACGCCCAGCAGCATTACACCAGCCCAAACAGAGAGGCCAATTTTTAATCGTCTTCTAACGCGAGGATTTGATAGTCTTTTTAAATTAACGAGGATGGCCATATATTTTTATTGCGGTTCCTTAATTTTATGAGTGATTATTTAACAACTAAACTGGATAGGGTAAGGCGTCAGGATAGGACAGGATATACATGGAAACCCCAAGATAGCATTTTGGGCTTAAGTCACAAATAATACTATGTAAAAATTTATAGCTAAATGGCCACACCAAAAAAAAGCCAATACCTACTTAAAGGTATCGGCTTCGGATAATGGGCGCTAACATTCTAAACTTAAGCATAGTAGGGATATGAATAATTACAATAAATACGCCGCCTTTTAATTAATAATTAACGGAAAATAACCTGGCTATTTTAGAGAGAATCATAGCTGGCGCGGGTTCTCTGGCTTTTTCACTCTGAATAATAATTCTTTATTTTGCGCATTAAGTGCCTATGGCACGTCTGAGTACGTGTCCGGAGATACCTCGCCCATGACTGTGGGCAAGATAAGCGGCAAACATGTAACGCAATACGGGGAATCAGCTAGCCATGAAACCCCGGATAAAGCGACACAGTTAAGCTTGCAGGTTTTTAAGCCACTATTCAAGGCAGTTTGCTTTCTGTAGTTGGTTTGGGGGTGATTATTTTTTTAGGTGGCAGTTTATGCCATAACCCATCACTGGCAAAACACTGCCAACCCCATTTCAACCATTTCAGCAAGGCGACTGCCAGCCATAATGACCACAAGAGCATCAAACCTCGATAAACCAACAAAGGTACCGAAATAACGCCTGCAACCGGCAGCTGGGTATCGGTTCGATCCTGATACCAATTTAAATCCGTGGCGTTAGAAAAGTTTCCGCTGATTTGCATGTCGGGTGATCCCAGTAAGCCCCTTTCAACGGCTAAAAATAAACATAGGCTGGCAGCGAAAGTTAAACCTACCAGTAGAATTTGCACAACATTAAAATATAGCGCTTTTTGCGGGTGTTGCTTGGCGCGTAAGCCCAGTAAACACAGCCATCCGACCACCAGCAAGGCATATTCTATCGGTAGCTGGCTTAAACCCAGTAAGAGCAAAAACCAGTGCCAGTGTTTTAAGGGCGTTAAGCCTGATTTTCCTAAGCCCAAGGCTAATAAGGCAATGACCAGCAAAAATCCCCAAAATAAAACCGCAGGCCCTAAACGCGGCCCGAAAGTAAACAATATCCAACGGTCTTCACTGGCGATAAGTTTAATGTGGCTATTGACGCTGGCAATTCCTAAATTAATTTCCGGGGTGTTAAAGCGGATGCCAAAAGCCTGGGTCTGTTGCCAGATCAGTTGCCATTCCTGTTCGCCTGGCTTAACCGGTAAGATGACGGTGCGGTCTTGCTGACGAATCGGCTGTAACACCCCGTCAATGGCGACCGATTGTAATTCGGTAGCGGCGGGTAAGGTAAGTGGATGTTGCCCGCCTTTTGAGCTTTTCAGTTTAAGCAATAAGGTATTATCCGTAATGCGTTTGCCGGGGGCAACGGTTAACCGGCTGTAATCAAGGGTTAAAGTCTGGCCTTCAATCGCCCCGGGTCGGGTTACGTGTAAGCGGATTTTTTCGCCTGACCAGGGCCGCCATTCGGGCAGCCGCTCGCTGGGTTGTCCGGGATGGATCGGGGCAATGCCTTCGCTGCTAAGGTGCCAGATTGGGCTTACGGCTACTCGCCACACTTCGGTCCACTGCGTCGTTTCAGGGGCGGTTAAGTCAATTTGCGCACTTTTTTCAAGTACCGATTCCCAGCTGACTTGCGTTTGTGTGGCGTCTATATTCAATAGCACCTGTTTTTTTTCAACCCGGAGCCCCGCACTTAATATCGATTCTCCCGGTAATAATGGTATGGTTAAGAGTGCGGCTGAGTCGGCCGGGGTTAAACGAATAACCCGGGTATTTACATGCCAGTCCAAGCCCAGGTTTAAGGTTCGTTCAACTCTAAATAAGGGTGGCAAGATGCCGCCCACAAGAGTTGCTGAACCGGGCAGTATCGTTTTGTCCACACGGGTGAATTGTAATTGTGGATCAGCAATACCATGCTCATGCACGCCAGTTTGCTCCCAACCGGTTTGATCGACAACTACCCGATGCGGCTTTAAGGGCAGTGCTAAGGAAAATTTATCAAAAGCAGGCGGCTTGCCTTGCATAATCAGTTGATGACGGCCTTTGGTGACTTGCAACCATATTTGCCCCTTCGCATCCCGCAGAAGCGGTGCTTTGGCAACACCGTCCAAGACAACCTGCGCCGGCAGCCATTGGCTTTGTTGTGCCGGTAAGGGAATGGCTACGGCTTCTTGTGCATCAATTTGCAAGTGTACTTGTAACAATTCCGGGGTAACGTGAATAAGGGCTTGGGCTATTTGCGCGCAGCTCGGCAAGCAATCAGGCGGCGCCAATAACCGGACTTTTAGGTCGTCCAATACTGTTTGCGGCGGAAAGTCCGCTTTCGCTTCTTGGCCTGGTGCCAGTATGCAAATGATTAAAAATACACCTAACCGGTCGGTTACGCTTGATGAAAGGCGTTTCAGGACTGACTCCTGTTCTGGTGATTCCGGCGCTAGGCTGTCATCCTCATTTGCGGGTGAGTTCTTATCCGTTGGTGGTTCCGGTTTCTTCGGCTGGCTAGTAAAAGACCGGTTAAACTGACCAAACATCAATGCGCCCAGAATAGTAACCAATACCACGCGTAAAAAGTTGAGCATTGCGTTCTCCAGCGGTGATAAATACCATAATTTAACCCGTTGTTGGCTATCTACCGAGCCATTCCAAGCCAGCTGAATTGTATGCCATCGCCATTGCGGCAATCCGGGGCCGGTTTGCACATTGGCGTGTGGGTCGATGCGTTCATAGAGCTTATCTTCTGCTACAGCATAGTCGTTTTTAGCCCGTTCCAATTTGCTTTTAGCCATTCTTTGCGGCATAACAGACCTCACTGAATCGGTCATTTCCATCGCCGGGCTGGCAGCCGGTGCTAAAGCAGCAGGCTCTGTGGTGGCCGCGCCCCGCATCAAATTCAGCATTTGCTCGCTGGATGGATGGCTTTCCAATTGCGGATATAGCGCGGTTCTTACCTGGGTGATCATAAAGGGAACGCTAATCAAACAGACCACTAACCCGCACAGATTTCGATAATTACTTAAAACGGTCAGCATCTTACCTGGCGGAACTACCCTGATGAGCGCAGTTGCAGCCAAAAGGTGTAACCAGATGAAATGTGGAGCCTCCGTTTCATGCCAGATCAGGGCTAAGGTTATTAAAGCAAAAAGCCCCCATTTAACCTGCCAAAGGTGGGCAACGGCTAATGCAGCAATCAATACCATAAAGATGTCCAGCAAAGTCCAGCGGGCAAGCCAGCTATCCGGTACATTATCCACACCGCTTGTGGCGAATAAGCGCCAGCCCGGTGGTAAATTGATCTCGGTATTGACTTGCTGGAAGGTTTGTTGCCAACCGGTTACGCTTAAATTACCAATAGCGCCCTGGTAGCGGCTGTCAGCTTGAACATTCAGTGCGCCTTGGCGTACTTCAAACCCTACTTCCCCTGATTCTGCTCGGGTGACTAACTGATTTTGGTTGTTTAAACTGACTTTGCCCAGCGCTGTCTCCGGCAGGGTATTTAGGCGCCAATCACGTTTCATAACCCCGCTTAACTGATCCTTAAAGGTATAGCCAAGACCATCAAAGTCCAACCACAGCTGCCGCTTTAAAGTTAATTGGTTGGGTTCAGGGTTTGGATTGCCCCGACGGATAACTTTAAGCTTCAGTGCCTGTCCGGTGTTGATACGATAAGCCGGTAAGCTTTGCCAGCTGCCGGGTAAATTCGTTTGGCTAGGATCAATCGCCTGCAAATCGACTACTTCGATAACCCGTATGGCGGGTTGGGCTGAAACTACCCAAATTTCATCGGTTGGCCAGTTGGGTAACTTTTGTAAGGCTATTGAATCCAATGGCGCTGGTTGGCGAGCCAGTAAGGTGAGTTCCCAATGTCCCGGACGGACTTGTACGGTTAGTTGACCATCGGCTTCCAGACGCGCTGGTAAGGGGCTGTCAAGACGCATGGGGGTAAACCCTTGCAGTAACGCTTGGGATAGTTTAACCTCCCGCGCAGTTCCGGCGACATCCAACTCAAGATGGGTGAGCACTTGCAACGGCACGTCATCAATGATTTTTCTGAATACTTGCAGGTCAAGTTTGTCTTGGATTTTACCCGCTTGATTAGCACCGCGCTCACTGCCTTTAAGCCATAACAGGCCGTTTTTAATCGCAGGTGCTACGATGGGGATGTTGTTAATGCTTAAATTAACCAGTCCGGTTTGCTCCGGTATGCGCAGTTGTTCTGGAATAAAATCCCAATTAAATTCACCCTGAATTTCATAGCGGCCCGGCTTCACAAATAACGCTGGCCGGTTATCCTTGGCAATGACTAACGCGGGGAGTTTGTTGATGCTCACTTTCTGTGGCCAGTACTGGTCATCTCCCGGTAAAAATAGCCAGTCTTCTTTATCAACCTGCCAGAAGCCTGTAAAGCTCCCCAAGGTGTTGGTTAAGGCTAGCGTCAATTGCCCTGGCCAGCTACAGTGTTTTTGCTCATACTGGTTATATAGAAAAGCACAGTCACGCTCCAAATCGTCTTGTAACACCCAGCTGATCCAGGGTTTTAAAGGCTCTGGAACTTGCTCTGGTGTTAAGGCTTTTGATAAAACCGACTGTCCCCAAAGGCTGATCACCAACGTTAAAATACTGAAGAGTGCTTTCATGGTTTACTCCTTATATGCGTCCTATTTGGAACGTAATGGCCCTAATACCTGTGGGTAATGGGTTCTGTCGGTAGTTTGTAGTTATCTATAGCACTTTAATTGCAACAATGGTTTAGGTGGCTGGCGTGGATTATTAAACTAACTGCTTCGAAAGGTGATGTAAAATTCCTTAATAACCCGCTAATTTAAGTGTGCAATAACCGCTCGTAAAGTGTTTTAACCTGTAAATCACCGAAGCCGTAAACGCCTGCTTGTTCTTGAAATTGTGTAAAAACCTCAGAAAATTCCTGAGCGCCAGTTGAAATAATGTCTTTTAAGAGTTGTTCAACCCGGTTGTCCCGTTTTCGCGCAATTTCAGCTTCGCAAACTTCCTTTAGAAGTGGAAATGCGGCTGACTGTTTGTGTGAAAGCTGTGCTAAAGAAAGTAAATCAGTTGTTTGGTAGGCGCGCCACAATTGTTCGCCCAATAGCAAATCACTTGCAGACATTTTAATGTTTTCCGCAAAACAGTGTTCGAGACCTGTGGTATCCAATGGGGCAAACCCTTTCCAAAGCTCACTTTCCCCCCGAATAATCGGACAAACCCGAAAAACATGCTTAAAACCTTGCATTTGCAACAAATGTAAAACAAACCAAAAGTTAGTCTGGCAAAATAATTCGTATTCAAACCAGAGATATAGCTCAGTTTCTACGTCAAGCTGGATAAGTTTTTGAAATTCACTAACAACATCCTCAAAATAAGTCGTTGCAGCATAGTCGGGTTGAATAAAATTGGCGCGGGTTTGCCAAAAGTCTTGTAAGTTTTCGCCGTGCAGATCACCTGAGATCAAACATTCCCGGCAAATAATCCGAGTACCAGAAATTGATGTCGGAAAGCGATTAGCTAGCGCGTCACCCGCCAAAACATGGGCGATCATGTCAGTGCACTCAGTAATTGCTGGTAAATTCCCCCGAAACTGCCATTACTCATTAACACAAAATGCCCGCCTGCTACAGATTCTGTTTTAAGTTGCGCAATGATGGTATCAATCGAAGTACAGATCTGAATATTGTTAGCATAACGCTGTAATTGGCTTAAGTCCCAGCCCATATTCTCGGGCTGGTAAATAATGGCAAAATCCGCATCCGCTAAAGATTCTGCTAGGGTTTGAGTATGGATGCCCATCCGCATAGTATTTGAGCGAGGCTCTACAATGGCGATAATCCGTTCCTTTCCTACTTGTTTGCGTAAGCCTTCCAGGGTTAATTTAATGGCCGTGGGGTGATGCGCAAAATCATCGTAGACCGTTACCGTGCCGATTTTAGCCAGCACTTCCATGCGTCGTTTAACATTTTGGAAGTGTTTAAGGGCGGTTATGGCATCCGTGGCTAAAATCCCTACATGCCGCGCGGCAGCAATGGCAGCAATGGCATTGTAGACATTGTGTTGGCCGGTTAACGGCCAATTGACTGTGCCTTTTTCTATGCTTTCAAAAAAAACCTTGAACCGGCTACCATCAGGGGTGAGTAGCTGAGCGCGCCATTGCGCATCTGCATCAATCGCCGTTTTTTCGACGGGTGTCCAGCAGCCCATGGCTAAGACATCACTGATGTTGGTTTCGGTGGTAGGGGTAATGATTAAGCCTTCGCTAGGAATTGTTCGCACCAGATGATGAAATTGGCGCTTAATGGCATCCAGATTTTCAAAAATATCCGCATGGTCAAATTCGAGATTGTTTAGAATCGCGGTACGGGGGCGGTAATGGACAAACTTAGATCGTTTATCAAAAAAAGCGGTGTCATATTCATCCGCTTCAATCACAAAAAAATCGGATTCGCCTAAGCGGGCGGATATACCGAAGTTTAAAGGGATGCCGCCGATTAAAAAGCCGGGTTTAAAGCCCTGATATTCTAAAATCCAGCTTAACATGCTGGATGTGGTGGTTTTGCCGTGCGTACCGGCAACCGCTAAAACCCATTTATCTTGTAACACATGTTCAGCGAGCCATTGCGGCCCGGAAATGTACTTTAACCCTTGGTTCAATACTGCTTCCACCTCAGGATTACCGCGGGTCATGGCATTGCCGATGACGACCAGATCCGGTTTAGGATTTAGGTTTTCAGCTTTATAACCTTCCATTAACACGATGCCCTGTTCTGCTAACTGGGTGCTCATGGGGGGGTAAACGTGTTGATCGGAGCCGCTCACTTGATAGCCTAACTGCCTTGCAATCAGGGCTAATCCACCCATAAAAGTGCCGCAAATGCCTAAGATATGAATGTGCAATGGTTTGTTCATGGTATTTAAGTGTTGGTTAAGAAATAAGGGGTGTTTAGCTGGGTAGTTGTAGGTCTTGTGTTGCCTGCCATCTCTGAAGTAGAGACGCAAAGCCTTGCTCCTCTAACAGCTTGTCCAATGACACCAATATTTAAGGTTTCGTGGCGGGCTTTTCTGCCGGTTTGTCTGTGGCTTTTTCGTCGGGCTTGGTTTTATCCCCTTCTACTTTAGCATCGCCTTCAGCTGGCGCGGCAGCCCCTTCGCTACTTGCATTTTCGGCTGCTTCTGCGGGCGCTGCTCCGGTTTTTGCCCCGGCTTTTTCAAGCATTTTCACAATATTGGTAAACGGGGTGGTTTTGGCTTTCGCCAACACACTGACATTTTTTTTATCAACGGCATTAATATCAGCCCCTGAGGTCATTAATAATTTCACAATCGCCTCATTACCGAACACAATCGCATCCATTAAGGCGCTATTGCCGGTATTATCGGCTTTATTGACATCTGCACCGTAAGCTAAAAGGGTCATAACCGTTTGTAAATTACCCTTAAAGCAAGCGCCCATGAGCGCCGTGCGCCCCCCCGCAGTAGCCGCATTGACGTCAGCCCCTTCCGCCAAGAGGGTTTCAACCCGTTCGGCTTTACCTAAAGTCGCCGCAGAAAATAATTCTTTTGCCGGTTCTGCAACTGCTACGGAAGCCCATAACCCGCTGCAAAAAATAAAAATTTTAGTGTTCATAAGAATGCTTGCTTGCGTTTCTGCTTCAGTTAAGATGAAATAATCGCATCCGTATTAAATGCACCTTATATGATCACCCAATGTCTGAAAAAAATAAAATTATAATTGCAGCATCGCCACAGTTTATCCCGGCGCAATCCGCCCCAAATCAGGGGCGGTTTATGTTTGCCTATACTATCACTATTACCAATGCAGGTTCAGTACCGGCAAAGTTATTAACGCGGCACTGGTTGATTACCGATGCCAATGGCAAAGTGCAAGAGGTTAATGGTGACGGGGTGGTCGGTGAGCACCCGTACTTAAAACCCGGCGAAAGTTTTCGTTACACCAGTGGCGCCATGCTGGAAACGCCGGTTGGTGTGATGCAAGGCAAGTATATGATGCGCTCCGATGATGGCGATAGCTTTAGCGCAACCATTCCACAGTTTACACTTTCCATACCCAGGACTTTGCATTAAGTAATGAGTGTGTATGCGATAGGTGACTTGCAAGGTTGCTACGAAGAATTATTAAGGCTATTGGACGTCATTGCCTTTGATCAAACGCAAGATCAATTGTGGTTTGCCGGCGACTTGGTTAACCGCGGCCCGAATTCGTTAGAGACCCTGCGTTTTGTAAAATCCTTAGGCAATGCGGCAGTGGTTGTTTTAGGTAATCATGATTTACATTTGTTAGCCGCATTCTGTCAGGAAAAAAAAGCTGAGAAAAGAAATTCATTGCATCAAGTGCTTGAAGCCCACGACTGCGAAGAACTGATGCATTGGTTAAGGCATCGGCCTTTGTTTCATTACCAACATGGGTTTTGTATGTTGCATGCCGGACTCCCGCCGCAGTGGGATTTTGCCAAAACGGTCAAAATGGCGCGTAAAGCCGAAGCGGTTTTACGTGGCGCAGGCTATCGTGATTTCTTAAAACAAATGTATGGCGACAAGCCTAATCGTTGGTCCCCAAAACTAAAAGGTACCGGACAAATCCGCTTTAGCATTAACTGTTTTACGCGCATGCGCTACTGCGATAAAGACGGCAGTCTCGATTTCGACCACAGCGGGGCGCCCGGAACCCAACCCAAACACCTTACGCCGTGGTTTCAAATGCCGGAGCGTAAAAGTGCCGCTATGCAAATTATTTTTGGGCATTGGTCGTCCTTAGGCTATTACGCCGGGGACAATTGTTACGGTATAGATACCGGCTGTTTATGGGGCGGTCAACTCACCGCCTTAAAACTGAGCGATCCGGTTGAGCGCTTTAGTATTGAGTGTACGGGGTACAAAAAAGCCAATATAGCCAAAGTATCTTAATAAACCGTCTGCCAAAAGTTCCAAGCTCCGCAGTCTAAAACGCCCACATTACGCCTTCGGTAGGGTCACCCCGGTTTGTCCTTGATACTTACCGCCGCGGTCTTTATAAGATGTTGCGCAAACCTCATCACCGCCAAAAAATAACATTTGGGCGACCCCTTCGTTGGCGTATATTTTTGCGGGGAGCGGGGTGGTATTGGAAAACTCCAGCGTCACATGCCCTTCCCACTCCGGTTCCAGCGGCGTGACATTGACAATAATGCCGCACCGCGCATAAGTGGATTTTCCCAAACAAACCGTCAATACATCGCGTGGAATCCTAAAAAACTCCACAGTTCTGGCTAATGCAAAAGAATTGGGCGGGATGATACAAACATTGGCTTTAATGTCTACAAAGCTTTGCGCGTCGAAATTTTTAGGATCAACAATAACCGAATTGATGTTGGTAAACACTTTAAATTCGTCTGAACAACGGACATCGTAACCATAGCTTGAAGTGCCGTAAGAAATAACCCGGCCTTCGGCAGTCTCCCTGACCTGCCCAGCTTCAAAAGGCTCAATCATTGCGTGCTGTTGCGCCATGCGGCGGATCCAATTGTCTGACTTAATGCTCATGGGGGATGCTGCTCCGGGATAGTAAAAATAGTGAATGCTGGCTTTGAAAAATATCGCTATAGCTCAGCTTATTATAATACCTTATAGGCCGGATTCAGTTCACCTGATCGAGTCGAAACGTTATAATGCTGATCCATTTTCTTAAATTTTTAAAACACTAACTTATGTTTGACTTTATCATCATTGGTGCCGGCTTTGCGGGCAGTGTCTTAGCAGAACGATTAGCCACGCGCCCAAAACGTATTTTAGTGATCGACAAACGTCGGCATATCGGCGGCAATTGTTATGATTGTTTTGATGAGCACGGCATACTTATTCATCAATACGGTCCGCATTTATTTCATACCGATAACAAAGCGGTGTTTGATTATCTTGGACAATTTACCGAATGGCGTAATTATCAACATGAGGTCTTGGCCTTTATCGATGGTCAAAATGTCCCTGCGCCTTTTAACCTCAATGCGATTGCGCAATTATTTCCCCCTGCATTTGCCGAAACCTTGACGGCTAAATTAATGACCATTTACGGTTATGGCAAAAAAGTCCCGATTCTGGAATTACGCCAGCAGGATGATGCCGATTTAAAATTTCTGGCTAATTTTATTTACGATAAATTATTCGTCAATTACACCGCCAAACAATGGGGGCTTAAACCGGAAGAAATTGCAGGAGAAGTGACCGCCCGTGTACCTGTGCATGTTTCTAGGGATAACCGTTATTTTCAGGATCGCTATCAAGCAGTCCCTAAATATGGCTATACCAAGATTTTTGAGCAGCTTCTGAAAGCTTCAAATATCAGCTTAATGCTCAATACCGACTTTAAATCGGTTATGGGTTTTGACGTTGAAACCGGGGCATTAACTTTGTTTGGCAGCCCTTTTAAAGGCGAATTAATCTATACCGGCATGATTGATGAGTTATTCGATTATCGTTTTGGCGAAATCCCTTACCGTTCATTGCATTTTGATTTTGAACATCACCCGGTGGAACGCTATCAAGCGGTTACCACGGTTAATTACCCGAATGATTATGATTACACCCGTATTACAGAGTTTAAGCATATTAATGGCCAAAAAAGTACCGGAACGACCATTGTCAAAGAGTTTCCGCAAGATTTTGACCGGCACGATGCCAAAAAAGATATCCCTTATTATCCGATTTTTACCGACGCCAACGCCCAAAAATATACCCAATACCAACAGTATGCTGAACAGTTTAAGCATATAACTCTGGTAGGGCGTTTGGCTGAAAACCGCTATTACGATATGGACGATATGGTAGCGAGAGCGTTACAGGTGTTTAACGATAAACTAAATTGGTAACCAACGCGTAAGTTGAGTTAACTGATCAGATATTTTAAGGCGATAAAGCGGAAGGAAAATAACCCTAAGACAAACAGGATTAACGCACCGCTCAGTAACAAGGCTTTAACTTTATTACCCCATTGCGGCGTCATTTTATAGGCATAAACCATCAGCATGGGTATTAGCGGAAAGATATAGCGGCCTTGTGGTTGAAAGTCATACAGCCAGGAATATAAAAAACCCATCAGTAAATCGCCCCCAATAAAAATCACCGTTATTGCTGTCAATGTCCCCGTTTTCATTCCCCCGCTGGCTATACCGGCAACGACCAAAACAATGGCAATTAGGCTGAACAAATAAGCAACACAAGTGTAATACCATTCAGGTGAATATTCTGCGAATTCATTACCATACAAACCGGTAAAGCTTTTAAAGGTTAACACTTGCCACTCCCATCTGGGCGCAAATAAGGTTAAAGCATCAACGCCTTTTTGCTGTAAGCGTAATCCAAAATAGCCCTCATCTGTTACCGCAACCGAAGGTTTAAAATCCGTTGCCGCGATCGCTTCGGCATAGGCCAGTTTTTGCTCCTGTTTATTAAAGCCATTCAGGGAAATATCTGCGGCTTTTCTTACGCCATAGAAGGAGCCAGCCAATAACACTAAAACCAAACAACGGATTAAAAATAGTTTGGGTTGAGGGCTAATAAAAATGCCCTGCCAGATTAGTATCGTTACAAAATATAAAATAAAGATAATGTAATTGGTCAGTTCAATGCTTAATAAGCCCAATAAAAGCGTCGGCACTATAAGTTTTCGCCACGGGTTAGCGCTGGTTTTAGCATTTAAATACTGCTGTAAATAACTCCCTTCATTAGCGATTTGCCAACCTAACAAAATAGCCAACCATAAAGCAAAACCATCCCGGTTGGCATAGGAAAACAAATGCCATACCTGCGGTAAACATAATAAAGGGATTAAAAATAACGCAAAACGCTTATGTCGGGTAGCAAACAGTAAATACAGTATTAATAAGCTATTAAACACCCGACAGGTAAAAACCGTATCTTCTGCAAAATAGGTAATGGCGTTTTTTAGTTTACCCATGAGCAGGTAACTAATACCTAAATCATCTAAACGCGATACCCCCCAAGGGTATTGATAGGTATTGAGCGAGCGCTGGTCTCCAATTTTCGGGGGATACCAATACTGGGTATAATAATCAATCGAATCAATATGTGCCTTTTCATCTGGGTGCATGTCATAATCGGAGAGCCAGGCCATCTGCATAATCATTACGGTCACAACAAGCAAACAAATCCGCAGGGTAATAACCACACTGTCTTGTTGAAAAGTGGCGAATTTACGGTTAGCTATCTCTAAGCAAGTAAATACCCCACCTAATAACAGTATAAACTTTAAGTAGAAATTAATAGGGTAGTTACTTTTAAAAGCATCCGGCTCCACAATCAGTTCAAAAAATGTATCTTCATCTGTTGCTGTAAAGACTAAGTTATCTTGTTCAAATCCTAGCCGTCCAGTGGTCTCTTTATTGGTAGCTTTACTCTTGATTATCCGGTCTACGGCATAAAAATTATTTTGGGCATCCAGACTAATTGGCAAATAGCCGGCTTCATTGATTTCAATTTTTGAAATATCCGCCCTGCCTTGCTCATTAAGGGGTTCGATACGAATATTATGCACGTTATTTAAATTGGCAATGGCTAAGGTATAACGATGCTTGCCTTTTTGGGTATTAACGCTAGCCGAATGGCGCTCTTTATAGATTTCCGCTTCATCTGCCCAATATACTTTTAAGCTATTTTCAATACTGGAATCCATTTCAATATGAATAAGGGTATTTTGGTTATGGATTGCATAGCCAATAAGGCCACAGAGTAATAAAAAACCGCCAAAATAAACAGCATGTTGACGCTTATAAAACACACATAATATTAAGAACGTTGAAAATACAATAAATACGTAAACCAAATTGAGTAAACTCAGCTTGACAACCGGGATTATACTGGCCGGATCGGCTATGTTAGCGTCACTATATTGCGTATTCTCACCCGCAGTGGTAATAACCAGTTTATGCGCCTGATCATCTATGAAGCAGGCATAATGCGCTAAAAAAATCCATTGCAAAAGCATCACAGCAATAATAATGCCGCCAATTTTTAAACTGATGGTGTTAATGTTGTGGGCGGATTTTGGATAGCGTTTTTTTAAAAAGCTTCCGTATAAATTAATTGCAGCCAGTAAGTATAAAAATCCCAGATAAAAATTGATGGCGTTAATTGGTTTAAAGGTGTCTTTATTTAAATGAATTTCAAAAAACGCGTCGGCATTATCTGCATTAAACGTTAAGCTATTATCGATAATTTTAAGGCTGCGATTGTGTAAAAAATCGCTTGCGTAAAAGTGATTGTCGGCATTTAAATCAATGGGAACGTAGCCCAGTTCGGACAGGGTTATGGTTTTAATTAAAACTTGTCCTGGCGTGGCAAGCGGATCAATCCTGATATTGTAGATGTCATTTAAACTGTCTAAATTCAACCTGAGTAGATTTTTCCCTGAACGGGTATTAATACGGGCGGATTTATTTTCTTGATATGCTGCAAATTTACTTGCCCAATAAACGACTAACTCACTGTTGATCGGCGATTGCAACTCCAAGGTAATGGTTGAATGTTGGGTTTTTAACTGGGTGTTATAAAAAAGCGCCATTAAGACTACAAAATAAAGCAAATAGGCTTGTGCGGAGCTGTAAAAAAAACCGATGATAAAGCCTAAGCCAATCGCTAAAAAAATAACGTTTATATTAAATAATTTAAAATAGATTGCTTGCTCAACAGGTAAAAATAATTGCGCCAGCATAATAACCAGTACAAATAGACTAACCCGGAAATTAATTATTTTAATGGGACTATAAAGCGCCGGATAGCTGAGCTTGACCCAATAAAAAATCAGGGTCATAAAGGTTAATAATGCCAGTAAACAATAATATAGACCAATTGTATGGGTTACATTGGCATTCAGTCCTATTTCAAAAAAAGCATCATCGGTATCTGCGCTAAATTCTAAAGCTTCACTTGTTAGTATTAGATTTTTATTTTTAGAGAAATCTATGGCATAAAACTGATTTTCGGCGTTTAAGACAATCGGGTCATAGCCTAATGCCAAAATTTCAATTTTATTAATTAACACTTTGCCTGTTGTTGCCAGGGGATCAACACGCACGCGTTGAATAGCCTTTAGATTTCCTAACCCTAATCGATAGGAGTGGGTATCCGCTTGTGTTTCTACTTGTCTGGCGCGTTGTTCGGTATAGCCTTGTTGCTGGTCAGACCAGTAAACCTTTAGGGTATTATTGACAGGCGACTGCATGTTAATTTTTATCACTGCCTCATTGGCAGTCAACGGGCTAAAACAAATAATACCGATGATAACCGCTAACCCTAAGCCCAATGGAAGCAATACTTCATAAGTAAATCCCAGGGTAATAAGCAGCGCTGCCAGAATGGCTAAATAAGGGCTGCTAAACTGGTCAATCAAAAAGGAGTTTTTGGTATTGCTTTGGGCATGAATCACCTCAAATTCAAATTGTGCATGATTGTTTAATGTACGCATGTTTAATTGGTTATGCGTAACCTTAAAATCACTGAGGTATGGATTCGGCTTAAAGCCTTGAAAGTGTTTATCGGTATCATAAACAACCGGATCATAGCCTAGCGTTCGGATAACCATATTTTTAACGCTAATGGCAGCTGGCGTGTCGATAGGGTTGAGGGTGATTTTATTAACTTCAGCTAAATCCCATAGCATGAAAAAATAAGCTTGATGACCACTGTTAACGCGTATTTTTTTTGATTTGAATTCAGAATAAGTGCCGCCCTTACTCTGCCATTGAATTTTCATTGTGCCGGTTGTGGACGCGTCCATTTCCAGACTGACTATGGTTAAGCTACGTGCCAGCTGCACCAGAACTAACAAGGTGAGGATAATTAAACTGCCATAGGTCGCCAGGGAAGTGCTCCTGGACAGTGGGCGGGAAAATGCTTTAAGCATAAAACGCATTGATTACTGCAATGATATGCTCAAGGCTGGCAGTATCCAGGTGGTAATACAACGGTAAACGTACAATGCGTTCGCTTTCTGTGCTGGTGTAGCGGTCTTCGCCAGCAAACCGGCCATGCTTCAAACCCATAACCGAGCTGTGTAAGGGTACATAATGAAATACTGCTTGCACTTCATGCGCTAGCAAATGGCTGATGAGTTGTTCGCGTTGCTCAAGGGTATCGGTTTTAATATAAAACAAATGCGCGTTATGCTGGCAATCCTTTGGAATCACCGGTAGCGCCAGTAAACCCTGGCTCGCTAAGGGGCTCAGATGGTTATAGTAATAGTGCCAGGAGGTTAAACGATCCGCTTCAATCTGTTCAGCCAATTCCAAATGTGCATATAAAAAGGCAGCCTGTAATTCACTGGGCAGAAAGCTGGAGCCTATGTCCAGCCAGGTATATTTATTGGTTTCGCCTCTAAAAAATTGACTGCGGTTCGTCCCCTTTTCGCGGATAATTTCGGCACGTAGCCTATGTTCATCGCGGTTAATAATAATAGCGCCGCCTTCGCCACAACTGTAATTTTTAGTTTCATGAAAGCTAAAACAACCAAAATGTCCAATCGTCCCTAATGCGCGGCCTTTGTAATAAGCAAATACCCCATGTGCCGCATCCTCAATCACCCATAGTTTATGGCGGATGGCGATGTCCATGATAGTATCCATTTCACAGGCAATACCGGCATAATGCACGGGGACAATCGCCCGGGTTTTGGGTGTAATCGCCTGTTCAATCAAGGTTTCATCAATATTTAAGGTATCCGGGCGAATATCCACAAAAACGATGCGCGCGCCCCGTAATACAAACGCGTTGGCTGTTGAAACAAAAGTATAGCTGGGCATAATCACTTCATCGCCCGGTTCAATATTGGCTAATAGTGCCGCCATTTCCAAAGCATCTGTCCCTGAAGAAGTTAATAAGACTTTTTTTGCCTGAAGTTTTTGTTCCAATAGCTGATGGCAGCGGAGCGAAAACTCCCCATCGCCGGATATTTTTTCACTGCTAATAACTTCTTGCAAGTATTTGAGTTCATTACCCGTAATCGCTGGCTTATTGAAATGGATCATCTGTTAAACCCTGCTACTACCCAAGTTAATACCCCAATCATGTTGTTTTTCATCTCTCTCCCTGCTCATCCGCAGTTTTGATTGCCCATGCAATATCCAGGGCCTGCCTGTTTTCCGGCACATCATGCACCCTAAAAATTTTTACCCCTGCCATCACGCCTAATGCGGTCGTAACTGCCGTTGCCGTCACTAGGTCGGCTGGCGAATTGACTGAACAAATTGTACCCATAAAGCGTTTACGGCTGGTGCCCAATAACACCGGATAACCACTGTCCACAAACTGCTGCAAATGCGCCAGCAATTGCAAATTATCCACTTTCCGCTTGCCAAAACCAATGCCCGGATCAATGACGATATTATGCGCTTTAATCCCAGCGTGCAGTGCCGCTGTAACGCGTTTTTGCAGATGTTCCATCACTTCTGCAACCACATCAACATAGACCGGATTTTCTTGCATGGTTTTAGGTGAGCCCTGCATGTGCATCAGAATAATCGGTACATCACGGGTTGCTGCCAAACTAAACATCTGGGTATCGTGTAAGCCTGCGCTAATATCGTTGATCATATTAGCACCCGCATTTAATGCAGCTTTAGCAACAGCATGTAAAGTGGTATCAATACTGATTAGCGCTTCCTGCCCAAGTTGCTGGCGGATTGCGGTAATTACCGGTACCACCCGTTCAATTTGTATATCTGCTGATACAGGATCGGAACCCGGACGGGTCGATTCCCCGCCTACATCCAGAATATCCGCACCGGCTTCCATCATCTGTTTGGCTTGCATTACTGCATTGGGTAAATCAATAAACTGACCGCCATCCGAAAAACTATCCGGGGTAACATTTAAAATACCCATTAATAAGGGCTTGGTGATGGTATTAAACATGGGCAAAAAGCACTGTACTCATAAAATTGATGAATTGGTATTTATGGTTCTCAAATTCCGATATCGAAGTGATGTAATGCGAGAAGGTTTTTTGTATTCTTAGTACCCTTCGAGGTATAGAATTCCATAAACATGGCGGTGTAGAGTATAGGTATAATACCCGATCTTAATTCAGGCAGACACCCTAAATGAATAAACCCCGCCTAGCTTGGGCCATTACCGGTTCCGGGCATTATATTGAAGAATGTCTGGCGTTTTTAATGACGCTGGATTGTGTGGATGTTTATATCAGCCAAGCCGGGGAAGAAGTGTTGAAAATGTATGGCATTAAATTGGATGATGTGCGCTCCAAAATGCCGGTTTACCGGGATAAAGCCGCTTCAGCGCCGCCGGTTGGTTTGTTTTATAAAAATGTTTACCATACTTTTGTAATGGCACCAACCACCTCCAACACCATTGCCAAATGTGTGCTGGGCATTGCCGATACCTTAGTCACCAATCTGTATTCACAAGCGGGTAAGTGCCGAATTCCCAGTATTGTCTACCCTTGTGACATCGCCCCGGAAATGGAAACCACTGCACCGGGCGGTAAAGTTATGGTTTATCCACGACCAATCGACCTGGAAGGCACCGCTAAAATCCGTACTTTTGAATACACCCAAGTGGTTGAGAGTGTTGAAGAACTGATTAGTGCTGTGCAAAAACGCTTAAGTCAGGTATGAGTGAACATATTCTGTTCTTGACCGGTAAATTTGCTGAAAAACAGTTGCAGCAAATTTTGACCAAGATGCAGCCTGAGTTTACTTATACCGTACATCAATTGGGTCTTAAGGTTGCGGCGCTGATGACCGCTGATATGATTGCCCGCCGCTTGAAGGATACCTTTAACGCCGACCGGATTTTGGTGCCGGGGCGCTGTCGCGGTGATTTGGAAAAACTTTCGCAAGCGTTGGGCTTACCGATTGAGCGGGGGCCTGAGGAACTTAAAGACCTGCCGCAATATTTTGGCAAGGCGGCGCAAAAATCGGATCTAAGCCAGTATAAGGTTAAGATTTTTGCTGAAATTACCGATGCGCCCAGTATCTCAATCGAAGCAATACTGCAACGCGCTTGGTATTATCAACAAAATGGCGCCGATGTGATTGATATTGGCTGCCTGCCCGGCGCGCCGTTTCCGCATTTAGAGGAGACGATACAAACTTTAAAACAGGAAGGCTTTGCTGTCAGCATTGATTCTCTCGAAGCCGATGATTTACTGCGTGGCGGTAAAGCCGGGGCAGATTATATGCTTAGCCTGCACACCAGTACCCTCTGGATTGCGGATGAAGTGGCCGCCACTCCGATCTTAATCCCTGAAAAACACAGTGATTTAAGTAGCCTCACTGAAGCCATAACCATTTTGCAATCCAAAGGCCGTTCTTTTATCGTCGACCCTATTTTAGACCCCTTACATTTTGGTTTTACTGACTCTATCGTACGCTACCATGAATTTCGCAAAAACCATCCTGACATTGAGATGATGATGGGGGTGGGGAATATTACCGAACTCACGCACGCTGACACTGGCGGCATGAATGCCTTGTTGTTAGGTATTTGTTCGGAACTTGATGTTAATCATATTCTTGCGACCGAAGTTAGCCAGCATGCCCGCCGCGCCATAAAAGAAGCTGATTTAGCCAGGCGTATCATGCTGGCTGCGCACAATCAAAACACGCTACCCAAACATATCGACCCCGGCCTGATGGCGCTACACGAAACTGCGCCATTTCCTTATGCGTTAAACGAAATTCAAGAGCTTGCTGCCCAAATAACCGATCCCAGTTATCGCATTCAAACCAGTAGCCAAGGCTTACATATTTTTAATCGTGATGGTTTTCATACCGCCACCGATCCGTTTGAACTCTACCCTAAACTTCAGGTTGAAACTGATGGCGGTCACGCGTTTTATCTGGGCGTACAATTGGCACGCGCCGAAACCGCCTGGCAGCTCGGTAAACGGTTTACGCAGGATGAGGCGTTACAATGGGGCTGTGCAGTCGAGAAAGCTAAAGAGGGCATGGATTTACACAGCTTTAAGCCTGCGGGAACGACTTTACAGAAAAAATAGCCTGTTGCGAGTCAGTGTGTTTGAGAGGGTGCTGTTCAAAAAATCGGATTAAAAGCGTCTATTTGGTAACATTGATTTTTTAGAATCCGCCAATCAATAACGATGCCGTATAAATTTCACGAGAAAAACCGCGATATTGTGACAAGGCTTGTTATAAGGAGAGCAATTGGCGATGCAACGATATAAGCGTATTTTTGGCACACGCTGAAAGCGCGTAAATTGCCGTGACAAAAAGTGAAAGCTTGGGCAAGTGCCGTTGCGCCCATGTTTTGAATTTTCAACAAAGTCTGGCGAGATGTCATCTTTATAAAAAAACTACCAATTGCTGTTTTGAGGTATAATGTGTGCCGCAATTTCAGTGCGTTAGTTTATGTTATGGATTTGCCCGGTATGGGCTTCTCGTTATTCATCGATGATTCTTAGCTATAAGGGGTCAACGTTGATTATGTGTTTTGATTTGGAATTTTGGGTTATTTGTTTTTAAACCCATTTACTATAGAAATTTTTTTAAGGAATTTAGGAATGAAGAATAGTTCAACAATGTTTAACCATTTGCAAAAAGTAATGGCTTTTTCAGCTTTAGCTTTTTTCTCACATGCCAGTACAGCTAACCTTGTACAAAACGGTGAGTTCAACGCTAGTGCAGCTGGTCAATTAAATTCGTCATCTTATTCTGCGGGTGTAACTGTTCCCGATTGGACAAATAATGGTGGTTACACTTTTGTGCTCGATGCAGCCAGTGCAGCCAGTGGTGTTGCAAACAATTTTGGCAATACTACAGCTCTTCATGGGTCGATTAACGGCGCTAGTGGCTACTTTATAGCTGCGGACGGCGATCCTACGTATTCTCGTTCCATTCAGCAAGAAATTACCGGCTTAACTGTTGGTCAGAATTATATTTTAAGTTTCGACTGGGCAGCTGGGCAACAACTTGGTTATGGTGGTGACAGTACCAGTCAATGGAATGTAAGTCTAGGCAATAGTGCTTTTACTACACCCACGGTAACTAACCCTTCAGAAAGCTTCACTGGGTGGTTTAATCAATCCTTTGAGTATACGGCAACCAGTTCTACCGCAACCCTTTCATTTTTAGCAGCAGGAGCACCTAGTGGTGTGCCGCCTTTTGCGTTGTTGGACAATGTTAGCGTCTCAGCTGTTCCAGTGCCAATGGCTTTCCCATTATTGCTGTCTGGTTTGGTGGGTTTAGGCTTTATGCGTAAAAAAAATAAAGCGGCATAATCTTCTTTTATTGCTTGATCGTGTTTAACACGCTACTCTAAAAGGTGTGCGTAGTTAGTTATTGGCTGACTACGCCACTGTCTAATTTTGAACTGTTGTTTCAATGGCGCCATGGAAACTCTGCAACAAATTCAACAACAGCTTCCACTTTTTGTAATCGATATTATCCGGCTGTGCATTTGGTTGTTTATCCTCGCCCTTATTTTTATCCCTTTAGAGAGGCTGTGTGCTTTACACCGCCAAAAAATATGCCGTAAAGGCATTTTTCTTGATTTAAGTTATTATTTCCTGAATAGCCTTCTGCCTGCACAATTGCTGATACTACCGATGGCTTCTTTGGCTTGGTACTTGCAATTTATTGTACCCAGTGAACTGCAACAATGGGCTGGGCACTTACCGTTATTGGCACGACTGATGCTGGCAATGGTAGTCGGAGAGATTGGCGCTTATTGGGGGCATCGCTGGATGCACCAATTTCCCTTGCTATGGCGCTTCCATGCCATACACCACAATGCTGAAGAAATTGACTGGCTGGTCAACACACATGCGCATCCGTTTGACTTGGTTTTTACCCGCCTATGTGGCTTCGTACCCATGTACCTCTTTGGTTTAGCACAGCCCATGGCGAATGCGATGGATACCGTGTCGTTGCTGGTTATTCTGATTGGCACGATTTGGGGGTTCTTTATCCACGCCAATATTCGTTGGCGCTTTGGTCTTTTGGAGCTATTTATTGCTACGCCAGCCTTTCATCATTGGCATCATGCCAACGATGGTCCAGATGTCACTAACAAAAATTTTGCAGCCATGTTACCGTGGGTTGACAAGATTTTTGGCACTTACTACCTCCCTAGCATTGCCTGGCCGACTAAATATGGCATTGACAAACCAATATCATCTAGCTTAACGAGACAACTGGTATATCCTTTTATGCTTAAATAAGGCATGTCTGCGTTAAAAGTTGAAATGAACTTATAGTCCTCCAGCGTGCCGAGCCTGCCAGGGAAGGGATGCGTTAGGCAGCTTGCCTAACGCGAAATCGGGCGATTGTAACAGTTTAGGCTGTTATAATCCTGTGTGTGCAGCCATCACTGCCGCAATGACGCTTGCCAATACTTCCGGTCGGGGTTTATTGGAGTAATTAACCAAATCTGGATGTTTTTCCACAAAGCCAGTATTGAAACAGGCTGCGCGAAACTCTGGATGTTTAAGAATTTCCAGATAATACGGAATGGTGGTTTTAATCCCAAACAGCCCCATATCACGCAAGGCGCGTTCGCCCCGCTTGATAGTGTCTTCCCAGGTTAAAGCGCTGACGATCACTTTGGCTAACATTGAGTCGTAAAACGGGGGAATATCGTAACCTGTGTAAATGGCGGTGTCCGTTCTTACCCCAGGACCTCCTGGAGCATAGTAACGGGAAATGTGACCAAAACTGGGTAAAAAGCCATTTTTAGGATCTTCCGCATTGATGCGAAATTGGATGGCATAGCCGCGCCGGATGATTTCTTCCTGTTTGAAGCGCAGCGCTAAACCAGCCGCCACCCGAATTTGTTCTTCAACAATATCCACGCCGGTGATGGTTTCAGTGATAGTGTGTTCTACCTGCACGCGGGTATTCATTTCCATGAAATAAAAGCGATCTTTATCATCGAGTAGAAATTCAACCGTTCCCGCATTGGTATAACCGACCGCTTTCGCTGCCAGCACCGCCAAGCCTCCAATATATTGGCGTTGCGCTTCATCCAGTTGTGGGGAAGGCGCAATTTCAATGAGCTTCTGGTTACGGCGCTGAATGGAACAATCACGTTCGTATAAATGAATGGTGTTGCCTTGATGGTCAGCCAGGATTTGGACTTCGATATGCTTCGGGTTAGTGATGCACTTTTCTAAGAAAACGTCAGCGCTCCCGAAGGCTTTGGTTGCCTCAGAAATCACCCGCGCATAATTCCGTTGCAGCTCATCGGCGGTATCACAGCGTCGGATACCTCGTCCGCCGCCCCCCGAGGTTGCTTTTAACATCACCGGATAACCGATTTTCTCTGCGACTCCCAGGGCTTCTTCAACGCCACTCAAATTGCCTTCAGTGCCGGGGGTTACCGGAATGCCAGCCGCTATCATGGCTTTGCGGGCTTCGGTTTTGTAGCCCATGCGTGAAATGACTTCCGCAGAAGGTCCGATAAAGATAATGCCGCGTTCCTGACAGGCTTTGGCAAATCCGGCATTTTCCGATAAAAAACCATAGCCCGGATGAATGGCATCACAGCCGGTTGCGGCCGCAAGGTCAACCAGTGCGAAGACATTGAGATAACCTGCTACCGGCTCACTACCGATACAGTATGATTCATCGGCTTTTTTAACATGCAGGGAAAAACGGTCGGCTTCTGAGTAAATTGCCACCGAACGTATCCCCATCTCCGCGCAGGCGCGGATAATGCGCACGGCGATTTCACCGCGGTTGGCGATTAGAATTTTACGTAGCATGGCTTTTAATCCCTCAAAAAATCTTGATGTCTCGATAGGGCATCCAGACAACCCATTTATTTGAAAAGGATTGTCTGGGCGCTAAATATATTCTTCTAACGGTGAGAAATAACTATTCTTTGGTCCATTTAGCTGCCAGTTGGCCTGATAACTGACCAAAATAAGTGCCTACCACGATGGAAATAGAGATAACCAGTAAAGGGTTACTTAAAGAAACTCCCAGTAATACCTCTTGGGTTAATTTGTCGGGTGTTTGCAGGAGATAGGCAAAAGTGGATGAATAGCCCAAGACACTGGCGGGGATGGTTGCCAATTGCGGGATGCTGGCGGCAAGGCACATCACCACGACGGCAACGGCAACAGTAATTGCGGTCATAACTGGAACGCCAAGTGCTGTGGTAGCAGGGATTTCAGTGAGCAGGATGGCAGTTATCCAAGCCATGACTACGCCGAAAATCCCACAGACTATCGTATTGACCAAAGCTTCTTTAGTCGCACCCAGAAAGAAATAGGCTGCCCAGGCAATGGTTGCTGCCCATATAAAAAAGAAGCCGCTTAAGGGGCCAACGGCCAAAAAGGTTGCGAGTCCAGCTAGGGCACCAATACTTAAAGAGAGGGCTGTAAGTTTATCCATTATCTATCTCCAAAATCTCACCTCATTTGAGTGTTTAGTCAGATTTCATATTGAGGTGGTGCTACGAAACCTAACGGTTTGAATTGCGCAGGTAATCGAGTCAAGCTCGATAGGTCGAATGTTAGCAGAGATTAGTAGGGAGAGAAATGTTTAAATTCAGAAAGATTGCGGGTGCTTATTGATAGGGTTTACAGAAGCTTGGCTGCGCGTGCCTGAATTTAAAAAACCTTATATTTCAGTTGTATATTCTTGTTAATCAGCATACTATAGCTGCAATGTTTATTTTATCCCGCAACTTTTTAGTTATTCTGCTGGTGCTGCTGCAATTATTTGCGCCGCTGGTGCATGCGCATGTTGGTAAGCATTTTACCAGTGCCGGTATTCACTTGCCAGGCCTTGAAAGTCGTACTGTTGGTGTTGAAGCGCCGACTTTACAGGCGTTGGACTGTAATTTCAGTTCCAGCAATTTAATTGTCAGTATTGAAGCTGGCGTTAAAAATAAACAGCCAGAAAATGTAGTGGATAATGCTGATGGTGCGTATATTCATCAGCCTGCTTTCGTTTTCAATGTGCTGATAATCGCAACCGACAGTAATTTTTCACCGCACATAGCTGCATTTGTTCCTTATTTATACACTCCTCGCTACGCCCCTCGCGCCCCGCCTTTGTTTTAAGCTTCGTTTTATTTAAATTCTCGGTGAGAATTTACTGGCCCAATTCTTAACTTAATTTTTTATCGCGCGGTTTTTAAACCGTATGCCGGAGTTTTTTACTATGGTTTTTTTTAACCTGTTACGGGCGCGTTTGCTGTTTTTTTTAGCGGCAATCTTGACGGCACCTTTCTGTGCTGCGATGCCACCACAGTCTCCGCTGGATTTGTCCGCGCCGGTTCCCGAGCTGATTGTTGAGTATGACGCGCAACATCCCGGTGATATGACCCACACCGATATTAAGTCAAGCTTCGTCAGCCACAATGATCCCATTGAAATTGATCCAAAGCTTAAGCTATCGGCGGTGGTTGCTACGACGCTGGAAAAAATGCCGGATGCCAGCTGGTTAGATGCACTGGAAAAAGAAGCGGTTACTTTAAGAGGCCGCAGTGACAGTTGGACAGCGGGAGCATCCCAGGCCGGGCTGCGCTATCAGGAAGCCACCAGTGGCACCTTACATTACATAGATGCGAGTGTACAAGTGCCTTTATGGAATATCGGCCAACGCGATGCTGAACAGCGGGTTGCGAAATTCGCTGAACATAATGCCCTGGCACAAGCAGATGCACTTAAATTGCGGGTGGCTGGCCTGGTGCGTAATGCTTTATGGATGATAGCGTTGGCTAACCTGGATTATGAACAAACTCAAATTGAAGCCAAAACGCTGGAAAAATTGTTGGCCAAGGTGGCGCGTAGGGTTGAACTAGGCGATTTGCCGCGGGCAGATTTTTTATTAGCGCAAACTGAGCTGTTGCAAAAGCACTCGGTACTGGCTATGACTGAAGCTGAATTAATGCACGCGCGCAAACGCTATCTGAGTATTACTCAGGGTGCGAAGGTTCCTGGGATGTATCAGGAACAATTGGTTAATTTAGCCACTATTCAGGAAAATCACCCGGCTTTAGTCGCGCTTAATAGCCAGGTTGAGCGCAAACAGGCTGAAATTAAAGCGGCCACCCTAATTGGGTCAGGCCAAACCCAATTGGCTGTGGGTATTAACAGTGATGAAGGAAATGATCCACGCAGTAATAAAACCGAAAGTTTTAATATTGGGGTTAGTGTCCCTTTTGGTGGTGAAGCGCACACCCTTAACCCGCATCTTGCAGCGCTGAATGTTGAATTAAACAAACTACTTAGCGAACGGCAACAATTGCTCCGCGATTTAGAATTAGCCCATCACGAAGCCGAACACAATTTGGAAGTTAACCGGGTTGAATTAGGTATTGCCAATGAATTACAACGCGTCGCCCAAGAACATTTACGTATGACCGAGCTAAGTTTTTCGGTTGGTGAAATTAATCTTATAGATTTATTAAAAATTGAATCCAGAACGCAACAAGCCGTTCTTAATGCTAAACAGCGTGCGGTCATGTTACAGCGCGATATAGCCCTTTATAATCAAGCGGTAGGTGTGTTTCCATGAAAAAAATGACAGTAATGTTCAGATTGAACGAAAGGCAACTAACTAAGCGCTTAAGGCTAAGTTTGATTTTCGCTGTATGTCTTATGCCAATGGCTTTACCGGTTATGGCAGCCAATACAGTGCAAATATCGGCAGAGCATTTCAATAATCTAGGGGTGGTCTTAGGGAAGCTAACACCGGTTAAGCATGTGCCCTTGTTATCTGCGCCTGCGAAAGTCGTTATTCCACCAGCGCACGAGTATGTTGTTAGCACCTCGCAAGCAGGGTTAATAGCGAAATTAAATGCGTCGATAGGGGATAACGTTAAAAAAGGGGATCTTTTAGCACAGATTAACAGCCCGGATTTATTGGCCTTACAAGGCCGTTACCTTAAAGCAAGCAGTGCCTTGAATCTAGCATCCGCAACGTATCAGCGGGATAAAAAATTGCTTAAGGAAGGCGTGATTGCCAATCGCCGCGAGCAGGAAACCCTTAGTTTCTATAATGCGGCGGTTTTAGATGTCAATGAAGCAAAGCAGCTGCTTGAAATAGCGGGTATGTTAAAAGCCGATATTGATCAATTAAGCCGCACCCATCAACTCACCAGTCAATTCAACGTTCGTGCGCCAATTAGCGGCGTTATTTTGGAACGCATGGCGGTGGTAGGGACGCGGATAGATATGTTGGCACCGCTTTATCGGCTCGCTGATTTGAGTGAGCTGTGGCTAGACATTGCGATTCCGCAGGAAAAAATCGGTAGCATTAAAATTGGTGACAGTGTCTTAATTGAAAATACGGCTACCCGTGCTGAGATCCGGCTATTGGGCCAGAGCGTTAATCCTGAAAATCAAACCCTGTTGGCACGGGCGGTTATTAAGGGCGGTCAACCAGCCGTGCGGGCTGGACAGCGCATTAATATCCAGATTACCCAAGCTTCAGAAGCAGGTGCGTTTAAAGTACCCAATACCGCTATTGCCCAGAATGAAGGCAAGGCTTTCGTGTTTACCCGGACACCGGAAGGATTCAGCGTCAGCCCCATTACCGTTATTGGTAAGTTAAGTGATGAATCGATTATTCAAGGTGACTTTAAGGGAGATGAAGAAATTGCCCTGAAAGGTGCGGTTGCCTTGAAGGCTAACTGGTTGGGTTTAGGGCGTGCTGAGTAATGGCTAATTTGATTCGCTTCGCGTTAAGCCAGCGCATCCTCATTTTGTTAGCGGTTTTTTTGTTGGCGGGTGGCGGTTATTATGCGTTTAAACACATTCCCATTGATGCGTTTCCTGAAGTCTCACCTACCCAGGTGAAAATTATTGTTAAAGCGGCAGGGATGACCCCTGAAGAGGTAGAGGCCAGGATTACTGCACCCATTGAAGTCGAGCTGTTAGGCATTCCACATCAAACCATGCTGCGCTCCATTGCTAAATACGCCCTGACGGATATCACGGTTGATTTTGCCGAGGGCACCGATATTTTTTGGGCGCGGCAACAGATAGCCGAACGTTTGAACACCTTGTGGGGCAATTTACCAGCAGGCGTGAGCGGCGGCATTGCGCCTATGACGACGCCATTAGGTGAAATGTATATGTTTACTGTCGAAGGCGGCGGTTTGAGTCTTATGGAGCGCAGGGATTTATTGGATTGGGTCATTCGCCCCGCCCTACGCACGGTATCCGGGGTGGCTGACGTCAATTCACTGGGTGGATTGGTGAGAAGTTTTGAAGTTATACCGGACAATACCCGCCTATCGGCTAGAAATATCAGCATTGATAAATTAATGTCGGCGCTAGAACGTAATAACCGGAACGATGGGGCTGGCCGCTTGACAGACGGCGAAGAAGCCTTGATTGTTAGGGCGGAAGGCCGGATTAAAAACCTGGATGATGTCCGGACTATCGTGGTGGATAACAATAACGGCATTCCAATCACGGTAAGTGATGTTGCGGAGGTGAAGATCGGCGCGTTAACCCGTTATGGCGCGGTCAGTAAGAACGGTGAAGGGGAAGCCGTAACCGGTTTGGTGCTGAGTTTACGGGGTGCAAATGCCCGGCAAACCATTGCCGGAATTGAGAAAAAATTGGCTGATATTAGCGCAGCTTTTCCGAAAGGGGTTACCGCCAAGGTTTTTTATAATCGCGGCAATCTGGTGGATAAAGCGGTAGATACGGTTTTTCATGCCTTGCTGGAAGCCATTGTGCTGGTGGTGATCTTGCTGATTTTATTTTTAGGGGATTTGCGGGCGGCATTAACGGTTGCCTTGGCATTACCGTTGGCGGCTTTATTTACCTTTATATTGATGAATGCTATGGGGATGTCGGCTAACCTTATGAGCTTAGGCGGGTTGGCGATTGCAATCGGTATGCTGGTTGATGCTGCAGTAGTGGTGGTTGAAAATCTCATTACGCATCTGGCGCATACTGAAAAAGCCAAGCGTTTGCCACGGCTGCATGTTATATATCGTGCCACCCGCGAAGTTGCCGCGCCCGTGACCTCCGGGATTTTAATTATTATTATCGTGTTTTTGCCGTTGCTAACTTTGCAGGGTTTGGAAGGCAAGTTATTTACACCGGTGGCTTTAACCATCGTTTTTGCGTTAAGTGGCTCGTTGATTTTATCGCTTTCGGTGATTCCGGTCATTGCGTCCTATTTATTAAAAGAGGTTTCGCACGAAGAGCCGTGGTTGCCCAGACAACTCCAAAAACTGTATCAACCGGCACTGTTATGGTGTTTGGGAAATAGTAAAAAAGTCTTTGTTGGCGCTGGGGCGCTTTTGCTTGCTACCGGTGTCGTGTTTTCGCAAATTGGCAGTACTTTTATGCCCACGATGGATGAGGGCGATATTATTGTGCAATTGGAAAAGTTACCGTCGATTACCCTGGAGCAATCAGTGGTACTGGATGGGCAGGTGCAAAAAAATCTGCTGAAGCATATTCCTGAAATAGCCACCGTAGTCTCACGGGTCGGTTCGGATGAATTGGGGCTTGATCCGATGGGCTTAAATGAAACCGACACTTTTTTGGTGCTAAAACCTAAAGAGCAGTGGCGCATGCCCAGTAAAGAGGCATTAATTGAAGATATTCGTAAAGTAATGGCGCAAACACCGGGTATTGCCTTTGGCTTTACGCAGCCTATTGAAATGCGGGTGTCAGAAATGCTGACCGGTACCCGAGGGGATGTTGCCATTAAATTATTTGGCCCGGATCTGACGGTGCTAAATGAAAAATCGTTACAAATTGCCGAGGTGTTAAAACACATTACCGGCTCCAGCGATGTGTTTGCTAAACAAAATAGCGGTATGCAATTTTTACAATTGACTATTGATAAATTGGCTGCCGGACGTTTGGGACTAGATAGTGACAGTGTTGAAACTCTGTTACGCGCTCAGATAGAAGGCTTAAATCTGGGTATTGTGCAAGAAGGCATTAAACGCACACCGCTTATTTTGCGTGGCAACAGTGATACCTCAAATTTTGAAAACTTACAAATTGCCTTGCCGAATGGCGGGCATGCGCCGATCACAGCGATTGCAAAATTGGCTAAGGTCGAAGGTGTGGTTGGTATTGGCAGGGAAAAAGGCCAACGTTTTGTGGTAGTGCGGAGTAATGTACAAGATCGCGATTTAGTGGGCTTTGTGGATGAGGCCCGCAAAAAAGTCGCTGAACAAGTGCCATTGCCCATTGGCTATACGCTTGAATTTGGTGGTCAGTTTGAAAACCAGCAACGCGCAGCGGCAACCTTATCGCTGGTGGTGCCTATTTCGTTGGGGCTGATTTTTTTATTATTGTTTTCAACCTTTGGCTCAGTGCGTCAGGCGATTTTGGTATTATCGAATATTCCGTTAGCGATGGTAGGGGGGGTATTTGGACTGTGGGTGTCGGGTGAGTATTTATCCGTACCCGCCTCGGTCGGATTTATTGCCTTGTTGGGGATTGCGGTACTGAATGGCGTGGTGATGGTGAGCTATTTTAATCAACTATTAGTGCTGGGTATGGATTTGACGAAAGTGGTTACCCTGGGATCTTCCAGACGCTTACGCCCGGTGTTAATGACCGCGAGTATCGCTGCTTTCGGCTTGATTCCGCTGTTATTTGCAACTGGTCCGGGCTCTGAAATCCAAAGGCCACTTGCCATTGTCGTAATTGGGGGACTGGTATCGTCTACGTTTTTAACGTTATTTTTATTGCCGATTTTGTTTAAATTATTTGGCGTAGCCAAAAGTGGCGAAACAGGGGTTAAGCTATGAGTGCGCAGGAATATTTAGTGACGCTTAATGTGCCTCCTGGTATTGAAGGCTCGATTGTCGATAGATTGTTGTTATTGGAAGTGGAGCGTGGATTCAGTAGTTTTCCGGTCAGTGCGCATCACCATCTAAATAGTGGCCTCACCCTAACAGAACAGGTCACTGGCAGGCATAAAGAAATTCGTTTTCAAATTTACGTACCCGCAGAGGGATTGGCAGATTTATTAGCGCAATTGCGTCAGGAGTTTTCTGGCGCCAATATTCATTACTGGGTTTTGCCCATTATTGAGCAGGGTGTTATATGATGGCGTGAGGCTAACTATCTTGTTATGCTACCGAAGTGGTTTTCTACTATAGGTTTGACAGGCAATAGCTGTGTAGGGACGTACAAATGCGTATCTACCAGCAGTCATTTTAAGTCGCTACACTTTGCTATTTGTGCATTTATCGAGGCTATCATGCTTAAAACATTACATTTAACCCTTATTTTTTTCTCGCTAGCTGGCTTTGTAGGGCGCGTATTGCTCTCCGAATTTAAACCGGAAGCCTTACAAAACAAGCTCAGTAAAATTGCCCCGCATGTGCTGGATACGTTACTCATTATCAGTGGTGTAGCGTTGATTGTAATGGGTGGTTGGCTGGATAGGGATTTTGGCTGGATCATCAGCAAGTTTTTCATGTTGCTGGCCTACATAGCGTTGGGGGTTCTGTGTATGCACAACCGTGGGCCAAAGCGCTGGTTGGCGTTCGCGGGGGCGCTGGGTTGCTTTGTGTACATTTTTGTTATCGCAATCACCAAAAACGGTTTTATTTGAACTTTCTGACATTTTTTTTTTGTTGATCTATACTTATCGGCGTGGTGCTTGCGTGAGGTTTTACAGCAAGGTAGAAAGTGTTGTTCAGGTTGTGCCTGTTTGAAAATAGTTATTCGCAGGGTGCAGCGCCGAGAGCCGCTTTGATTTTATTATTTATTTTGAAGATTTGAGTATATGAAAATGGATACCCGGTTACTGGAAAATAGAGGCGACGCAGTTTTGACGTTGGCGTTTGCAGTAGCTTTTTTAATGAATGCCAATGCAGCCGTAGCTGATATAAGCGCGGACACGGATACTATTTTAAACTGGGCAGAACAGAGGTTCCCCGATATTTTACCTTCCCATCAGGCCACCCAAACGCTGAGTCCCTGGTTATATCGGGCTTATGCCAGTACGGATTTTTATACAGGCATTAATACCCAGGATAATAAGGTTTACTACATAACCGGAAACGCGCTACGAAAAGGGGAAAGCCCTGTTTTATTTGATACTGTGGCTAATGCCCTGAAGTTGGTAACTCCTTCAGCCCCTCCTTCTGGAAAAGTGTGTGATGTGTCGAAAATCTCGACAGGGCATACGCTTACTCAGGCCGGTAATGTGCTTAAAGTATCTACTAAGACCTGTATTCCTGAGCCGGATAATCTCGATTACTGTCCACAACAAGCCATGGAAAACGGTATTTCGATTAAAACCACTAAGGACGTTACGGTTACCACGAATGGAGAATCTGAGGTAATTAATGTGGTTTCATGTACAAAAAATGCCTCATCCGATTCGTCGACGCCCATTATTGAGATGGATGTTTGCTACACTGATGACAGCACGCCGCCAGTAAGCTCAAAAGCGCAGGGGAAAATTGTTTATGAACAAGTTGAAGATTGTTTAAAAACCAATGCCTCTACCGTGGAGGATATTTTCAATGACGAGTTTTGGGTCAATACTGGCGAGGGTTTTGTTAAACTCAAAAAACTGGGCCTTAAATGAATTACTAGCGAGTAATAGGGCGCATTCAGTTCTGAAGCGCAGATCTTACACAGCGTAATACACCGTAACTGTAAGCGCCTGAGAAAGCATCAAACACTGGCTTAAGCGCACTGTTTTGTGCTTCGGGCAACTTTAGTAAGGCTTCTTGAATTAAAGTAATCTCCGCAGGGGGTAAGTCCACAACCTCCTGCAAAACTACTGAGCCTTCTTTCATCGCTTCAGACAGGTGCAGGTAAATCGTATCCATCTTTAATTGCCGCTGTTTGGCGATTTGCTCGACGTCATACCCGAGTCTAAATAAGGCAACGGATTCTGCGACGGTATCTTTTAAGCCAATTGGACCTTGTGTTCCTTGGTTAAATGCTGCAATAACCGCTAAAAATTGCGCACCGTATAATTCCAGTTTTCGCGCCCCTACGCCTGAGAGTTGAGCCAGTTGTTGTAGGGTTAAAGGTTTTGCTTCCATCATTGCCATCAACGTGGCGTCATGAAAAATGACATAAGGCGGTACATCCTGTCCGCTGGCAATCTCTTTACGTTTTGTACGTAAAGCGTCCCATAATTCAGTATCGCGTGCGACCGTTAAGCGGGATTTGTTTTTTACGGTGGAAGTGGTTTTAGAGGGTTGCAAATCCTGGCGTAACATTAATTGCTGTTCACCCCGTAAAATCGGACGGCATTGTGGGTTCAACCTTAATCCCCCAAATCCTTCTAAATCTACTTCGACTAAACCGCGCGCAATCAACTGGCGGAACACCGAGCGCCATTGTTGCTCATCCAAGGCTTTGCCAATACCGAAGGTAGATAACTTATCATGGCCTAAACTTTTGACCCGTTCATTGACTTTGCCCAGCAAAACATCCAATAAGTGCCCGACGCCAAAACGCTGCCCAGTGCGGTAAATGCAAGATAACGCTTGTTGCGCAACGATAGTCCCATCCCAGGTTTGTGCCGGTTCCAAACAGCTATCGCAATTGCCGCAGGGTTGCTCAAGTGTATCGCCAAAATAACTGAGCAGACTTTGCCTGCGGCAACTGACTTGCTCACATAACGCCAGCATGGCATCCAGTTTATGCAGTTCCACACGCTTGTGCAGCTCGTCGGCATTGGAGTTGCCCAGCATTTGCCGGAGCGTGATAACGTCTTGTAAACCATAGGCCATCCAGGCATTTGCAGGCAAGCCGTCGCGTCCTGCGCGCCCAGTTTCTTGGTAATAAGCTTCAATACTTTTGGGTAAATCCAAGTGTGCTACAAAACGGACATTGGGTTTATCAATGCCCATTCCAAAGGCAATGGTAGCGACGATAATGACCCCTTCTTGCATTAAAAATTGATGTTGATTTTTTTGGCGAGCTTGCGGCGACATGCCGGCATGATAGGGTAAAGCACGCATCCCTTTATTGCGTAACCATTCGGCGGTAGCATCGACTTTATTGCGGGATAAACAATAGACAATCCCAGCATCCCCCACATGTTCTGCATTAATAAAGTTTAACAATTGCTGCCGGGCATTGTCCTTTTGCACAATCCGATACCGAATATTCGGGCGATCAAAGCCGCTAATGAATAAGTGTGCTTGTTCTAAAGCGAGCCGCTGAATGATTTCCTGGCGGGTTTTTTCATCGGCGGTCGCGGTTAAAGCAATGCGGGGGACGCTGGGGAAACGTTCGTGCAAGATGGAAAGTTGTAAATAATCTACCCGAAAGTCGTGCCCCCATTGGGAAACGCAATGCGCTTCATCAATCGCAAACAAATTAATCTGGCAGCGCTGCAACAAGGCTAGCGTACGTTCTGAATTGAGCCGCTCGGGGGCAATGTAAAGTAAATCCAGTGAGTTATTAAGCAAACGCCGTTCGATTTGTTGATTTTCTTCATAGTTCTGCGTGGAATTTAAAAATGCCGCTTGCACACCGGATTGATGCAAGGCACTGACTTGATCCTGCATCAGCGCGATCAAGGGCGAAATAACAATGCCGACCCCTGGTTTAACCAAAGCGGGAATCTGGTAGCACAACGATTTACCGCCGCCAGTGGGCATTAAGACTAAGGCATCCCGACCGGCTAATATTTCCTCAATAACCGCTTGTTGTTGTCCCCTAAAGTGCTCGTAACCAAATATGTTACGGAGTATTTTGTGTGCCTGATCAATCACGACTTAAGTCCTGTCCTTGATGCGTTAAGCAGTATTTGCTGCGAAATAGTGAATTAAAAACGCCACAAAGGTACTTAGCTTTGCAGGGAGAAAGCGTCTTTGCAGATAGGTCGCATAAATGGCCAGGGATGAAATTCGGTAATTCTGCAAAATTTCAATTAACTGCCCTTGTGCCAAATAGTTTGCGACCGATATTTCGGGGGCTTGCGTGATGCCCATGCCTAATGCAGCCGCTTGACATAAGGCTCGGCCATTGTTGGAGGCAAAGTGCCAGTTGGGTTTAATTTTAGTTTCGAGATGATTAACATTAAACAACCAATAATCCTTATGGGGTGTGCCATTGTAATGCAAACACCGATGCGTGGTGAGTTCATCAATGTGCTGAGGTTGGCCATGTTTGGCAATGTAAGCAGGCGACGCATAGGTACACAATTTTGTGGCGGCAATCTTTTTAGCAACCACGCCTAAATCCAGCTGGTCGGTGACCAAAATAGACAAGTCGTAATTGCCTTCACTTAAATTGACATGACAATTATCCAGGGTCATCGATATTTTTACATCGGGATACTCACGCTGGTAAGCCTCTATTGCAGGTACCAAGTAAATGCCACCAAAATCAATGGGTGCGCTGATTTTTAAAGTACCTTTAATATGTCGACCCAATTGTGAAGTGTATTCATCCAACTCCGAGAAATCATCCAGCAACTGTTTACTGCGGTGATAATATAATTCACCTGCTTCGGTCATGCTTAGTTGCCGGGTGGTGCGATTTAATAAATTAACGCCCAGGGATTCTTCAAGATGGCCCAGGTATTTACTGATCATCATGGCTGAGAGATGCATTTCACGCGCGACCGCTGCAAACGAGCCGAGTTCAACAATCCGACAAAACACTTGAATGTTATTTAATTTATCCATGTTAGCTGTTTTTTATAAACTGTTAGTTTATATTGTATAAATTTATAGCGCTATTTAAAACCCTGGTTTATTGGAGTAAACTCGGTGTGCTTGAAAATCCTAAATCCTCCTGGGTGTTTGTTAGCTTTCAATAAGACAGCAGGAGGTTCTGATATTAACAATAATAATGAAAGGCGTGAGAGTGCTATGAGTAAAATTCTACATGAAGTATTAGCGGCAAATAGAGAGTATGTAAATGATTTTGGCGTTAAAGGTGAACTACCTTTGCCACCGGGCAGGAGTTTTGCAATCTTGACCTGTATGGATGCGCGTTTGGATCCTGCTAAATACGCCGGGCTATCGGAAGGTGATGCGCATGTTATCCGCAATGCCGGAGGACGTGCAAGCGATGATGCGATCCGTTCTTTAGTAATTTCCTATAAATTATTAGGTACCCGCGAATGGTTTGTTATTCACCATACTAATTGCGGCATGGAGCTGTTTACTGACGAGATCATGCGCGGCTTGTTAAACAGTAGCTTAAAAACCGCTTCTATTGATGCTTCTGGTTGGCATGATTGCTGTGAGGGCCATGGTTCTGCAGAAGGTAACTATATTGATTGGCTGACTATAAAAGATCAGGAATCCAGTGTACTGGAAGATGTTACCCGTATTAAAAATCATCCGTTGGTGCCTTCAGATATCCCTGTTTACGGTTATATTTACGATTGCAAAACCGGTCGCTTGATCGAAGTGCCTGCTGCAACACAAGCGGGTAAATGTAGCTAAAATGACGCCACCCTGTTCGCATATAACGCTGTGGACAGGGTTTCAAAAAAATCCAAGGTCTCTTGCAAATGAAGCTTTTAGGTCGTACCAACGCCTAACAAGGCCGCCATAATATTACGCTGGATTTCAGAAGCGCCTGAAAACAAGCGGCTAGCCATTGCATCCAGCACCAAATGAGACAGCCGGTTATCAATTTCCAATCCCCGCGCGCCCATAATTTGAATAGCATCCAGACTGGATTGCAAAAACGATTCACTGGCCAATAATTTGGTTTGCGCACTTGCTAGCGTAATGCGTTTACGATCGTCTTTTAGCCGCGCACATTCATTCAGCCATAGGCGGATAGTATCTAAACGCAACTGCATATCCGCAATTTTATGGCTGATTGCCTGATTATGGCCCAAGGGCTTATCGTTAACTTTGCGTTCCCGGCTAAAGCGAATAACCTCGCTCAATTGCCAGTGCATAATGCCACTGATGCCTGCAAAAATAAATGCCCGTTCCAGCTCTAAAGCACTTTGGATCATCATTGCGCCAGCCCCAAGCGAACCTAATTGGCGGTTGCTGGGAATAAAGCACTGCTCCAGCACTACATCGCCCATGGTTGCAGTCGCACAACCGCTCACTTGGGTTTGAGCGGTAAACTGCGCACCGGCATCGTCTTTTTTGACAATGAACGCGGATAACTGCTGATTAAGCCTGGCATAAATAATTAATACGTCAGCAATAGGCGTATTGGTAATATAGCGTTTACAGCCAGTTAGGTGAAAACCACCCGCCGTGGCACTGGCGAGGGTGTTAATAGCATTAAGGTCAGAGCCGCCTTCAGGCTCGGTGATTGCATGCCCCCCAATGAGTTGACCGTTTAATAAATCCGGCAGCCAGCATTGCTGCTGTTCCGCCGTGCCGTAAATGAGTAGCGGAAAAATAGCCCCCCAAACATGTGCATTGATTGATAACACCAGCCCTGTGTCAAGGCATTCCAGACCCAAGGCCGCATGTGCCTGTACCAGTTGCTGAAAAGTATCACCCAGCCCGTTAAACTCAACCGGAATGGCATGTTTCAGCAAGCCTTGTTGCGCATAGTATTGCAAGCGTAGCTTAGTTGCAGGGTGGTCGCCGATTGGCGGGAGTCGATTATTCATGGAAGGTTAATTATTAAACAACGCTTTAATGGCCTGAAAATCAGTTTTACCGTTTGATAATAGCGGCAGTTTTTTCAGCACTAAAAATTTACAGGGATGCATGTATGCAGGGAGCTGAGCCTTTATCGGATTGACAATATCTGTCAGGGTGTAATGGGTCTTTAAAACCACCGCTGCGGCAGGCCGTTGTCCATTGTTTGCATCACCTATACCTACAACCGCACAGCTTTCAATTGCGGGGAGCTGGTTAAGGGCTTGTTCAATTTCAGCCGGCTCTATGCGGTAGCCCGAACATTTCAGCATCCTATCCAGACGTCCGTGATAACAGTATTCAGCATATTGATTTAGCGAAACTTTATCGCCCGTGGCATACCAATTGCCGGCAGCAACGGGAGCACTTAGTTTACCCTGTTGCCAGTAGCCCGCAAAATTATTGGCACTTTGCACGCATAATTCCCCGGTTTCTTCGTTTATTTTCAGCCGGGCATTACAAGCAGGCAAACCAATTGGAATCTGTACGTCTGCCTGTAAGCGCTTACGCTCAACCGGCCAATAGCAACAAACATTGGTTTCGGTAGGGCCATACAGGTTATAAAGTTTCACCTGTGGCAGTTGCTCCGCCAGACTCATTAACAGCGGAGTTGGAAATACTTCTCCGGCAAATAGCAAGGTTTTTAGGGTGTTTAGCGGTGTAGTCGTTAAGGCTCCTTTAAGGGCAATAAAACTTAAGATTGAGGGTACGGTATACCAGCAGCTAATTGCTTGCCCGCTTAGCCATGCGGTCAAACGGCTGGGCGATAAGGCTAAAGTGGCTGGCATAAAATGCACACTGGCACCTTTAGATAAGCTGCTAAACAAATCAAAAACCGACAAATCAAAATGGAATGGTGCCAGGCTGGCAATTCTATCCTCAGCGTTAAGTGTAAAAGTATCCGCTGCCCAGCTACTGAAATTAAGCATGGCTTGGTGGCCCAATGCGACACCCTTAGGTGAGCCGGTTGATCCAGAGGTATATAAAATGGCAGCTAACGCACCGGGTTCAATAGTAGTGGGTGAAATGGTGGGCAAAGTCGTCGGTAAGTCCTGAATGTCCAGCCATTTTTCAGGCGTTTCCAACCAGTCTGGACAGCTTCCCAGACCTAAAATCAAGCTTGGCTGGGCATCATCAATAATAAAGTTTAAGCGGTTGGCTGGGTTATTAATGTCCAGCGGTACATAAATGGCTCCTGCCATTAATATCCCATAAATGGCCGTCGCTGCATCAATGCCCCTGTCCAATAACAGCGCAATTTGGTGTTGCCCGGAATAGTATTGAAGATTTAAGCGCTGCTGAAGGGTTGTTGCGATGTTTTGGCTGTTTCTGTGTAGTTGTGTATAACTGATTTGTCTGTCGCCCTCTGTAAACGCGATAGCGTCTGGGACGTGCTGACATTGTTGCAGAAAACCGGCGGTTAAGTTCATATTAGGGAAGGTGTGAACCGTAATAAGGGAATGGCTGTAAGCTGTATCCGTTAAAGGATTTTTGACAGGAATTAAAAGCAACAGGGGTAAGCTTTAGTTTAACTGGTCAGTGCATTTTACTTGTTGCTTCAAGCGTGCCTGGAGGGGTCATTATACAACAAGCTTGGGGTCTTGCTATTTGAAGTTGTTGGTAGGTTTGCTCTATAATCGCAAGTAACGGTAAGTCTTTAAAAATTGAATTTTCCAGTACTAAATGTTATTTACTATTTAGCCTATAGATGGCATTTGAACTTATTGTGTAATCATCCCATGACTCACTTAACACCACCTCCTTCACTGTTCATTCGAGTCTTGAAATTCTTTATGTCATGGGTCGCCAGGGTAGAAGTTATTGGCGCGCAGCATTTACAGTCACCCAAAGGAAAAATTGTGGTTTCGAACCATATTGGTTGGGCTGATCCTTTATGGATGGGTTATGCCGCGTATCCGGTTTTTTTGCAGCAGATGGCGAAGCGTGAGTTGTTTATTAATCCCTTCATGCGCTGGTTTGTGAGTTCTGGCGGTGGTTTTCCTGTTGACCGAAACAGGACGTCGCCAGCAACAATTAAACATACCATCACGTTATTAGAAAAAGGTGGGACGGTACTGATTTTTCCACAAGGCACGCGGAGTCATGGTGAAAGCGGCGTTAAACGCGGTGCGGCGACCATCGCCTTACATGCCGGTGTCGATATTATCCCCGCCCATTATGCGGGGCCGGAAGCGATTGAATTTAGGCATTTGTTCAGCAGGCCACGTATCCGGATTGTTTTTGGTGCGCCGATAACTGTACAGCAAGGTGAAGTGGATAAGTTAGCCGCAATTCAGCTGACACAACAGATTGATGCTGCCATAAAAGCGATTAGTTGAGTCGATAAAGTTTAAGGGAGTGCCGGGCTTAAATGAACCGATGGGTCTTTCTTAAGCCTAAGCTGCAACCGATTTGATTGCAGCTTAGTTGCATGCTTTTGGAAATAAGAGGTTACTTCAATTTAAGCAGCTCTTTGCCATCGGTATTAAAATGGCAGAGACCAGCGGCGAAATAACTGCAATCTTTGGATTGTTCGAGTTTTGCGCCAGTAGGGCTTAACTGGATTTTAAGGGTACAAAAGTGCGCTTCGCCTTCCATTTGCCGTTTTAGCACTAACACATTTTCACTTTCGCTTTTAGCCTCGCCGGAAATGTCCGCCGTACAGGCGCGTTTTCCGCTTTCAGAGGCATTGGGTTCAAAGTCCACATCGGCACTGACTTTAATGTCGTCGGCAATTTTAGTGATTTTTAAATGATAAACATGATTGTTATCACGTAGCAGGTAATGATCAGTAGACGCAAAAGCAGCGCTGTTTATCAGCAGCATCAGCGTCAAAAAAAAGCTTTTTTTCATGATGTATCCTTTTAGTTAAATTGATTGGCCTAATGGGCGTGTAATTTAAAGTATTTAACGTGCAAACAGTTTGCTGGCTAGGTTAATGGCACCGGAGACACCACCGACCATATCCAGTAATGATCCGCCGCTAGAGGATTTGTCGACGACCGCAGGTACTGCTTCGGTTAATCCAGTTAAGGCTTTTTCTGGTGAAAGGCCTAATTGCCTGGCGAATGCTGCAATTTTTTCGTCACCGAAAATTTGGGATAGTTGGCTAGGCTGAACGGCATTATTAGGGCCATCCCCCAACCAAGATGCGGCCATAGCCATTAAATCGCCCCCTTTCATATTGTTCAACAGGGAGCCAATATCAAGTTGACCTTGATTGTTGGAAAACAGGCTAGTCAATGCAGAGGAAACCTCGGTCATATCCAACTGACCATCATGATTATTATCTAATTGACTTTTAAAGAGTTGCGCACCCATTTGGATGATATTGTTCATGTCCATTGTAGAATTACCTTTTGATGTGTGTGAAGAATGACTATTCCCTGAATTGTGAATTAAATGTCAGTGACTTTATGATTGCTTCTCAATTCATTGCATAATTTTATGCTATTTTGGGCGTGCCCCCTACAATTTATTTAATTGTTCATTAAATCTTGATTGACAATAGCTCACCCTTATAAATGCTAAGCGTTAACTTTAGTAAAACCAGTACAATGCTAAAAAATGCACTATTCAGCAGATATACGAATTCCTTACTTTTCATTTGAACTATTATGACTTCCCAGCCAAAACACCTTCATCTTGATGACTTAATCTTTGATAACCGGTTCATCCATGAATTGCCGGATGATCCCGATGTCTCAAATAAGCGGCGGCAAGTCTATGGTGCCTGTTATTCGCGGGTATTACCTACACCGGTTGCAAATCCGAGCTTAGTGGCCTATTCGAGAGAGGTCGCTGATTTTCTGGATTTAACCAGGGAAGCGTGCGGCTCGGAGGTTTTTACCCAAATAATGGCCGGTAACCGTTTGGCAAAAGGCATGGAACCTTATGCAACTTGCTATGGCGGTCACCAGTTTGGCCAGTGGGCTGGGCAATTAGGCGATGGCCGTGCCATTAACTTAGGGGAAGTCATCAACAGTGAAGGTCAGCGCTGGGCCTTACAATTAAAAGGCGCAGGCGCAACACCTTACTCACGGAGTGCCGATGGCTTGGCCGTATTGCGTTCATCGGTGCGCGAATTTTTATGCAGCGAAGCGATGTATCACTTGGGCGTACCAACTACCCGCGCGCTAAGTTGTGTAATAACCGGCGAGCAAGTGATTCGGGACATGTTTTACAACGGTAATCCGAAAGCTGAGCCGGGTGCAGTGGTGTGTCGCGTAGCGCCTTCTTTTACCCGCTTTGGGCATTTTCAGATTTTGACGGCACGCGATGAGTTGGATAATTTGCGCAAACTGGTCGACTATACTATCCGCACGGATTTCCCGCATTTAGGGGAGCCCACGCCTGCTGTTTATATCACCTGGTTTGAAGAGGTTTGCCGTAAGACTGCGGAAATGATTGTGCATTGGCAACGCGTGGGTTTTGTGCATGGGGTCATGAATACCGATAATATGTCGATTCTGGGTCTTACCATTGATTATGGCCCCTATGGCTGGCTGGAAAATTACGATCCAGAGTGGACGCCGAATACCACTGATGCCGGAGAACGCCGTTACCGTTATGGTAATCAGCCCGCGATTGCATTCTGGAACTTGGCGCAATTAGGCAACGCGCTGTATCCCTTAATTAAGAAAGCTGAACCCTTGCGTAAAGCCATGGATCAGTACACAGAAACCTATATACAGGGCTGGCAAGCGGCGATGGCAGCTAAGCTGGGTTTAAAAAGCTATAATCCGGCTACAGATGAGGCACTTTGTACGGAGTTATTGGAAATTTTGCCATTGGTTGAAACGGATATGACAGTTTTTTTTCGTCAGCTGGCAATGGTCAATATTAGCGATAGCAATGCAAGTGCAACGTTATTGGCCGAACCCTTAGAGGAAGCCTATTATGTGCCTCAACAGCGGACAACTGACTATAACGGACGTCTGGATATCTGGCTTAGACGTTATATTCAACGTTTGCAGCAAGAAAAGAGCGATGATGAACAACGGCGTGTAACCATGAATTCCGTCAATCCACGCTATGTGTTACGCAACTATTTGGCGCAACTCGCGATTGATATGGCTGAACAAGGTGATTACAGTATGGTTGACGAGCTGCTGGAGGTACTTCGCCATCCTTATACCGAACAGCCCGGCAAAGCCTCGTTTGCGGCTAAACGCCCTGATTGGGCGCGGGAACGTGCCGGATGCTCAATGTTGTCCTGTAGCTCTTAAGCTCCATTAGCAGCCGGGTTTATCAAAAAAGTTACGGGAATTTTTACTATTGCGAAAGATAAGCGGTTTTTCATTTTCTGCTAACTGGCTGGTTGCCGCAGCGGCATCAATAGCCGCTTGAATAAGCCCATGTTCAGGCGACTTGCTGCATACGGGATCAGTTTTGTACATGTCGCCAGTCAGCATATAGGCCTGACAACGGCAGCCGCCGAAGTCCTTGGCTTTTTCATCGCAGCTGCGGCAAGGCTCTTGCATCCAAGCATCACCGCGGAAGAAATTAAACGCTTTTGATTCCTGCCAGATTTCACTGATACTGAAATCTTTTACATTCGGGCAGTCCAGTCCGGGCAATATGCGTGCTTCGTGACACGGTAAGGCCACGCCATCGGGTGCAATGGTCAGAAACGTCGTCCCCCAGCCGTTCATGCAGCCTTTAGGGCGGTCTTCATAAAAATCCGGTACCACGTAATAAATCTTCATTTTGCCCGTAACTTTTTCTTTAAAAGCCTGGGCGATTTTTTCAGCTTCTATAAATTGTGCTTGTGTGGGGAGTAATAAGTCGCGGTTGGCATGTGCCCAGCCGTAGTATTGGGTATTGGCCAATTCCAGATAATCTGCGCCCAGCTCTTCTGCCATTGCCAATATTTCCGGCATTTGGTGGATATTTTCGCGATGAATTACGACGCATAACACCATCGGGTAGCCGTGTTTTTTAACCAAGTGCGCAACGGCTTTTTTATGCTCAAACGATGCAGTGCCGGCAATATGGTCATTCAGTTCCTGGGTACTGGCCTGAATACTGACTTGAATATGATCAAGCCCTGCTGCTTTAAGCTGGATAATTTTGGCTTCGGTCATGCCGTAGCCGGAAGTAATCAAATTAGAATAATAGCCCAGCTCTCGCGCATGTTTAACCAATTCCGGCAAATCTTGTCGTGTTAATGGCTCGCCGCCGGAAAATCCCAATTGTACCGCACCCATTTTCCTCGCTTCCGTCAGCACGCGCTTCCAGTCCTCGGTAGTTAATTCCGCTGAATGTTGGGCGTAATCCAATGGATTTGAGCAATAAGGGCACTGCAACGGGCAGGCATAAGTCAGCTCTGCTAGAAGCCAGCGCGGTGGAGTGATATTAGTTTTGGTTGATCCAGCCATTTTTTAAAGCGACCTCTAGGAAAGCGGTAATGTCTTTGGTAAGACCGGTAGTGGCAAAAGTAGTTTCAAGCGCACTGACAATTTGCGTCAAGTTACGGGTGCCGTCACAGAGCTTTAAAATTTCAGCCGAACTTTGGTTCAGCTCCACCATGCCTTCAGGGTAAAGAATAACATGTTTTTGCTGTGCTTCCTCCCATTGCAGGCGGTGTAGAGGGGAGAAGCTAATGGTTTGGTTAGGGTTAATGCTCATGATGATGGTATTTTATAAGAAGCTTAATGAGAAAATGACCGGTATATTAAAAGTATCGCTGCTTGTTTTCCAGAGAAAATAGGTTTTTTAGGCTGGTAGATGCCACTGTATGACCCAATCATTGGCTGCTCAATTCATTCATCGGGTTCTGTAGCCACTGCAATAACAGCGTATAAACAATATCTGGAGACATTGGTTTACTAATATGATCGTTCATCCCCGCCGCTAAACATTGCTCGCGATCTTCTTCAAAGGCGTTGGCGGTCATGGCTAAAATTGGGATTGTAGACATGCCAGCAAGACGGCGAATGGCACGGGTAGCTTCCAAACCATCCATGACTGGCATCTGCACATCCATGAGTACCAGCTTATAGCCACCTTTACTTACCCGTTCGATCGCTTCCTGGCCGTTATTGGCAACTTCCGTTACCAGACCGGCGTCTTCCAAAAAGTGTCGGATCACTTCTTGGTTAATGAGGTCATCTTCTGCGACTAACACCCGCGTGCCTGCAAACTGTTGTTTTAGTATTGCTTTAGCTGAATCTGTCAGCAAGCTTTGATCGGTTTGTTGGGGCGCTATCCCCCATCTTAGCCGGGCGGTAAACCAGAATGTGCTGCCCTTACCGACTGCACTGATTATGCCTACATCACCGCCCATAAGCTTGGCTAGTCGCTTGGAGATGACCAGACCCAAACCAGTACCACCATACTTGCGGGTAGTCGAGCCATCCCCTTGGGTGTAGGCTTGAAACAGTTGCTCTTGCTGCTCGGGATTGAGGCCAATACCCTGATCGGTTACTTCAATCCGTAATAGCAGGCCTAGGTTATCTTCTTCCTGGGCATAGGCACATACACTAATTTGTCCCTGGTCAGAGAATTTTATGGCATTACTGACAAAATTCAGCAAAATTTGTTTCAGGCGCAAGGCATCGCCACACAACAAATCAGGTAATGTTGGCGCAATTGCTTGGGATAATCGCAAACTCTTGGCTACTGCCTGCTCGCTTTGCATTGCGAGCGTATCGTCCAGCAGTTGCTTAAGCGAAAAATTTTGTTCCTCAAGGGGCATCCGCTCGGCTTCGATTCTGGATATGTCGAGGATGTTGTTAATAATAGCCAGTAAATGCCGGGCAGCCTGCACACTTTTAGTGAGGTAATCAATTTGCTTTGGATCGGTGGCGCGATGCAAGGCGAGTTCAGTCATGCCCATGATCCCGTTCATCGGCGAGCGTAACTCATGGCTCATGGTCGACAGGAAAACACTTTTGGCGCGGCTTGCTGCTTCGGCGGCATCTCTGGCAGAAGCCAGTTCGCTGGTGCGCGAGAAGACCAGTTCTTCCAGGTGATGCTGGTATTGCTCCAACTCGGCTGCGGCTTTTTTGCGTTTAGTAATATCCCGGGCAAAACCGACGGAACCGATCACCCTTCCATCAACAGTCACAGGTGATTTGTATGTTTCAAACCAAACCGGTTGACCGTTAACGTCAATGATTTCTTCAAGACTTTTTGGTTTGCCGTTATTTAATACCTCCCGATCATCAGCCCGGAAGTTCTCCGCCAGACTTTTGGGTGCAATATCAAAATCGGTTTTGCCTATCAACGATTCCGCAGACGGCCACCCAACGCCGTGGGCAAAGGCTTTATTTACCGCCAGAAAACGACCTTGCTCATCTTTTAGCCAGACTCTGAAAGGAAAGGTGTCGAGCAGCGCGCGTTGGTAGCTTTCACGCTGAATTAATAAGACTTCCTCTTGTTTGCGCGCCGTTATGTCCATCACGAAACCATGCCAAAGTGTGGAACCATCAGTCTGCCGTTCAGGTAGCGAGCTAGCTGCCAGCCAGCGTATGCTGCCCGCATTAAACTGTACCCTAAATTCGTATTCCCAGGGTGTCAAATCCCGGGCAGATTTTTCGATGGAGGCAAAAAAACCTTCCCAGTCATCTGGATAAACGGTGGCAAATATTTTTGAGGCATCTTCATGGACTTCTTCCAGTGTAATCCCGAACATCTCGCACATACGCTCACTGGCATAGGGGATGCTAGCAGTGCCATCGGGGCGTAATAGAAATTGGTAGACCACCCCCGGTACCCGACTGGCGATTTTTTGCAAGCGGTTTAGCGCCTCATCCTTTGCTGCTTCAGCTTTTTTGAGTGCAGTGATGTCAACGCCAATGATAAAGAACCCGACGACCTGATTATTTTGATCAAAATCTGGCACGTAATGGGTTAGCCCAAATAACTTGTCGCCTGAGGGCATGCGGCCTTGGTTTTCAAAAATGACAGGCTCACCAGCCAGTGCGCGTTTTATATGCAGTTCTATACTTTGAAAGCCTTTTTCACCAATGACTTCCAGCATGGTGCGGCCTTCGATTTGCTCACGCGGCTTACCAAAAATCTTTTTATACTGATCATTAACGAACAGGTAACGGAGGCTTTTATCTACCCGGGAAACAGGCCCTGGCATACTATTGGTGATCAGTTGGAGTTCCCGCTCCCGCTCTTGTAAGGCTTTTTCAGCCAGCTTGCGATCAGTAATGTCAACGTGGCAGCCCATCATGCGTATCGGTAAGCCCAGCGGGTTACGGGAAAAGTCTGCCCGGGAGGAAATCCAGCGCCAAGAGCCATCCTTGTGGCGCATACGGAATTCGACATCGTAGACAGTTAAACGTCCCTCACGAAACTCCCGCAAGGTTGCTATTATCTGCTCCAGATCGGCGGGGTGAAGGCGGTTTTCCCATTCCTCTAAGCGGTTGGGTAACTCATGATCTGCATAACCCAGTTGCTGTTTCCATTCTACCGAGAAATACACTTCATTGGTTAGCAGATCCCAGTCCCACAGACCGATATTGGCAGCCTGAACCAGTAAGTGCGTTCTTGCCTCGCTCTTGCCTAACTTCTGCTCAGCTTGTTTGCGTGCGGTAATATCACGGGCTATGCCAATGTAATGGGTAATCTGGTTGAGGGCATCACGTATTGGCGCGATGGTCAGTTCGTTCCAGAAGATGCTGCCATCTTTACGGTTATCAAGGATCTCACCAGAGAATTCTAGGCCTTTTTGGCGTGCCAGATCCATCGCTGCCACCGATTCCGGATCGGCAAACGCTGCTTTTAGAAACTGGCAGTTACGTCCTACCAATTCCGCTTCAGCATAACCGGTAATGGTGGTAAAGGCAGGATTCGCGGAGAGAATAAGCCCGTCCGGAGCCGTGATAAGCACCCCTTGAGAAATTGATTTCAGGGCAATGTCACTTAAGCGTTGCTCAGCTTCTGCCTGATGTTTAGAGATCGCAATAACTGCAACGTGGGTGGCAAGTTGAATAAGCTTTAGATGCTGCGTCGAGGGCCGCCCCGGCTGGCGTTGATAAATAGCAAAGGTACCCAATACCTTCTGCTGGGAATTCAGAATAGGCGCGGACCAGCAGGCTCGTAGGCCATACTTCAGCGCCAAGCCCTTGAAACCTGCCCAAAGTGGATCAGTACTAATATCTTCGACGATAACCGGCTCCCGTCGAAACGCCGCGGTACCGCAAGAACCAACACTGGCGCCAATAGCAATGCCATCAATAGCCCTAGAATAAGCTTCAGGCAGATTCGGTGCGGCACCGTGATTTAAATGTTCGCCATCTTTGTTGAGCAACAGGATAGAGCAAAGGATGTCACTTGCATGCACTTCAACAGCAAGCGCCAAAGCCGCCAATGATGCCTGCAACGGCAAGCCCGAGGCAATCATTTCGAGTACATCGTTCTGCGTGTTCAGCAGCAATTCAGCCTGCTTTTTCTCGGTAATATCGCTTAACACAATCCGAAGCAAGGGTACAGCATCGACATCCTGAATAATATCAGCCGCCAGGTGCGCCCAATATTGCGTACCGTCCTGCTTTAGCATCCTCAACTCGCCTGCTTGGGGTTTGCCGGTTCCGAAGAGTTTTATACGGAGCAGATAGTAAGTGCCTTGGTCTTCGGTGTAAATGAAGCGGGAGATTGGCTGCATAATCAGTGTGTTTCGATTAATACCCAGCAAGCTTGCGGCCGTATGGTTGGCCTCCAGAATCTGCCCGGATTCGTTAACGGTGCAGTAGCCTACCGGAGAAAATTCGTAGAGATCGGCATAACGCTCCCGGGAGGCGTCCAGTTGCACTTGTATCCGGCGTAACTCTTCGTTCTGAGTTTCCAGTTCGATCTGATGCACCCTTAACTCGTGCAAAGCCTTCTGTAGGTCTTCCCGTGACGTTGCTTCAAGGTTTTCCGGCATCAAAATGGCTTGGTTTTGGGATGCCGGTTCAGCCGACGTTGCACTCGTGGAATCTAGCGGAAGGACAGCGTCTGCCGGGTTTTTAGGGTTACTGGTCATTGTATTTCTCTGGCGAATGTCGATTATCATGGTTGCATACATTTAACCGGCTTCACACAGTATGCCTTTATTAAAACTGCGTTCTACACAAGTACAAAAATAATCGTTTATAAAAGTTCGCCAAAGTTGCTGTCATCAGTTGAGTTGGGAAAGATTGCCCAGCTCAGTCGGGTTATTCAACCGTAAAATACGGCGGCATGTCGTTAATATAAGCCATATACATGGCATCCGCCATTGTCCACAACACATCCAGCTTAAACTTCAGAATCTGTAGCATACGCTCTTGTTGTTCACGGGTCTTATAATAATCCAGGGTAATTTCCAGACCATGTTCCACGTCGCGGCGCGCTTCGGTGAGGCGTTTGCGGAAATAGGCATAACCTTCGGGCTCAACCCAAGGGTAGTGCTCGGGCCAATTGCTTAATCGTTGCTGGTGAATTTTAGGCGCGAACAGTTCGGTTAAGGAGGAGCTGGCAGCCTCGTGCCAGTCGGCACGACGGGCAAAGTTAACATAGGCATCAACCGCAAAACGGACGCCAGGAAGCACATGCTTTAAAGATGTAATCTCTTCGCGGGTTAAGCCTACGGCAACACCCAGTTGTATCCAGGCTTCAATACCGCCCGGATCGCCGGGATGGCCGTCGTGGTCCATAATGCGTTGAATCCATTTGGCACGGGTTTCACGGTCCGGGCAATTGGCCAGGATATTGGCATCTTTAATCGGGATGCAGACTTGATAATAAAAACGGTTGGCCACCCAGCCCTGAATTTGGGCTTTAGTGAGTTTGCCCTCATTCATCAGCGTGTGATAGGGGTGATGAATGTGGTAATACTTTTCCATGCCCCGTAATTGGGCTTCAAATTCTTCTTTGCTCCAGGCTTTGTTGTCGCAACAGCTCATATGTTTTCCCGTTATAAGTCAATTTCTAATCCGTCGTAACTCACTTCAATACCGGCGGCATCCAGTTGTTTTCGTTCGGCAGAATCTTCGTCCAGAATCGGATTGGTGTTATTGATGTGGATCAATATTTTGCGTGCTTGCGGCACGCTGTTTAACACTTCAATCATCCCGCCGGCACCGGATTGCGGTAAATGCCCGATTTCCCGCGCACGTTTGTGGCTAATGCCTTGGGTGATCATTTCGTCGTCCGTCCAAAAAGTACCGTCGACCATAATGCAGTCAGCCGCTTGCATAGCCGCCATCACATGCGGCTCTATCTCGCCTAAACCAGGTGAATAAAATACTTTTTTGCCGGTGGAAATTTGCTCAATGATAACGCCAATATTATCGCCATCATGCGGATCGTGGCGGTGTGGTGAGTACGGCGGCGCTTTGCTTTTCAAGGCTTGCGTAGTCAAGCGTAAATCGTCAATGCCGGGGATTTCAAAACTACTGCCATCATGTGGCACTGGGTGATGTTTAATGGTGCAGTAATCTTCCAGCATTTTAAAAATCGGGAAACCGGAGCTTAAATCCTGTTTTACCATCTCGGTGCAATAAACATTTAAAGGCTTTCCTTCCCGTAACATCAACATGCCAGTGGTATGGTCAATTTGGCTGTCTATCAGCAATATCGCGGTTATTCCCGTATCACGAATGCCATTTTTGGGTTGGATAGCGGGGAAGGCTTCCAATTGTGCTCGAATATCCGGCGAGGTATTAAATAATAACCAGTGTGTATTATCGGTGCTGACCGCGATAGACGACTGGGTGCGGGGCTTGCCGTTCATAGTGTTATTGCGGATACGATGACAGTTATGGCAATTACAATTCCATTGCGGAAAGCCGCCACCGGCACCGGAACCAAGTACTCTGATCTTCATAAGGGTTGCAGGAGTTGTTTACGAAAAAGAGACATTATAAAAGAGTGCGGATAAAAAAAGGGGCTCCGAAGAGCCCCTTTCTTAATCTTTTACCGTAAAAATTAACGGTTGTAGATATACATTGTGACTTCAAAACCAAAACGTAGATCGGTAAAGCTTGGTGTTTCCCATTTCATAAAGATGACCTCCAGAGTTGTTTTAAATTATAGGCTAGCTTGATCAAGTAAGCTTTTAGAAGTATACGACTAACGATTGTGTTTCGCAACTTTTTGATACGCATTTGTCAAGATTTTTATCCATTCGACTTAACCGCTGTCGTGTTAAGGCCTAGAACACAATAACAATTTGTAAGTTGGGCTAATCAGCGTGAAGTTCAACGTTGATAGCTAAATAATTGGTTCCTTAAGGGATGATCTGAACGCCGGTATTGATGCCAGCAATCCGCAAACGCTTATCGTTAGTTGCAAGGGGCAAGCCGCGTCTTATCGCCAGTTCTAAATAGGCGGCATTATATGTGGTCAGATTTTCTGCACGGGCAAGCGCCAAAATTTCATGAAGGGCGCGCAGGGGTGTTTCGTTATCAGTCACAATGGGCAGATCGCCAATCAGTTCAAGGCGGGTTGATACATCCGCAGACATCACCCGCCCACGGCGTTCAGCCTGAATCATCACATTTCCTAACTCAAGATGCCACAACGAAGGTACAACCGCCCCTTCATCCCTTACCCGCTCCAATAGCGCATCACAAACATCAGATGCTTCATCTTCAAAGCACCAAGAAACAGCTATGGAGCAATCAAGGACAAATCCGCTCATCTACGCCCTTCATCCGCTGAAAAACATGGAAACGGAGCGTGAGCGAAGTGATGTTTTTTAGTCCCCGGTAGGCGAAGGGAAATGCGCCAATCCGACGTGCGCGATAGCGCGCGAGGGAGGCAAGCATTTTATCCCGAAGAGCCGTAGAGTCATTGTGGTAGCCTTGACGTAGTAGGTAGCGAAGCGTAGTACGTAGTCGAGGCGGACGCAGGACGAAGCGGGGCTAGATTGATTCGCCGCGTGGCGAATCGATTTTTGTGACAGGGAGGTCCAAAAATCTTCCATGAGGCGCGCTGTGGCGCGCAGACCTGAGCGTTTGCCACGACAGGCCATCCAATGTGCAACCTTTTCGCAGAGCTTTTAATTTTGAAATCGCGAGGTCAACACGCGAATTGTCAGCGGTCACAACAGGAATAAGTCGCGCCAAGGGCTTTCCATGCCGGGTAATCATAATTTCCTCACCTTGCGCTACCCGTTCAAGCAGTGAGGATAAATGTGTTTTGGCTTCAAAAGCCCTTACTGTTGTGATCATTAAAAGCCCCATTCAAGTTTAAAATTTAAACCAGTTTATCATATAGACCTAAATGCTTCATCTTGAAATATAACCGTGTTGCTCCAGCCTTTAATGCACCGAAATTGTTGGGCTTCCTAACGTCAGCGCCAACCTACAAAATACCCAACATACGAGATGTATAAATTTTTCAAAAATGTGAAGTACTTAACAGATATCAAATCTAAATATTCTTATAGTCAGCTTAACTTCACTGTTAGATACGCTACTTTTATGTTCAGTATTAGCAATGAGGGCAACTAGGTAAACAAGTTTTGCCACCTACTTTTTTAGTCCTATATATTTGGAGAGTATTCATGAAAAATCATAAAACACCCAAACAAGCAACGTCTACAGAACTACCACAAACACAATCCCAGCTAATAGAACTTATCAGATCAGCTGGTGATAAACGTGCCGGAACAGAAGGCTGTGAATGGCTCTCAGGCGTTGTTGATCAATATCTTAATCAAAAGTGTGGTAAAAAAGAAAATACCTTGGAGCATAAAAATTGCTTTGTCAGTGATGGCGAAGGTACTGTTGAAACCGAAGATTCTGGATGTGCTTGTAGCGGAAGTTCAGGTTCTGGTCATGCGTCAAAGGTAGACTTAATCGTTTTAATCGATTCTAGTGGTTCTATGTATAATCCGAGAAATAATCACTGGGTGAAAGTGTCTGAGGCAGTACCTAAGGGTATTGCAATTGCGTTAGATCGCTGCGGGATACAGGCAAATGTGAAGTACCTTTATGTAGACAGAGTTCTTAAAAGCACGCCTCCTGGCAGTGAATTACCAACGTCAACTCCACCTGTCCCAAATACTGTTTTTAATCAAAGCCATGAAACTTACCTAATGGGTCTAGGTATTACTGGCCCATTTGAAGGAGGCGATAGCGGTGATTATCAAGGAGAAGAAGGTGCTGAAGCTGTGATGGATCTGGCTAAACATAACAAATGGATACCAAATGCTTGCCGTGCTATCCTATATATTAGCGATGAAAGCTTTGCTACAGCTAATAATACCCTTCCTTCTGGTTCAGCTTTAGCGACCCAAGCAGCTAGTGTTGCAAATATCTATAACGTTACTGTTTTTACCCACTATATAGGCACAAACTCAACAGAAGCTAACGAATTTCAATCCCTAGCAACGCTAACTGGTGGTATATCCAGAATAGAAATGAATGAGCCTGGTGGAGTCAGTAATATTAGTGTTGATGACTATGTTGAATTGTTAAGCAATGTGATTTGTAACGGTTGTGGAAGTAAATGTAAAGAAGTAGAATTCCCTATCGTAAAGCCTTGTATTTCAATTTCTTGGGGCGATAGCAAATGTGATTGCCTTGAAACCGATGACGTGGAGGTTTTGTGTATTACAGTTTGTAATTGTTATTCCAATCTCACCTTTAGCGATTTCAGTATTGAAGCCATCATTGTTACAGACAGCTCAGGCAACCCAGTACCTAGCTTGCCGGATGGAACACCCTCAGTACAGATATTACCAGTTGGTCCACTTTGCTTTGGCGATATTCCCCCTTGTAAAGACGGTAAGGCTGGATGTGTATCTCGTGAGGTAGTGCTCTGGACGCGCGGTGCTAAAGGCGGGCATTATCAGCTTTCGTTATTTGGGGTTTGTTACGATATTACAAACCACTATGGCTATGCTGAATGTTTTGCCCTTAATCTTTGCCAAGATTAGCTGACCATTAGGTCTCTGCATAGTAGGCATTTTTTCCAAAAACTCATATCAACATTATGATTTTATTGCATTTTTGAGAATTTTTTACAACAAAGCCCCGGCTGTTACCAACCGGGGCTTCTTATCTAGCTAATGGTGACAGGATAGTTTAACTATCGCTGAAGACCGGCATTTACATCATGCCGCCCATACCACCCATTCCGCCCATTCCGCCCATATCCGGCATGCCGCCATGTGCGCCTTTTTCATCGCTAGGTGCATCGGCTACCATGACTTCAGTAGTCAACATCAGGCCAGCAACAGAGGCTGCGTTTTGTAACGCGGTACGGGTTACTTTCGCAGGGTCTAAGATACCCATTTCGATCATGTCGCCGTACAGGCCGGTCGCTGCGTTATATCCGTAGTTACCTTTGCCTTTTTGGACTTCATTGAATACTACAGAAGGCTCATCGCCTGCGTTGCTAACGATTTGACGTAACGGCTCTTCCATCGCGCGGCGCAAAATATTGATACCAACAGTTTGGTCGTGGTTAATGCCTTCAAGGCCTACTAAAGCAGATAAAGCACGAACCAGAGCGGTACCGCCGCCAGCTACAACGCCTTCTTCAACGGCTGCGCGAGTTGAATGCAGCGCATCTTCTACGCGGGCTTTCTTCTCTTTCATTTCGATTTCAGTGGCTGCGCCGACTTTGATCACTGCAACGCCGCCAGCTAATTTAGCCAAACGCTCTTGCAATTTTTCTTTGTCGTAGTCAGAAGTAGCATCTTCAGCTTGAGCGCGGATTTGCGCAACACGGCCTTTGATGTGGTCTTCAGAACCAGCACCATCAATAATGGTGGTGTTTTCTTTGGTAATTTGAACGCGTTTCGCTGTACCCAGTTGTGACAATTCAGCTTTTTCCAAGCTTAAGCCAACTTCTTCAGCAATAACGGTACCGCCGGTCAATACGGCGATGTCTTCCAGCATGGCTTTACGACGGTCACCGAAACCAGGGGCTTTAACGGCTGCAACTTTTACGATACCGCGGATGGTGTTTACTACCAAAGTCGCTAAGGCTTCGCCTTCTACATCTTCAGCAATGATTAACAAGGGGCGGCCTGATTTAGCAACCGCCTCTAAAACCGGTAACATTTCACGGATGTTAGAGATTTTTTTCTCGTAAATCAGGATCAAAGGATCATCTAACTCAACGCTCATGCTGTCTTGTTTGTTGATGAAGTAGGGTGACAAATAGCCACGGTCAAATTGCATACCTTCAACCACGTCTAAAGAGTTGTCCAGACCTGAACCTTCTTCAACAGTGATAACGCCTTCTTTACCGACTTTTTCCATTGCTTCTGCAATGATTTTACCGACTGATTCGTCAGAGTTAGCAGAGATTGTACCGACTTGGGCAATCGCTTTATTGTCTGCACAAGGTGCTGCTGAAGCAACGATAGCTTCAACGGCTTTAGAAACAGCTAAATCAATACCGCGTTTTAAATCCATTGGATTCATGCCCGCAGCAACGGCTTTTAAACCTTCATTAACGATAGACTGTGCTAAAACAGTCGCAGTAGTTGTACCGTCACCAGCAACATCAGAAGTTTTAGACGCAACTTCTTTAACCATTTGTGCGCCCATGTTTTCGAATTTGTCTTTCAATTCGATTTCTTTTGCAACAGATACACCGTCTTTAGTGATGGTTGGTGCGCCGAAGCTTTTGTCTAAAATTGCGTTACGGCCTTTAGGGCCTAAAGTTACTTTTACTGCGTTGGCTAAAATGTTTACACCACGTGCCATACGGCTACGTGCGTCATCGCCAAATAATACGTCTTTTGCTGCCATGTTTATTCCTAATTTGTTTGTGTGTGATTAATAATGTGTGTTGAGTGTATAGGCTTAGCCTAAGATACCCATGATGTCTTCTTCACGCATAACGATAAGGTCTTCGCCGTCAACTTTGACTTCGTTACCTGAGTATTTGCCAAACAATACTTTGTCGCCGACTTTAACTTCTAACGCACGAACTTGACCATTATCCAATTGTTTGCCTGTACCTACTGCAATCACTTTGCCTTGGCTTGGTTTTTCAGCCGCAGAACCTGGTAATACGATACCGCCAGCGGTGGTAGTTTCTTCTTCAACGCGTTTAACGATAACGCGGTCATGCAATGGACGTATACTCATTAATATCTCCGAAAGGTTAAAATATAAAGTTAGAATTTATTAGCACTCTACGGTGTTGAGTGCTAATGATAAACAGCTTTTGCAGTCTGTCAAGAACTTTGGCATTATTCACGTCCCCCAACCGTTATTGATTAACAGCCATGAACGATACCCAATTACTGCGTTACAGTCGGCAAATTATGCTGCCGCAAGTAGACGTTGCAGGTCAGCAGAAACTGTTAGCTGCCAGAGTTTTAATTATCGGCGTTGGTGGTCTCGGCTCACCCGCCGCACTCTATTTAGCTGCTGCCGGTATCGGCCAGATCACCCTATATGATGATGATCAAGTTGACCTATCCAATCTGCAACGACAGATTACTCACTACACGGCTGATATAGGGACGGATAAAGTTATTTCAACCCAACAGACTTTAAATAAACTTAATCCAGATGTAATAGTGCACGTGCACAAACAGCGCTTAGCAGGGGAAAAACTTGAGCAGGAAGTTTATGATGCGGATGTGGTTTTGGATTGCTCTGATAATTTCAGCACCCGTTTTGCGGTCAATGCCGCCTGTGTACGCCAAAAAACGCCGTTGGTTTCAGGCGCGGCGATTCGTTTTGAAGGGCAGGTCGCGGTATTTACGCCCGGGCAAAATGAAAGCCCGTGTTATCAATGTTTGTACAGCGATAGCGGTGAAGAGTTAATGAATTGTGCGACCAATGGCGTAATTGCACCTGTAACGGGCATTATTGGGAGTATTCAAGCATTAGAAGCGATGAAAATCATTATGCAGATTGGTGAGACTCTGGCAGGACGTTTGCTGTTATTGGATGGCTTAACCTTGGAATGGCAAAGTATGCGCTTAAGCAAAAACCCTAACTGTCCTTGTTGCGGGGGTGTTGAATGACGCGGATTTATATTATCAATGAATTGGGTATTTAACCGGCTGGGGCTTAATACAAATCCACCGGATCAATATCTAAAGACCAACGTATTTTTTTGGTTTCCCGCAGCCGCGGAATTTGTGGCATGACTTGATCGAGCAGGGCGCGTAAGTCGACACGCCGCTCCGCTTGTAATAGTAACTGGTAATGGTAACGACCGGCTCTTTTTGCCATAGGCGCTGAAACTGGGCCTAATAGCTTAACGCCTGGAGTTGGTAGGGTTTTAATCAACTCACAAATCGCTTGCAAAAATAATAACGGGCTTTCGGGGTCGGTAGCAAAAGTCCTTAATAATGCGTGGTGGCTGAAAGGTGGAAGCGATGCAGCTTTACGCTCCGCCAAGGCTACTTCGGCAAAACGGTTATAGCCTTCACGAATTAACGTGAGCAGTAGTGGGTGGCCGGGTTGGCGTGTTTGCAAGATGACTTTGCCGGGTTTATCGGCACGCCCTGCGCGCCCTGCGACCTGTATGATCAATTGCGCGAGTTTTTCAGGGGCATGGAAGTCGATACTGAATAAGCCACTGTCCACATCTAATAAGGCTACCAGGGTGACATTGGGAAAATGGTGTCCTTTGGCGAGCATTTGCGTCCCTAAAATAATATCCACTTCGTGCCGGTTAATTTGACCCAGATAATCTTCTAACGTGCCTTTGCGTTGTGTGGTGTCGTGATCCAGGCGGATAATGCGCTGCTCGGGAAATAAGTTTTGTAAGACTTTTTCAATACGCTCCGTGCCTAAACCCAATGGGGTTAAGGTGGTTTTTTTACAAGCCGGGCACTGCTGTAGTAACGTTTGTTCATAACCGCAATGATGACAGCGCAGTAGCCGTTTATCATAATGCGTAACCAAATTGGCGTCACAGCGCTGACACCGTGCCACCCAGCCACAACTGTGACAAATTAAAGTTGGCGCAAAGCCGCGCCGGTTTAAAAAAATCAGTACCTGTTCGTTTTTCGCTAATGTCGCTTTGATCGCTTGCACTAAGGGTGCCGACAGGCCCTCCTGCAATTTTTTATTGCGGATGTCCAAAATAAGATAATGCGGCTCTATCGCTTGACCTGCCCGCGTAGGTAATGGCAAAAGTTGATAACGTTGCCGTGCGGCATTTTCAAGGCTTTCAAACGAGGGGGTCGCAGAACCTAGTATGACCGGAATTTTTAAGCGTTTCGCGCGCATGATGGCGACATCCCGTGCCGAAAATCGAAAGCCTTCTTGTTGTTTGAAGGAGCTGTCATGCTCCTCATCTAAAATAATCAAGCCGGGGTTTTTTAACGGCGTAAACAAAGCAGAACGTGTGCCCAATAAAATTTTCCCACTCCCTTGCTGCATGTGTAACCACGCGCTTTGGCGCTGGGTATCGGTCAGTCTGGAATGGGAAATAGCGATAGGAACCTGAAAACGTTGTTTGAAGCGCGCTTCCAGCTGTGGCGTCAGGGTGATTTCCGGCAATAACACCAGCACTTGTTTACCTGACGTAAGCACGGTTTGAATAATCTGCATATACACTTCGGTTTTGCCGCTGCCAGTTATGCCCTCTAATAAAAATACCCGAAAATGTGCTAGGGCGGCAGAGACTTGATCAATCGCCTGTTGTTGTTCTGTATTAGCGTATAAAGGTGATTGTAGGGCTTGCTGGTGCGTGACAGGGTTGGCATATTGGCGTTCAACACTGAGTAGACCTTTATCCAATAAGGCTTTTAAGGTGGCTCGCCAAGGGGCTATTAGGAGGTTGGCTAAATCCGCTTCAAGAATGCCCTGTAGTGCTTGAGCCTGTACATTTGCTAATAGTTGTTGCTGTTTTGGCGCGCGTTTTAAAGTCGCGGGATCTGTCCGAATGCCTTGGGCAGTTAAGCGATAAAAGTTAACAGTCGGTAACTGTGCCGGATTGCCTTGTCTGAGCGCTACCGGAAATGCGGCGCTCATAACTTCCCCTAATGGATGGTAATAATAGCGGCTTGCCCAAAGTAGGAGATGGATATCGTGGTGGGATAACAACGGTTCGGTATCCAGAACGGCTTCAATGGCTTTTAATCTTTGGGATTCAATTTCGGTTAGGGCTGGTAAGGCCATTAAAACCCCGATTTTATGGCTTTTGCCAAACGGTACGCGTAAGCGCATGCCGATTTGTAATTGCTTATAGTCAATATGCGGTGGAACGCTGTAATCAAATAATTGATTCACAGGAATGGGGATGGCAACGCTGACAATACTGACCGTTTTGGGCGCGAGCGATGTCATGGTGACGTATAATTTAGGTAAGAAAAGCTTAGATTATCGTTGTTGAGCATAAAAAACTGTGTTATTTAACCTGTGGATAACTTTGTGGATAAGTTATTTGAAGGTTGTTCGAAATTTTAAGAAATAAGCTATTTATTACAAAGATTAAGAGTGGTTACAATAAAAAACAATTTCATTTCAATAAGATAAAAAACAGGTGATTTCGGCTGTAAAACATTACGAAAGCACCTTGTCAAGTAGTAAAACTGGGTATAACTTTTTGCAGTATAAGTTGACAAAAGCAAGTAGGGGTGAAATAGCGTGAGCGACTTGTAGGCCAAAAATGGTTAGGTGGAATGAGTCATCTGTCGATTTTTTGGGTAACCCCAAAAAGATTAGTGCCTATTTTCAGCGTTATAAGGGAGGGGTAATACTTAGCTTCAGCCTAATGTGGCAAATCCATCCTCTGGTTAAGCGCCTTTATTGTAAGGTTATCTGGAATAGGTGGCGGTGAGTTTGGCAGTGCCTAAACTATTGTTATTAAGCATAAAGCCAATTAGTGCTGCGCTAGCTGCTTTGGGAACATCGAGTTTGTCTACTTTTAGGGCATAAACACTAAATACATAATGGTGGGGCTTATCATTTTTTGGGGGGCATGCACCGCCAAAATTATGTTCGCCAAAATCATTTCTCCCTTGTCTGGCACCCCTTGGTAATGGGGTTTTTACAGCTGCCCCTGCCGGGAGCGCACTTGTAGAAGCTGGAATGTTATAAACTAACCAATGCCACCAACCGCTGCCTGTCGGTGCATCGGGATCATAAATAGTTACTGCAAAACTGCGAACGCCTGCTGGTGCATCTTTCCAAGCCAGCGCTGGAGATAAATTACCCCCGTCGCAGCCAAAGCCTTTATAAACTTGAGCAGCATTTAAGGATTTGCCTTCTGCTACATCCGGGCTTGATAATTCAAAAGCCCAAGCATTAAAGCTGAGCAATATAGCGGAGACGCCAGCGAATAATGAGCGTTTTATAGTGGATTTGGTTTGCTGCCTAGTCACAGTAGTTCCCTGTTGAATGGTAAGGGCGATGTTTGATTTTATAAATGATCTGCAGGTTTTTATTAACTCAGGCTAGCCGCAAGCTCAGCATCTTGTGCTTTCACCAGTAATACCGAAGGTCGGGCATTAATTCGATCAATATAAGCCTGAATAACCGGTACTGCCGGAATTAATTGAAATTGCGTAACCCAGGTCAGTGCAGTTCCCCAGAGGATATCTAGCGCAGTAAATCGATCGCCCAGTAAATAGGGGTCTTTGGCAAGTTGGTCGGTTAGTGTTTTAAACAGGGTATCGAAATCCCCATAAGGCGACATTGCTTGCGGTGTGGGTTCACGCTTTTGCGAGCGATCTATAACGGCCGGTTCAAAGCTGGAGCCGTAAAAAGCCATCCAGCGAAGATAAGGTCCGCGTAAAAGGTCACCTATTTTCGGGGTGAGGCCTGCTTCAGGGTAAAGGTCGGCAAGGTAGATAAAAATGGCTACTTGCTCGGTAACTAAGGCTTCGCCATGTTTGATAGCGGGTACTTTTCCCATAGGATTGATCGCAAGATAAGCAGGTTGGCGCTGCTCACCGGCTTGCATGTTAAGCACTTGTAATTGGTAGGTTGCCCCGAGTTCTTCCAGCAAGATACGCACGGCTGTCGAGCGGGTATTAGGCGAGTGGTAGAACGTGAGGTTTTGAGTAGCATTCATAATGGCAGTTTTTCTGTAGAGATCGGCAGGTTATTATATTAATTAAGGGTTGCTTAAATCAGAATGGGTATTCCATATTTGTGACAAACTCAGGGTTGCCAAACATAAAAACGCCATCAATGTCCAAGCGGGGATGCTCAAGCCTAATAACGTCCAGTCCACTTTGGCACAGTCACCGGAGCCGCTGAGCATTAATTTCAGGGTGTCGGCGAGGGGGAAGTTTTCAAAAACGTAATCCAGTCCGGGGCCACATTCAGGGACTTTGTCAGGTGGTAAATGTTGAATCCAGATATGCCGGGTAGAAATGGCCGCCCCCCCTAATGCAGCTAAGGTTCCAAGGATGGCATAGCGGTTGATACCGGTGCGTTTCGGGTTATGCAATGCAGCAGTTAAAAACACGCAGCCGACCAGTAAAATGGCGATACGCTGCGAAATACAAAGCGGGCAAGGCTCAAGCCCTTCAACTAACTGTAAAAAAGCACCCCCCCCCAGTAGGCTTATACAGGTAATAAAACCTAGCAAAAACCAAAGGCGGGGTTTAATTTTTTTTAATTGTTCTAACATGGCTTCACTCTGTGTTTAATTGATCGAATGGCTTGGAATGGCTAGAGCAGCTTCAGTGTAAGACTTAGGTTCTGATCCCTGGTGAATAAAATTTACTATCCTTAATAGCCACTAGCGATAGATTATAGTCGACATTTCGTTTTAACTCACGAGTGAATATAATCGCTGAGTCCGCAGATACTAGACATCTTTCCAAAATAACCGCTTGATATAAATGAAGCTACATTGCTATTCTGCCAGCATGAATGGGCACTCCAGAACAAACTAAGGAAAGATGGCGTCGCTAAACGAAGCAAAGCAATTACTTGGGGATGTTTTTAAACGGACAGTTGGCATTTCCAAAGATGATTTCCAATCATTACTGGCGCGATTGGAGCAATTCATCCATGACGAAAAAAAAATGTTCCCTTAAGAAACGTGGCATCAAAGGAAGCTTGGGTGTGGAAGAGCAATTGTCGCTGACCTTGTGTTATCTACGCCATTACGCAACATTTTTGATTTTGGGTCAGTTTTTTGGTACCAGCGAATCACGGTGCCATAAAATTTACAAAAAAATAACCGGATATTTGGTAAAAATATTGGATATGCCAGACCGTAAGCTGCTGCTGAATGGCTCAGTGGAGAATATTGCCATTGATGTGACTGAACAACGTATGGAACGGCTTGGGCAGCACCAAAAAGATTGTTATTCTGGAAAAACACCGCCACAACTGATTGCCAGTTAAGATCGCCCAAACACCTATGGTCACATCAACTTCGGTTTTATAGGCGGCGCTCCCAGATACCGACCGCTTGCGCACCATTTTGATCAAAAGCCCGCCAGTGGTAATCCCGGCCAATTTGAGCCTGTAATTTTTCGCGTACAGCGGGCGAACGCTGTTGATCTGCAACTGTCCAAATAATCGTTTGCACCGGAAATTTCTCCAAAAAACTCAACGGTTCCGCCAGCTCCCCCTTATAAAAAGCACGAATCTCAGCGGCCCGATTGCTGATATAAGCCGGACTCCCGCGCCATTGCGCCAGATGATCAGGCCAACCCAACAATAGTGGCTTACCGGCAAATAAAGCTAAAGCACTGGAGGAAGAATACGCGCCCTGCTCAATCGACTCCATGACAATGCCCTCCGGCGCGTTTTTCAGATACAAGAGTAATTCCCGTAGGGTTTTATCCTGTTTAAGCCAACCGTTGCCCGCTATTTGCCCAAACTGCGGCTTATTGGTATAACGCCAATAATGGCCTATATTCACGGTATACACCAGCAGCGCTGATAAGCTCAGCACCATGATGGCTTTGACAAGGCGTCCACCGGTTCCTAAAGCAACGCTACCCAAACCGATTAAAGCCGTAGGCCATAGCCATGACCACCATTTAAGCGTGGTATTGAAGCGTTGATATTTACCTGACAAGGGGTCATCCACATAAATCAATTCAGACGCACAGAAAATAACCAATAGTGTTAAAGCCAACCAACCTGCCCAAGCTGAATGCCGGGCAATCATCAATCCAGCACCCAGCCAAACCAGTAAAGGCCAATGCAGTGCAATAAAATAGCGCAAAGGCGAATGATCCTGCTCAACAACCCAGCGGATTGGTGTCTCTAGCGAACTAGGCGCAAAATAGCTCAAAAAAGGATAGCTTAGTGCAAATCCCGCACCGCCACCAATAATTAACGCCTGCCAGCGGACATCGGCTTTCCAGTAGCGTAACACCAACCAGCTTAACAGCAGCACACACTGCAAGGGGAAAACCCACGCATTTGTCACAATAACCAATGCCGGGGTTAAGCCCATTGCAAAAAAAGCCAAGGCGTCAGCAGAAACTTGGAAGGGGGGAATAGCTGCACTTTTCTGAGGCGTCTCCGGTGCTTTTCGTAACCCTAAAAATGCACTCAATGCCAGTGTCCATAACGCAATCACGAATCCCCCCAACGGCGGGTGATAATCACCTAAAACGCTATAGTAAGCGACCGTTTCCAAGGGTAATTCCAAATGTTCCTTGAAACCGGGCTTTTGAGGGTCTCCCGCAATGGCAGTGCCTAGTGGGGTATTTACCCGTTCTTCGTACATCCCTGCAAAACGTGTAGTAGACCAGATGCGGGAGACCACATGATCCTGTAAGCTGGCGGCGTCAGTCACTTTACCTTTAATCATAAATGGCATTAAGGGGCTCAGTCCGTTACCGCCCAGCATCAGGGCGACAATCAATAGTACGCGTAATGCAATGCGTTTAACGAAATACCCGCTTATTTCCCAACCCAGACTGACCAATAAAGCAATTGTTACTGCCCAAGCCAGATTCATGGCTAACCCAACCTCTAAATTGAAAAGGCGCGCCATTAAAGCAGCTGCATAATGCTGAAAAGCATAGTAACAATCGAATACATCGCCTGCTAACCAGCGGTCTTTAGCGGGTAAGGTCTCTCCTCCCATAAAGTTGCTTATAAAATAAAGATCGGTTAAATGTTCAGAACCGGCATCAATATTTGGGAAAGCAAAGCGCCAGGCAAAGCCGTAGAAAAAACCTAGCGTAAACACCAACTCGCCAATCCAAAACTGGCGATCTGAACGGTTCTTAAGGCTCCATACGGCTAATCCTGTAGTCAGTGGCCAGAGCCAGTTAAGCTTACCCAAGCCTTGCAAATGTTCAAATGCAAACAGCATCAAGGTCAACCCAACCAGCCCCAATACTCTTGCACTCGCCTGGGCGGGAAGATAGCGGCTAACCCAAGCGGTCAAGCCGGCAAGGTTAACCAGAAGCAGACCAATAGTCAGGAACAGATAAATCAAATACATGAGCAAGGCTCCCTTTTAATTTCTTGGGTGTTGGTGTAAATGTCCATTAAGTCTGGCGGATGCAACACCGGATCTGTGTAAATAAAAATTGTATGGCTTAAATTGCGGCTATCTGTTCGGCTTGAAATTGGTAATTAGCAGACAAACAATGGTCTAACCATTTGTTTAAAAAATAATTTAGCCGCCATTTATAATTCATAATAGCAACGCTTTGGCTGGGGTCTTTAAACATTTGTGCGACATTGCCACGGATATGATCGCTTAACACTTCAGCACTTTGGGCATCCCGATACACCCGAACTTTAATGGCTGGCATTAATAACGCATCTAAATGCTGTTCAAAACGATGATTGAGTTCGATGGTCAGGGTAAAGGGGTTACGTTCAAGAACATAAACTTGTAGGGCCATTTTTTGATGTGCCGTACCAATCACATGACTTTGGATGTTGAATAAATCCGGGATAAGGCGCAATAACTGCTGAAAGTTAGTTTCGCAAATTTGCGCTAAACAAAACGACTTATTGACTGGATCAATGCAGGCCATAACTGTGGTTAGTTTTCTCGATAACAGGCGCTGGCACTGGCAGTTTCCCACAGAACCACTTGCTCGACATTAAAACCTTGTTGCTTAAGGTACACAAAAATCATTTTGCTTAACACTTCAGCCGTAGGGTGTTCATCCAGCGCGAGAAAACGTTCATTCTGCTGAACCAACACCGGAATAAGCGGGTCGTCCTTATGTAACAAAAAATTATGATCTAACTGCTGATCAATAAATATCTCAACGGCCTCACGAATATCCGCAAAATCGCAGACCATGCCTTGCTGGTTAAGTTGGTCGTGGCTAATTGATATAGCCGCCTTAACACTGTGGCCATGCAAGTGCCGACATTTACCCGGATGATTCATTAAGCGGTGACCGTAGCAAAAATAAACCTCTTTGGTAATCGTGAACATGGCGTTATAAATTAATTTAAAAAATGAGGCGGTTCAAAAAAGCGTAATCTGAGAAATTAAGCGGCTTTAATGCCTTTTATGGCAGCGGATATTTCATAACAGCCATCTACCGCTTGCCTGGAGCTTCTAACAGTCTCAATGAACGCGACTAGCGGTGGCGTTATTGACTTGCCGGGCAATACTCGAACCTCCATGGCTTTACCTAAGTCAACGGGCTGTTCAGCTATAAAAGCTAACCCCGCGCCACTGATTGATGTGCAACGTGCATGTTGGATAGTATCGGAATCTGCCAAACGATAGGTAATCTCACAATCCACCTCCATGCGGCTATAGTCCCGACGTTCATCATGTTCAAGCATGGTAACCCAGTAAAAATAATTAGTTTAAGCGCTAAGTGTAAGCATTAAGTTAACTGAAGTTTACTATAAAAACATCGAACAAGTTATGAATTAATTAAGTCAATATTAAGCAACATAACAGCCAAACCTAAAACCCATAAGGGATGTTAAATAGCGTTTATTCAATGCGCCTGACCGACAATAATTGATTGCCGCCTTTTTGAAATTCATAAGCTACTTCTCGCACGCTAGTTTGGTATCCAGCTTCGGTAAGTTGCTTTAAGATGCCGGGCAAATGTCGCGAGGGTAGCCCCCCTAATTCCAGAAGCGGAAAAATTCGGACTTCATCGCATACTCTACAGAGTTCTTTAATGGCAGAAAGATGAAAGGGTTCGGATAACTGCGCACTATACAAAAATAATAAGTGCGAGCAAAGCCCGAGGGCAAAGCTTTGGTCTTGAAAGATAAGATCGGGTAAGCTCATTGACTGATATCGCCCGTCTTTTAAACCTTCAGGATAATCGGCTAAAAACGCATCCATCGCGCTTAGCCTGATTTTGCCTAATTCTTCCACCGAGGTGATATTTTTCCACACAAATTCTTGCTGATTCAGTCGGGTTTGTTCAATTACCACTTTATAAGTTTCTTGAATACGCTCGGTGATAGCCTCTTGACTGAATTCATATAAAGGATCAACTGAAATAATTTTACCGCCAGCCTTACTGAGCACCGCGTTAAATCCAGCCGGACCATCGCCGCATCCAAGTATTGTTTGGGCTAAGTCACTGTCGGTAAGCGCGAACATCTGCACATATTCTGAGTATGACCGCCCCCAAGGCACTATTTCCTTTAACTGATAGCCCAAACTTAAGGTTCCTTTACTAAGTGGATACCCTGTTCTTCAATGATTATAAGGTGTTGTTTATACAGGGCGCCAATAGCCTGTTTAAACACTTTTTTACTAACCCCAAAATTTGCATAAATGGCATCGGGTGAACTTTTATCACTTAAGGCTAAAAAACCATCATTCTTCCTCAGTTTGGTAAGTATTTTTCCGGTAATCCCCTCCACTTTCGCATACCCTGGAGGATATAAACTCAAATCAATACGACGGTCGTCCTCACGAATATGTTTAATGTAACCATTAATCTTTTGGCCTTTTTTAAGCGACTGAAACACCTCATTTTTATACAACAAACCCCAATGCGTATGATTGATAATTGCCTTGATTCCTAGATCGGTCGTATCTGCAATCAGTAATGAAACCGCTTGACCCTCTTTAAAATAAAACGCTTCATAATTTAAATAATCTTCAATAAAAGTGCTTGCCGCAACCCCTTTATCTGGGTCATATAGGACTTTCACTAAATAATAATGGCCCAGCTCCAATTCATGGCTTTGCTCACTCAGCGGTACCAATAAATCTTTCGGTAATCCCCAATCTAAAAAAGTGCCGCCCGCATTAACGGCAACCACTTTCAGCCAGGCAACTTCACCCACTTGTGCTAAAGGCTTTTGGGTGGTAGCGACCCATTCATCATCATTAGACCGATACACAAAAACCTCTATAGCATCTCCAATTTCAGAATTTTCAGGCACCATACGCGTCGGTAAAAATAATTTACCCAGCGCCTCTCCATCCAGATAAACGCCTGATGCTTGTTGTTGAATAATTTTTAATGCGTTAAATTGCCCGATATCCATTTTGTTTTACTTAATTGAAAAATTAACAGTTAAAAGGCTTATTGCTATTCAGTTGCCGCATATTGCATTGCAAAAAACGAATAGTAAAAGCCTGTCTGCTTACTAAAAATTCGTACTTTCGTCGGATATACAAACCCAAAATATTGACTTATTATAATGTTGTAGTTGAACAAAATAGTTTATGTCTATGAATATTGATACAATAAATAAGTTAGTTGCAGGTTAACAATGTATATATTTTTTCTAACGTAAATAAAAATTTATACTTTTATTTACATCCTAAGGAGCTATCACATGAGTATGCTGAAAGAATTTAAAGAGTTCGCAGTACAAGGCAATGCCGTTGAAATGGCAGTTGGTATCATTATTGGTGCTGCATTTGGTAAGATTATCAGTTCCTTGGTTGGTGACGTTATTATGCCGCCCATCGGTGTTTTGTTAGGGGGGGTTAATTTTAGTGACCTCGCTGTAACCCTTAAAGATGCCGTTGCAGCGATTCCCGCTGTTGGCAGTACACCTGCTGTTGCAGCTGCCCCCGCAGTCGTACTCTCGTATGGTAAATTTGTTCAGACCATCATAGATTTTATTATAGTTGCCTTTACGATGTTCATGGCTATTCGTGGTATGAACTCACTGAAACGCAAACCGGCTGAGGCTCCTGCTGCGCCTGCCGAACCACCAGCACAAGAAGTATTGCTAAAAGAAATTAGGGATCTACTTGCCAAAAAACCGTAAGTAAGTCGCTTGAATTGATTGCAGGGGAAGGATTGGTTTACTGCCCCTGCTTTATTTCGGCTGCTCCTAACGCCAATACCCTTATTTCTGCCCGTTATCGTTCAAACACGCTCGATAATTTCTATAGCGTTGCCGTCAGGATCGCGACAAAAAAAAGCTCTTCGTCCAGATTTGCTTAACGTGTACCGAATGTTATGTTTCTCCAGGTTTTCCTTAACCGGATCAAGCCTGGCAACCATCAAAGCCACATGTCGATCTCGACCGCCATGGTCTGGACGTCCTGTCGTAGGATCCGGATTGGGTAGTTCCAACAAATGCAGCTGCTGTTCACCCCCTAATTTTAGCCAGACACCCGGAAAACCCAAGTCGGGCCGATCAGTTTGTTCTAACCCTAACGCTTCACAATAAAACTTGAGCGCTTGCTCCTTATCGGAGACAATCAAACTGGCATGGTGCAGCGTAAACATATTTTCTACCATGATGAGGGGACTTCTCTGCGTGATTAGGCGCTAAAGTGACAAGGGCGATTCAAGCCTGATTTTTTAATCATTCTGAATCGTCAAAATAGCGGTATTGCTTATTGATCCAGAAATGCGGCTTTACGCTGGCGACGTTCAAAAGCTTCTTCTTTAGCCACATCAATTACCTGCATAACCCCTTTAACGTCAACGGCTTTTTTACTTCGAGCAAAGCGCCCAGTCAAAGGCGTATCCGGTTGCAGGTTTCCTTGTTCATATAACGCCCAAATCTCTTTACCGTATTCAGTCGTGAGTAATGCGGGTGCAAAGCGCCCAAAATAAGCGCGCATATTGGCAACATCCCTTTCCAGCATTCTACTGGCATTATTATTACCGGCGGCATTAACCGCTTGTGGTAAATCAATAATAACTGGCCCTTGGGCATCAAGCAGGACATTAAATTCAGATAAATCGCCATGTACCAAGCCTGCGCAAAGCATCCTTACAATCTCCCGTATCAGACGATCGTGAAAGGCCAGTGCTTGCTCCGGCGTTAAAATTACATCATTTAAGCGCGGTGCAGCATAACCTTCACTGTCGGTTATTAGCTCCATCAGTAAAACCCCATCAATAAAAAATAGGGGTTCCGGCACGCGTACCCCCGCCTTTGCTAATTGATACAAAGCATCTACCTCGGCACTTAACCAAGCCTCTTCCTGCTCTTTTTGTCCAAAACTGGTGCGCTTTGCCATGGCACGTGCCCGACGGGTATTGCGAACCGTACGGCCCTCCTGGTACTGAGCCGCCTGTTTAAAGCTTCGCTGATTTGCTTCTTTATAAACCTTTGCGCAACGAATGTTTTCACCGCAGCGAACGATATAAACCTGTGCTTCTTTGCCGCTCATCAATTGACTGATAACTTCGTCTACCAAGCCATTTTCAACCAAGGGGAGTAATCGTTTAGGTGTTTTCATAAAAATGCTGTCATTCCTCCTAAAGCAAATTGTTTACACGGCATCATAAGACAGCTTATAGCAGTTCAACTCTAATTGCTATTTTCAAGCCGTTTATTGCGCAGCTTTATCATCATTGACAAGCGGCCAAACAAGACATAGCCTAGCACGCCAAATAACAAACCATACATCAACTGACTGACACTAGAGTTTTCAGAGGGTTTGGAGGTGGCTGCCGGTGCTGCTGTTATTACGTTAACATCTGTAGTTTCTTTCGATGCCGCAGCCCCCCCGGTCAACTCAGGCAAGCCCAAGCTGCGCCATTCATCATAATCCTGCCACAGCGGGTAATTGCGTTTCCAAAACTCCTTGGTAAAATACGGCGCCAGGCTCATGCCATGGGCTTTGGGTATGCCGCGCTCATCCAGGAAGTTTTTGTAGACCACCAAACTAATGTCGCCGCCTTCACCCATGCCGTTGGTGGTAAAGGATTTTTCAACATGGTCATGGAACATCCAGATGCCTTCGCCAAAGCTGTGCAGGCCATCGTCCTGTCCGCTGAGCTCCAAGTCCAGCCGCTGCGCCGGTACCATGCCATGTACGTCGCGCTGGATGTAAGAGCCTGGGCCGTTATCGACGCCATCGTAATGGGTAACGGTGGGTTTGTGGCCGTGGATATGCAGGGCAAAAGGCTCGGTGTGGCCGTTTAAGACCCGCAGCTTGACCTTTTCATCTTTATCCAGCTGGATTAAGGATTCCCTTAAGGTGTAAGGGAAGGCGCGGCCATTCAACATAAAATAGTCGTCGGTGGCGTCGGTGATGTCATAATCCATGTTCAGGTGCTTGGCGATCAAGCGCGGATCGTTGGCTGACCTGGCGACTTCTTCATGCAGTTCTTTGTCGGCGGTTTCATAATGCAAATCGTATTCACGGACGTATTTTTCCAATACCGCAACGGAAGGGTGGCGCACTTGTCCGGCACCAACGTTTAAGGTTTGGGGCCAGTTGTTGGGGCGGTTTTCTTCCACCACAAACATGCCTTGCAAGCCCATCGGGATATGCACATGGGGTTGTACATGGCAATGGTAATACATGGTGCCGGGTTGGCGCGGCTTGATGACATAGGTTTTGCTATCGCCGGGCATGGTATCCATATTACTGGTTTGCCCGACGCCATCGTTACCCATACCGCCATGATTCTCAAACGGATGGTCAACCCCATGCAAGTGGATGGAGTGCGGTAAGTAATGGGTATTCTCCAGGACAATCCAGACCACATCGTCCTGCTCTACCCGAATGGTCGGGGAGGGCACCCGCAAGGTGGGATTGGCACGGGTGTCATACAGGTTCATGGTGGACATATCGCGGGTTTTAGGCGCATACACCCAAAAGGTCGGCTGGATGCCGGGGGCAATATCGAAAGTGGTAATAGGGTCTTTCACATCCGGGGAATGGCCGTTCAGCTCAACGACTTCCAGTTTGATGATGATATGGTCAGGGTCACCGTCGTTATCGACATCATCAGACATCGTAATGGCATCGGTGGCCAATTGGGTTTTCATCAGGGTTTCCATGGAGATATTATTGGTGCCTTTTACAAAGGCTGCAATATCAGATGGATTGTCAGGGTCGCAGAGGCGCGATTCCTGGATTTGGACGCCATCCACGACTTGGGCGTTGCGCCACTCGGCCGGGTTAAAGTCAATACAAACCTCTTCGACCGCCCCCTGTGGAATTTTGGCTGAGGCTGGGAGGTCTATGGTCGCCTGGCTCATTGTGGGCAAGAGCAAGAAACTACTGCTGATTAGGGTAAAAAATCTGGTGCGCATACTATTACCTTAAAAATCACTTATTATTATAACTACAAGACGGCTTATTAAATTCAATCTCTAACCGCCAGCACCTTGTACGGTGCCAAAACTATACCACAAAAATAGTATTTAACTTTGACCTAAACCACCTTTAAACTTAGCTAATCCGAAGGAAAAACCACGGCGATTCACAACGTTTAAGTCATCAAAAATTCATTCTAACATGGCAATTATTATCCCCCTAAACCTTAAAATAACCTTACATAAAATGCCGATCTTCAAAGGCTGTTTTTATCTAATTAGAGCCGATAATTAATATCACTCCTTTTAAGCTACCCTCTAAATACTGTATGTCAAGCATAGGGCCTTTTTGAGTACTATCAAAAACCGATGGTTCATTAAGATTATGTTGTAAGCTATCTCAGGGAGCTTTAAAAAAATAACAAAACAGCGTTTTTATTGCTACTGCCATTGCAATTGTTTCCTAAAAAACACTATAAATAAACCTAAAGACATAAACCAACAAATAGCCAAAGCCATGACATCATGGCTTAAAAAATGCGCCCCCCGCATTTGCTGGGTAAAACCATAAAGTTCCCCTAAAATAAGGCCAAAGCTTAAGCCTCGGAATTTATAGTCAGAACATACGGCCAAAAAGAAGAAATAAAAACTTACAAAAGCAAAGCCTGATCCCGCATGCGCTGCAGGAAAGCAGTGACCAACCGGCATAGCAATGGTTACAGCATCCGCCCAGCGAATATAAGGCTTAAAACTGCCGAATAATTGTAAATCCCACGGACAATAAATATGAGTACGGTTTTTTAAAGCCATGATAATGAGGGGGCCACTAATACTGGCTAAAAATAAATACAGAAAGCCACGTCGATAGGGTTTTAAAGCTGAGCCCATTTTAAAAGACCGCAACACCATGACCAAGATGCTGGCAACGATAGCAAAAAAAACCAGCCGCCCGCCCTTATGAAAAACCTTTTGGATTAACCAATGATCTTTATAAGGCCATTCCCGAGCGATCGGGTCATAAAAATGCCTACCTAACCAAATATCTAATCCGCTCCACTCAAGACCCACAAATAATGTACCTAGTAGCAACGCAGGCAATAAGCCATGGGTTAATATAAACCTACTACGCGACAGGACTATATGCTGAGGTAAAAAGGATGTTTCTGAAAAAAATGCAAACACATCAACCTGCTAAATTTACAACATTGAAACTGGATGCTTAACTATTTTGCTACTGGATGCCCATAAAAAAGGGTTGCATTGCAACCCTTTTTTCTTACAGTAAACGGATAATGATCTTTCGAGATAATTAGCGTTTTGAGTACTGAGGACGTTTTCTGGCTTTGTGCAAACCAATTTTTTTACGTTCAACTATACGCGAGTCACGGGTTACATAACCTGCTTTTCTAAGTGCTGGACGTAACGTTTCATCATATTCCATTAAAGCGCGGGTCAGGCCATGACGAATGGCACCTGCTTGACCGGATGGTCCACCGCCTTTAACAATGATATTAATATCAAACTTGCTTTCCATTTTAACGCACTCAAGCGGCTGACGTGAAACCATTTGATCGGTTTTACGGCCAAAATACTCTTCAAGTGTTTGTTCGTTAACAGTAATCTTTCCAGTGCCGCTCGTTGCATAAACACGTGCCACTGCACATTTACGACGACCTGTTCCATAATATTGAGCTGATGCCATGGTTTAACCTACTATATTTCTAGAACTTTTGGCTGTTGAGCCTGATGATCGTGTTCAGGACCGGCATACACTTTCAATTTCTTGAACATAGCCCGCCCCAATGAATTCTTAGGTAACATACCCTGAACCGCAGTTGTCAAAATGCGATCAGGAAATGTATTTCTTAATTTACCTAAGCTAACAGATTTCATGTTACCAATGAAACCCGTATGTTTATAGTAAATTTTATCTTTTTCTTTATTACCGGTCACACCTATTTTTTCTACGTTTACGACGATGATATAATCGCCCGTATCAACATGTGGGGTGAATTCGGGTTTATGTTTACCGCGAAGGCGCAGTGCAATTTCACTGGCAAGTCGACCAAGCGTCTTCCCTTCTGCATCAACTACGTACCAATCACGCTTAACTTCTGCTGGCTTTGCACTAAATGTTTTCATTATGACTTAGTTTTTCGAGTAAGGCTGTATAAAGGACGCAATTGTACTAAAGGTAAACAAAAATTTCAAATTAATTTACTAAAGGCTTCCGATTAACCTATTACGCCTCAAGCACTTTTAATTGTAAGCGGCAAAATCAAATATGCTTTATTGATCCAGATTTAGCGCAAAAGACCTATTCAATAAACTTTAAACAAGAGTCAAGCAGAGGGTCAAAGATATCCAAAAACCTCGACTCTATAGCGGTTTAACCTAAGTAATATATTCTAATACCGGCAGCAAACTCGCCCCCGGCACATAAAAATCTGCCCGCGCCTGAACCGCAGGACGTGCAGCCACGCCGCCGAAACCAATCACCGTAGCACCGGCTTGTTGCGCCTCCAGATCGGTTTGGCCGTCCCCCACCAGCACCAACCGCGCTTGTGCGGGATTGATTTGCCGACAAATTTCCGCCTTACCGCCGGTTTTTGCCAACACCGAATCGCTATCAAAGCGTTGATAGCTACCATCAGCGTTAAATAGTATATCGACAGCATGCACGCGACTGGCGGGGACTCCTAAATAGGCGGCTAAAGGCAATATAGCCTGCCGCAGACCACCGCTGATGATATGTACACGTTGCGCCTGTAACGCCTGTAATACTTCAAGCGCACCGGGGACAATTTGCTCAATGTAAAGCTCGGCCAGCCAATCGATGGCTGACTGATCCGGCCTTATAATGCTTAAACGTTGCGCATACACATTTTCTAACGGCACTTCACCGTTCATTGCTGCGGTAGTTAAAGCCGCCACGGCTGAGCCGACGCCCGCGCGATTAGCGAGTTCGTCGATACCTTCAATGGCACTTAAGGTGCTGTCACAATCAAAGCAGACTATCTCAAAGCTCATAACACAATTTGCGTCGCACTATGTACAGCAGTGATAGCACACACTTCTTTGATTAAAGCATCATTTAAAACTTCAGAAATACTGATTACCATCATCGCCTGTTTTTGGCCATCAGCCAAGCCAACCTGCATTCTGGTAATGTTGATATTTGCCCGCCCCAGTACGCTACTAATTGCTGAAATAACGCCGGGCTTATCGTCATGACGGGTAATGAGCAAAGTACCTTCAGGGACAAATTCAATTTCAAACTGGTCGATGCTCACCAAACGTGGATGATGATCCCCCAATAACGTTCCCGTCAAGGTCACATTTTTATCCGCACAGTGCGCGGTGATTTGAATGAGGGACAAATATCCCTGTGCTTCCGCGCATTTTGATTCCACTAAAGAAATGCCTTGGCGCTTGGCGATATTTTCAGCATTCACACGGTTAACCGGCGTAGATAATTGACCGCTTAACATGCCCACCAATACGTCAACCGATACCGGACGGGCATCCACTTCAGCCGCTTTGCCAAACAGCGCCACTTCGACCTTTTGCACCGGACTGGTGGTTAAGCCAATTAACACTTTGCCTAAAATATTACCCAGCATCATAAATTGTTCGGCTTTTTTCAATTGTTCGGCTGAGACGCGGGGTAAATTGAGCGCATTGACCGCTTCGCCGGTTTTAAAGAACGTTACAACTTGGCGCGCAATTTCCACGCTCACCGCCACTTGGGCTTCTTTGGTGGATGCCCCTAAATGCGGTGTGAAAACAATATTACTCAATGTTAATAAAGGCGAATCTTTGGGGGGCTCTTCTTCAAATACATCTAATGCCGCGCCCGCAATTTTGCCGTCTTTTAAAGCAGCATATAAATCCGCCTCATTGATTAAGCCTCCGCGCGCGCAATTAATAATCATCGCAGATTTTTTCATTTTGGCTAACTGCGGAGCACTAATAATATTTTGCGTTTTTTCAATCAACGGACAATGTAAGGTTAAATAATCCGCCTGAGTGACCAGGGTTTCTAAATCCACCGATTCAACACCTAATGATTCAAATATTTCAGCGGTGACAAAAGGATCATAAGCGATTACACGCATCTTAAAACCCAGCGCACGTTGCGAAATAATCCGCCCGATAGTGCCAAAACCCAAAATCGCCAAGGTTTTATGGGCGATTTCTGCGCCCATTAATTTAGAGCGCTCCCATTTACCCTCACGGATGGATTTATCCGCCACCGGTAAATGCCGGCTTAAAGACATCATATGTGCAAACGCCAATTCCGCCGTGGTGGTGGCGTTAGCGTCCGGGGTATTCATTACGATAATGCCTTGTTCAGTAGCGGCATTAATATCTACGTTATCCACGCCAATACCCGCACGCCCCACAACTTTAAGCTTTTTGGCGGCACCCAAGACTTTTGGTGTGACCTGGGTATCACTACGAATTAATAGCGCATCGTAATCACCGATAGTGGCACAGAGCTCATCTTCATTCATGCCCGTTTGGATATGGATTTGAATGTCCGGTTGATCATTTAAAAAGTTAATGCCGGCATCAGCCAATTTATCGGAAATAAGAATTTTTTTCATGGGTTAAACCGCGTGAGATTTGTTGAATAGTGACTATTTCTAAAAGTACATAGATTAACAGTTTTGTTATAATCCTGAAAATTCTTGTTACACAAATGCGCAATGCGTCAATTTTTCATACCCTTTTTACCCCGTCAGCGCTGGCAACAACGCCTGCTACTATGCTTCGGAATTCTGATTTTAGGCACTCTGCTGGGCTTATGGCAACGTAATCAACCGGAAATTGCCCCTGTCGTGATGTTTACAACCATCACTGGCGAGCAACTCACGTTAACTGAGTTACGCGGAAAGCCTGTTCTGGTGACATTCTGGGCAACCGATTGCGCCATTTGTGTAAAAGAAATCCCGCATTTAATTGACCTCTACCGGCGTTATCATGCAAGGGGTTTAGAAATTATCGCAGTCGCCATGTATTATGATCTCCCCAGCCATGTGGTAGAAATGACGCAGCAGAAGCAAATACCCTATCGGGTGGCATTAGACTTAAAAGCGGATCATGCCCGCGCATTTGGTAATGTGCAATTAACACCCAGCACTTTTCTGATTGGGTCAAATGGGTTGATAATTAAAAAATTTATCGGCGCTTTTAATCTGCCTGATTTACAAAACCGAATCGAACACTCTTTTTAAAGGACGCACTATGCTCTGGTTAAAAGCTTTACACCTCATTTTTATGGTCACCTGGTTCGCCGGGCTTTTTTACCTGCCGCGTTTGTTTGTTTACCACGCCATGAGCGACGACACTATCAGCAAGGAGCGCTTTAAGGTGATGGAACGTAAGTTGTTTTGGGGGATTATGACACCTGGCATGCTTGTAACCCTTATTTTTGGGGTCTGGATGTTAGTGGATTACGCTTGGGCGCTTTATGGAGATAGCGGTTGGCTGCATGCCAAACTGACTATGATAATTTTCTTGGTTATTTACCACGCCTATTGTGGCAAATGGTTAAATGATTTTAAACAGGACTGTAATCAACGGTCGCATGTTTTTTACCGCTGGGTTAATGAAATACCCGTGTTGTTTTTAGTCGGTATCATTTTACTGGCAGTTATTAAGCCGTTTTAAGATCTTCGCAATTACAGTTTAACGCCAAACATGCAGATAATTCCGGTGCTGGATTTAAAAGATGGCGTGGTGGTCCATGCTAAACGAGGGCAACGTGAGCTTTATGCGCCGATACATTCGCCTTTATGCCAAAGTGCTGAGCTTGAACAGGTCATAGCGGCCTATTTAAATTTATACCCTTTTACGACTTATTACATTGCCGACCTTAATGCCATTGCAGGTCATCACGAGCATCAGGCTTTAATCAATAACTTGCTAACCAAATTCCAGCATCTGACTTTTTGGATTGATAGCGGTTACCAAACTGCGCCCAGCGCCTATCACCAATACCTCAATTATTTGCCGGTTTTAGGCAGTGAGTCCTACAGCAATACGAATTACTCAGATCTCGGCAGTTTTCAGAAAAGCTATATTTTATCGCTGGATTTTTCAGACACGCATCCCTTAGGCGCAGAACAACTGTTTGCCTCAGCTAGCCTCTGGCCTAAACATATCATTATCATGACCTTGAACCGGGTTGGTGATAATCAGGGGCCTGATTTTGAGAAATTACGACGATTTGTGCAGCAATATTCTGGTTACCAGTTTATCGCGGCAGGCGGCATCAGAAATCTTGAAGATTTATGGGCACTAAAAACAATAGGCATTAGCTCCGCATTGCTTGCCAGTGCTTTACATTCCGGGGCGATTAATGGCAACGATTTACATCATATAAACACCCGGTAATGGGTAAATTATCCCTACAAAAAAATAACGGGGCTAATGCCCCGTTATGTCGATCTTACTTTGCAAGTGATTAAGTGTCGCTTTATTTCGCTTGCTCCACGCTAAAAACTTTATCCGCTATCGTAATCGTTCCCGTTCGAGGTGCATTGCTTCTATTCCTCGCCACTGCAAAAATCACACGTTTTGATGAGTTTTTTAAAGTTTGTACATAGATCGGAATCCAGGGGGTATTACTTTTTGCTGTCCATTCACAATTACTGCCAACTGGCGTAACGCTGACACTGCCAATACCGCCAGAAGCAGAATAGCGCTTGGAATCCATAGACAAAGTATAAGTGCAAGCCGCAGCGGTGACATTTCCGCCAGTTCCCACGGCAACTGGCGGGGGAACTGGCCGGTCTCTGGGAATGTCGCATTTGCTTAAATCAGCTTGATAAGAACTAGCACTTACCATCAAGCAGGATTCATCAACGACCTCGAAGGCATCCCCTTTTAAACGGTCTATTCCAGACAATATGTCGTCATTCCAACGTGCATCGGTCACACCACTTAAAAACCAGTTGCTGCCGTTATCCGCCAGGATAATGCCGTAGGTCTTCATCGCTTTTAGGATAACTTGTAGTTCTGGTGCAAACTTGCTAATGTCATAATTGGCTTTCAATCTAAGCCGCGCACCTAGAGGGGGTTGGTCGGTGTAAACCTGTCCGACTTGTCCACGGGTTACATGAGATCCGGGCCAGGTTGAGCCGTGAGTCTTTTCAACCGTAAAGCGTATCGCATGGTTAATTGCGCCAGATGCTATTTCTTCATAACGCACTAATCCGGGTAATATCGGCAAACCTGCCGCGTCGGCAGAAGTTAAACCATTCGGACGCATGGTATTCGATGTCAGATCAAAAACAGCGCCGGAATCCCCTTGCCAGCCGTTACTTTGCCGGGCATTAAAGATTTCATAGACTTTGCACTTAGAGGTATCAACAGTGATCAAATGATGGTCAGAGCCTTCTTCAATCTTACTGTTTGCAGCAATAGGATAAGGCCCGGTATCTGAATCTTCTTGATATAAAAAATTAAAGGTATATTTAGGTACATTTGTTGTATCCATGGCGTTATAAGGGATGCCAATCGCAGCGCCATTCCAGGTACCGGAAGCAAAATCGGTATGAAAACTCGTTCCTCTACCAATATTGGCAATATATTGCGCTGAGTTTACATGCAAAGGTAACTGGTCAATCGGGGTGTTCCAAACGTTGTCGGCAGGAAAAATCTGACAGCCTGCTAAATTCGGCGTAGCAGCATTAATGACAGGGCGATCCTTGGATAAGGCCGCACATTGGCTTGGGTTGGCTTCAGCGGAACTGGAGCTCACCATCAGACAAGACTCATCAACAGCCTCAAAGGCGCTACCCTTTATTTTGGAAAGTGATGAAAGCAATTCATCATTCCAGCGGGGATCTGGCGCGCCACTGATAAACCAATTACCGCCATTATCAGCATTAATAATGCCGTAGGTCTTCATGGCTTGTAGGATAACTTGTAGTTTTGGATCAAATGGGCTAATGTCAAAATCTGCTTTTAATCTAAAACGCGCACCCAGTGGGGGGGTATTCGTAAGCACACCGGGTTTGCCACTGGTAAGATGAGTGCCGGGCCAGACATAGCTATTGGTGCGTTGCATGGTAAAACGAATGGCATGATTAATGGCGCCAGCCTCGACCTCTTCATATCGAACCAGTCCGGGTAAGACAGGCAATCCTGCGGCATCAGCGGATGTCCAGCCGATTGGGCGCAGCGCATTAGACTTTAAGTCCCAAATTGCCCCGGAGTCACCTTTCCAACCATTCGCATTAGAGGTATTAAAAACCTCATATAATTTGCAGGTTTCTGTATCCAGCGTGAGCAGATGATGATCAGAGCCTTCTTCAATTTTAAATGTGGAATTTATGGGATACTGCCCGGCATCGGATTCATCAGCGTATAAAAAAGTAAATGGCTGCTTTGGCTCTTTTGAAGCCGCAACAACATTATAGGGAATACCAATTTCTTTGCCTTCCCATTTCCCGGCAGCAAAATCCATGTGTAATCCGGCTCCTGCCCCAATACTGGCAACCCAGGCAGTGGAACTTTGATGCACGGGGAGGTCTTTAATCGGGGTATTCCAAATATTATTCGCCGGGAATATATCGCACCCCGAAATTTTCGGCGCCGCAGCATAAGCAGGGGCTACCGTTAAACTGGAAAGAATAGTTAGTGCCGTAAAAAGGACTAAATTGTTAGATTTAGCAATAATGCCTTGTTTTGGGGTCATAGCAGCCATTAATAGAATAGGGGTTATTATTAAAAAATTTCACCGTTATAAGCTCATTTATGATTTTTTTATCGTTAAAATAAATCAAAACAAGTACGTAAAAAAGTGAAGCCATTCAAAATCATAAAGGTCCGATCAACGCCATCGGTAAACTGTATAGCATGCATGAATTTGTTTTGTTTCAAGTCTAGTACATCGATTTTTTTTTTCAATGTGCAAGCAACTGTCTATTTGGAAGGAAAAACCATTGAATAGTTTTATTTTTTGATGCGTGTAGGTGCTAAAAACCATTTCCTTTTGGTAATGTGTATCAAATAAAATCAGCGGAACACCGCTATCCGCCTCGTTAGAAAAGAGGACTAGGGGAGGTTTTAAGCAAGTGACGTCATCGTTTTGGTTTTGTGGCTAACAGAAAACAACTGGGGCAAAACTGTGAGCTTGGTAGCATTTTTTATACTTTTTGATAGGCTGTAGCTTAAGCTTGTACGAATAACACCTCAAGCCGAGTGCCACCCTCCGCACTTGCGTTTCTTAGCTTAAGCTCCGCCTGATGTAAGTCTGCAATTTCTTTCACAATCGCCAGCCCTAAGCCACAACCAATACCGCTGCTACCGGGAATTCGATAAAAGCGTTCAAAAATTTTATCTGCTTCTGCCAATGGGATGCCTGGGCCATCATCCGTGATAATTAACTTTGGGGTCGGTAAGTTTCTAATTTCGATAACAATCGTGCCTTTTTCAAAACCATAGGCAATCGCATTGTCGATCAAATTGGCAATTAATTCCCTGAGTAAAACAGCATCACCCAGAATCATCGTAGCGTTTTCAGGGCTTTCGAAATGTAATTCCATGTTGCGTTCTAACGCCTTCGGTACCCAAGCAATACAAATCTGCCGGGTAAATTCGCCAAGTTCCAGCGGCAATAATTCATAAGTGTGTTGATTGGGTTCAGCTCTAGCGAGCAACAATAATTGGGAGGTTAAATGCGATAGCCGGTCAGCACTGTTTTTAATATGCACCAAAGCAGGCTGCATGTTACTGAGTTCATCCTCACGCAGGGCGCGTTCAGCTTGTAATTTTAAGCCTGCAAGCGGGGTGCGCAGTTGGTGGGCGGCATTCGCAATAAACCGTTCTTGGGTCGCAATAGCTAAACTTAAACGTCCAAATAAATCATTAATTGTATGAATCAGGGTATACACTTCCTGAACAACATAGGTTTCGGAAATTGGCTGCAAATCCCGCGGAGATCGTTTGGCAATTTCACCAGCTAAGGTATGCAACGGTTGCAAACCTCGCTTAACACCGATGAGCAAATATCCCCCCATCAATAACAGCAAAATGGTTTGAGGTACCAAATCGGCGACTAAAATATCCAACATCATTTTGCGCCGTTTGTTTTCGGTTTCTGCAACCGATACCCTGAATTTCTCTAGTGAGTGCTCCGGCTCAACCAACATAGTCACCACCCTTACCTGTTCGCCATACAGCTCGCTATTAAAATAAATGGGTTTTGTCCAATCCAGTTGTTTACCCAATAACCTTTGCCAAACTAAAAGGAGTCGGGAGAGGTATTCTGTTTGGCTGGAGTTAAGCGGCTCAGGAACCGATTTATCGCCAGCAATTAAGCGCTGATCAGCCGAAATAATTTTAAAATAGGTTTTATCCTGATCATCCCATTTAAAAATCTCCAAAGCGGCGGCAGGCAGCTCCACGGCAACCTTGCCTTTTTGTACTTTGATTTCCTGTGCCAGAGATCTTGCTGAATCCAGTAACCAGCCATCATAGGCACCATTAACGTAATGCAAGGTTACAAAATAAGACAACACGCTTTCAATGGCCATAAACAATATCAGCGGCACAGCCAGTTGTAATAGCAGTTTAGTTTTGAGGCTTGGGTTATTTAGCTTCATGGCTACGCTCGATTAAATAACCCAAACCACGAATTGTGCGGATAGATACAGCATAGGCTTCAATACGTTTACGCAGCCTGTGTACATAAATTTCTATCGCATTGTCGGTTAATGCATCACCCTCTTGCGCCAAACGTTGGGCAATACGTTCTTTCGCCACCACTTTACCTGCTTGCAGCATTAATAGCTCTAACAAACCGAATTCTCTGGCGGATAACTGGATCACTTGCCCATCAGCCAAAATTTGATGATTTTGCGTATCCAGTACTAACATACCGAGTGTAATGGTATTGGCAAAGCCGCCATAGCAGCGCCGGATCAATGCTTGTATCCTTGCCTCTAATTCCCTTAATTCAAAAGGCTTGGACAGATAATCGTCAGCGCCTTGTTCAATACCCTCAATGCGGTCGTTGATACCATCCCTTGCGGTTAGTATTAAAATAGGAATCGGAAGTTTGCGCTGCCGGATTCGGCGTAATAGCCTTAAGCCATCCATGTCCGGTAATCCCAAATCCATGATGATCAAGTCAAAATCTTGTGCGAAAAGTAATTGTTCCGCATAGCTACCGTTGGGTGCGCAAGTGATTTCATAGCCGCTTTTTCTGAGCGTATGGGTCAAACCATCCGTTAATATCGCGTCATCCTCAATTAGTAAAAGCCTCATAATTTCGATACGCTATTTGTTTGAAAGGTTGATGAAAGGTTTGCTTGTTAGGATATACAGGTTATTAAGGTTTTCCATTTAATTTTACGGGACGTTATATAAAATGGCTCTGTTCATTGTTTCTAATTTTGCTTAGTTGGAACAGGTTTCCGGCTAATTACTCTATGATGAATTGGTGGGGTGTTAAACTTAGAGCTTACATACCCTATAACATGCAGTTTCATTTTAACTAGGAAAGAATATGATCCACAAACAAAAGCAATTTTATTTGAGACATTTTAAAGACGATTTTCCTGCGGGTGTTGTTGTTTTTTTAGTTGCATTACCTTTATGTCTGGGTATTGCACTTGCGTCAGGTGCTCCATTATTTTCCGGCATAATTGCTGGGCTTGTAGGCGGTTTAATTGTTTCCTGGTTGAGCGGGTCACAGTTGAGTGTCTCAGGCCCAGCGGCCGGTTTGACGGTTATTGTATTTAATGCCATAGATAAGATAGGCAATTTTCAGGGCTTCCTTGTTGCATGTGTATTGGCGGGTGTTTTGCAACTTATATTAGGCTTTTTACGGGCCGGTATTATTGGTGCATTTTTTCCTTCGGCAGTTATCAAAGGCATGTTAGCCGCGATTGGTTTAATTTTGATCATTAAACAGCTCCCCCATGCCACTGGCTACCATGGCAGTTATGAAGGCGATGAAAGTTACATGAAAGAAACAGCCAGCTCCAGTTTTGTTGAGTTATTCGATGCTTTTAGCGGCATATCGCCTGGATCCTTACTCATCAGTAGTGTTGCACTGCTTATCCTGATTCTTTGGGAATTGCCCTGGTTCAAAAAAAACAGAGTTCTTAAATTTATACCCGGCCCTTTAATCGCAGTAGCTTGGGGAATAACCTATAACTTGTTTATTCCTAAGTTCGCTCCTGCTTGGGTGGTCAGTAGCGAACATTTAGTCAGCTTACCGGTTTTTGTAAAAGGTACGGATTTCTTTAATAGTTTTGTGTTTCCTGATTTTAGTTATTTGGTTAAACCAGAGGTTTATGTTGTCGCGTTTACTATTGCAGTTATTGCAAGTTTAGAAACCTTGTTGAGCCTTGAAGCCGTTGACAAGCTTGACCCCTTAAAACGCATTGCGCCGACTAACCGTGAGCTTAAAGCACAAGGCATTGGTAATATTGTGAGTGGAATGCTAGGGGGACTGCCGGTCACTGCGGTCATCGTTAGAAGCGCGGCTAATATCAATTCGGGCGGACAAACGCGAATATCGTGTTTTATTCACGGCCTTTGTTTGTTAATGAGTGTTATGTTTCTTTCCAAATATCTAAATACCATTCCATTAGCCTGTTTGGCAGCGATTTTATTACAAACTGGGTATAAATTAGCCAAACCAAGCTTGTTCAAAGAATATTTTCTTAAGGGTATGAGCCAGTTTTTGCCATTTCTGATTACGGTAATCGCCATATTAATGACTGACTTGTTAAAAGGCATGGCATTTGGCGTGGTTATCGGCTTATTTTTTGTGATCAAGGCAAATTACCATGCTGCGATAACGATGACGCAAGATGGCACTAACTGTTTAATATCCATGAATAAAGATGTGTCTTTTTTAAATAAGGCGTTGCTTAGAAAATTTATTTTGCAGGTTGCAGCAGGCAGTAACGTTATTATCGATGCGAGCAAGGCACAGTTTATTGATCATGACATTTTAGAAGTTATAGAAGATTTTGTTTCAGGAGCTCCCGATGACAATATTAAAGTGGAGTTGATTGATGTTTTGGGGAAAGAAAAAATCCCAAAAGAAGCACCAATCATTGTTAATGACAATATGCCCAATTATAAAAGACCTGACAAAAAATTAGTTCCGTAAGACATAGAATCGATGCTTTATAAATTTGGATAGGTCACATGAAAACGTTAACTAAAGAAATGCAAGCTGCAATAACCCCAACTAAAGCTTTAGAACTGTTAAATGACGGGAATAAACGTTTTGTCAATAATCTTAAAGTCAACCGGAACCTTTTAGAGCAGGTTAATGAAACATCAGATGGACAACACCCGTTTGCGGTTATTTTGAGTTGTATAGATTCCCGTACCTCAGCGGAACTGATTTTTGATCAAGGGTTGGGCGATATATTTAGCATTCGAATTGCCGGCAATATTATCAATACCGACATTTTAGGGAGCATGGAGTTTGCCTGTAAAGTAGCGGGCTCAAAAATCATTGTTGTGCTGGGACATAGCAAATGTGGCGCAATAAAAGGGGCTTGCGACAATATTCAAATGGGCAATTTAAGTGCCTTGCTCTCTAAGATACAACCAGCGATTTATGAGGAAACATCCGAAACAGAAAACCGTAATTCTGCAAATAGTCACTTTGTGGACAAAGTATCAGCTATTAATGTTAGGCATTCCATTCATGCTATTAAAGAACGCAGCCCTATTTTAAAGGAAATGATTACAAACGGTGAAATTGCGCTTGTTGGGGGGAATTACGACATAACATCAGGCATTGTCGAATTTTACAATGATACATTAACACCTAATCATTCAAAGAAAAAAACCGCTCAAGCTTAAATTTGGTTATGCAAATCCAATTGATAATATCAGCGTCTGTATGGGCAGAGGTTAAGGGGAACGCAGTATGCAAGCAAAATTTTCTCAATCCCTAAATGATTTATGGCAAAAAACTGCGAGAAAAACAGTTGGTATTGTTTTTTGCTTATGTGTATTGATAGGATTCGGCGACTCACTATTGCCAATTTTAGGCCATTTGCTGCATATCTTAATAGAGGTCGTTGAATCACTATTGGAGCATTTCCTCGAATCGGTCTTTCATTTGTCTGCCCGGGAGTCGCAGTTACTGCTGTTCTGGGTTGGTTTAGTGATTGCCGGCTATGCTTCGTGGCGGTTATTTTGCAAAGCCTATGAAAAATCACGATGCTCCTATAGGTATTTGCAAAATAAATGGCGGGAGAGTATTGAGAAACAAAGTGCTGTTCGATTTAAGGCCATGCTATTGGTTGGGATGTTCGGAATGTTTATGGCATTTATTTCATAATGTAGTGGAGTCTCGCCAGCTCCCAGTAATAATTAGTATCCTGACATTATTGAAAATCAGATGACCCCACTATTAATGACAGAATAACAAGAGACGATAAGGAAATTAAAATAATGGGAATACTCAGTGCGCTACTTTGGACACCAGCCTTAGGCGTCTTGATATTGGCGTTTATCTCCAGCCAAAACAGTTACACCATCCGTTGCGTAGCCAATTTATTTACCGGCTACACCTTTGTTTTAAGCTGCTGGCTGGTTACGTTGTATAACCAAAACGATGCCAGTTTACAGTTTAGTGAATATTTTCCACTGAACCCTACCCTCGGCAGTGCATACGCCCTAGGTGTAGACGGATTATCCATGCCGATGTTGGTGCTGGCAACCTTACTAACTTCTATTGCCCTGCTTGCCTCGTTTTCAATTACCAGCAGCATTAAGGGTTATCATATTTGCGTCTTACTTCTGGAATTTGGCATGTTAGGCGTTTTTTTGGCGCAAGATTGGGCCTTATTCTACATATTCTGGGAAGTCACCTTAATTCCACTGTTTTTTCTCATTGATCGCTGGGGAGGGAATCGGCGGCATGCTGCCAGCTTAAACTTCGTGCTTTATACCATGGGCGGTTCGGTATTTATGCTCATCAGCTTACTGGCGATCAGTCAATACGATCTTCAGGAAACCGGCTCATTGATGACATCTATGCACCAAGCCGCACAAAATATGCCTAGGGTAGAACAAGTGCTGGTGTTATTGGGCTTTCTAATTGGCTTTGGGGTAAAAATGCCAATTTTTCCACTGCATGGCTGGTTACCGCTGGCGCATGTCGAGGCGCCCAGCCCGATTAGTATTTTATTATCCGGCATATTATTGAAAATGGGTGCCTATGGTCTACTCAGGGTGGTCATCATGTTGCCGGAAGCTACCCGGGTTTTACAGCCATTACTTATTTTCTTGGCCTTGTTCGGCATGCTATATGGCGGGTTACTGGCTTGGCGGCAAAGTGACCTGAAAGCGATGGTCGCCTACTCCTCAGTCAGTCATATGGGTATTGTGTTACTTGGTATTGCCAGCCTGAATGAACTAGGGATGACTGGCGCAGTATTGCAAATGACTGCCCATGGGCTGATTGCCGGTGCGTTGTTTTTACTGGTCGGCTTGCTTTATGAGCGCACCCATACCCGTAATATTCAGGACTATTCGTCACTTGTGCAAGTTATGCCGCGCTTTGCCTTATTTATGACCTTAACTTTGTTTGCGGCGATGGGATTACCCGGCTCAATCGGTTTTATCGCCGAATTACATGCCATTACCGGCGGATTTCAGCAGTGGGGTGGCTTAATGGTATTTTTCTCCTTAAGTATCCTTATCAGTGCCGCTTACGCCATACGTACAATTGGGCTGCTATTTACCGGTCCAGTTAAACCGCAAATGCAAGCAGTCACTGATTTGAACAACTCAGAACTATTGGCAGCAGGCTTTTTGGTGGCCTGCATTGTAGGATTTGGCATAGCACCTGCGCCATTGATTGAGTTATCTGCGACCAGCATTACGCAATTCAATGACTTAATCAAGTCACGCGTGTTATAGGGAAACCATGCAGACCTCAACACAACTCCGCGACATCATCATTTCCGCCTTAAACCACTTAGATCATGTCTTACCTGGTCAAGCGCCGATTCTTGATTTCGTACACCATAATACCTTACATGGCTTTCAACATTTGCCATTTGAGGAAGCACTGGAGGCATTTGAATCTTTAACCGGAATCAGCGCTTATCTCCCAGAAGCACAAAACCGCGGCTTTTACCGCCAAGGCCGAATTAATGACCGGGATATTTGTGCTGCCTTGGCAAAATCAACCACTTTAAAGCCTGATCAACCAGTCTGTACGCTAACCACTAAAACCCTTACGCGTGGTGAGCTTTATCAATTGGCATTACTGCATGATTTTACCGCACTTACGCCCAGCCAGCTCTGTTGGCAAATCGACGAACTAAAAGCTTTAGAAAAAACGCAACCCGATGTACCGGAAACCACGAAACAAAAATTATTTACACAGGGCGCTGAAAGTAAAGCCATCAGCGACTTATGGCGCTGTATTATAAGTAAGCTCGGCATAGAACAAGATGCTTTGCACCCTGAAAGCATACTGGATTTGGCCCAACAGCAAGCGGAAGACTGGTTAGCTGCCCCTGATTCTAGGCAATCTGGCACCGATGACAGGATAAAGGATTATCCACAACAGCGTAGCAACCAAGCCGAACACGCATTATCAGAACTATTTGCCAAAGTGGGCAATAGCATTAGTTTGCGTGGATTGGTGATGGCACTAAGCGGCGTTGATATTCTCGACCAGGTACGTCCGCTCTTAATAAGGTCTTGCGCCTCGGCCATGGATGAAGGCATCGCCCCTTGGACATTGCCCGATAGACAGCACGGGCTTTATGCCGCTTGGCGGGCTAGTGCAGTGTTTGATGCCAATCTATTTTTACATGAGCTAGCTGATTGGCAACAAATCATAGCGAACCTGCCCGAAGATCCGGTGGATGGGATCATTTTGCACTTAACTTATTTAGAAATTCCGCCTACCTTTTGGGCCGGCTATTGCCAACGTCTGGCTTTGGAACTACCGGGCTGGTCTGGATTAATCAACTGGCGCCAGCATCATTCAAATTACGCAAAAAATACTGAAGCCCCCCTCTCTCTTAGCGATTATCTGGCTATTCGTTTGACTTTAGACCGGCTTTGGTTAAACCATGTCTGTCATAAACTATGGAAAATTGCCCCTAAGTTATCTACATTGCAGCATTATTTTAGTAAAAACCTAGCCGAGTTTTGGGTTCGGAAGCATTTGTATCAAGGGGACTTACCTGAATACATAACCCAACGGGCCGAGGCAGCTATTAACCAAGCAAAATCTGAATGGCTGCAACAACCCGATTGGACGCAGCTTGCCGATTTGATTCAGGGCTCAAAACACAACCCGGTAGCCAGTTATAAACCCGTGCCCACGCTTTACAACACGGCTTGGCGACTATTCCGTTTAGCGCAACACTTGGGTTTACGCCCCGATGAATTGCAATCGCTACCCCAACAAGATTTACTGGAATTACTCTCAATTCTGGATAAATTTACCGTTTCTGAACGCGCCAAAATTTGGTTGACCGCTTATGAACACCACTACCGGGAAGATTTTTTTCAGGCAATCCGGGCAAATCATAACCGGGGGCGCTGGGCAAAAAGAGAAACTCGTCCAGCAGCACAAATTATATTTTGCATGGATGATCGCGAAGAAGGATTTAGGCGTCATATTGAAGAGCTGAATCCAGGCATTGAAACGCTTGGTGCAGCAGGTTTTTTTGGAATACCCATGAATTATCAGGGTCTTGATGAAGCCAAAACCACCCCGTTATGTCCGATTGTTGTCACACCGACCAACAAAGTTCAAGAGGAACCCCATCATGGCGATGCAAGCATCTTAAGTCGGCATAACAAGGGGAGAAAGTTGGTTTTCTCTATCGCCAATACTGTGCATCAGCGCTTACGTCGTCATGTGGTTTTGTCACAAATTATCATTGATGTTATTGCACCGGTTACATTAGTTAGTTTACTTGCAAAATCCTTATTTCCACAAAAGCAGCATCGATTATTGGCTGGCATTAAGCAACGAATTTCCCCAACGGTTGTAACTGAACTATCAATTAACGCCCCAAATCCTGACAAAAACGCGACGTTGGAAGTGCCAAAACTCGGCTTTACCGATAATGAGCAAGCCAATCGGGTTGCCGCTTTTTTGGGTAATATCGGTTTAACGCATGGCTTCGCTTCTCTAGTGGTTTTGATGGGGCATGGTTCAATCAGCGAAAACAACCCGCATTTAGCAGCATATGATTGTGGTGCCTGTAGCGGTCGGCATGGCGGTCCAAATGCCCGAGCCTTTGCGGCAATGGCCAATCGCTTGATTATTCGCCAACTATTGGTCGAAAAAGGCATCACCATTCCTGTTGATACCTGGTTTCTCGGTGCAGAACACAATACTTGCGATGAAGGTATTAGCTGGTATGACCTTAAGGATGTTCCGGCTAAACGGCAACCTGACTTGCTAAAAATTCAACATGCTTTACAACACGCGCAATTAATGTCTGCCCAAGAACGTTGCCGTAGGCTGGCATCAGCGCCACGTAACCCAAAACCAAAACAGGCATTACAGCATATTGAAACACGCGCCTGCGATTTTTCCCAAGCCCGGCCTGAGCTGGGGCATGCAACCAATGCATCTGCCGTCATTGGCCGCCGCGCTTTAACTCAGGGAGCATTTTTTGATCGGCGCGTATTCCTGATTTCCTATGATCCAACCGAAGACCATGAAGGTAATATTCTGGAAGGCATTTTGCTAGCGGTTGGCCCGGTCGGTGCGGGCATTAATCTGGAATACTATTTTTCCACAGTTAATAATCAAGGCTTGGGTTGCGGCTCCAAAGTACCCCATAACATCACCGGTCTGTTTGCAGTAATGGAAGGTACCAATAGCGATTTGCGTACGGGTTTGCCGCAACAAATGATTGAAATCCATGAAGCTATGCGCTTGCAAATATTAGTAGAAGCAAAAACCAGCGTTTTAGAGCGCATTTATAGTGAACAAGAAAGTTTACGCGAATTGATAGCGGGTGGTTGGGTACACTTGAGCGTTAAAGACCCTGACAGTGGCAATATTTTTGTGTTTGAGCGGGATGCCGGTTTTGTTGTGTGGCAAGCAGATGTTAAAAAATTGCCTGTCTATGCGAATTCACCAGAATGTTACCGGGATAAGACCTTACCAATCCCCCCTGCGTTAATTGAACAACCTGAACAGGTCACATTTTAAATTATGATTTATTTCGTGAATTTATTTGATAGCAAGGGCGTAGGGTAATGGATGCTTTAGTCGTATTAGTCCCTTTAATGCCCTTTATTGCTGCGCTCATTACCGGTGTCGGACATTGTTCGGGTTTTATTGAGGATGAAGCCAGTGAGAACACCACAGCTAGTTTAGCCATGGGTGCAATCACATTATCCTGCCTGTTTGCTTTTGTGACGCTGGTAGGGGATTTAACGGCTAACAATACCGGTATATTTAGTATCGGAAACTGGTTGCAAATAGGCGGCTTCAGTATCCCTTTAAATTTTATTACTACCGGATTGAATACCCGTTTGGCAAGCCTGTTTGCTTTACTACTCCTAATCGTATTCCATTTTTCACGCAATTACATGCATCGGGAAATAGGTTTCCATCGCTTCTTTTGTATTCTAAATTTATTTGCAGCGGCAATATTGTTGCTAGTGTTATCGGGTAACTCGGTCGGTAGTTTTTTTGGCTGGGAAATTGCCGGTCTGTGTTCCTATCTCCTCATTGCCTATTTTTATGAGCGCCCGACATCAGTTATCAATGCGACACGGGTTTTTATCACTAACCGTATCGGCGACGCCGCGTTTATTTTTGGAATTGGCTTAAGTTTTGTCTGGCTAGGGAGTTTCCAATGGCACAATATTAATACCGCGGCTGTGCAATTAACCCCAGGCAAAGCCAATGCAATTGCGCTTAGTTTTACTATCGCCGCTTTTGTAAAATCGGCACAATTACCTTTTACCCCCTGGCTGGCAAGGGCAATGGAAGGGCCTACACCCTCAAGCGCCGTGTTTTATGGTGCTATCATGATTCATGCTGGGGTTTATTTACTTTGTTTATTACAACCGTTATTGGAGCAAACGCCTTTGGTAATGCGGCTAATTGCCGCAACAGGCTTGTTGACTGCCCTGTATAGTTATTTTGTAGGGCTTACCCAAACAGATATTAAAAGTTCTTTAGTGTTTGCAACGTCCGGACAGCTAGGATTAATGTTTTTGGAATGTGGTTTAGGCTGGTGGACGCTGGCGACTTGGCATCTGGGCGCACATGCCATCGTTCGGGGCTATTTATTGCTCACGGCGCCGTCCTTGATGCATAACACGCATGATAACCCTATCAAGCCCGTCCAACCCGCGTTTGCAAAATTAAAATGGGCTTATGTTGCTTCTATCCAAAGGGGTTGGCTGGAGCCTTTAAGCGATTGGGTTATAGTAAAACCGGTAAGAGGTTTGGCAAATGATTTAAGCCATTTTGACGAGCATTTTATTACTCACCTGATGGGGGTTGCTGCACCAGCCATTCAAACGATGTCTTCCCTGGCGCTCCGCAAAGAACATGGACTGGGTGCGCGCTTAGACAACGAAGCCGACGAGTTTGCCCAGGGCAGCGGTCTGGCAGGTAAATTGACGCAATGGAGCGCAGCCTTAGTGAATTGGTTTGAAGGCCGCTTTGTATTACGCAATCAAAAAACTGTGGCTGGAGGCTTAGGCCGACAATTAGGCCATGCGGCGCATAAATTCGAACGGTTAATTTTAAGGCCGCGGATGTTGGTTTTATTTGTTTTTATCTTGTTGCTAACTGCATTTTAAGGCGAGTGGAATATGCTCATTAATTACTGGCCAGAATCTGCCGCTTTTCCTTTATTGTCGACGTTAACTTGCGTACCGCTATTAACCGTGATTGCTATTATGCGTTCACAATCTGCGCTTACGGCAATACGCTTTGGTTTTGCGGGAGCCTTATTGACCCTGGTGTTAAGTATCTATTTACTGATGATATTTAATGCCGGCAAGCCGGGCATACATTTGGTTGAGCAGGCGCGTTTTGCAGGGCTTAGCTACACCGTGGGCGTGGATGGTGCGAATATTTTATTTATCCCCTTGCTCGCCGTGCTCACCTTTCTGGCGTTAATTTATACCTTAATTACCCGTCACAAAACTGACCGTTTATTTATAGCTTGTCTGTTGGGATATGAAGGCATTTTAATCGGCGCTTTTGTCGCCCTGAATCTACTGCAATTTTGGTTATGGTGTGTGCTTGAATGTATTCCGGTTACCTTGTTAACTTTGCATGCGGGTACCGGAAAAAACCGGCGCTGGATAATGGCGCGGGTATTGCAATATTGGCTCAGCGGTTTACTGATGACCCTAGCCGGTTTTTTGTTACTCGCTTACGGCATGCCCGGTCCAGGGCAAGCCATAAGCTTTGATTGGCTGGCCCTTAAGCTGCATCATGCACATTTCTCGAATGAAACTTTAATTTTCTTACTGTTATTTTTAGGTTTTGCAATTCGTATGCCGTTGTTCCCCTTTCATGGCTGGTTACCCTTGCTACTTGAACACGGCACAGTGGCAAGTGCCGCCATTTTTCTGGTGGGTCTAAAATTAGGCATATATGCGGTTATTCGTTTTATTTTGCCGTTTGTACCGGATGATGCTGAAATATGGGCAGGGTTTGTGATGACGCTTGGACTCTTAAGTATTTTTTACGGTGCGGCTCTGGCTTTGTTGCAAATTAACATTCGTCGCTTACTGGCTTTTGCGGTACTCAGCCATACCGGCATGTTAATCATTGGCATGTTTTGTTTTAATGATTACGGATTGGAAGGCAGCCTCTTACTCTGTATTGCGTATGGCCTGGCAACAGCCGGTATGTTGTTTAGTGTTGGTCTGATTTATGAACGAACCCGCACCGCGTTTATTCCACGTCTAGGTGGGTTATTCGATTCGAATTCAACCCTCGCGCTGCTATTTCTAATTTCTGCGCTCAGCACCATGGTCATGCCCGGTACGCCGGGGTTTGATGCAGCGCATTTGCTATTAGAAGGCATTATTGAACGGGACGGTTGGCTCATTGCGATTGCCATATTGATCGGCAATGTCCTGGCAGCAGCATTTTTGTTGCACGCGTTTCAGCAAGTTTTTATTACGCCTCCTAAGCGTGCCTCCCACCCCTCCAGCAGCTTATATCATCCCGTAGCTACTGAGCGGATGATTGCGCTGGTGATCTGTGGGCTATTAGTTGGAACCGGCTTTTACACGACGCCTTGGCTGAATTTTATCGACCAGGATGCAGCTACTATTGGCAAACATTATCCCGTCTTAGGCGTACACCAAAATCCAGCGCTTAATAAGCAGGATAATAATACAGAAGTTGAACAGCATGACTGAAACACATTTTCCCCTATTAAGCGTCATCCTTGTACTGCCTTTAATTGGAGCTGTTACTGTGGGCTTCGTTTGCAATGACCGACAGGCAAAAAGGGTGGCATTACTGTTTGCCAGTGTCGAATTACTTCTGACCTTAATGGTGGTCGGGTTATTTAATGCAGAACAGGGCGACCAGTTTCAATTACAGGAACAATATGTCTGGATACCCCGAATGCACATCGAGTATCTAGTTGGTGTTGATGGCATTGCCGTGTTGTTTTTACCATTATCAGCCCTGTTGACTTTACTCAGTATAGGGGCGTCGTGGAATTCAATTAAACATCTATCACGTTTTTATTTTGCACTGCTATTAGCGCTGGAAAGTGTCACGCTGGGAATATTTTGCGCTTTAGATATGGTACTGTTCTTTTTGTTTTGGGAACTGACTTTACCGCCGCTTTTCTTCTTGATCAGCTTATGGGGGGTAGGGGCGCAACGCCGTAATGCAGCAATGAAATATACCCTGTTTATGCTGTTCGGTGGCGTGCCATTATTATTCGCAATCATCATTTTGGCGTTAAATCACGCCGCCAGCATGGGTGCGGAGATTCCTCAAGGGCTGGTGTTCAATATGCCAATGCTATTAAAAACCCCACTTCCGGAAAATTTACAAGCCTTGGTTTTTTTATTATTGTTGCTGGGATTTGGTGTAAAAGCACCTTTATTCCCGTTTCATACTTGGTTGCCGACAGCCGCTATGGAAGGCCCGGTGCCTGTTACTGCTTTATTGACAGGATTAAAACTGGGGGTATTTGGCATTATACGGTTTACCTTACCTTTAGCCCCTCTTGCCACCGTTAAATATAACTGGGCACTGACTATTTTAGGCGCTGTTACTTTGCTTTACGGAGCGCTCATTGCCTTGCGGCAAACCAATCTGCGCCGCTTACTGGCTTTTGCGAGCATCAGCCATGTCGGCTTAGTGATCATGGGCATAGCTTCTTTAACCATACAAGGGCTGCAAGGGGCGTTATTACAATTATTTAATTTTAGCGTAATAGCGGGTTCGCTCATGCTGATTGCTGGATTTATCCAACATCGACTGGGCAGTAACGAAGCTATCCAATTGGGTGGCTTAGCGAAGGTGGTGCCGCGCTTAACCTGTGCGTATTTTTTATTTACCTTGGCAAGTATCGGTATACCCGGTACCAGTGGTTTTCCTGCTGAATTGTTATTATTCTTAAGTGCCTTACTAACCCATCCTGCCCTGGGCTTCGTCGCCCTTATTGGCGCAATTATTAGTGCGGCTTATATGCTTATCTTTACCCGCCGCACATTTTTTGGCCCCATTTTACATACCCCTGTTGCTCAAACACAGGATTTACGGCCGCGTGAGCTTGCGCTATTGTGCGTACCAGCCCTATTGGTTTTAATTGCCGGACTTTTTCCCACGGGTATTTTTCAAACGACACAAATAGCCGCTGAAAGCTGGTTGCAGCAATTCCAGACCATAAAGCAACAGCCGCAAGATAAATAAAGACGACGCAAGCTATTGCAGACAGTTCTAATCGATTGCTATTAAATTAAGGGTTATATGTATGTTCAGCAACCAGAATACTTCTATTTTAAGCTACCTAAAGGATGATCTTCCTGCAGGTATCGCGGTCTTTTTAATATCCATCCCATTATCTTTAGGGATAGCACTGGCTTCTGGCGCGCCCTTGTTTTCCGGACTGATTACCGGCATCATTGGCGGCTTAGTGGTTGCGCCCTTAGGCAACTCTGCCTTAGGAATCAGCGGTGCCGCAGCCGGTTTGGCAGTCATCGCTTTTACTGATATTCAACAACTGGGCTTTACTGCTTTTTTACTGGCGGTGGTAATTGCCGGTTTTCTTCAAATCGGCTTAGGCTTGGCAAAAGCCGGGGTTATTGCCTACTACTTTCCGTCCTCTGTGATTAACGGCATGTTATCAGGTATCGGGTTGATTATTTTTCTCAAACAAATTCCCCATGCACTCGGGTATGACCGTGACTATGAAGGGGATCTCGCCTTTGTACAAGCTGATCAGTATTCTTCGTTTTCAGAATTGGCGCACATGCTGACTTTTATTACCCCTGGGGCAATGCTTATTTCATCCCTATCCCTGCTCATTTTGATACTCTGGGAGCAACCGCTTATAAAAAAAATCCCCTTTTTACAGCTATTCCAAGGGATTTTAATCGCGATAATGGCAGGTATAGGCATCAATCATCTGCTGCAAACAGCATATCCGGAATTCGCATTACACAATGAGCACCTGGTCAATTTGCCAGTATTCCAGAATAACGTAGATATCCTTAAAGCCTTAACCTTCCCTGACTTCTCGCAACTAAACAATCCAAATATATACATGACAGCGTTAACCCTTGCGTTAGTCGCCAGTCTGGAAACCCTTTTATCCATTGAAGCCGTTGATAAACTCGACCCATATAAACGCGTAACATCTGCCAACCATGAGTTAATGGCACAAGGGGTTGGTAATATTTGTGCAGGGCTGCTCGGTGGGCTGCCATTGACGCAAGTCATTATCAGGAGCGCTGTTAACATTCGTTCCGGTGCAAAAACCAAAGCGGCCAGTTTTATTCATGGCCTGTTATTTCTGTCAGCGGTAGTGTTGATACCCAACTGGCTCAATAAAGTCCCCTTAGCCAGTTTAGCCAGCGTACTAATGGTTGCAGGGTATAAACTGGCCAGACCCCGTGTGTTTATATCCATGTATCAATCCGGAATGAATAATTTCATCCCGTTTTGTGCGACGGTATTAGGGTTAATATTTACAGACATGTTAACGGGGATCATTATTGGCCTTGGAATTGCGCTATTTTCAATATTATTAGGTAATTATAAAAGTGCTTTTTATTATAAAGAAGCGCACCAGGGCAATAAAACCATCATTAAATTCTCCGAACACGTTTCCTTTTTAAATAAAGCGAATATTCTACGAATGCTTAAACGTCTTCCTAAAGGTAGCGAAGTGGTTATAGATGCCAGCCGGGCTAAATATATTGATTACGATGTGTTTGAAATTATTCAAAATTTTAAACTGGAAGCCGCATTAAAAAAAATCAAACTGACCGTTGAAAATTTACGCGGTTACGGTGAGCTACCACCCCTTGAATATGCCCGTGCACAAACCTACGACAGTCAGCAAGCATTAACGCCCGCTGATGTACTCGCGTTATTAAAGGAAGGCAACGCACGCTTTGTGAATAACTTGGAGGCTAACCGAAACTTTCTGGAACAAGTCAATGACACCCGACAGGGACAATTCCCCATTGCAATTATCTTAAGCTGTATGGATTCCCGTACCTCGGTAGAATTAATTTTTGATCAAGGCTTAGGCGATGTTTTCAGCACCCGTGTCGCAGGTAATGTTATTAATGACGATATTTTAGGTAGCATGGAATATGCCTGTAAAATTGCCGGGTCTAAATTAATTGTTGTCTTGGGGCATTCACATTGCGGCGCGATTAAAGGCGCTTGTGCTAAAGTAGAACTGGATCATCTAACTGGCTTACTGGCTAAAATTAAACCGGCAGTAGAGGCTATCAGCTCGGAAGAAACTACGCTTATCACTGATGAAAGCCCCCGGCTAGTACAAAAAGTTGCCGATCGCAATGTCCAGCTGACGGTTAAACAGATTGGGCAGCAAAGCAAATTATTAGCAACCATGGCAGCCAGTGGCGAAATTGCAATCGTAGGCGGTATGTACGATGTTGAAACGGGCAAGGTGCGTTTTTTCAACGATACTTAAATCTGACGAAAACAAGCAGGGGCTGACCGATAGCCAACCGGAGATACTTACCATGAGCACTGAAGAACAGCTTCGACTGCTTGAGAATACCGGCGATGCCTCACCCTGGTGGCGATGGGGGCCGTATGTAAGCGAACGCTCCTGGGGAACGGTACGGGAGGATTACAGTCATGACGGTGATGCCTGGCGCTATTTACCGCATGATTTGGCGCGCAGTAAAGCCTATCGTTGGGGGGAAGACGGGCTCGCGGGGATTTGTGACCGTTATCAGTTACTGGTGTTTGGTTTGGGGCTCTGGAATGGACGTGATCCGATTCTGAAAGAGCGTGCATTTGGCTTGGATGCCTGGGAAGGCAATCACGGCGAAGATGTCAAAGAATATTATTTTTATCTGGATAATACCCCGACGCATAGCTATATGCGCTATTTGTATAAGTATCCACAAGGTGAGTTTCCTTACCAGGATTTAATTTCCGAAAATCAACGCCGTGCGGGTAAAGGCTCCGAATATGAGCTGTTAGACACGGGCATTTTTAAGGACGGGCGTTATTTTGATGTAGAAGTGGAATATGCCAAAGCCTCCCCCGATGATCTATGTATCCGTATCACTGCGTTTAACCGGGGGCCTGGAGCAGCGCCCCTGCATATTTTGCCGCAACTTTGGTTTCGCAACACCTGGGCGTGGAGTGAGCCGCGCGGCACTGAACCGAGCATTAAATTAGTCAGTAACGGTAAATCCTCTAAGACGACTTGTTTATTAGCCGACAGTTCCCAATGTACGCCACTCACAGGTCTGCCCTTTGAGTATCACTTACCCAACTTTTATCTTTATGCTGAGGGCGACTGCACACCCTTATTTACCAATAACGAGACCAATCAGCAACGCGTTTATGGCACCGCAGCAACGAAGGCTCCGCACTATGGCAAAGATGCTTTTCACCGCTACCTAATACAAGGGGAGGCTTGCCTCAATCCTGCCAAATCTGGTACTAAAGCCGGCCTTCATTACTCGCTAAATATTCCGGCTGGCGAATCAAAGCAAATCACTTTACGTTTAACTTCCCAAGCAGTGGAAGCACCTTTTGCTGACATCACTAGCATTTTTAGTCAACGTAAAGCCGAAGCCGATGCCTTTTACGCCAGTATTCATCCACCCAATGCCAGCACAGAGCTTTGCAATGTCCAGCGACAGGCGTTTGCTAACTTACTGTGGAGTAAGCAAATTTATCTCTTCGATGTGCAGAAGTGGCTAAAAGGCGATTTCCCCAATGCGCCACCACCCGCGTCTCGAATCGGCATTCGTAACCGCCACTGGCGGCATCTGAATTCGATGCGCATCTTGATTATGCCGGATAAGTGGGAATATCCCTGGTTTGCCGCCTGGGATTTAGCATTCGCCTGCATTCCAATGTCATTAATTGATCCCGCCTTTGCTAAGGAACAATTGCGCTTAATGTTGTTCGAACAATTCCAGCATCCGAACGGTCAAATCCCTGCGTATGAATGGGATTTCTCAGATTTGAATCCGCCGGTGCATGCCTGGGCGGTTTGGCGTGTTTACAATATGGAAAAGCGCCGCCATCATAAAACCGACCGGGCATTTTTAGAGCGTTGTTTTCATAAGCTATTAATTAACTTTGCCTGGTGGATCAACAAAGTAGACAACCAAGGCAATAATGTTTTTGAAGGGGGATTTTTAGGGCTGGATAATATTGCGGTAGTTGATCGTAGCAAACCTTTACCTGCCGGTGAAGTATTGGAACAATCCGATGCGACCGGCTGGATGGCAATGTTCTGTTTGAATATGATGCGCATTGCTTTGGAATTGGCCGACGAAAATAAAACCTACGAGGGCTTGGCAACCAAGTTTCTGGAGCACTATGTTTATATTGGCGCAGCGATGAAAAACATGGGCGGGCGCGATTACCAACTCTGGGACGAGGCGGATGGTTTTTTTTATGATGTGTTACGCCATGCTGACGACCGGTTCGATAAGTTCCGGGTCAGATCATTGGTAGGCTTAATTCCGTTATTTGCAGTAGAACGCCTGGAAGCGGAGTGGATTCAACCCTTCCCCTATTTTAGGGAAAATCTACAGTGGTTTTTAAAAAACCGCAGTGATTTTGCCCAATTTAGCCATCATACGACCTGCCAAAACGGCCAAACCACCTACGTTTTGAGCATCCCTAACCAAACACAAATCAAACGTATACTGGCTAAGGTTTTCGACCAAAACGAATTCCTTGCGCAATATGGTATCCGCAGCCTCTCTAAAGTCCATGCGCACCAGCCGTTTCAATATGGTACCGACGAAGTACGCTATGAACCCGCCGAAGCGGAATGTAAACTCAAAGGCGGCAATTCCAACTGGCGCGGCCCTATTTGGTTTCCGACCGGTTTTTTAATGGTTGAAGCCTTACGCAAGCTGGATAAGGCGCTGGGCGACAGTTTTCAAATAGCCGTAAACTTGGATGAAAATTCCACGCCAGTCATGCTAAGTTTAGGCGCTTTAGCCGACGAACTGGCGCAACGCATGATCCGCTTGTTTTTGCCCGATGCCAACCAACGCCGACCTATTTATGGGGATGAAGCGCATTTTAAAAATGATCCCCACTGGCGGGAACATGTACTATTCCATGAATATTTTCATGCTGAAACTGGACAAGGGTTAGGCGCTTCCCATCAAACCTGGACTACGTTAGTGGCAATATTAATAGACGAATGGCGTCACTAGATCAATCAGGTTATAACTATCCGCTGATAGTCCTTAAATAGCTTGTTAATGCGTTAGTGCAGCGTATAGTATTCGCCTATGACACTGATTTAAAAAATGTAGCGGTTAAAGTCCGTTTCATAAGCTAAAATACCCGCGTGCCGTATCGCCATAAGCTAACAACCTGCTATCCGCTACATTTTATAAAGACTGCTTTGCGGGTGTTGCTGTTTATTGGATAATAGCTCAGATTTTATAACTAGAAACTAACCAGAGGAAAACCACTATGTCTAAATTCCCGATTGATCTTGGCGCTTATCAACGCATCAAACTGGATGCGAGCGTTCCGACGTTAACAGCGGAACAAAAATCAGCGCTTAAAGCCAATATCCAGCTGTGTCGTGATGCTATCGTGTTCTTCACCTCTACGGGTGCTGCACGTGGCGTGGGCGGACACACTGGTGGCCCATACGATACTGTACCAGAAGTGATGATCATGGATGCCTTATTCCGTGGCTCAGACAAATACGTACCAACTTTCTTTGATGAAGCTGGACACCGTGTTGCGACCCAATATTTGATGTCCGTGTTAAACGGCGACATGCCCGCTGAAAAGTTGACTGAATACCGCGCTGCGCACTCGCATCTGCCAGGCCATCCTGAATTAGGCTTTACCCCAGGCGTTAAATTCAGCTCAGGCCGTTTAGGTCACATGTGGCCATATGTTAACGGTGTGGCGATTGCCAATCCAACTAAAACATTGTTTTGCTTGGGTTCTGACGGTTCACAACAAGAAGGTGATGATGCTGAAGCAGCCCGTTTAGCGGTTGCCCAAGGCTTAAACGTTAAATTGATTATCGATGACAACGATGTCACCATAGCCGGTCACCCCTCACAATATTTAAAAGGTTGCACAACTGCTAAAACCCTAGCCGGTCAAGGCGTAACCGTATTGGAAGGAGACGGCGAAGATTTGGACAGTTTATATGCCAACATCTGTAAAGCCATCAACACCCCAGGCCCAGTAGCCGTGATCAACCACCGTAAAATGTGCCCAGGCATCGTTGGTTTGGAAGGCTCTACCCACGGCCATGACGTTGTTTCAGTCAAAGTGGCTTTGGAATATCTGGAGACTCGCGGCCACACTGCAGCGGTTGAGTTCTTAAAAGGCGTTGTTGCCCCTAAAATGACTGATACCTTTTTGGGCGTGAGTGATAAATGGGACGCTAACCGTAACGTATTTGGCGATGCAGTGGTAGAAGTTATGAGCGGCATGAGCGAAGCAGACCGTAAAGCCAAAGTCCGTGTTATTGACTCTGACTTGGAAGGCTCTTGTGGCCTGCACAAAATCCATGCAGCGTACCCAGAGTCGTTTATCTCTTCCGGCATCATGGAGCGCGGCAACTTCTCGGCGGCGGCAGGTTTCGGTATGGAAGCAGGCAAACAAGGTATTTTCGGTACTTTCAGCGCGTTCTTGGAAATGTTGATGTCTGAAATCACCATGGCGCGTTTGAACAACTCTAATGTGCTAAGCCATTTCTCCCATTCCGGTATCGACGACATGGCGGACAACACTTGCCATTTCGGTTTGAACAACATGTTCGCTGATAACGGTTTGTCTGATGCCTATGCGACAGGCTTGTATTTCCCAGCCGACCCTAACCAAATGAAAGCCGTCGTGAAAAAGATTTTCTTTGATCCAGGCTTACGATTTGTATTCTCAACCCGCTCTAAAACCCCCATCATTTTAGATGACAAAGGTAATGAGTTCTTCGGCGGCGATTACAAATTCGTCCCTGGTAAAGACGAAGTGATTCGTGAAGGTAAAGCCGGTTACATCATTGCTTTCGGTGAAACTTTATACCGTGCATTAGACGCCGTAGAACGTCTGAAAAAAGAAGGTATTGATGTAGGCTTAATCAACAAACCGACATTGACTGCCATCGACGAAGATATGTTGCAAAAAGTCGGTAAATCACCGCTGGTGTTAGTGGTTGAGTCCTTCAACCGTAAAACCGGTCTGGGAAGCCGTTATGGTTCATGGTTGCTGGAACGCGGCTTAGCGCCGAAATTCGCACACATCGCCACGCATAAAGAAGGCTGCGGCGGTTTGTGGGAACAATTCCCGCATCAAGGTATTGATCCAGCGGGTATTATGGCGAAAGTTAAATCAATGCTTTAAATTTGACCTCAATGAGCTAGTAGAAAGGGCGCTTTAGCGCCCTTTTTTATGCAAGTTGTTTACAGCCAATCGCAAAAATGGTGTTACTTTGCGAACAGTCAAAGGAGGGTAATAAAGTTTATGAATAATGAAATTGGATCGGAAACAATTTCTCTAGCTTCGGATATTCCGCAAACTGATCCAGCAAATGATGCATTTGGTTATGCTCCATTTGCAAACAGGATTGCAAATGCCGTTTACAAAACCCCTAGTCCACAAGGATTAGTAATTGCTATTCATGGTGTATGGGGTTCGGGTAAGTCTTCGCTTTTGAATTTTGTCAGGTACTATCTGACTCAAATTCAAGATGAGAACCAACCTATCATCATTGAATTTAACCCTTGGTGGTTCAAAAATAGTGACGACCTTGCTGTGCAGTTTTTACGACTCTTTCAAAAACCTTTAATAGGAAGAACGGAGAAATTACAAGAGATTGGCGATTTGCTTGCTAAATATAGTAGCTCTATAGGGAAAGTAGCTGCTTATTATTCTGGTATTCCTTGGTTAGATAAATTCTTTAACTTTATTCTTTCATTTGGAGGGAAAAAAGCAATGGATGTGCCTGCTCTAAAAAAGGAACTTGCAATTAAACTAAAAGCAGCCAATAAGAGATTTGTATTTATTATTGATGATATTGATCGGTTAACTCCAACTGAAATTCGAGAACTTTTCAAAGTAATAAAAGCATTGGCAGATTTTCCCAATGTAATTTACTTACTATCATTCGATAGAAAGGTTGTTGCTGATGCTTTAAATGCTTCGTTGAAGGTAGATGGAGATGCGTATCTTGAAAAAATCGTACAGATACCGTTTTCTCTGCCCACTGCTGATCGACTAAAATTGAGGCATAAACTTTTTCAAGAATTGGATAAGATTTTGAATGTATATCCAGCCCAGCGGTTAGATCAAAATTACTGGAGAAATATATATTATGAGGGGCTCGATCATTATGTTCGGAAGCCAAGGGATATTGTACGATTAACAAATTCAATAAGCGTTCTTTATCCGGCTTTGTCGGGGGAAGTCAATCCAGTCGATTTTATTGCGCTTGAGTTTCTTAGAATATTTGAACAAGAGGTTTACGAGTTAATTTCACTCAATAAAGATAAGTTTACTGGATCAAAAAATTCAGGGCATCAGGAAGATGCTAAATTAATAAAATTCCATGATACATGGTTCAATAATGTTGCTAAAAATAAAAAAGTTTCAGTACAAGCTTTAATTATAAGATTGTTCCCACGTTTAGAAAGTGTTTGGGAAAATAGAACCTTTGATCAAAGTGTTTTATCAGACTGGCGTAAGCAAATGCGGGTATGCTCGCCTGAATATTTTGACGTTTACTTTCAATTTGGCGTTCCTTCTGAGGCTATTCGTCGCGCTGAATTACTGAGCTTAATTAATTTAGCTGCTTTTGATACATTGTCGGCAGGAGAAGTTCTTAAGCAAGCGTCCATAATCACGCGATCAGATGGAACATCAAAAGCGCGCGAGTATTTAGAACGGTTGCGGGATGTGCATGATGATATTACACCTGAGAGCGCAAAGGGTTTGATCAGTATACTTTTTGATTTAGGGGATGAACTATTGACCCCTGGAGACAATCAGGGGGGCTTTTTATCCGTAGCTAATGAAATGAGGCTATTTTGGACTATTCAAGAGCTTTTAAATCGATTAACTAAAGATGATTGGATCGAGTTAATAAAAGATGTTATTACAAATAAACGAGCCATAGGTTTAATTGTTTATTTTTCAGGAATTATTGATCGCACTTACTCAAAACAAGAGAGCACAAGAACTGGACGGGACGAAAGGTTTGATGAGCAGTTTATTTTGACTATGCGCGAAATTGTGTTGCAAAGATTAAATGTTATTGATGAAATGGAATTACTTAAAATTCCAAACTTTGTTTTTGTTATACATTATTGGGAACAATTATCATCCAATGAATTCGTTGCCGACAAATTAAAGCCGATTATTGATTCTGATTCTTATCTCCCAATTTTCTTAGAAAAATATCTCAATTTTGAAATGAATCAATCTGGCAATGATAGTGTAGCAACTCGTTATCCCCGTTTAGACCCGAAGGCTTTTGAGACGTTAACTGATATTACAGTTTTAGAAAATCGTGTCCGTGAAATGTTGAATCGCACTGATCTTATTGGTGATCAACGTGTTGCAGGGGAACAGTATTTAAGATCTATGAAGCTAATCCGGGAGGGTAAAGGCCCTGATGATTTTTTGAGTGATGAGGAATTATAATTCATGCACAAGCTTATCTTTCCTTGCTAAAAAATACCTTGAGGCTCATCTAAAGTCTCAATAGCGGATTAATTTAACGGAGTTGCATTAAGCAATTAGAATTGGGAATGTTTTTTTACTCTATTAACTAAGAGCAGCTAGAATATTGGCTTAATTCTGTAACCAAATAAGGTTTAAAAATGAGCTTTAAAACTAAAATAATAACCACAGCCATAAACTGGACTCCTACCAAACTTATTATATGGATAGCTAACATTATTTTGAAGGGGATTGCAGAACTATCGGATTTTAATCTTGACCTCGACGCCCGCAAAATATACGTTCAAATGCAGCTAGTCGGTGAGGCAGAAATGATTGAGGTGTGGCTGGAGGATTTTGCTATCTTTCATGAGGAGGAATCTTATAAATTTATCCTGCCACTGGCAAAGTCTAACCGTATCTGGCTAGATAACATTTTCGCGCATATCATCGGCAAAGCCTTCAAAATACCTATGCTACCTCAAATAGCACCTCATATTGGTCTTATTGCAGAGCTGCTCAAACCTAACAACCCCGAGGGTGATGGTGAGGGTTAATACACAAATAGGCAGTAGTTTATCATAGGGGCTTTGTGAGGAATGGGCTTGCTTAGTAGGGAGTTGTTGCTTTATTAAGTCGGTCGTTGACTGCCCGCCATACCTCTGAATCGGGCGGTTGTTCCACCACGATCAATTCCAGTTGTAACTGATCCAGTGTCCTAAGGGCAGTATACAGTCCCTGTGCATAGGTATCGGCTTGGTTTGGTAAATGTATCACTTGGGTAACCTGGTTTTCTGGGACTGTGGTGTGATAGGCGAGTAACCCGATTTTGTTATGTGTCGTATTTAGTTTTTTGATTACGGCTGGTAGTTGCTCAGAATGACAACGGATTGCAGGGGTAAGCGGGGCGTAGTGAATGTCCAGCATGCCTGGTGCGCGTACTGTCGATTCCGGTGCTTCTAACGTAGCAGGTAACAACAACTCTGTATTTAAAACCGCTTCAATCTGTAAACGCGAAATATGCCCGGGTCTTAACAAGCGTGGGCGATCAGAACTTAAATCTACAATTGTCGATTCAACGCCTACAGCGCACTCGCCTCCGTCCAATATCATATCCACGGCATTGCCCAGTTCTTCTGCAACGTGTATGGCTTGCGTCGGGCTGATTCTACAAAAGCGGTTGGCAGAAGGAGCGGCTACTCCACCTCCAAAGGCTTGTAATAGCTGCAAAGCTACCGGATGATTGGGAATGCGCAAAGCAATAGTTTGTTGACCACCGGTCACCTCCAGCGGCACGTTGGGCTGCTTATTTAAAATAATTGCCAGAGGCCCCGGCCAAAATTGCGTAGCCAGCTTTAATGCCTGCTCTGGGATCGATGTTGCCCAGTGCGATAACTGACTAATGTTGGCAATGTGAACGATTAAAGGGTGCTCGGTTGGGCGACCTTTAGCTATAAAAATGCGCCGGACGGCTTGTGGATTACTGGCATCTGCGCCTAGGCCGTAAACGGTTTCGGTAGGAAACGCCACCAAGCGGCCTGCTTGCAAAAGCACCACTGCTTCTTGAATAGTGGCGGCATCTGCAAGTACTGGCTTAGTAGGCAAGGCGATCAAGTTGTTGCTACGATTTCAATGAGCACTTCGCCCGGATTGGCAGGCTCGCCTTTAACTACATGTACGGCTTTTACTGTGCCGCTGATCGGAGCGGTGATTTCGGTTTCCATTTTCATCGCTTCGGTTACTAATACGCCTTGACCGGCAATAACCTGTTGGCCGATTTTAACCATAACCTCTAAGATGTTACAAGGCATGCTGACCACGACATCGCCTTCTGCCGATGGGCGGGGACGTTTGCTGGCGATATTACCTTTTACAGCGCCTTGGGTGCCGCCATCCAACACAATTTCATCTAAGGTTTCAACCAGGATTTCTTCCGGCACCCCATCTACCATGAAATAAAAATGCCGCAACATTTCATTTTTAGGGCCGGTACCCGTGACTTTAATGTGATAAGACTCACCGTGCAACGCTACATTAAATTCGGTTGGGGCTTTTTTAACCCCTTTTTCCTCAGTTACTTCAAGTAACAACGGTTCAGGTACCAAGCTATCCGTTGAGCGTAGTTCTAAAAATTGTTTGCCGATTTCGGGGAACATGGCATAACTCAATACATCCTCGTCGTTCTTAGCCAAATGACCGATTTCCTGGCGTAAATGTTCAAATTCAGGTTTTAACAAATCTGCGGGACGGCAATCAATTAACTCTTCGGAGCCAATCGCGCGTTTTCGCAGTTCAGGATCTACCGCAGCGGGGGCTTTACCATATCCGCCTAATAAGTAACGTTTGACTTCATTGCTGATGGTTTCGTAACGCTTGCCAGTAAGCACATTCAACACGGCCTGCGTACCAACAATTTGTGAGGTTGGCGTGACCAATGGGGGATAGCCTAAGTCTTTACGGACTTTGGGGATCTCTTCGTACACCTCGTTAATCCGATCCAAGGCATTACGCTCACGTAATTGATTGGCAAGATTAGAGATCATGCCGCCCGGTACTTGAAAAATATGCACACGGGTGTCGATACCGGTAAATTCACTTTCAAAACGGCGGTATTTTTTGCGCACTTCGGCGAAATAAGTATTGGCAGCCTGTAATTTATCCAAATCCAGACCGGTATCATAAGGTGTACCTTTTAGGGCCGTTACCAAGCTTTCGGTGGGTGGATGGCTGGTGCCGCCTGCCCAGGAGGATAGGGCAGTATCCAAATGCTGGCAACCCGCTTCAATGGCTTTCAATTGACACATTTCTGCCAAGCCGGAGGTCGCATGTACATGCAGATGCAGTGGCAAATCGACGGCATCTTTTAATGCTTTAACCAATTCACTGGTTGCATACGGGGTAAGTAAGCCAGCCATGTCTTTAATCGCAATGGAATCACAGCCCAACGTAGCTAAACCTTTGCCAAGCGTAACAAAGCTATGGATGTCATGTACCGGACTGGTAGTGTAGCAAATCGTACCTTGCGCATGTTTACCGGTGGCTTTGGCGGCTTCAACAGCGGTTTTAAGATTACGAATGTCGTTTAAGGCATCGAAAATCCGGAATACATCCATGCCATTTTCAGCGGCTTTCTGGATAAACGCGCGCACGACATCATCGGAATAGTGCCTATATCCCAATAGATTTTGACCCCGCAGTAGCATTTGCAGACGCGTATTAGGCAATGCGGCTTTTAACTTGCTTAAGCGTTCCCAAGGGTCTTCTTTTAAAAAGCGCAAGCAGGCATCAAAGGTAGCGCCGCCCCAGCATTCCAAGGACCAGTAACCAATATCGTCCAACATGGCACAAGCAGGAAGCATGTCTTCAGTGCGTAAACGCGTGGCGATAAGTGACTGGTGCGCATCACGCAGGATCACATCGGTAAGGTAAACTTTTTGCATGGGATTGTCCTTAAATGACTCTATCATACTGCATTATGGATTATCTTTGCCTTTGGGTTGCAGTATAGATCTTGTATTATTTTAATTTATATTATTGATTTTTAAGTAAAAATTCCGTTATTTAAAAATACGAAACAATCCATATACTACAAGCAGTCAGAATAATTTCTCGTTTTGGTCAATGTAGCATGGCCTATCATGCTGCGCAATATGATAAAAGCTTGGGTTACCGAGTAGCCAGTCGTTAGTGTTGGGATGGGTTGATTTGAAAAAGAGATTTTCAGGGCTATTTAATACCAGTAGTCAAAAAACTCGACAAAACAACAACTGGTAACTTTGAAATTCACTTGTCAGGTATGTTTAAACGCGTTTATTGCGGTTATGACTTCCCGCCGCCCTATGTTTTTGTAGCCATCGCATCACCCCCGTCACATACAGCAGCGGGCAAGCCAACCCCGCCAGCAACACCAGAATCCGCCCCGCCCAACCAAACGCCTGCCCACTATGCAAAGGCCATTGCCAATCCAAAAGCAAATCGCCCTTATTACCCATACCCGCATTGTAAACATGGATAATGTCACCGCTGTATTGATCGACCACCAAGGTTTGATGCCCAACAAAGCGGCTATTCTGCTTGACCTCCCGCTTTTGGATGATATAAACACCGCTTGCATCAACAGGTGCATTCACCATAACCATCTGCCCGGCAGGGTAACGTTGCTCAACCGCTGCGACTGCCGCCGAATAGCCAATCGGCAGCTTGTTGGCTTGCGGGCTGGAATGATAACGCTCGTCGTCAATCCCATCGTAAGCATTGGCGCGGGTAATCGGCGAAAACAGTTTGAGCAGAACATTCACCCGTTCCGGCAGGTTCATATAAATCCCCGAAAACAATACCGGCAACAGCACAATGCTCGTATAAAAGCCGACCGTTTTATGCAGGTCGAAATTAAACCGCACCGCCCCAGCATGGCGCTTAAACGTTAACGCCTGTTTAAATTTTCCGCCCAACGGCCACCACACAATCAAACCCGTCAACACCGAGATAATCGACAACGCGGCTAAAATACCCACAATAATCCCGCCGGTTTCACCCAGCAACAAACACCAGTGCAATTGCATGATGAAACTCATCAATGGCCGTCCCCAGTATTTATCCTTGGGATGCCAAAGCTGTAAACCTTTAACCTGCATAGTGTAAGGATCGACGAAAATATAATAGCCGTCGCCGTTATTAGTCTGGTTTACGGCTTTGAAAAAATACAGCAGCTTGTAAGCCGCATGCTCGTTGCGGGGATAATACACCTTAAAAAAATGGCTGCCGGGTGGCTTGGCGGACTCAGCTGACGCGATGATTTTATCTAAACCAGGCAGCTGTTGCTCAGGATTCGTCGGTACGCTCACCACGTTCTTTTCAGGGTTGAGAATTTCCTGCAACTCCACATAAAATACCGAAATACTCCCCGTTAAACCAACCACCGCTAATAATAGCCCCGCGCTTAAGCCCAGATATAAATGCACGGTTAGCCAAAGCTTGCGGCGACTTTTCAGGCGTGCCAGAGGGTCGGATTTGCTTTTTTGCAACAATTCAATCGCTTTCCCAGATAGTTCATCAATGGTTTGATTCATGGTTGTTACGGTGTTAGATTGACGTAAAAACTTGTCATTTCAGTAAGCTTATCCTAAAGTAAGGACTCTTTACATGATTTGGGGGCGCTATGTCGCAACTCGCAAAAATGAGCAGCAAAAGACAAGTCACCGTACCAGTCGATGTACGTAGGAAATTGCATCTTACGACAGGCGTACATTAGCCTAGGAAATCGAACCGGATGGCCGTATATGGGTACGTCGTTTAGCTCCCTTGGATATTGATTATTTGGCAGCGGTTAACGGAACATTATCAGAGTGGAATAGTGCCGAAGACGATAAAGCGTACCGTGACCTATAACCGCTACGACATCGTTAAAGTACCATTTCCGTTTGACAGGCAATCTACCAAGACCCGCCCTGCTTTAGTGTTATCCGATGACAAAGCATTTAATGCCTCCATTGGCCATAGCGTTATGGCCATGATTACCAGCGCAAAACATTCCGACTGGCCGTTGGACACAGTCATTGAAAACCTAAGCGCCGCCAGCTTGCCGCAACCGACCAAGCTGTCTTTGAACGAAATTTAAAAACCCTTTTTTGTTTATAAATCATGGTCGTCATAATGCCCTAAACCACGGATTATCACACTACAATTTAACCGCCGTACGGTCGTAACGTAGCGGAAAACCATTGGTATCAAGTGTCAGCGTCCCTATACAGTGCATGTGATCCGGCGGCAACACCCACACATCAATGCGGAACGGATACAACCGTTTTACCCGTTGCACCGAATCACGTAACAAATCAATATGCTCAGTCGGCAAAGTACGTTGCCGCTCCGATAGGTTGACGGTAAAGAAATAACATCCGCCTGCCATTTATGCCCTTTGGGTACAAAGTTACGTCGGTAATTCGACATAAAAATTTCCGAATCAATAAATAAATGAACGGAAATAATAGCATAGGCGTAGGGTGGTTTACGGGTTGTAAAATACATGATGCTTGGCTGCCCGGCGTTTTTGCAGCCAACGCATCACCCCCGTCACATACAACACCGGGCAAGCTAACCCTGCCAGCAACACCAGAATTCGTCCCGGCCAACCGAAGGCGTGACCGCTGTGTAAAGGCCATTGCCAATCCAGTAGCACGTCGCCAGCGCTACCAGCGCCAGAATCATAAACTTTTAAGATTTGACCAGTGTATTGGTCAATTGCAAAATCTCTGTAACCGACAAATTGACTTACTTTATCTACATCGCGTTTCATAACGACAAAGACATCAGCCGCGTTTTTAGGCGCATTTAGCATCCATAAGCGACCTGCAGGATAATTTTTCTGCACAATATTTTCTACTGCCGAGAAACTGACTGTTTTTTGACCATTCTTGGGGTTGCTGCTATGTATCTCGGGTGGAATTGCTTCAAAGACATTGGGACGGTTGACGGGCGTGAACAGCTTCATCACTACATTCACTCGCTCCGGAAAACTCATGTAAACACCTGAAAACAAAACAGGTAGTAATACCAGACTCAAGTAAAAACCTACCGTTTTGTGTAAATCGAAAACCCGTCGCACACTTCCCGCAGGACGCTTGATGGTCAAGGCTTGTTTAAATTTTCCGGTCAGCGGCCACCAGACAATTAAGCCGGTTAACACTGAAATTATTCCTAATAATCCCAAAATTCCAACAATCGTGCCGCCGGGCGATTTCCCTAACAACAAGCACCAATGTAATTGCATAATAAAGCTAACCAAAGGCCGTCCCCAGTATTTATCCTTAGGATGCCAGAGTTGTAAGCCATTGACTTTAAGCGTGTAAGGGTCGACAAATAGGTAATAGCCGTCTCCTTTTTTGTTAGCTTGATTTTCATCCCGAACAAAATACAGAAATTTATATGCAATATCAGCTTTCCGAGGGTAATACACTTTGAAAAACTCACTGTTTGCAGGTTTGGCATTTTCGGCTGCTTTGATGATATTGTCCAAAGGCTGCAAATTCCTGTCCCCTTCAGCAGGTAACGAAGCAACAAATAGCTCAGGATTTAAAACCTCCTGCATTTCCTGATAAAAGACCATAATGCCTCCGGTAAAACCCACTACCGCCAAAACCAGTCCTGCAATCAGACCTAAATAAAGATGGACATCCAGCCATAATTTTCGACGAGCTTTGAGCTTGTCCAAACGGCTGCGATTGTTGGTCAGTGGTGTCAGTGAATCATTTTTACAAGTTTGTTGCATCATGTTTTTTTCAGGCTTCGTTAGGCTATTGTAGGTAAGTTGTGTGGGCGTGTTATTACAATGGTAAACTTGTTGCTCAGCTAACTTAATAGTATGCTTAATGCCAATATTGGTAGCGGGAATAAAACGATTTCATGTTTAAACCAAGCGCATTGTTAATAGGAGCTTAAGCTTATGGCAACACATGTCGAGCTGGATGAAAATCTGCTCAAACAGGTTCTACAATTAGGGCAATTTCCCAGTGAAACCGCTGCCCTCCAGGCGGCTTTGACTGAATTTGTAAAAACCCTCAAGCGTCAGCAGTTATTAGCGTTACGCGGAAAAGTCGAATGGCAGGGTGATCTTGGTCAATTACGCGCACCACGCGACCTCCAATCACCGAATTAATGCTAGTCGATACCTCCGTGTGGATTGACTATTTCAACGGTTATCAATCACCCCAAGCCCATCGACTTACCCGAGCAATAGCCGATGCCGAACCCATTTACATACCCGGTTTAGTCTTGACAGAAATCTTGCTGGGCTTATGTACCGAAGCGGAGGCCGCAAAAATTGCCTACTTGTTGGAGGCATTTAGTTTCGTTAAAGAGCCCACTCGCCATGATTACGTGCTGGCTGCCAACCTTTATCGGGTTTGCCGCACCCAAGGCTATACCATTCGCTCAACCATCGATTGCTTAGTTGCACAACTTTGTTTACGGGATAACCTGCCTCTCCTATGTAAAGATCGTGATTTTCAAGCCATCAGCCGCTGTTTTCCCCTAAAGCTGGAAATATAATGCTGTCCGATTGCCGTGGCTGTTTTGATCGGGTGGAGATAACGGACGCAATCCCGTTATCTCCGCCCGATCAATTCATACGCCTTAAGAATTAAAACTCGACTTTAATCGAACCCATGAATGACCGTGGCGTGCCCCACGTTGCCCTTGTTTGCAAAGTCGGCGCGTTGGATAAAACAAAACCATCGTGGGTATATTCTTTATCCAACAGATTATCGACGTTTAATTGCAACGTTACCTTAGATTTTGCGACTTGCTTTGTATAACTGGCCAACAGATTGACAATGCCATAGCCAGCAAAATCGAAATCCTGTTTATCAAACGTCGCTTTCCTTGAGCTATAAAGATCTGTACCTATCCCTAATTTCAGGCCGCGCAGATTTTCTTGTTGAAAATCATAGGTTGTCCATAAAGTAGACGTGTGTTTCGGAATGCCGCGAAAGCCAGCGCCAACGGGGATAAGGTTTTTGTTATTTTCTTTTAGCACCTCGGTATCAGTATAAGCATAAGTGGCAATGGTGTTCCATCCCGATAGAATTTCACCTTTAACATCTACTTCTACACCGCGGCTACGCGCTTCACCAGTAGCAACACTGAAACTTGGATTAAACGGATCGGATGTAGCAATGTTTTGTTTGGTTAAATCATAATAAGCAATGGTGCTACTGAAACGGTCATCAAAAAATGAGGTTTTAAACCCCGCTTCCCATTGCTGAGCAGTTTGCGGCGGTAAAAACACACCGCCTTGTCCGATACCATTGGTGGCTCCAAAATTCTCCACATAATTACCATAAAGACTTAGCCAGTTTATGGGCTGCCAGAGCACACCCACCTGAGGAGTTACCGCATCAGCTTGTTGCCCGATCTTCTTGGCGATCACATCATATTGCTCAACATTCTGATAACGGAAGCCACCCATGACGTGGACGTTATAAGGCAACTTGATTTGATCTTGTAAATAAATGCCGTATAGATCCGTGTTCGTGTGGAACGATTGGCTTGCGCGGGTCGTTGGGTTCGTGGGTGGAAGGCCAGTGTGGACAGGGTTATATATATCAATAGTCCACGGAACAGTGCTGCTATAGCCGACAGTATTCATATCTTGCAGATAATAATCGCCTCCAAGCAACAAGGTATGCTTCATCCCCCAAGTGTCGAAATGCCCCGTCAAATTAGTCGTTGTAAAGTAGCTGTTGTTGGTAAAAAAATCGCTGGTAAGCAATTGTCTATTCAATGTGCGTTTATCGGCTTGCAACACGCCTGGCAGCATTGCCAATCTATCCCGATCCAGCAATTGAATATTTACCTGTTCGGTCAAAGTCCAGTCATCATTAAATTTATGTGAAAGATTTAAACCGATAAGCTTATCTTCAACATGATTAGGATTGTATTCCATCAAATTTCGTTCCCTGGAAATATCGGCTAAACGCGGGTTAATCCAAGTGCCATCCGCTCTGGTTCCATCAATGATTAGCGGTCTGGCATGAAGGTCGTAGTTACTGGTTTCGTTCCGATACTCCAGTTCTAAAAGCGCTGTCGTCTGGGGACTGATATTCCATTGTAAAACCGGAGAGAAAAATACCTTGTCGTTATCACCGAACTCCCGAAATGAGCCGCTATTTTCATAGGCAAAGTTCATTCGGTATAACAAATTCTTGTCGTCTGTTATTGCTCCCGTAGCATCGATACTAGTACGGTAGAGATCAAACGAACCAAATTGCTGTTGTAGCGCATAGTAAGGAGTATCTAGTGGTTTTTTTGTGACTATATTCACCATGCCGCCAGGCTCGACGCGTCCGTACAGCATAGCCGCAGGCCCCTTAAGCACTTCTATACTTTGTACGTTCGCCATGTTTCGGGTTCCCTCTGAGCCTGACGCATCTATCCGAAAACCATTACGGAAAAGGTTAAAGTTGAAAAAACCGCGCATGGTAATCTGATCAGTAAGACCTCCGGCACCCTGTCCAGCAGTTACACCGCTAACATATTTTACCGCTTGATCAAGCCTGATTGCCTGCTGGTTATCTAGTATTGCTTTGGGTAACACCTGGACATTCAGCGGTGTTTCCATCATTGGCGTGTCTGTTTTGGTGGCGAACGTGGTATTGGGCACTGAATAATCCTTGTTGTAAGGATCATGTTGATAGGAACTGTCCTTTTCATTAATAGCTTCCCCAGTTACCATCATCTCCTTCAAAGTGTTTTCGGATTCATTAACCGTCTGCGGCTTAACCGCTTCCGGTTCAGCCTGTTTTTCCACCGTCACCGTATGATCATTAACAAAGCGATAGGTGTAGCCGCTATTTTGCAGCAATTGTTGTAATGCCTGGGCGTGGGTCATGTTGCCGTTCAGGCTTTTGGCGTTGATACCGCGCACTTTGTCGGCGGTAAAAATCAGCTCCAGTTTAGCGTCGGCGGCAAATTGCATAAGGGCATTGTTGAGCGACCGCGCGGGGATGTTGTAGTGTCGGCTGGGTTCGGCGACCGCCTGCCCACTCAATAGCACGCCGCCCAGCAGGGCTGTCATCACGCCGTGCAAGAGGGTTTGTTTAAACCGTTGTGGGTGCGATCCGGTAATCGGCAAGGCGGGCGGAAGGTTAGGGAGGCTACGATGGGGCTTACCAACGTTGTTTGCAGTTTGGCGGTTGTTCATGGGTTCTCCGGTTGCTGTATTTGTGATCTAGCTCTCAATAAAAAAGCCGTATGAACATTAAAATCCACTACTGGAAAGGTGGACATATTTTTTAGGGTGATTGGGCTGAATGGTTTTAATTTATTTTTATCAATGGGTTATGTTTGTATTGGGGTGAGAGTTTTTTAGGTTGAGGGGTTTTTTGGCGGCAAGGAGTGCGGTTAGGTATTATTGAGTTCAGCCTATACGCTTTTATAACTATCGTAGCTTAAAGCACCTGCATTGACGCTTGTAGCGACTACGACTATGATGAGAGAAGAATACTTTGTAGGAGGTAAATTATGACTAACTTGACTATTCAAAATATCGGCGAATCCGTTAAGGCGGGTTTAATTTTACGGGCTACTAAACATGGACAATCCATGGAAGAGGAAACACGAGAAATCCTTCGCCAAGTCTTATTGCCATTGCCTAATGGTAACGAAGGATTAGGTAGCCGTATTCATCGGCGCTTTGCTGCTCTGGGAGGTGTCGAGTTAATTCTGCCAGAGCGGCGGCTTTCCAGATCATCACCTGATTTATCGGAATCGGATGACACATGATTTTGTTGGATACCAATGTCGTTTCGGAGTTGATGAAAGCCTCACCAGAGCTACGCGTGTTGAATTGGCTAGACAGCCACACTCTTGATGGGCTGATGTTGATTAATCCATGGCAGGGCAGTTGAAGGTTACAGTTAGTATGGTTGGCTTGGGATATATCAAAAATCGGCTGTTTTGCGTGGTGTTTGTTGATCACGTAGATAATCGCCGTATTATCAGTTTGAGAAAAGCTAATCAACGCGAGGTTAATCGTTATGCCAGCACTTAAGCCCGGAACTGTTATTCCCACTGACGAGGAGGATGCCATGATTACTGCTGGCGCATTATCAAACCCTGATGCCTTGCCTTTGACAGACGCAGAATGGGAGAGTGTTAAGCCAATTTTGCGTGTAGGCGGACGCCCTAAAGCAGAAGTGACCAAAGAACGTATTACAATTCGCCTATCGCCAAATGTTCTAGCAGCTTTTAAAGCAACCGGAAAAGGCTGGCAATCGCGTATTGATGCTGTGTTAAAAGAATGAGTACAAAATCATAGCCATTAGCTACTCAGGAAATAATAAGCGTGTTAGCGATGCAACAGCACCCACCAAGGCCCAAGACGGGTGACTTTTAAATTAAGTACGTTACGCACGGCATTCAGTACGTCGTCAGGATTGTCGAGTGAAAACACGCCGGTGACACGCAGGTTTTTAAGGGTTTGATCGGATAGAAAGATGCGCCCTAGCCGGTAGCGGTCCAGTTCGGCGAGCAGTTCCGCCAGGGGACGGTCGTTGATGAACAGGCGATGTTGCTGCCAGGCTGTGGCTTGCTTGAGTTCGGTGGACTCAGGTTGCTCTAGGGCTGTACCGGAGCGGTAACGCAGGCGTTGTCCGGCGTTGACTTTGACACTGTGATTATCTGTCTGAAGGTGCGCTGCTACGGCATGTTGCTGGACGGTAACGCTGATTTCTTGGGAGTCGGGGTTGTAGGCTTCAAATACCGTCCCTAGCGCGCGGACGTTCAGCCCATCGGTAATGACTTCAAACGGGCGCTGGGCATCTTTAGCAACGGTGAAGTTTGCCTGCCCGTGGTGCAAGGTAATCTGCCTTAACGAGCCGCTATAATCTACTGAAACTGCACTATTGGTGTTGAGCAAGATATGGCTGCCGTCGGCTAACGGAATGTCACGTAATTCTCCGGTTTGGGTATGGTAGTCACTCAGGTAGTTGTTAAACAGGTGCGATTGTTCAGGAATCACCAAAATTACTGCAAATAACCAAGCTGCGGCTAATCCCAAGGAATAGGTCAGCCAGCGGCGGTAACGGGCGGCGGGTTTGTTTTTAAAAAGGATCTGGTTAGGCGTTTTTTCCGTAGGTTCATTTGCTACGTCAACGCGTTCGGGGCTAACTGTAGTTTGTTTTGCGGCCTGCACCATGTCGCCGAACAAGTTTTCAGCGGCGGCAAAAGCTTCAGAACGGCTGTGGTCATATGCCAGCCATTCCGCAAAAGCGACTATTTCACTGTCACTGAGGGTGTCAGATCGCAGCACAACCAACCAGTCAATGGCCTGTTGTGTTAATTCAGACATCTGTGGCTCGTTGGGGGGCAGCGGCATTAACAGACTCCAGAGAGAAAATAAGCAGGTATATCCAATAAGCCGCGCGATGACCTGAAATACACACCGTTAATTGAAAAAAATTATTACTGTTCATCTGGCGTATCCAACCGGTGCGCACAATGTTTTAATGCCCTGCCAATATGTTTGCCTACCATCGATTCTGAAACACCGAGACGCGCAGCAATGTCCGAATACTTCAGGCCATCTCTGCCATGCAACAAGAACGCCGTTCTACATTCTGCCGGGAGTTCAGACAATGCTTGCTGCAACGTAGCCAAACGCTGTTGTGCTATTAAGATGTGCTCGGGTTCTATCGCTGTCCCTACAACCGTTTCAGCATAAGTATCCAGGTCACCATCGGCCAGATAGCGTTTTCTGACGGTTATTTTCCGCTGATAATCGATTGCTAAATTGACCGCAATATGAAAAGCCAACGCACGGGCATTGTCCGGGGGGCTTTCGATGATACGCTGATAGAGACGCAAATAGGTTTCATGCGTTAAATCAGCAGCGGTTTCGGGGCATTTAACCCGCGCCCTCAAAAAGCCGAGCAGGTCTTGGGCAAGAGATTCTGTCCAGAACGAAGCACTTTCTGAGGGTACAAGTGTATTCATGGCAACCGAAGCTGGGAGAGATTTATTAAGTAACGATCTTTTAAAAAGGTGGGTGGTATAGGCTTAAACTTAAAACGACATGACAGTTTTAACGGCCAAAACTACCTCATAAAAAAGGCCGATGCCCCTGCAATAGCGACATCGGCCTTTTACCATGCTTATGCGTTAGAGCGTATTAACTGCGTTTAATTCCTGAAAAGCTTGCTCTAAACGGGTCACCATACCCACTTCACCGGCACGTTGCCATACCCGTGGGTCGTAGTATTTTTTGTTGGGCTTGTCGTCCCCTTCCGGGTTACCGATTTGACCTTGTAAATAACCTTCATTTTTCTTGTAAAAATTCATGACGCCTTCCCAACTTGCCCATTGGGTATCGGTATCAATGTTCATTTTTACCACGCCATAGCTGATTGATTCTTTGATTTCTTCAGCAGTTGAACCTGAACCACCATGGAAGACGAAATCTAAAGTATTCGCTGGCACGCCGTATTTTTCAGACACATGTTTTTGTGAATTGTCCAAAATTTTCGGGGTTAATTTAACGTTACCAGGTTTGTATACGCCGTGAACGTTACCGAATGAAGCCGCAATCGTGAAACGTGGGCTGATTTTGCTCAGGTGCTCATAGGCGTAAGCTACATCTTCCGGTTGCGTGTACAACAAGGAATGATCCAAACCGCTGTTATCAACGCCGTCTTCTTCACCACCGGTTACGCCCAATTCAATCTCCAAGGTCATGCCCATTTTGGACATACGAGTCAAATATTGGCCGCAAATTTCGATGTTTTCTTTCAGGCTTTCTTCAGATAAATCCAGCATGTGCGAACTGAATAAAGGTTTGCCGGTTTCTTTGAAGTGTTTTTCTCCGGCATCTAATAAACCATCAATCCATGGCAGCAGTTTTTTAGCGGCGTGGTCGGTGTGTAAAATAACCGGTACACCGTAGGCTTCAGCCATTAAGTGTACGTGTTTGGCACCAGAAATTGCGCCGAGGATCGAGGCTTGCTGGCCTTCGCCTTTGAAACCTTTACCTGCGACATAAGCCGCACCGCCATTAGAAAACTGAATAACAACTGGCGCTTTTACTTTTGCAGCCGCTTCCAGAACCGCGTTAATCGTACCGGTGCTAATGACGTTAACCGCTGGCATGGCGAACTTATTAGCTTTACAAATTGCGAAGATTTTTTGGACATCTTCACCGGTAACAACGCCCGGTTTAACTACATCTAAAATTTTTTGTGACATTTATGGATACCTAATCCGTATAATTTTATTAATAACGGTAAAAACCGCTTCGCCGTTCGCAAATATTGATTGCGAACGGCATGTAAAAAAGATTTTTAACCTTCTAACGTTGCTAAACGCGCAGCCAGTAACTCTTCTAAGGTTACCAATGCTTTAGCAAAACCATCAATACCTTCGGCTAGTTTATCGGATGCCATACGGTTAGCTTTGTGCATATTTTCGAAAGTGGCTTTATCAACGCTGATTTTTTCAATCGCTTTACCCGCCGCGTTTTTAGGATCCAATTTGCGCGGTAAATCACCTTCTGTAGATTGAAGCTCAGCCAGTAAAGAAGGCGCAATCGTCAATAAATCACTACCGGCTAATTCGGTAATCTCGCCAACGTTACGGAAACTGGCACCCATCACTTCAGTTTTATAGCCGAATTTTTTGTAATAGTTATAGATTTCAGTCACAGACAATACACCTGGGTCTTCAGCGGGCGCATAAGAATCACGACCAGTATCTTTTTTGTACCAGTCCAAAATACGACCAACAAACGGAGAGATCAAGGTAATGCCATTCTCAGCACAAGCAATCGCTTGATGTAAACCAAACAATAAGGTCAGGTTACAGTGAATGCCTTCTTTTTCCAAAACTGCTGCCGCCTGAATACCTTCCCAAGTCGCTGCGATTTTAATTAAAACGCGTTCTGGGGAAATGCCTTTTTCTTTGTATTGCGCAATCAGTTCACGGCCTTTCGCAATCGTTGCTTCGGTATCGAAAGATAAACGTGCATCGACTTCAGTCGATACACGACCTTCGATGATTTCAAGAATTTTCAAACCAAATGAAACCGCCAAGCGATCGAATGCAAGCGTAACTACATCAGCTGCGTCAGCTCCCGCACCCAATGTTGCTCTGGCACCTTTCAATGTATCATCAACAATGCCCTGGTATTGTGGCATTTGTGCAGCCGCTGTAATCAGCGAAGGGTTGGTGGTGGCATCACGCGGTTTAAAAGTTTCTATGGCTTGTATATCACCGGTATCAGCCACAACAACGGTCATTGTTCTTAATTGTTCTAATAAATTTTTTGCCATGAAGGCCCCCTCAGTTTTATTGTTAAAAATTTTTTATAAATGCCTGCCTAGCAATAATACCAATCTATAGGTATACGCTGGATTTTGTAATAGGTAGAAAAAATTAAGTTTGAAGCGCTGAACATATGCACTTACACATGGCACATGATCGACATGTCACGATTTTTCCAATAAATACTTTTCAACACCCGTTAATTTACTTCTGGCGGCAGCTTGTATTTGTTCTTGTATATATTTCGAAACCCCTGTTACAACTTCTTTTGCCATAACAATACGTTCTTCTGTAACATCTTTAGAGCTTTCCATTATGCCTTCAGCCTCATTTGCAGGGATATAATCCCCCACCAAACTTTGCTCCGCAGTAGCTAACGCCTCCAGCGCTAATTGCGCTTGCCTTTCCAAGTATTTAGCGACGCCACTGTTAACGATCACATCAAGGATAGCGGTAACAGCCGACTCTTGCCCAACGCTTACCGAAGTTTTTTCAATCAAAGATTGTGTTGCAACATATTTACTGACGCCGCTCACTGGCAGTTTGTTTTTATCGAGAAATTCCCGACGCGTCAAATATTTTGAAACACTACTTACAGCAGGTTTACCAACTACAGCAGCGGCTTGAGCATCTAAATAACGTTCAACGCTACTCACAAGCCGCTTGGTTTTAATCGATTTTGGCTGTTTTGAAATGTATTTAGCAACACCCGTCGGTACTGGCTTTTGACTGTCAATGATTAGCTGCTTTGCCAGATATTTTGAAACACCGCTAACAGGAGGCTTTTGCTTTGCCAACTGGGCTTGTTTTTGTAAGTAACGTCCGGTTTTGGTTGCTGCCGGCTCCTCAACTTCAGGCTCATCAGCCTCCGCAGAAGACTTTTCCCGATCCGCATCAATTTTTGCCTGCGCTGCCATTGCCTCTTCTGCCAAATACTTTGCTATCAGAGCTGCAGCGGCCTCTTTCTTAGACAATAAGTCTTGTTCAGACTGATACTTAGCAACACCTGTCAGCGATGGCAGACTGTTCGCCTCATGCTCCTGTTTGTTAATGTATCGCGCAACACCAGTTAGCAGTGGCTTGGTTTGTTCAACCAATGTTTGGCTTGCCAAGTATTTAGCAACGCCGCTGGCAGCGGTCGATTCTTTTGTCACTTTAGAAACATATTTAGTAACACCTGTTAAAGCCGGAACAATTGTTGTCGACAAAGATTGTTTTACCACATATTTCGCAACCCCCGTTGCAGCTAAATCAGGCTGTTTATTGACATATTTAGCAACACCGGTTACTACCGGAAGTGCATTCAAGTACCGGGCAACACCCGTGTCTTGGGAAGACAGGGTTGCCTTCGTAGTCGACTCAACAGCCTTTGAAGATTGAATAATTTCAACTGCTTGGGTACTGGACTTTGCGGGTGACAATATATCGGTAAAAAAACTCAACAGGTTATTTTGTGCCATTTACTCAGCTCCGTTTACGTAAATACTTTTCTACGCCAGTTGCTCTTGCTTCGGCTTGCTTGGCTAAATAATTAGCCACACCAGAAACAGAATTTTTATCTTGGGCAGCAAGGTATCTGGCTACGCCCGAAAGACCACTTTTATTTTTTGCAGGACTCTCAGCCGAAGCATTAGGTGCGCTTCTGAATTTAACAAAACCAACCGCAATTAAAGCAAGCACGATTATGCCGATTAAAGATAAATCCATAGACCCTTGTTTTTCAGGTTGTGTGCTGGCCACGTCAGATGCAGCGGTATTTCCTTCAGATTTTTGTGTTTTAACTGCTGAAGAATCATGGCTTTTAGCAATAGAGGCAGTACCCGGTTTATAATCGGGATCACTGTAAAGCACTTTAGGTTGAAAGTTTGCTGCTGGGTGCTCTGAGTCTTCTGCAATAACTGCAGAAGTAGCCGATCCAGAAGCCACGGCACTTGAGCTACCAGTACTGGCATTTTCATCCTGAAAAACCACCTTCGGCTGAAAATCTGCTGCCGGGTAATTTGAATCAGCCGTTTCAGACGCAGCGGCCTTTGGCTCAGTTGCCACTGAAGACTGACTCGACTTAGAGTCGGTATCATGAAAAAGCACTTTTGGCTGAAAATCTGCGGCTGGGTAATCAGCCTCTGCCATTGCCAAGCCGCTGCCCAGCAGCAGCACTGCAAATACACTTGGAGTTAA
>JBEBJQ010000107.1:0-11050 GCA_040079795.1 Methylococcales bacterium
CCGCCCGTATATCTTATTATTAGATGTTATGATCTAATAATATCGCTTTATTAAATTCAATAATGTAACTATTATGCTTTCCAAGACGGCTGACATTGTGTAACCCTTACCCAATTCAGACGTTTTTTTGAATGTACTGCTTATACCTATGGACGCTCCTCCTCGTAAATTAAACGGACTTATATTCAAGTGGCGAATATCTTATTCGCCACTCCTTTTTAATCCATAAGTATTAACGCGATACTAATACCAAAAAATATAACTATGCCATTACAACAACCTGTTGTAAACCAAACGCTTCCGCCACCGCTGCATAAGTAACCGTCCCCTGATAGGTGTTAAGCCCATGCCGTAACGCAGAATTTGTGAGCACAGCATCCAATCCCTGTTCTGCCAGCCGCAGAACATAAGGTTCAGTTTGGTTACCCAGAGCAAAGGTACTGGTACGCGGTACCGCACCGGGCATGTTAGCCACGCAATAATGTACCACCCCGTCAATTGCATAGGTCGGCTGGCTATGAGTGGTTGGCCTGGTGGTTTCAACACAGCCGCCTTGATCGACTGCAACATCGACAATAACAGAGCCGGGCAACATCCGGGGCAGCATGTCACGGGTAATTAACCAAGGTGCCCGTCCACCGGGAATTAAGACTGCCCCAATGACCAAATCCGCTTGATACACACTTTCTTCCAGGGTGGTACTGTTACTGATACGGGTTTGTAACTGTCCTCGATACAAGTCGTCCAATACTTTAAGCGAGTGATGATTCACGTCGAGCACGGTGACCTGTGCCCCCATCCCGACCGCGACCCGTGCAGCATTACTGCCTACGATGCCAGCACCCAACACCACCACGTTCGCTGGTGCAACCCCAGGCACACCGCCCATCAGCACGCCGCGCCCGCCATGCGACTTCTGTAAATAAACTGCCCCCACTTGGGTTGCCATACGCCCCGCCACTTCGCTCATCGGGATTAATAATGGCAATCTGCCGTCGGCGGTTTGTACGGTTTCGTATGCAATCCCCGTAGTGCCGCTTGCTAATAAAGCGTCAGTCAATGGCTTATTCGAGGCCAAATGCAAATAGGTAAACAACAACAAATCTTCGCGTAAATAGGCGTATTCCGCAGCAACCGGCTCTTTTACCTTAACCACCAACTGCGCCGACCACGCTTCTGCAGCCGTAGCAACCAGGGTTGCACCCACCTCCGCATATTCAGCATCGGCAATAGCACTGCCCTCGCCCGCGCCTTTTTGCACCCAAACTTCATGCCCACGCTTGATTAAGGCTTTAATCGTACCTGGGGTCAGGCCAACGCGGTTCTCATTGTCTTTTATTTCTTTGGGTAATCCGATTAACATAACTTATTTCCTAATAACCAATAAACGGGCTGTAGAGTTTTAATAGTAGCATCAGTCAATTGTATTAAAAATTCAAATAACGGCTGAGGTTTTCAAAAGATAAAATTCAGTGAAAACAATAAATAACGACAAGACTATTGGAATTTATAGCGTTAATAAAATGATATAACCATATTCATTAATTTTATACAATCATTTCTTGCCAAAATACCAGAATTAAAGTAATTTAAAAATACATACCAGCTAACCAGAAAACTGGAAGCCAGTGGCCTTATAAAAACCACTGGCTTTTTTTTGTCTAACGTTTTGTTATTGGCCCGCTTACTTAAGTTAACCCCTGAAAATGAACGGAGTATCATGCCGATTTTATTACCCGGTGCCGAGCAAACCCCGCTCAACGCAGAACAACACCGTACTGCCCAACAGTTAATCGTTGGCTTGTCGCCGGAGCAACTCGCATGGTTTGCCGGCTATATGACAGCTCAAATCGTTAACAATTCAACTTTACCCGTTAATGATCTTACTATTGCAGAGAAGCATGACGCCCAGATTACCATCCTGGTGGGTTCGCAGACCGGCAACAGCAGCGCCTTGGCTTTACAAATCCAAACCTTAGCGAACAAACGTAGTTTAAATGCCGTGATCCAACACATGGAGGATTACCCACTTACGCAATTAAAATCTGCACAATTTGTTTTGGTGATTGTTAGCACGTATGGAGAGGGCGAACCGCCCGATAACGCTAAAGAACTCTATGAGCAATTGCTCAGTAAACGCGCACCGTCACTTAATCAAACCCATTTCGCAGTGCTGGCGTTGGGCGATTCCAGCTATGAGTTTTTTTGTAAAACCGGCGCTGACTTTGATCAACGACTGGCTGAATTAGGGGCAACCCGCATTTTGCCGCGTGTGGACTGTGATGTCGATTATGAGGCGAGCGCAGAAGCCTGGATGGAAGATGTGTTAAATGCGCTGTCAAGCCGGTTAGGCGCTGGGGCGCAACAATCGGCCATATCGGCTGTGCCAGTTTTTAAAACAACCGCCAGCAGTTATTCACGCAAAAATCCTTTTTCCGCGCCTTTGCTGGAAAAAATAATATTAAATGGACGTGGGTCTATTAAGGAAACCTACCACATCGAATTATCGCTGGAAAATTCGGGGTTAAGCTATGCACCCGGTGACGCGCTGGGTGTTTATCCAAGCAATGCACCGAAGCTGGTGGACGCGCTTTTGCAGGCTTTGCATTTTAGCAGTGCAGAAGCGGTCGTCATCGATGCTAAACAACGCGCTATCGGAGATGCACTATTACACCATTACGAGATCACCACCATCACTCGCCCCATGTTGCAAAAGTACGCAACATTGGCCAAGCTCGAAGCTTTACATCAATTACTGGATGATGGCCACAAAGAGGCCTTCAACGTATACTGTTACGGCCGCGACATTATCGATTTAGTTACCGATTTCTCCGTGCGGCATATCTCTCCCCAGGCTTTTGTTGACTGCCTGCGTAAACAATCGCCCCGGCTTTACTCCATTGCCTCCAGCCTTAAGCGTCACCCAGACGAAGTGCATCTCACTGTGGCTGCCGTGCGTTATGAAACGTATGGCCGCAGGCGCAAGGGTGTTGCTTCCACGTTTTTGGCGGATAGTGTTGATGAAAACCACCCCGTTCCTGTTTATATTCATCACAATAATAATTTTAAATTGCCTAATGATCCAGCTGCCCCAATCATCATGATCGGGTCTGGTACCAGCATTGCCCCGTTCCGTGCATTTATTGAAGAGCGTGAAGCTATGGGAGCAACCGGAAAAAACTGGCTGTTTTTTGGCGACCAGCATTTTACGACCGACTTCCTATACCAAACTGAATGGCAGCGTTATTTGAAAAAGGGCGTACTCACTCGGATGGATGTTGCCTTTTCGCGTGACCAGGAACAAAAAATTTACGTGCAACAACGCATGCAAGAGCGTGCTAAGGAACTTTATGCTTGGTTAGAAAACGGCGCGACAGTTTACGTCTGCGGCGACGAAAAGCGCATGGCGCAAGATGTGCATACCGCATTACAGACTATTGTGGCAGCCGAAAGCGGCAACAAGGATAGTGCAGCATATCTTACCCTGCTGCAAAAACAAAAACGCTATCAGCGCGATGTGTATTAACCGAGGATGAAGCGATGACCGAAGCGACCCAGGAACAATTAAACCAACGCGTACCCGTGGAGCGCATTAAAGATGCCAGCAATTACTTGCGCGGCACTTTAGTTGCAAGCCTGCAAGATCCTATTACGGGCGCACTGGCGGAAGATGATACCCAGCTATCGAAATATCACGGCATTTACCAACAAGATGACCGCGATCTGCGCGATGAACGGCGCAAGCAAAAACTGGAGCCGCATTATCAGTTTTTAGTGCGTATCCGGGTGCCGGGAGGTGTCTGCACCCCTTCGCAACGGCTGACCATAGACCGCCTCGCCAACCAGTATTGTAATCACACGATCCGTTTAACCACCCGGCAGGCGTTTCAATTTCACGGCATTTTAAAACGGCATTTAAAAAGCACCATCGCTGACATCAATGCCACCTTGCTGGATACCATTGCGGCTTGCGGCGATGTGAACCGCAATGTCATGTGTACGCCTAATCCAGAGCAATCACGCTTACATGCCGAAGTCTATGAGACCGCTTGCAAGATCAACCAGCACCTAACCCCGAATACCACCGCCTATCATGAAATCTGGTTAGATAATACCTTAGTGGCCTCCAACAAACCGGACGAAGAGCCTATTTACGGTAAACATTATCTGCCGCGCAAATTTAAAATAGCGGTGGCCATTCCACCGAATAATGATGTGGATATCTTTGCCAATGATCTGGGCTTTATCGCCATTGCCGAGGCTGATCGATTAGTAGGCTTTAATGTCACGGTCGGCGGGGGCTTAAGCATCACCCACGGTGAACCGGAAACCTATCCGCGCTTGGCGGATGTCATAGGCTATTGCCCCAAAGATCAGGTATTAAAAGTGGCCGAGGAAATCGTTAAAATCCAGCGCGATTTTGGCGACCGGACTAACCGAAAACATGCCCGCCTCAAATATACCCTTGATGACCGTGGTATTGAGTGGTTTAAAACTGAGTTAAACCAACGCTTAGGCTGCTCGCTCGAAGCCCCCAAAGTATTTGCCTTTACAAGCACTGGCGATAGCTATGGCTGGGTTGCCGGGCTTGATAATACCTGGTCATATACCTTGTTTATTGAAAACGGTCGTATTGCCGACACTGAAAATTATCGCTTAATGTCGGCATTACGTGCAATTGCCGAAATCCATAGCGGAGATTTTCGGCTGACCGCCAATCAAAATCTTATTATTGCTCAAGTCAGCGATGCCCAAAAAGCTGCCATTGATGGGTTATTACAACAATATGGCTTGGTGAAAGCCAACCAGCATTCCGTGTTACGCCGCAATTCGATGGCTTGTGTGGCGTTTCCAACTTGCGGTCTGGCGATGGCGGAAAGCGAACGTTACCTGCCAACCCTGTTGGATAAACTGGAGCCGATCATTAACGCGGCAGGGCTTGAAAATGAGCCTATTGTGCTACGGATGACCGGCTGTCCCAATGGCTGCGCGCGGTCAGTGCTGGGTGAAATCGGCTTTATTGGTAAAGCGCCGGGGAAATATAACCTATACCTGGGGGCGAACTTTACCGGCCAACGCTTAAACAAGTTGTATCGGGAAAATATCAATGAAGCGCAAATTCTCGCAGAATTAACCCCCATCATTCAGCGCTACGCTAAAGAACGCCAAGCGGATGAACGGTTCGGGGATTTCGTTATCCGCACGGGTTATGTTAATGCCGTTACGGCAGGCAAGGATTTCCATGCTTAGGCAGTTTTTTGGCAAACCTTACTGCACCCTAACTTAGCAACTTACATAACGATGATGAACGATTACACCTTAACCCACCTTAAACAGCTAGAAGCCGAAAGCATTTATATCATTCGTGAAGTGGCGGCAGAATTTGAACGCCCGGTCATGTTGTATTCGGTCGGAAAGGATTCAGCCGTCATGCTGCATTTGGCCATGAAGGCGTTTTATCCGGGTAAGCCGCCTTTTCCGCTATTGCATGTCGACACCACCTGGAAATTCAAGGAAATGATTGCTTTTCGTGACCAGCTGATAAAACAGTTGGGGCTTGAATTGCTGGTCTATATCAACCAAGATGGCGTTAACCAGGGCATCAATCCATTTACGCATGGTAGCCAAAAATACACGGGGATCATGAAAACCGACGCGCTAAAACAAGCGCTGGATAAATACCAATTTGATGCCGCTTTTGGCGGCGCACGCCGCGATGAAGAAAAATCCCGCGCTAAAGAACGCGTCTATTCCTTCCGGGATAAAAATCACCGTTGGGATCCCAAAAATCTCTGCGCGCCACAGCGCGCCTCATGGAAGATTTTTGGACCTCCCTGTCACAAAAATCGATTCGCCACGCGGCGAATCAATCTAGCCCCGCTTCGTCCTGCGTCCGCCTCGACTACGTACTACGCTTCGCCACCTACTACGTCAAGGCTACCACAATGACTCTACGGCTCTTCGGGATAAAATGCTTGCCTCCCTCGCGCGCTATCGCGCACGTCGGATTGGCGCATTTCCCTTCGCCTACCGGGGACTAAAAAACATCACTTCGCTCACGCTCCGTTTCCATGTTTTTCAGCGAACGCCCTGAATTATGGAATATCTATAACGGCAAACTCGATAAAGGCGAAAGCATCCGCGTCTTTCCGCTATCCAACTGGACAGAGTTGGATATTTGGCAATACATCCATTTGGAAAACATCCCGATTGTGCCGCTGTATTTTGCCAAAGAACGGCCTGTCGTCGAGCGCGATGGTATGTTGATCATGGTGGATGATGAGCGGATACAGCTCAAACCGGGCGAGAACATTAGCCAAAAAACGGTGCGTTTCCGTACTTTAGGCTGTTATCCCTTAACCGGCGCGGTTGAGTCGGCCGCTACCACCTTGCCTGAAATCATTCAGGAAATGTTATTAACAACCACCTCAGAGCGCCAAGGACGCCTGATCGACTATGACCAGGCGGGTTCTATGGAACAAAAAAAACGCGAAGGTTATTTTTAGGACAGAAATTAAACGCTTTTTTAAGCAACCCGCTCGTTTACCTTCTTGTGTTAGTTAACTTTGGAATATTGGCATGTCGCACCAATCACAACTCATCAGCACCGATATTAACGCTTACTTGGCGCAGCATGAGCGCAAAGAACTGCTGCGCTTTTTAACCTGCGGCAATGTCGATGATGGCAAAAGCACCCTGATTGGACGGTTGTCGCATGACTCCAAAATGATCGATGAAGATCAACTGGCCGCCGTGCAAGCCGATAGTGTTAAATCCGGCACGACCGGCGCTGGCCAAATTGATCTGGCATTGCTCGTAGATGGTTTGCAAGCCGAACGGGAACAAGGCATTACCATCGATGTCGCCTATCGGTATTTTTCGACCTCGACCCGAAAATTTATTATTGCGGACACGCCGGGGCATGAACAATATACCCGCAATATGGCAACCGGCGCGTCGAGCTGCGACTTAGCTGTGGTATTGATTGATGCCCGTTACGGGGTGCAAACCCAAACTAAACGCCATAGTTTCATTGCCGCCTTACTGGGGATTAAACATATTATTGTCGCGATCAATAAAATGGATTTGATGCACTACAGCGAAGCGACCTTCAACAGCATTCAGCAAGATTATTTGGCCTTTGTGCAACACCTGGATTTACACGACATTCGCCTTATCCCGATGTCGGCGTTAAATAGGGATAATGTCGTCAACGCCAGCGCCTTTATGCCCTGGTTTAGCGGCGAAACGCTGATGCAAACCTTAAACAGCATTGAAATAGCCAACGATCATAATTTTGTCGATGCCCGCTTTCCCGTGCAATATGTGAACCGTCCTAACCTGGATTTTCGCGGCTTTTGCGGCACGGTCGCAGCGGGTATTTTTAAGCAAGGCGATACCATCACGGCCCTGCCTTCCGGTAAGCGCAGCAAAATTAAAAGCATCGTCACCTACGACGGCGAACTCAAGCACGCATTCGCGCCGATGGCCGTTACCTTAACCTTGGAAGACGAAATCGACATCAGCCGTGGCGATGTCTTGGTCGGTACACAAACACTTGCCCCCACTCTTGCGGACAAATTTAACGCATCAATTGTCTGGATGACCGAGCAACCGATGGTTCCAGGCCGCCAATACCTGTTCAAATTGGCGACCCGCAGTGTGCCAGGTTCAATTACCCTTATTCAGCATCGGATTGATGTGAATACCTTAGCCCATCATGAGGCCGATCAATTAAAGCCCAATGAAATCGGCGCTTGTACCGTTACATTAACCGCACCCGTGGTTTTCGATCCCTATAAACGCAGCAAAGGTACTGGTTCGTTTATCATCATTGGCCGCTTGAGCAACGTCACGGTCGGGGCGGGGATGATTACCGGCGGCGCTGATAAGCTTGATCTACAAGCCGTTAGTGTCAAAGACCGGGCTGCTCGCTTTAGCCAAACAGCCACTGCCATTAATCTCAGCGGTGTTAATGCGGGTGAATATGCTTATTTACTTGAAAGGCAGCTTTTCGATAACGGCCATGTTGTGACTGTTATAAATGCGCCTTCTATTGAAATGGTGCAAGCGCTCAAAATTGCTGGGTTAATTTGCATCGGTATCAACATTCAAACCGACGCTACCGATATTAACTTTGATTGCGATACACTTTCGCCGGATGAAATCTACAGTGCCTTAAAGCTTAAAAAAATTATTTATTGATTTTTACTGGCCGAATTCAATTAGATAATTCAGCCAGCTTTTGCTGGGCGGCAATACCAACTTCGGAATCCGGTTCTTTTTTATAAATCCGTTCAGGGACGCCAGTGCTTTCTTTATGCAAAAGTTGAATAGCCCGCTTACGGACTGAAACATAGTGCGCGTTAAGCGCCGCCAGCTCCCTTAAATAAGAGCTGGCATCCGTTAGTTGTTTAAGCATGAGCTTTTCGGGATCTTCAATAAACAAGTCCCGTAACAAATTGCCATAAAGCATTTGCTCCCGCATTAACAGCCTATGGTCATCTTGGGAGGGTTCGGTAGGGTCATCACAACAGGACATTTTTTCCTCCTCTAATTACTGTTCTCAAGTTATGCGGGTTACGATAGTTGCGGCATTCAATACCACAATAACTTAGCCGCAACCGCAAATAACAAAATCGAAAAATACTGCTTCAGCTTTTGTGCGGGCAGTTTATGTGCCAATTTTGCGCCGAAGGGGGCGGTTAAAATACTGACCAACACAATCCCGATAAATGCTGGAAGGTAAACATAGCCTACACTCCAAGCAGGCAACAGCGGCGCATGCCAACCTAATAATACATAGCTAACAGTGCCCGCTACGGCAATCGGAAAACCACATGCGCTGGAAATGGCCACAGCATTCTTCATAGGGTGTTGGCAACTCACTAAATAAGGCACGCTCAACGTGCCACCGCCAATCCCCACGATTGCCGACAACCCACCAATAACGATGCCAGCAACACTATCCAGCCATTTTGTATGGTGTAGTCCAGGAATGATCGGTTGATATTTTAAGGCCATCTGCCCCCCTACGGTGAGCATAAAGATCGCGCAGATAAAGCGTAACGTGGCGGTTGGCAATTGATCCGCCAATACCGCGCCTAACATCGTACCTACAACAATCCCAGGGGCTAAGCGATAGACATTTGTCCAAGACACTGCGCCCAAGCGGTGATGGGCGCGCATGGAAGCCAAGGAGGTGAAAATGATGGTCGCTAATGATGTTGCCAACGCCATCAACATAATTAATTTAGGCGGAAAACCGTGCAGGGTAAACAACCCAACCAGCGCTGGCACAATCACCAAGCCACCGCCCACCCCGAATAAACCCGCCAAAAATCCGGCAAATGCACCCAATCCCATACTGAATAACATGATTTCAGTCACTAAGTTAAACGCTCCCTATCTAAACAAATTAATTGCGTCTTTGAAAAACAGCTTATAGAGACCTGGAATCCCAGTTGGTTTTTTGATAAAGGCGCGCTATATATTCGACCGTGTCATTTGCTTCCCTGTAGCCAATTACAAAGCTGTATACCTATACACATCGCAATTAAAAACAGTAACGTTTGCAAGGGTTGGAAAGTCAATGCTACAAATGCAGGCTCCGGACAAAAACCAAGCATCCCCCAGCCAAGTCCAAATAGCGCCGCGCCAAACAATTAAGCGACGATCAATCGCCTTGTCCTCAGGCAATTGAAACTTTGGCGCTAATAACGGCGCTCGTCGGCGAAAGATAATAAACCGTTGTAGTGCGCCTAAGGTCACTAATGCACCCACCATCACCAAGGCCAAACTCGGATCCCATTGTCCTGCAACATCCAGGAAAGCCAGCACCTTCTGCGGATTAACCATTTGCGCAATCACCAACCCTAAGCTAAATAGCATGCCACAGCCCAATGCCGCCAAATTTTTCAACATAAGCTTTACCCTCCCGCAATGACATGCCGCATGACATAAACAGTCAAACCGGCTACAGTCATAAAGGTCAACGTGGCCACGAGTGAACGCCAAGAAAGTCTTGCCAGTCCGCAAACGCCCCGAAACCTCTCGCCTTAAACGATTGTACCGCAAATATTGGCGCAATACCCACACTGAAACGTCGATTAGCAAAGCTTCTGGCGTAACTCGGGCTGATAAACAGCTGCATGAGGTCAACACCGGTTCTACCCCCGCAAAACGTCCCTTGCCCACCCGTTGGGCAAGTCTGGCTGTCAAAGCCAGGGTAATCGGTATTCATGCCGCCATTACCATATAAGGCCAAACCAATCGTTTGCTCATTATCCAAGCGGTGGCTCCAACCTAACGTAGGCACCGGAAAATATTCACTATCACTTTCAACCACGCCGGGCTTAAGGGGAAAAGCCCCCGCTGCCATAGTCGGAGGGCCTTCAACAGTATACTTGCGGTGTGGGTTAAATAATTCCAGTTCTAAATCCAACCTATCTCCAACATAAGCCATACCCACCGGGTTAATGGCTGCAGCTACGGCGTCTTGCGGAAGTGCAGCACCGACGCCTGCCATAGCACGGCTGCGGATGCCATACCCATGTGCAAAATAGCCATTGGTTGCCTCAGAAATACCGGGTAATAATAGCAGCGTAAAAAGTACCCAACCCTTTAAGCAACGCACTCTATTTTCTAAGCTTTTTAAAACCATGCTTTATTACCTCAGATTTTTATTCATGAAAAAACATGAATGTCACATTCCTGAAGCATAAATCGATTTTAATAGTTAATAAAGCAGTATTATCAGATACCATCATCTAATAATCTGATATACCTGATCTAAAACCATATACCTTCCATATCTAATATTTAGATTCCCGTATCTAACAATATCATTTTATTTATAGGCCTATTTTAGTTACCCTACCCAAAATAGTTTTATTACAGGAGATTAAATGAGCAGGCTTTATAACTTCAGCCCGGATCCTTCTACCTTACCGTGATCTATCCCAGAAAAAATGGACACATCAAGAAGCGAGTTGTTGATAAAAGCCTGCCTCAAAACCTACGGGACTCAGGTAGCTGTTGGTAGAGTGCA
>JBEBJQ010000108.1:0-11047 GCA_040079795.1 Methylococcales bacterium
TATAGGTATTTATCGGTAAAAATGCTTTTTACATTTGCTTGTTTTAGGATCACTGGCATCATTAATACTGCTAGAATAGATTCTAGCAAAAGAGGCGTTGAGTATACACAAATAAAATTTATCTGGAGCAGGATTTCTGATTTAATTAAAAATAATCAAAAATGGGCTAAAGAGGTTTATGGTTGGAGAGGGAACCCAAATGTTGGAGATGAAAAGGCATTAGATTATAGGCTTTTATTGAATAATCTGGCATTAATTATTGAATCAGCTGGTTATTCTTTAGTGTTAGTAAAAGAACTAACTCAGCTTGAGATCGCGGGATTTATTACGAACAACCCATCAGATAAAGAATTTTATGGCGCTTATTTACCACTTCTCCAAGGTTATATAGAAAGTATTGAAGACGATGGTACGCCATTATTTTCTAGAGAAGCCGGTTTCAAAATATTACCTTATGGTGACCTTAATCAGCTTGATAATCTTGGTTTTGCAATTTCTCCTTATGTAAAAGGCAATGCGACTGGAGTTCAAAACTTATCTGAAAAACTAAGATTAAATATCGATATGTCCGCCGAAGCGCAAGGAGGATTTTACATCACCATAACACCTAAGGAAATTTCTAGCCAAACCGGAGTAAGTATTAATGCTAAATTTAGTTTAGAAATAAAATATTCAGACTTTTTAGATAAAAAACCTATTTCTTTAATAACGGTTGCTAAAACCTCAAAATTAGAGATTGATGCTATAAAGTTTGCTTTTGGTGGTGACATTAGCGGGGATTTTTATTTATCAGGCGGTGTTGAGAAACTTCAAGCAACCGTTGATCTAGGAAGTGACGGTTTTTTGAGTAACTTTATCAGCGAACCTATCAATATTTTCGTTGGAGATATTTTAGCAAAATGGCAATCCAATAAGGGAATTAGTTTTGAGGGAGGAAATAATGTTGCGATTGTTACTCCAGTCCATTTAGAGTTTGGACCATTTAAAGTAAGCGCTATTGGAATTGAATTAAGGTTAATAAACGAAACAATGTTTATTTGTGATATCAGCGGCGGTTTGAAGTTAGGTCCTATTTCTGCTAGTGTCGAATCTATTGGAATCAAGGCAGAGATACACAAGAGTAATAAAGGTGTTTTAGGGGAATATGACCTGAACCTTGGCTTCAAGCCCCCCAAAGGGGTTGGTATTGCCATCAATGCAAACGTCGTCAAGGGTGGTGGATACCTCTATTTCAACTTCGAAAAAGAGGAATACATCGGCGCATTGCAACTAACGATCAATAACCTCATCAGTTTGAAAGCCATCGGCCTGATCACTACTCGTATGACCGATGGCTCCAAAGGCTTTTCACTGTTAATGATTATTACGGCAGAATTTGGTTCACCGATTCAACTTGGTTTTGGATTTACCCTGAGCGGTGTGGGTGGCCTGTTGGGGTTCAACCGCAGCATGTTATTACAACCTTTAGCTGAGGGCGTTCGTACTGGTGCTGTCAATAGTGTGATGTTTCCAACCGACGTGGTGGCGAATGCGCCCCGTATCATCAGTGACCTGCAAGCCTTTTTTCCGGTACACGAAGGTATTTTCCTAATTGGGCCGATGGCAAAACTGGGTTGGGGCACGCCGAATTTGATCACCTTATCACTTGGCATCATTATTGAAATCCCTGGCAATATTGCCATCCTGGGGGTTTTAAAAGTGGTGTTGCCGGATGAGGAAAGCGCCTTATTAGTGTTACAAGTTAACTTTATCGGGGCTATTGAATTCGACAAGAAGCGGGCATGGTTTTTCGCATCAATTTTTGAGTCACGCATTCTGTTTATAACCATTGAAGGCGAAATGGGGGTGTTGGTGGCGTGGGGCAATGATCCCAACTTTGTCGTCAGTGTCGGCGGTTTTCATCCTGCCTTTAGCGCACCACCCTTACCGTTTCCAGAACCTCGGCGGCTTAATCTCAGTATATTAAATACCGACTATGCGCGTATCCGTGTCGAAGGTTATTTTGCTGTGACGTCCAACACCGTCCAGTTTGGTGCGAATGTTGAGCTGTTTTTCGGTTTTGATTCCGTCAAGGTAGAAGGGCAGTTGGTCTTTGATGCGTTGTTTCGGACGCCGCCCTTGTATTTTATTATTACCATTTCGACGTCATTGTCAGTCCAGGTCTTTGGTACGGGCTTATTCTGTATTCGTTTCCAAGGCTCTTTAGAAGGCACGACGCCGTGGCGTATTGCGGGTACAGGCACCGTTTCGCTGTTATTTTTCGACATCCCCGTCGACATTGACCATACCTGGGGCGAAGAGCTAGAGACTGTCTTGCTGCCGATTAAAGTGCTAAGGCTTTTGGTAGCAGAATTAGAAAAGCTGGAAAATTGGGTTGCCCTGCTACCTGATAGCCATAGCTTACATGTGTCATTACGTAAGATTGATATTAATAAAGCTAAAGAAAAAGAGGCAGAAAAAGAGTTGGTATTACATCCGATTGGCGCCTTAAACATCAGCCAACGCGCAATCCCACTTGATTTATATCTCGACAAGGTCGGAAGCCAGAAACCAGAAGATGCGCATACGCTTACTATCGCTGCCAGTTCGGCGGGTATCGTGAAAAAGGCGGATCTGACTGAATCTTTTGCGATGGGGCAATTCAAGGAGATGGATGATGCCAAGAAACTGAGCAGCCCAGCATTTGAACCCTGGAAAGCGGGGCTTTCACTGGTTGCCAGCAGTGCCCAGGCCAATACCAGTTTGGCGGTCAAGCGGGTGGTACGCTATGAGAAAGTGATTATCGACACTAACTATAAACGCTTAGTGAGACCGATGTTTGTCTGGATGGGCAATTTATTTACCGTGTTTTTAAATGGCAATGCGGTGTCCAAGTCCCTGCAATCGCAGCGATACCGAAACCAAAAACAGCCCTTCGTCGAGAAGGTGATGATTCAGCCGCACGTTTGGGTTGTCGCTTCCAATAGCGATAATTCAGCCTTCGCGGGCGCAACTGGATTTACGAGCCAGGCAAAGGCCTATGAATATATGCAGCAGCAAATTAGGCTAAATCCTGAGCTCGCTGACAGTGTGCATGTTATTCCGCAGGCGGAATCGAGGAGGGCAGCATGAGCGAAGCGATGAGCAGTTACACCTTTCTGCCTTGGTTACGGCAAGGGCTTGCCAATAATATTGCTGATCAAGACTTTGATGCGAGTGTAAAAATTCGGGCAAAGATTAATATTACGCTTAAAGTCAACGCCGTTGGAATCGATGCAACCCCGATTGATCCAACACTCGTTAGTAAAAGCGTTTCGTTATATGGGCCAGGGGATATTATCGGGATTGATTCGAGTGCTATTGTTAAGGTTGAACCCCGCAATTGGATTACTAACTTCGAACCAAACTATCTACCGTATATCGAATTTTACGATGAGGACTTTCCCTGGCGCTACACACCGGCAGCGCCGAATACGGGGAATCATCGTTTGCGGCCTTGGATTATGTTGGTGGTTTTAAAGGAGGATGAATTTACTGATGGCGCTAGGATTGCGGAGAGGCCGCTCTCATTTATCACCTTAAAAGCTGAGCCATCAACGCTATTCCCCAAAGCTGAGGAACTCTGGGCGTGGGCGCATGTGCATATCAATAACGATATCGTGCAAGCGGATAATTTAAGCAGAACGAGCAATACCGCGACCATTTTGCCAAAAATCACTGAAGTCATTGATAGAAATCCAGATTTAGCATATTCACGGATTCTGTGTCCCCGGCAGCTGGAAGCGAATACGGCCTATCATGCGTTTTTGATCCCCGTCTTTGAGTCAGGCCGGCTAGCTGGTCTGGGCTTAAACCCAGACACCTCGCCAGCCGAAGTGCATGCGACATTTTCAGCATGGGCGAATTATGCCAATAAGCCTTCGGCAAACGACTTGCCTTTTTACCACCGTTGGTATTTTCGTACCGGAACTGTCGGTGATTTTGAATATTTGGTTCGGTTGTTACAGCCTAGACCAGTGGATAGTCGCGTTGGTCTGCGTGATATGGATGTGCAGCAGCCGATGGTTAATTTTCCGGGTATCCGTGAATCAGACTTAGGTGGCCTGTTGAAATTAGGCGGTGCATTACAAGTGCCGTTTACTGGCTTGGCACCAGCAGATCAACAGATTTTCAATCAATTTGATCAATGGGCTGTTCCCTATCCAGATGAGTTTCAAATACGTTTAGCGAAATTTATCAATCTTGCGGACGATTACGCCCAAAAAAACAGTCAACAGGCAAACAGTGCGGCGCAAGCTGCTGGACTTGAACATGCTGTCGATCCACAAACAGGGGATATTGATCCAGACCCCCTGATTACCCCACCCATTTATGGGCGCTGGCATGCAATGGTGACGCGTGTCCTGCACGAGCGAGACGACCGTTTGGTTCCCAATGCGACCAACTGGGTGAACGACCTCAATCTTGATCCTCGCTGGCGAGTGGCGGCAGGTTTCGGAACCAAGATCATTCAGGATAAACAGGAAGAGTACATGGACGCTGCATGGGGGCAAGTGGGTGAGGTGATTGAAGCTAATCGTCGCTTGCGGCTCGCGGAATTGGCAAAGCGCACTGCAATGGTGTGGTATACGCAACATTTACAAGTCTTTGAGCAGAAAAATAGGGAGCAAGCTTTACGGCTCACTACGCCATTGCATATGCGTATTTTGACGCAGGATAAAACTGCCCATCACCAAATTAAAATCAGTCCGGTGCCGAATGCTGTGATTTCACCAACCATGCGCCGGATTCTGCGGCCACGCGGTCGACTGATGAGAGCGATGGATTTCAATCCGCAAATTAATGCAGGCAATCTCATTACGCGCCTAAACGACCAAGAAATTACACCTGCGCCGCCCAAACAAATCGCAGCGACCTTACCCACTGTCAATGACGTTGCTGCGGATGCCAGGCCGAATGCTTTGCCCGATTTTTTGTTGGACTGGCTGAAAAAAAATGCGCGGTTCATTTATCTGGCGCTGATGGTTCTCATCCTAATATTGCTGGTTTTTGCGGTGGTTGGCATTATTCCAGCATTGCAGATTATCGCTGTTCCGATGATCGCTGCCGCTTCGGCATTGATTATTATGTTACGTCGTTTGCTCAACAATATCCAAAGGGCGGATTCAATTTTACCGGAGAATCAAACGCCAGAAGCTGTGGAGGCGTTGCCCAATAGTCCGGACTTTAGGGTGTCTATGCCTGGCAGTGGGTTTACCGCAAGTTTAGGGGCAAGTGACAGCCAGGAAGCGATTTATTATAAAGCCGCGTTAACTGATAGTTATAGGCTGGTGCAGTTGAGCATTCAGGCTGCTTATCAGCCACCACCTGTTAAGTTGGATATGCAAGGACTTGTTGCAGACACTTTTATGGGCATACACCCAGCATTTACCTTGCCACGATATATTTTTGGTAGCGTGTATTTGCCGGATTGGATGCGTGAAGACATGAGTGAAACCTTCAAACCTGCTATGGCTTACCCTGAGTTTGATATCCCAATGTACAAGCCACTGATTGATATTTCCACTGAGCACTTTTTGCCCAATCTCAATTTCATTGGGCAAAACACGATCTCGTTGCTGGAGACCAATCAGAAATTCATTGAAGCGTATATGGTTGGATTGAATCATGAATTCGCCCGCGAGTTATTGTGGCGTGAATATCCCACGGATCAGCGCGGCAGTTATTTCCGCCAATTTTGGGATGTGAGTAGTTATCTTAATAGAGATAACCAAGATCCGTTGGCGTTACGGGAGAAGCTCCGTGATATTCCCCCCCTGCATATGTGGTCAAGGCGATCCGATTTAGGTCAACATGATCATCGAAAAGCCGAAGGGGAGAAGGCAGAAGATACCGTATTGGTAATTCGCGGTGAGCTTTTAAAAAAATATCCAACTGCGGTGATTTATGCGCACAAGGCAAAATGGCAACGTAAGGCCGATAACACTATTGATGTGACGCTGCCGCGTGAATTAGAAGATACGGGCCCGATAGAAACGCTTATTAGGACGCCTCTGTACCAAGCCAAGGTTGAGCCGGATATATATTTTTTAGGATTCGACCTAAAGGTAAACGATGCGAAAGGCGGCAGTGGCGAAAATGAAGCAGATGATCCCGGCTGGTTTTTTGTGATCAAAGAACGTCCAGGGGAACCAAGGTTTGGGTTAGATATTGAGCGCGATAAGACAAAGCCATTACACCATTGGAACGACTTAGCGTGGTCGGATGTATTACCCAACGAACCAGTCGGTGTCCAATTTATCAAAATTAAGACAGATACAACATCAACAGGCATCCCATCATTCAGATTGGAAGCGCCTCCCCAACCAGCAAATAATTCGACCCGCGATGCCAATGCTCGGCGGCAACAAGAAAATGTTATGCAACAACACCTTGAGGATGTTCAGGTGCAATGGAACGATGCGAGTAATGCGGCTGAATTAGCTTACATTCTTTATCAAGCGCCGGTATTAATTGGTGTGCATGCTGCCGAAATGTTGCCCTAGTAGTGACTTAACCATACCCTAAAGCGAGCCGTTATGGAATTCAATCAATTACAGGATATGCTCAATCAGGCACGCGATAACAGTGCCGACACGCGGGACGCGATTTATATACTAAAGCAAAAGCTTGCTAGTATCCAGCGGCAAAAAAATACACTTAATAGAGATTTTGATCCTAACAACGAATCACATCTTCAACGTATTGATGCGTTGAATATTCAGGAAAAAACACTGGCTGCGTCACTCTCAGAACAAAAAAATAAATTAAGTGATGCGGGTATGCTTGAATCTGCCCGATTAGAGGCGTTTTCAACCTTTTCTGACCCGCGAATAAATCTTCCAAATTTGGATGACAGTTACCCCATTTTATTATTGCCTTTGCGTTTGGAAACGCGTTTTAAAGCAGTAAAGCAGCCAGGGGCTGCTGATATTCAACAGCAATTGTGGATTCGGGTGTTCCCAGATGATATCGCGATTGACACTTTCGAAGCTACCTTGTCAAAAGATGAACTGCGCAATGCCAAATCATATTGGCTAGCGATGTGGAAAGCAGCAGATAATGAAGCAGAACAACGTGGCGCTTGGCGTTCACTTATGGCGAGTCACGGTTCTGGCCGGGCATACTGGATTACCCAAACCTTTTTGCCACTTAACCAACCCGAAAAACCAGATCATAAAGATGCGAAAGAGATAATTTTGGTTATTGGCTCAGAGGTGCCGTTGTCTTCAGAGGAAAAACCTGTAGTGCTGAAGTTCTGGGAATTACTATGGCGGGCAGCTGATAATATTGAAAATCAGATGCTGGCTAAAAGGTTTTTGGTTGGTGCATTAAGAGAATTACGTATTGCTGATATTGAATTACGAGCTGACGAAATTCAGGCGCAATACCTTCCAATCAATCTATTTGATCCACCACCTCCGGAGACAACCCATACTACCGCTAGAGTCACTGTGGCAGTGGTTGAGTTTCCCGACACTTTATCATTCAATGTTAAACAACAATCATGGTCGCTTCCGCCCACAGTTAACGTTTTGCCTGAACGTCTGGTAGTGCAGGGGTTTTATAGGGGAGTGCTGGATATTGATGTCATGGGGGAGCCCATAGGCTCCCCGCTCATTGTGGGCCCAGATCCATCTGCCAAACAGGGCGAAAGTCTGAATTTGCAAGGAGATGATTTAGAAGTCAATAAGGATATCAAATGGTTGATCGATTTCGATGAAGCTGTCGCTAAGGGTATGGGTTTTAAAATTAACCTTTCTCCAGATCAGGCACGTCGGGGTTTTGATCGACTATTTGTTGTGGGTGTCCGGATGAGTGCTAATGTCGAGACTGGTCAGAAATTATTGGAAAATTTGTTTGAGCATCATCATTACAGTCGTAAGGGGATGAGAATTATTCGACAAGGTACCCCGACAAATAATACTGAAAATGCTTCAGGTTATGCTTGGCGGGAAGATGCCGATGTCAGTTTCAGTCATTATTTTATTAAGGCAAATCAGGATGCAACTGCTGCAGATTGGACAACACGGACCGATGGCCAGTGGTTAGTCGAATGTCTAGGGATTAATCCAACTAAGCTATCAGCGATTGAAAACTATATGGCAACGGATCAAAGCGATGCTAAAGCTATGAATATCGCGCTTTGGCCCGCAACGCTTGGTTACTTTATGCAATCAATGATGGCACCGGTGTTTAGCGATGAAGAGATTAAACACACCCGTGAATTTTTCACCCAATTCGTTAGTGGCCGCGGCATTTTACCAGCTATTCGAATTGGTAATCAGCCATATGGTATTTTGCCGACGACAACCTTTTCTAGAATGGTGTGGCTCAAATCAAAAGAGAGAGATACTGGTTTTACACATGTCGCATCGGCACATGCTATCGGTGGATCATTTTTATTCCAACTTCATGCTGTGTTAAAGAAATTTGATGAGGCGTGGGAGGTAATGCGGCGCGAAGTTTCTTACGTTGGCAAAGATGAGAACCCTCATATATCACTATTAAATATTATCGGATTGCACCCTGGTTCCGTTGAAATTCATTCCCGTTATTTGCAAAGTTTAGAGCATCTTTTCAATTTATATAATTTGATTGGATTGGCGTTAAATCAGGATAACAGTTTCGCTTCAGAAAAATATTCTAATGATGGGATCAATCTATTAGAAAGTTTTGGTTATCAAGTTAATGACAAAAATGACATTCCAGAAATTTTAAGCAAATTTTTTTTTAAAACGGAAGAAAAGCTACTTGGAAAATTAATTGATGAGGCACTGCTTTCTGAAACTGATCCATTGAGCGTGCACACTATCGATAACAAAAATTACATTGAGTGGCTGATAAATGCAGCCCGAACCTCACATGATGCTTTGCGTAAACAGCAAGGCTTTATAAATAACACCCCCCCTACAGCGTTATTGTATTTGTTGTTACAACATTCGTTAGACTTAAGTTTTATTGATACCAGCCTGAACCTCCATGAACGTCACAATATTATGTCAAAGGATGTGGTTGCTAAAGCCCGTATCGAACCGCTCTTCATTCATATAGAGCAGGAAGCTGATAAAGGTAGCCGTTGGCAGCATATTTACAAAAGTGAGCCCATCATTACAGGAAGTCCAACGATGCTCATTTCAGATTACATTTCGGCACAATTAGGTTTCGAGCCGGAAACCCAAGGCATTGAAGAGATGTTAGAAGCCTTGTCGCACTTGAAAAAACAGCCAACCGCTAAACTTGAAAGGGCATTGATGGAACATCTGGATACCTGCTCATATCGCTATGATGCGTGGATGCAGGGTCTGGTTAACTATCAGCTACAGCATATGCGTAATATCAACGCAAATAAAAGCAATACGGTGGAAAGTAAGCCTGCTATCCAAGGAATATTTTTGGGTGCTTACGGTTGGTTGGAGGAGGTTAGACCCAAAGATAATGCATTAGAAGAATTGAAACTTGCAGGTGAACTCAAAGAGAAGTTTCAACGAGAGCAAGATGCCCCCCTGGTTAAAGACAGCAGTAATGGAGGTTACATACTTGCACCATCTCTGAATCATGCTGTTACTGCGGCGGTATTGCGTAATGGCTATATTTCTAATCGTGAAACGCCCGCTGCAAAGCCTTTTGCAATCAATCTTTCATCAGAACGGGTTCGGCAGGCCCTTAATATAATTGAAGGCATTCGTGCTGGCCAAAGTCTCGGTGCACTCTTAGGTTATCAACTTGAACGTGGCCTTCATGATCGTCATGATACCGAAGTTGATGAATTTATTTTTGATCTTAGAAAAGCTTTCCCATTACAAGCTAATCAGTTGCAATCTACCAAAACGGCTGAACATGATTCAATAGAACAAATTGAAGCCCGCAATGTGATTAATGGATTGGCTCTGATTGAGCATATTGAGGCGAGGGGTGTTTCCACGTATCCCTTCGCCGCAGATCTACCATTATCAGCAACACCAGAACAGCGAACAGCGATTAATGCTGAAGTACAGCGTATTATTGACATCAATGATGCTGTAGCTGATCTTGCGCTTGCTGAGGGCGTGCATCAGGTTGTCCAGGGCAATTATGATCGCGCCGCTGCAGTGCTGGACAGTTATAGCAAAGGCCATCTGCCTCCAACCCCAGACGTGATCAAGACTCCACGAAGTGGTATCACAATCACACAACGGGTGGGGCTGCAATTCAAAACTGGATTAGACCCTGCGGATCCAGCCAATACCACTCCTCGGAGCAAAGCGGAACCAGCGTTAAATGATTGGTTAAAATCAATTCTACCCAGCGAAATCGCCTGTCTTATTAATTTTTTTGATCACGACACAAATTCGGTGCATGAGGAGGTGGTTACCACCTTGATGTTAGAACTCGAACCAATCGATTTACTTTATTTGCTTAACACCACTAATGAACAGTCGATGTCGGCACTGGATGACATTATTCATAGGTATATTATTCTTAATTTTTCACCTAGACCTGATGCAGAAATCAAAATTCAGTATACAAAGCCAGTGTTAGGTAAGGTCACCCTATTCGAACTCACACCATTGATTGACAGCTTGCGGACACTGGTGCTTCAGTCTAGATCGCTGAATGCGGGTGATGTAAAACCGATGGGTGAAGCTAAGAAGAGTGATGAGGATGGGGTATTTATTGATCCAAAACGTATTATGCTGTTGGTAGATGAACTTAATAATGTAGTTGCATTACCTACACCTGAGTCATCGCCTTTACAATCTTTTGTTAATACTATCACTCCGTTGGTTAATGCTAAAGACGTTGATAACCTAATACAAAATATCGATTTATTTATAGATGATTTAAGTGGACTATTTTCAAGTATTGGCCGGTTTGGCTTACCACAAACCGGCATTGGATTTTTATATGACTGGCGGCGGCGAACGTTCAGTGCGCTTATCACTAAAGTGGAGGCGTTGAAAAAGCGCCTGGAAGGGAAGCTTAAAGAATATAGACTGTTAATGGCTAATTATGAATTGGACTGGAGCGATTTTGAAAAAATTTCGCT
>JBEBJQ010000016.1:0-57068 GCA_040079795.1 Methylococcales bacterium
CAAGTGTTTTTTTAGTTTCAGCAAGCGGGTTTCAATCCACGCGCCCGCGCGGGGCGCGACCTGCACTTGACATGCCGGAAATCATCCGGGCAGTTTCAATCCACGCGCCCGCGCGGGGCGCGACGGTTATGCGGCGATGACATTTACACCCGTTGGAGTTTCAATCCACGCGCCCGCGCGGGGCGCGACGTAGCATCTTGTGATGTATCAGAGGTATCTACGTTTCAATCCACGCGCCCGCGCGGGGCGCGACTTTTTCGGCTTCAATAAACCCCGAAGTCTGCCCGTTTCAATCCACGCGCCCGCGCGGGGCGCGACCTCCTCAACCCCCGGCATAGCGCGAAGGTTCAGTTTCAATCCACGCGCCCGCGCGGGGCGCGACTAGCTATGGCGATTTGAGCGCGTCCGTTGACGGTTTCAATCCACGCGCCCGCGCGGGGCGCGACAGCGCATGGTTAACCGATTGAAATTAATAGCCAAAAGCCCTATTAATTGCGATCCGATTAAACCATACACAATAATCATTATAGTTTACTTATTACAATCTAAAAAATACTAACAAACCAATACATTAAAGAAGGTGCGGAATACAGGCATTTTCATGTTAGCTTCACGTTCGCACTACAACAATAACAAACCATTTAAGTCAAGTACCGCCTTAGCGCCTATGTGTTCAACACGCCGCTCCCAATTATTGCCCAAATAATAAATCCGCAAGCTATCAACCGATTCGTCCATCACCTTGATTAAATCATGCTTTAATCTCGTCCATTGTGCCATATCTACCTCAATTTCAAACACCGAATACTGCACCCGCTGCCCATACACCAGACACAATTTAGACAGCCGCCTTAAGCGTCTGGGGCCTGCCTCATCTTTGACACTAACATCATAAGTCACCAAAATCATCATGCCTAAGCCCTCCGGTTATTTCCATAAAAACGGCACATAACTATCACAATCACCGCGTAAGAACCGCGCCAACACCTGCGCCTGTAGCCAAGGCAGTAAGCCGATCGGCACGGTTTCTTCAAACCACGGATGCAATAAAGTGTCTTGTTTTCGATCTTGCCACGCCGCCAACAATGTTTTGCGTGGTTCTTCTTTTAATGTGACCGAACCATTCGGCCAAGTCTCAAAATCCTTAATACTCAGTTGGCGCTTGTTGATTAACGACAATACAAAGCGGTCAATCATTGGCCTAAATTCTTCCGCTAAATCTAACGCTAAAGAAGGCCTGCCACTGCGTAATTGATGTAAAAAGCCACTCGCTGGATCAAGCCCAGTCGTTTCCAATGCCGAACGGCAATCATGGGTCAGCAAGGTGTAACAAAATGACAATAACGCATTAACCGGATCAGTCGGTGGCCTGCGCCGTCGGGTGTCAAATTCAAAGTCCGCTTGGCGGAGCAAATGCTTAAACACGCCAAAATACACTTGTGCCGCCTCCCCTTCCCGCCCCATCAGGGTGTCGATAGATTTACAGTCGGCGAGTTGCGTCAAACAACGGGTTAGGCGTTTTTCAGCCGTTTGCAATTCCGCCAGCACGGCTTCATCGCTAATCTTTTCGCCGTGGTCACGCAAATAACGCCTAATCACATAACGCTGGTTATAGAGCTTGCCCGTCAGCATGGTTTGTGCAATGGCAACACTTTTGTCCACGTTATGCCCGGTGATATGTTGCGTTCTGCGTAACAACACATTGCCGCTAACAGGACCTTCTACCCGCGCCAGAAATTTGCCGAACATATTTAAGAAGGTGATGGTAATGCCGTTTTCCGCACAATGCGCCATCAGGTAAGGCGAAATCGTCACCTGCCCAAAACACACTAAACCCTGCAATTTATGAATGGGTACGCGGGCTTTGGTTTCCTTATCCACTTTTAACACCAGGTTTTCATTGTCTTTATGCAGCCAAGCGTTTTGCGTTTGCACATAAATCACGTTGCGTAATGGACGCATGTTTAATCCTTTTTTAACTGGGCTGCCAACCAGGCAGACGCCGATTTGCCAAAATCTTTGGGATGGCATTGGTCGATTAACGAACACCCATTGCATTTTTTGGCTTGGTAGATGACATGAGGGGTGATGTTGGTTTGCACGATGTCTCGACAAGCCAAGATGGTTTGTAGCGTTAAGGCGCGTAATTCAGCATCAAAAGCTACCGGATGACGCCTACGTACTTCGCCATAAAACAATGCGCCTTCCGGTACCGCGACACCGTGCATTTCTTCCAGACAAAGTGCCTGTGCGCAAAGCTGCACTTCATCGGCCCGGTGCGCCTTAGGCTTACCGCGTTTGTATTCGATAGGGAAAGGAATTTCGGTGCCGTCTGCTTGCCGATGATATTCCACCACATCGGCAATCCCTTCAATGCCCAACTCCTCATTAGCCAAACGCGATGCCCACACAGTACGCACATCACCGCGCTTTTGCTGATCGGCCTGATTGACTCGCTGATGCAATACCTGACCTTCCGCCGTAAACTGGTTTTCGGCCCAAATATTTTCCAGTTCAATTAAGGCAAATTGACGCGGGCAATATAAATAATGTTGCAGGCGGGAAAGGTAGATGGGTTCTAATGCCATGATTCCTGATCAAGCCCCTGCCGCTCAAACGCAATGCCGTCCATTTTAGGTATGCTCATAATAAAGGTTTTGAAATCGGCTTGGCGTGGCTGTTTATGACTTGTAGACGCCACAAAATTTACTGATTTATTAGCATGCTTTTTTTGAAGAAACTCATAGTAATCAAACAACGCTTGCTGAGCATTAGCGGGCAACGTGGACAAATCAACAGTTGGCATAATATCTCCTTTAAGTACCGGGTGTTGCTGCAATAGACCTGCCAGGTTATTAAAGCCAGGCAGGCGCTAGCCATTCGACAATTAACTAAAACCCATCAAGTTCATCCGGCTTCAAATCGATTAATGGTGATATTTCATAACTACCATCAGCATTGACTGTCAGCGACCCATGTACTTTAGCTGACGAATATTGCCCCGCTTTAGAGTTGTGCCGCCACCAAATGACTTTGCTAACCGCCATCGACCCTTCCGGTCTGGCTGAAGACGCATCGCCTTCAAACAACTTGGGCAAAATGTCCTTAATGGCTTCGGCATCTATATCACTAAAACCGGTTTTATCAGCCAATTGTGGCGTCATTGCGCCATATGCCACATAAATGGCGTGGTCTACACGGTGCTTCATGCCCATGGTATCGGAGCCTTTTTTAGTGCCATCGCCTTCACTGTTCACGCTTTTGGTAATCTGTGTGCTGGTAATGCTGACAGGTTCAATACTAAACGCCGATTGAATGGTCACTGGACCTCTAATGGCAATGGAAACGCCAGCGGCATCAGCTTCTTTACCAAACGCGAAGACTTGGCCAAAACTGCGTACATCCAACCATTGCTCACAAACTTTTTTAGCTGTTTGATCTTTGGTGTTTTTCTTTGGATTGAAGGCATCTTTACCTAAGCCAATAGGCGCTTCAGCTTCTGCTCTTGCCTTAAGGCTGACCATACCATCGGATTTTTTCTCGTCGGATTGCACAAAAATCGGATGGCCCGCGGTTTGCAAACGATCCCGAAGTTTACGTTTTAAACAGACATCGGTAATTTCGCCAAAACCTTCATAATCGGTACGAGGCCGATTGCCATTGAGTGGGTCGCCGTTGGGGTTGGCATGTTTAACACTGAAGATAATCGCAAAATCAATTTTATGGCTTAATGCACTCATTCTGAGTCTCCTTGTGGTGATGTTTCGTCTGGGGTTTCGGATTTAGTTCTAAGTTTTTGTCGTTGGCAGTGATAGCCCAATAAAAATTCACCAGATAATGCCGCTTTGCTAGTGAAGTCATCGTGTTTAAACATGGCTTGGACGGTGTCCAACTCTTTCAATTGATTGGTTAGAAATCCGGCGCGAGACACACGTAAACGCTGCATGTAAGGCTGTAACGCTAATTCAATCGTGCGCCAGGTTTCAAAAGGGCGATCAGCAAAACGTTGCATTAGCCGTGCGGCAGTTGTGGGGCGATTTTCTCCGCCCACGCTTAACGCCACATCTTCTATGCGTTCGGCAATGGCTAACAGCCGACCGAACAGGTAATCGCGCGCATGGTAGTTTTCTTCTAGTGCCATAGCATATTCTCTTCGTTGAGTTAAATTCGGGTGTCGTTGGTGATAGCCTTTGTAGAGCGCACAGGCAATGCCTAAGTTTTTTTCCCATAGCCACTGGGCATCACTGGCATAGCCAACTCGATTAGTCGCCTTACGCACGCAGCTAATGACCAAATCCAAAGGAAATGGCTGCCCGTCGATAATGCAGGGAATCAGGCGTTCAATGACTTTTTTCTTTAAGTTATCCGTTACATTTTCACCGTAAGCTGCCTTTGCTATCGCCATCGGCACGGGTGAACTAATCGGCCAAATGACTTTGGTTTTTGGCTTTTTGCCGGTGGTATTGGCAATTTCTTTGGTATGACGCTGCGGCCAGGCAAATTGGCTATGCCAGATTTCCAGGCGGTTGAGAAAGTCATGACTGAACAGTTCACGGTAATAAATAATGCCCATCCGTCCCGGTGTCGCCGAGTCGATACCCATGATGATGATTTGCTCATTCGGGCTTAATTTTGCGGCATAGCCAGCCATGTAGTTTTTAAGTTGTCTTGCGTAGGATTCGCCCAAATCTCGCGAATGATCAATAACGGGAGCAGTTACTGGGGTTTCGCTTTCTTCGACTTCTTCCAGATCAAAATCATCCGCATCAAGAAAGGAGTAAGCATCTGTCAAAGGCTCTGGAATGGAGTCTCCTGACACTGCCCATGACACATAAGCTTGATCGCCGTTTCTAAATCCTTGGCGGGAAATTAACCAGCGCAAGGCATTATGGGCTTTTTGCGAAACGTCAAAGCCGATAGCGCTGGCTTGTCCGTCATCAAGAAATCGGCCTCGATAGGTGTAACCGCTGGTGTCATTCGATGAAATAAGTTTTGCTTTATCGCCTGAGTGGCGAATTTTGGCAGGATGGTTGGTCGAGAGTGTTTGCTCTTGGCCGGTGATATAACACAAGCCCGTATTGCTGCCGTCTAATGTGTCGTAGACAATCCAGCTGGCTTGAATGGATGCATCTTTCCAGGTATCTGCACTGGGATCAGACGGCTTTTCTACCGTCCAACCAACTAAAGCATCACCTTGATCCTGAATAATTTTTTCTTCTCTTGTCTCCTTATCTTTTTCTTTTTTCTTGGGTAAAATTTTGAATAGCACTGGCGCTTCACCATCATCGCTATTCCATTGCGTTAACAGAACATTGTCGGAATCTACAAAAACAATGTTATTGGCAACTAAGTCCCTAATCACCGTGCCTTTTTCGATATAGCGGTAAATAGCTCTGACCTTGTCGTGCGCATGTTCTGATTCACACCACGCCTGCAGCTGTTTTTTATAGCCTTCGAAATACGCCTTCTTCTTACCGCCAAAATCTTCATAATCCTTGGCAACATATTGCAATTTATCAGCCAGCGGATGCGGCGCTTCGCCGCTACTGCGGCTAGCCGAGCTTTCAGTAGCAGGCAAAATAATCTGTGTCTTTTCCAATACAGACGCGCGTTTAAAATTACCTTCGCCATCAATCACAATGTTGATATGGGCGTTTTGCAAGGTATGGCTGGTTGGCATCGGTAATTTTTCTTGAGGCAAGTCAAGTAAAACACCGGCTTCATAAGTCTGATACAGCTTTTCCATCCAGCTCATAATTGCGCCTCTTCATCCGCAACGGCCAACAGGTTTTCGCCGATACCGAATTCTTTCCTATTCATAGGCCGAACAAAGCGGCGAACCTCGCATTCATCCGGACGGGGAAATTCCAAAATCCCCTCTTTAAGCGTTGCTTGCCAAAACTGGCTATGCAGCTCGTCGATTCCGGTTTCGTCCGGGTAGGCAAAACTATGGAACATCAAGCCAAAGGCTAATTCATCAAGATTGTCATAAGCCCCTTCACCCTCACCAAACTCACAAGGTTCGACATAGCCCTGACAATCGCGCGTGCCTAAAAAAATATCCTGCCTGCCGCCTTTTTCTAAGGTACGTTTCAGTATGCTGAAATGCTTGCCGTCTATCCGGTCGGCTGCCAGTTCCGGGCTATGTTCATTCCATTCAAAATGCGCTTCTACCTGGTATTCAACATCACGCAAAAACGTATAAATGGCGAGACTGTTGCCACCGCCCCAGACTAAAGGCTTAGTGCCTTTGGTTTGGGTACGTAGCGGCTTTATGACCCTGACTTTATCGACATGCCAAATCAGCGTCGGCTTCCAATAGATGGATTTGAGCACACCTTTGATGGCCTCATAAGTCGGCAGCTGATATGAACATTTTTCACCGCCCACTTTGGTGATGGGGTCGGTAAATAACGCATACTTGCCCCATAATCGAAAACTAATGCTGTTTTTCACTTGTGCTCCGTTTGCTACGATTTTTCAAGGTTTTCGATAATGTGCGACAGCTTAGGATTAAGTCGTTCGTGGTGAGCTTGTCGAACCATGAACGGCTTAACCGTCCACCCTTCGACGAGCTCAGGGCGAACGATTAAGCCTCGTTTATTATCTTGCATTAAGTACGAAATCATTTTTAATCCCTATAAAATAGTCACTTCGGCTTTGCCAACAGCTTCGGTAGACAAGCCAAATGCTTCGCTGTAATAGCGTTCATCCAGGTAATACACACCTTCGTCGGGATGAATTTCGTAGACTGCTCTTTGCTCCAGTAATTTTTTCCACACGTTCGGAAACACATTAATGCTAAATTTTTGCGCTTGCTTTAAACAGCTGTAGTAGCTGGCGGCATTAAACTCTTTGGCAATGCCACAAAGTTCGGTGATGAGTTGTTTGCCTTGCTGGTAAGGCACAATCACGGATTGTGTCGGTGCATCGATGGCTTTAAAAGCATTGCCTGCTGTCATAAATGATTGCTTCAGGTGTAGTGGCGCATTACGTCCTATATTTAGATTATTTTCACTTAACAAATTAAGTAGCGTATCTGTTCTACCTATTTGTTTTTCATTCAACCTGTAGGTCATTTCATCGGCGCGATTATAGAAATAGTATTTGAAATACAGTTCCATGACTTCAGGATCTAACAAGGATTTATTAATAATCTCACCGAATACTCTTTGGGCTTGTTTCTGTCCTTCTTTTATATCAATCAATTGATCAATGGTTTCCTTTGCCGGATTTACGACATGCACAGTAGCGGTATCCAAGCGGCCATTTCTATTACAGCGCCCAGCCGCTTGGGCTATAGAATCCAATCCGGCCAGAAAACGAATCACGCTGGCAAAATCAATATCCACCCCGGCTTCTATTAATTGCGTGCTAAAGCAAAGAACCGGTAGTTTAGCCGCTAACCTTGCACGCATTCTGTGAAAAAGTTCATTGCGGTGCGCTGAACATTGGTTGGTACTTAAATGAAACAAGCTATCCCTATCAACGGAATCAGAACATCTGACATACAAGGCTTGCGCCCAAGCTTTGGTGTTAACTATCACCAAACAATTGCCTTTCACTTTGAATTCGGACAATGCCAATTCCGCTATTTCTTCTTCTGACCAGCCTTCCGATTTGGTTTTATTGCTGATTTCAACACGCTTTAATTGGTCGAATAATTCTCTGACATCAGGCATTAGGTGATTTTCCTTGTGGATAAGCAATTGGCCTTTTTCTGGTGTCTTCAATTGATCGAGCAACGGCTGGGTAGCTGTACATAGCACCGCTGTGGTTTTGGTATGTGCACCTAAAAAGTTAAGAGCGTTACAAAATAGATGCGTACAGTTAATGGGTAAGGTTTGAATTTCATCAAAAATGATGACGCTGTTAGCGAGTTGATGCAGGCGGCGCACACCGCGCGTACCGCCGCTAAACAGTGTTTCTAAAAACTGTACCATCGTGGTCAACACAATCGGCGCATCCCAATTTTCAGCCGCCAGCTTGCTATGCCAGGTTTGATTTTCCGGCTCTAAATTCGAGTGGTGCTCAAGTACCCAGGGAAATTGATCACCCTCCTGCTCAACTGCCTTTCGGATGGCTTCGGCGTTTTGCTCAATGATGGAGGTGTACGGAATAACGTAGATAATCCGTTCTAAGCCGTGGGTGTTGGCGTGATGCAAGGCGTAACGAAGGCTGGCATAAGTTTTTCCACCGCCCGTCGGCACGGTCAGTGTGTAAATGCCTTGGACATCCTGAGCACGGTTTTTACAGGTATCGGAAATCGCCCGGCGTATGGTGTTGATGGGTGTGTCGTGAACTTGCTGTTCGGTTAAAAACAACTCCATACGCTGAATGGCCAAATCCCATGCCACGGCTTTATTTCGATAAGACGCATTGCCGGGTCTTTCAAAATCAGCACTATTAATACGGTCTGCATCAATCAGGCAACTGAATAAAAACCGGGTCCAAAAGCCGATATAAAAACATTTGATGGCTTCATGTCGCTCATTTTTAGTAATTTGGCTTAACTGCTTGAGCATAGCCAACATCAATGGCTTGTCGGCCAAACGTTTGGCTTGCTCCAGAATATGCTCGTCTGCATTTTGCTTGCATTCGGCCAGATGCGACCTGTCGTCTTCTTTATCTATGCGCTTTTTGAAGCCATTGGTGCCATCCGGCGTTAAACAATCAATCAAGCCGCTATGATGCGAGACAATGCACAGTGCCAATATTTGACCACATAACTTACCTTCGCCATTTTTGCCGTATTTAGCCAGCATTTCCCAGATCAACTGCGCGCCTGCCGTTGAATGATCTATCTTGCCTTTTAAGGCGGCAGCATCAACGTAATCCTCGTCCATATCGGGATTAAGTAATCCAGTACCGGATTGAATGTAGTTTTGAAAAGAGGCGCTGTATTTACCAAAATCATGCAACAGCCCTATTAGCTCACCTGCTTCAGGCACATTAATTTTGGCTGCTAACGTTTTGGCAATCTCAGCCACTTCCTGCAAATGGACGGCGACTGTTTGCTGTTGTTTATCCGTTTTGCGGACGTGAGCGATGTAGCTTGGGTTTGATTGGTTCATTGCTGTCGATTTCTATGAAATTATCTGAATACAGCATGCCAGGTATTTTTCATATCTGGACTCGTACACAACATCGACACCACTCAGCTACTAACGGTTAGGATTGGGATGACAATATCCTAAGAAGTATAGCTTACCTTCAGAATAGTGCATTGCCTGATACTAAATCACCAAACATCTTTTCTGATGTGACTAAGCCAATTTCTGTTTTTTCCTACCATTCTTAATAAAAACTAATGCTTAAGCTTTTTCATTCATCGCCAGCGATTATAATGATTTGGTTAAAATTAATATAACTACACTTCATGCTCATACAACCGCAACCAACGCCATATTGGCAAACATCCCTTGCGGAAGGCTTTCAGAACCTTACGCAGTTATGCCAATACCTACAGATTTCCCCCACCGCACTTAATCAGCCATTAGTTGAACATGCAACATTTCCCTTACGGGTTCCACTGGGTTTCGCCGCGTGTATGGAAAAAGGCAATCCTGATGATCCGTTATTACGGCAGGTTTTGCCGATTGCCGAGGAATTAGTCGATTATCCGGGTTATAGCGCTGATCCAGTCGGTGATTTGGACGCTAATGCTGCCATCGGGATCATTCATAAATATCATGGCCGCGCTTTAATCATTACCACTGGCGGCTGCGCTATTAATTGCCGCTATTGTTTTAGACGAAATTTTCCGTATGCGGAGGTGCAATTAACCAAATCTCGACTAGACTTTACTTTGGAATACATTAAACAACACGCTGAATTAACCGAAATTATTTTAAGTGGTGGTGATCCTTTATTGTTAAATGATGATCGTCTGGGTGAATTGATTATGCAACTTAATGCCATTAAGAATTTACAACGCATCCGCATCCACAGCCGTATCCCTGTGGTGTTGCCTGAGCGGATAACGCCTGAACTGTTAACAATGCTTAAAAGCAGCGCCAAAAAAATCATTCTGGTGTTACATGCCAATCATGCAAATGAATTGAGCCAAAACGTTGCTAAGGTATGCACGCAATTAACCCAGGCTGGCATTATGCTATTGAATCAATCGGTATTATTAAAAGACGTTAACGATAGTGCTTCAGTGCTTCAAGCCTTAAGCGAAAAATTATTTAGCTTAAATGTGATGCCCTATTATTTACATTTATTAGATAAGGCCACCGGCACTGGGCATTTTGAAGTCGCAAAACCCGTTGCTATAAGGATATACCAGCAACTACAAGAATTACTGCCGGGCTATTTAGTCCCTAAACTGGTCTCAGAACAGGCAGGCGCTGCGTATAAAATATCCGTAAGCCAATGATTGCAATTAAGAATGCACACAATGCAGCATTTCGGATTAGTTTCATGACATTAATATTTTATACAGGCTATTAACAAACAACCTATTACGTGATTAAACTACCCGCCACATTTTAGACCCCATGCCTACGGATAATGATTTACCCTTAGCGGGTAACAAACAATCACTCAACATCTGGTTAAACAGTCTTAGCCAACTGGGTAGCCATCGCGCCAGCAATAAACTGTACGAAATGTTGCAGGTTATTTACCAGGAAAGCTTTGGTACTCAGGATAAGCTGGAGCTTTTAAACCAACTGGCTGCGCCAGTCATTACCTACTCGGATCAACTGGAACAAATCGTAGTTGCGCAGCAATGCTTTAAAAACGAAGCATTAGTCCGAAAAACCACTACGTTGAGCTGTGAACTACTCCGCTTGCTTAGCTTAAATTATTGCAAAGTCAGCCTAGCCGAGGATTTGAATTCCGAACAGCACGCCGTGACTATTTACACCGCGCTGCATGTTATTGGCTTAAGCCTCTGCAAACGCGCAGTCCTAAATCAAGTGCCATCAGAAACTTTATGGAAAAAAACCGCTGAGCTCTATCAAAGGGCGCAAAAATATCAATTACTTAATCACCCAATAACTTTAACTGCCTTATTTACTAGCCAGCAAAGCACTATTGCTAAAATACTGCAACGGAATTTATTGTTTGTACTATGCGACCCTTATCATTTCAGTAATCAGTCGATAAAAGCCTTGTTCAGCTTCGCAGAAACCGCTTCTACCTTGCTGGAAATAGACGCTTCGGCACAAACCGCTAATTTCGTCTGGCCATACAAAAAACAGACCGTTCCTCATGCTTGCTTTAAGTCAGAAGCGCCTAGCCCACATACACTGTATCTGAGTTGCGCGGCGGTTACTGAATTATTGAAGCTACAAAATCCCCTTAACTTCAATAAATCAGAACTAGATCATCTACTTCAACACCTTAGCAGTTACGCTGACATTATCGAGAGCGCCATTCCTTCTGAAGCCACGGCCTGTAAATTAATTGTCGATTACCAACAGTTGCACATTTATTTAAACCATCACGCAACTATCCAGAATATTTATCGGGCATCAACGCCCTCTGGAAAGCCCATAGCCCGTAGCAACTCTTTACAATTAGTACCGCTTAACGCGCAGGTTCAAACACCTAAACAAAAAGCCATCTCGGATGCCAGCAATAATCCGTTTTCTATGCCCGCTGTTTCAGTGCATCCTACCCGTTATAAAAACTATTTCGTCGCTATGACCAGCAATCCGGCCTTACAAATTGACCTACCAATCCTGTTTGTTGACAAATCAGAGCACATCAAATTAGGTTTTATAAAACAGATTGCCAGACATCAGGTTACCCTGTCGCATCAGATTTTAATTGAGCATATTCCCGGCACGGCTGAAAGCATTAATATAACGCTGGACGGACAAAGCACTTTAGCGATTTTAATCACTAAAGCAACGGACGAAAGGGAAATTGTATTGCCTGCGGTAACGGTTCAAAGCGGTGGTCAGTTTGAAATTAACAGCCGCAAGTTCCAGGGGATTTTTTTTCTTGCAGAGTTGCTACAGTTTACAAGCCACTACCGGCATTTCAGGATCAGCCCTGATTAGCGATGCCATGAGGGACATGGGCAACAGAAACGTGAGGTGCGGCAGATTCACAATGGCTTTTGTGGTCGTCAAAAAAAATATCCGCACCAAATGCCTGCAAAAAAGCACCTTTAGGCATTCCCCCTAAGAATAACGCCTCATCAATGCGGACATCCCAGGCACGAAGCGTCCGAACAACCCGTTCATGCGAAGGAGCTGACCTTGCCGTCACCAAAGCGGTACGAATCGGGGAATTGTTAGCATCAAAATGCGATTGGATGTGATGCAGGGCACTTAAAAATGCTTTGAATGGCCCACCCGGCAAGGGCGTTTTTGCAGCGTTTCGCTCACTTTCAGTAAAAGCAGCCAAACCTTGCTGCTGGTAAATGCGCTCGGCTTCATCCGAAAACAACACGGCATCGCCGTCAAATGCAATACGCAGTTGCTCGCTATGATGATCTACCGGGGCTGCTTTGGATAAAATGGTTGCCGCAGCATACCCCGCCGTTAAGGCTTTAATGACATCATCTGCATTTGACGATAAAAATAAATCAGCGCCAAAAGCAGGGATATATCCATAAGGTGAAACACCACTTGTAAATGCAGCGCGGGTAATGTCCAAGCTATGATGGGCAATAGAATTAAAAACTCTTAATCCAGTATCCGCACTGTTTTGGGAGAGTAAGATGACCTCCACTAACGGGAGGGCAGCACCAGCCTGATTAATGGCTAATAGCTTTTTAACCAGGGAAAATGCAAAGCCGGGAGCCAATAGCTTATCTTCATGTTCAATTTGATAACGGCAATAAGCCGCTTTACCTTCCATTTCAAAAATCTGGTGCGATTCATCCAAATCAAATAAAGCTCTGGATGATATCGCAACCACTAATTTTTTTGGTGCAGAAGGTTTTGCCATTTATTAAGGTGTTTCCTGAATTTTTTCGGCTAATAATTTTTTAGCCTTAAAAACCGCTTGAATTTTTTTTGCAGCAGCAGCTTTTTCTTCTGCTGTGATAACACTCGCTATAGAACCGTCTAAATTAAGCCGATGCTCAAGGTTGAGTATATTGTGCAAATATTTTATACGCGAAGCATACCATCCTAAAGTGGCGCGCAAGTCCGTTTTACTGATATGCGCAGGTAATTGCAAGCTTAATTGATCAAACAACCCCAAAGCCATTGGCAACCTGTGCTCATTAAAAAGCTTAGGGTATGCCCGCGTTAACCACTCCTGATAAACTACCTGCTGCTTTTCTGCTGTTAAACGTCGGTTTTTTTTAGTGGGCATAATAAACTTTATTCAACATACTTTTATCGTCCGACATAAGCTTAACTTACTCACTTTGAGTGACTAAAATAGAAGCTAAATGCAGGCTTTGCTTGGCTTTAGCAGCAAACTCCAGCGCCTGCTCCTGGGTTGCAAACCCTGCAGAACGCAAGATATACCAAGCTTCACCTTTAACATCAATCGGAGTAACTACCGCAGTAATACCTTGTTTAGCAAACTCCGCGACTTTACTCTTGGCGTACCACTCTTGTCTAACCGACATTAGATTAGCAACCCACTGTGAAGCAGCATGCGCACCCTTCGGAGCTGCGGCATGCGCCTTGTTGTTAGCTGCTATTACTCTAATTGCTTGATCAGGTTTGATTTGGGTATCTTGGGATAATTGGGTCGAAGCAATCGTATTTGGCAGAAGTGGTTTAGCCTGTTTTTCTAAGTCCTGGGCAAAGTCTTCAGTATTTCCGGCTACAGGCGTCCGCGTACCTAAAATTTTAACCCGTGCCGCGATTTGTGCAGCATTTAAATCCTCACTACTTGACGTAGGGGCGGTCGGCGCATTCGCTTGATTGATTAATGCCAAATCCCCTTCAAGGGAAGCTATATGGGCTTGTAACTCTTTAACATCGGCACTTAAACTCACCCCATACGCAAACATCCCACCACCGATTAACAGCGATAAGGCACTGATACCAGCTGCAGCGTACACCAAACCCGGTACTTTTTTACTGGTATTATTATCAGTTAAATCCAGTGGTTTCTTACGTTCTTTACGCTCTTTTGACTCCAACTGAACTATCTTGTCGAGTTGTTCGACATTGTTTTTAAGTTGGGTAAAATCGACCACTTGTTGCTTAATAAGGTTATGTGCAACCCATAACTCACTGATCTGGGCTGCCATCAAAGCCGGATTAATATCCACTTCATTTTTAGATGCACCGGCATCAGGATTTACAACAGACTCCAACGAGCCAATAGCAATAGATGTTTCAACGGCATCATCAGCATCCTTAATTCCAGTTAAACTAACAGTTGGTACAAGCTTTTCAAATAATTCTGATGTTTCTGCTAACGGTGTTTCAGGCGTATGCTTTGGCACAGGCAATTCTGAATCGTCAGTCGAAATAACCAGAAATTCTGACAGCGCATTTTCATCCAAACTGTCCTTAGAAGGGTTAATATTACCAACACTATTTTCTGCCAAACTATCCGTGGCTTCAGGCTCCAGAGTTGCCGTAGTTTCCGGCTCAAGAAACCAATTTTCGCCTTCATCCTGGGAATCCTGAACTTTATCTTCTACTATTTCATACTCCACCATCTCACTGCTTTGTGCGGCAGGCTCAGTTGCAACAACCGGTTTTTCATTTGCACGCCGAGCATCATCAACGTGGGTCTTCTCTGCAACCAGTTTCAAATATTCATCTAATTTATTCTGTACTTCCGAAAGCGTCTGACCGGAAGTTTCGATTTGCTCAGCATCTTCAATTAAGTCCGCTGCTGCGTTAAAAGGATCAAAATCATCCGCATTAGTTTTCTGATTATTGAATTGAACCCCAAAGTTTTTTTCAAGATCGACCAAAGACTCTGCTTTAGATTCACGGTCAACAACAGCATTGTTCCCACCCTCAAAGCCGCCTATTTCACCAAACTCATCAAAGGCTTCAAAATCATCACGTTTATCCAGCCCATCCTTGTATGCCGAATCAAAAGCCTTATTTGCAGCGATAGAACGCACCGCAGACCTTAAAGTCTCGGCATCATTATCTTCGTCAACTATCCCAAACTCAAGACCAACATCACCTCCCTTAGCTTGCGCTTTTAAGGTATCGTCAGTAGTATCTGAAAGCGCATTCAATAACGAATCGATATCATGTTTTTTTTCTGACTTAATTTTAATGTTTACAATTTTAGGTCCAGGTCTTTCCATTTCAGCCACCATTAACAATTTGTCTAAATCATCAGGCTTGCTTTTCGGCATCGCCTTTACAAGGGATGCCCCCCCCATTAATTGCTCAAGAGCATCGCTACCGTCAGCATTTAAATTATCCGCATAATTATCCATATTTATGCCATCGAACATCATGTCCAGCTCATCCTGAAAACTATTTGCTGTTTTTTTGTTTTGTATGTTGGCCATGTTTTAATCTCTATTATAAAAAGAAAACGTTAAGGTATTTAGAGCAAGTATAGACTGCTCAAGCATTTTGTGTGGGCCCGAACTAAAATATTTTTTAACCAAAGTTTTTCCAAATTGTAAACTAAAATCATAGCTTACGCGACATTTTAAATGCTAAACCTATGCAAGATTATTGGTAGTACACTGTATTAATGTTAAACTCTAACCATTGAACAATTGACCAACCCCTAAACTGAGGGGCACACATGGAACCTCTTATGCAACTTGCCCTTACGATTTTAGGCTCCCGTACCCAAAAAATAATTTCTGAAGTATTGTTAGCGGTAAGTGATTGTAAATGTATTATTGTTGAAATGTCCTCCTCCCACTTAAGTCAGGCGACAGCTGCCTATTTATTGGTTGAAGGAAATTGGAACCATATCGCTAAATTTGAAAGCACCCTAGATACCCTCCAGAAAAACTTGGAGTTACAAATACATACTTTACGCAGTAACAAAGCAGAAAAAACCGTTCTGGGCATGCCCTACTCCCTAGAAATTATTACCCTGGATCAAGATGACATTATTCAAGCGGTAGTGAACTTTCTTGGTGAGCATAACATTAGCATTCAGGAATTTTCTGCCAGCCGTTACCAAGCCGCTTATAGCCAAAGCCTGGTTTTCTCTGCCAAATTTATTGTTATCATCCCAAAAGATTCTCCTTTGCTTTCCGTTCGCGAACAATTCCTTGATTTTTGCGACCAACTCAACATTGACGCAATTCTTGAGCCTGTTAAACGCTAAAGCTTTAAGCCACCCTGATTAGCCATTACCCTCAAAGTAGTTTACCCAATACGCTAATGCCCGATTTGTGGACTGACGTCTGATTTCATGGCGATCACCATGAAAGCCCTCTAGTTCACAATACTTAAATCCACTTTTAGCCCCCCAAGCAATGAACACCGTTCCAACTGGTTTAGCAACCGATCCACCGCCAGGGCCTGCAATGCCGGTCACAGCAATTGCATAATCTGCTTCACTATAAAATAGTGTACCGGAAACCATTTCAAGCGCCGTTTCAGCACTGACGGCACCGTATTGATTAAGGGTTTGCGGCAGCACACCAAGCATTTGTATTTTTGCTGCATTGCTATAAGTGACAAAACCACGATCAAACCACGCCGAACTACCAGCTATTTGAGTCAATGTTTGCGCAATCATGCCCCCCGTGCAAGATTCGGCGACTGCAATCTGTTTATGCTGCGAAGCTAATATTCCGCCCAAACGGGTAGCCACAGCAAGTAAATTATCCGTCATAAGCGTAACAAATTGATTTATAAACCATCAATCCGTTAAATCAGCTCAATTTGTCAACTTAATTTTACGCCAAAAGCGCTTTGTTTTTTCCGGTACCGCTTCTGCTAAATTGCTGTCTTCAAGCATCTGCTCGGCGACTTTGGCATCATTTTTTTCCAACGCAGTTTCTACATAATCAACAAGGGCACTTGTACTAAAACGTCCAAAGATTTTTTTAAGCTTAGATACAGGCGCTTGCGCATTAAGGGGTTGCGTTTCAGGGGGTTCTTGTTCAATGGGCAATCTGGCTGCAACAGCTTCATTTAATACTCGATTATAAGCATCCTCTACCACCACAGGCGACGCTGCTGATTGTAAAACATTAACCCCGGATTGCTGTTCATCCTCGTTTACCACGGATTTTAAGGTGTCCAAAATATCATGTGCAGTATCTTCAATTTGGTGACCGAAAGTCTCCAATAGATTATTAGTTGCCGCTGCTACCTCAGATAACGCCCCAGCAGGATTAACATGCCCATCAACAGGAGCCGATCCTGCAATCTGTCTGTGTTCAACAACCTGTAAAGGTTGCTTTAACTTATCCAAAGCCTGTAGCAACTCAGCTTTTAGTTGCTCTTGCTGCTGTTGCATCTGGGTTTGTTGTGCTGCAAATTGCTGCTCACGCTTGCCCACATTTGTTATCTGTGCAGCAATTTGCTGATTCAATCCCTGAATAGTCTCAGTTTGCTCCGCCAACAGTGTTTTAAGCTTTGATTTTTCCTGCTGTAATTCCAGCTGAAATTGCGCTCCGGTTTTCAAGCGGCCAGTCAATTCGTTTACGACACTGCGGTATTGTTGCCAGGATAAAGAAGTATCGCTATCAGCCTTTACAGGTAATGGCTCATTAAGAAAAAACTGGGTTTGCAGCGATACCAAATCGCTATCAATTTGACTTTCCTGTGCCAATGCACGTTTAATCTGCCCCTGCGACAGCTCATGAGCAGCTTTTAGCTGTTCAACTTGCTGCTTGTGGCCGTTAAGTTCCAGCTCGATCGCCTGTACCTGCTGAGCGGTATTGCTTAAGGTTTCACTGAGTTGCAGCCGCGCCTGTTCGTTGACAGCGATGACCTTTAATAACCGTTTACGGACACTGCCTGCTTTAATCCGGTAATACAACGAAACCAATAGCCAAATCGTGAGCGCTGCTATAGCACCAAGTATTACAACACTGATCAACGGGCTCTGAATGATAACGCTGTTCCAATTCAGAAGGATATCTTTAACATTGCTTACAAGAGTCGGCATAAAAATAGTCCACGGTAAAATGTTAGGGTAATACTGTTTATTGAAGCAACACGTTATCTGCTTTTAATGGATAAATCAATAGTGTTAGGCTATCTGTTGCTCCCCGGAAGCGGGTACTGCCCAGAGCTTTTCCAATTGATAATAATCCCGCGCCTGTTCGGTCATCAAATGCAAAATCACATCGCCTAAGTCTACCAACACCCAGTCTGACCCTTGATCCCCCTCAATCCCTAAAGGTCTAAAACCTTTTTCTTTAACCGCTTCAGCAATGTAATTACTGAGCGAGGCAAGATGCCGGTTTGACGTACCCGTTGCAACTACCATGTAATCAGTCACACTGGTTCTGCCCTTTACATCAATCACGGTAATTTTTTGGGCTTTTTTTTCATCCAAAACAGTTTCAATAATGTTTAATAATGCGCTCGTATCCATTTAAATCCTTAAAGTTATTACGCAGGTATCGCACCCGCTTATTTAGTTTCGTAAAGTCTATGTTGCCGGATAAAATTAATGACACTATCCGGCAATAAAAAATGTGGATCTTCTTGCCTAGCGATCAAATCTCTAATCGCAGTCGCCGAAATATCCAATTGTGTAACTGGCTGAAAAAACAATTTTCCGCCCGGTGTTTGCTGCAAGACCGCTGCCTTATCAACCAGCCGGTCAGCTAAAATCCCAAGACCTCCGGGAGAGTGGAACCCAGGGCGGGTAATCACCACCACATGGGCGTAATCAAATAGGCGCAGCCATCGATGCCAGCGTTCCAAACCCGCATAAGCATCCATCCCCATAAACAGCAAGATTGGGGTATCTCCCTGTGTTGCACGTATCTCACGCAAGGTATCAACGGTATAGGAAGGCCCGGTTCGGGTCAGTTCACAACCATCCGCCACCAAGCCCTGCCGCCCGGCAACCGCTAGTTGTAACATCTGCAAACGCAACCCGGGCGGAGTTAAGGGGGCTACGCGATGCGGTGGGTTGGCACAGGGAATTAATCGAACCTCTGATAAGTTAAACCGTGTTTTTAGTTCAAGCGCAGTACGCAAATGTCCAAAATGCACCGGATCGAAAGTACCCCCATAAATACCGATCATTTACTGACGGATATGCCCGTCACCCAACACCACATATTTCAGAGAAGTCAGTCCAAGCAATCCAACCGGTCCCCGCGCATGTAATTTGTCTGTACTAATGCCAATTTCAGCGCCCAGACCATATTCGAAGCCATCCGCAAAACGGGTCGAAGCATTAACCATCACCGAGCTTGAATCGACCTCCCGTAAAAAACGTCGTGCCAGGGAATAATCTTCAGTGATAATGGTATCGGTATGCTGAGACCCATAATGATTAATATGTTGCATCGCTTCATCAATATTAGCGACACATTTGATCGACAAAATCGGTGCTAAATATTCCGTATGCCAATCCTCTTCAGTCGCCCTTAGGCAATCAGGGATAAGCGCACAGGTCTTTAAACAACCGCGTAATTCGACTTCCGCCTGCCGGAACCGGGCAGCCAACAAAGGTAATACTTTTGGTGCAATAGCTTCCGCTACCAATAGCGTTTCCATGGCATTGCAAACCCCGTAACGATGCGTTTTAGCATTAACCGCAATAGCAACGGCTTTTTCAAGATCGGCGCTGGCATCAATATAAACATGGCAAATACCATCTAAATGCTTAATCACCGGAATGCTCGCCTCTTCTGTGATACGCGCAATTAAACTTTTCCCGCCCCGAGGTACGATGACATCAACGTACTCCTGCATCGTAATTAATTCGCCGACCGCCGCCCTATCGGTGGTAGCCACAATTTGTACCGCATCCACCGGCAATCCAGCGGCTTGCAAGCCTTTAGCGATGCACTTGGCAATCGCTTTATTAGAATGAATAGCTTCTGAGCCCCCTCTTAGAATACAGGCATTACCTGATTTAAGGCACAATGCTGCGGCATCGACAGTGACATTAGGCCGCGATTCATAAATTATGCCTATCACGCCTAACGGCACCCGCATTTGTCCGACCTGAATACCACTGGGACGATAGCTTAAACCAATAATTTCCCCCACCGGATCAGGCAAGGCTGCAACTTGCCTTAAACCCTCAACCATGGCGTCAATACTGGAAGCAGTCAGCGCCAAACGATCTAAAGACGCATTATCCAAGCCTTGTTGTTTACCCGTCACTAAATCTTGTTTATTTTCCTCAATCAAAAAATCGCGCTGTTGCGCAATTTCTTCAGCAATCGCCAACAAAGCCCGGTTTTTTTTAAGTGATTCTGTTCGGCTTAGTTCACGACCAGCAAGCTTCGCTTGCTGACCTATTGTTTGCATATACTGCTTAATATCCACGCAATTCTCCCCGGACAGCCCAATAATTTGAGTATTATAACCGCTAAATCAGGGGTTTACTAAATTTAAGTGCATGACCCATTAATCTGCGTAGATTTGGTGACTACCTGATAAAGTAACTATTTTTGAGCTTATTGACTGATTTCAGATAACAACCGTTGGACAATATCTAAAAGCAAAAGGTCTTTTTCAACAAAACAGCTAAAACCAAACGACAAAACCGGCACTTTAAGCGCCCAGTATTCCAGAAACATTGCGTATGCGCTGCTCCGAAAAGTAGGCGTAGCAGCCGCGCCCCTGACTCTTGGCGTAATACAGTGCTGAGTCAGCATGAGTCATTAACATTTCTGGACTGTTGCCATGTTGTGGACAAACACTGATTCCGATACTGGCACCAATCTGAACGTCATCACTTTGAATAAGCTGAAAAGGTTTACTTAAATCCCTAATAATTTTTTCTGCCACTCCAGCAGCATCGTCCGGGTGAGTAATATTTTCCAGCAACACAACAAATTCGTCGCCGCCCAATCGGGCCACCATATCAACATCGCGTACAAGCAAGGTCATCCTCGCCGCGACTTGTTGCAGTAACGCATCGCCCGCCAAATGCCCCAAACTATCGTTAACCGATTTAAAACGATCCAGGTCAATCATCAACACCGCCAATTGCTGACCTTCGCGCCGTTCAATATCAATGCCGTGCTTCACCCGCTCTAATAATAACCGACGGTTAGGCAGCTGAGTAAGCGGATCATAGAAGGCCAAAAGTTTAATCTTATCCTCCGCTGATTTTCGCTCGGTAATATCAGCATGCGAGCCTACATAATGCGTGACAATACCATCTATCCCTTTTACAGCCGTAATAATTAACCATTTCGGGTAAATTTCACCATTCTTGCGCCGATCCCAAATCTCACCTTGCCACGAGCCGGTAGTTTCAATACTCTCCCACATTGCGGCATAAAAAGCCTGGTCATGACGTCCGGACTTAAGCAAACTTATCTTCTGACCTACCGAATCCTCCGAAGTATAACCAGTGGATTCAGTAAAGGCTCTATTCACTTGTAAAATAACATTATTAGTATCGGTGACCACCATAGGTTCTTGAGACTCAAAAGCGATAGCGGCAATGCGGAGCTTCGCCTCTGCCTTTTTACGCTCAGTAAGATCACGAATAAAGGCGCTAAAAAACCAGCCCTCTGAAGTCTGCCACTGGTTTAATGAAAGCTCTAAGGGAAATGTACTCTGATCTTTACGTAAGCCATTAAATTCAATGGCTTTACCTACGACTCGGGTTTTGCCGCCGGAAACGACGCGCTTAATACCTTCAAGGCATGACGCCCGGTATTTCTCTGGCATCAACAGGGCAAGTGATAAACCAATAATCTCATCCTCGGTGTAACCAAAAATGTTTTCTGCCCCCCTGTTCCAGCTCACGATACTTCCTGATCCATCTACAATGAGAATTGCGTCACTCGCTGATTGGGTTAAAGCCCGGTAGCGCGCCTCACTCTCACGTAAGGTAATATCCCGGACAGTTGCCTGTAGCACTGGCTTGTCATCCAATCGCATGGCACTAAGTAGCACTTCAGCCCGAAAAGTCTCATCGGTATCGACACGCTTATGAACCCATTCGAAGCGTAGGCTGCCTTTTTCAACTGCTGCAGCAATCCGCTGGTTGGCCAATATCAAGGAGTTCGTACCACAAGGCTGTTTTAAAGGTGACAAGTCAGCTGGGTGTTTTGAGCAAAAAGCTTCTATTGTCGCGCAACCGAATAATTTCAGGGCAGCGCTATTGCAATCAAAAAAACCACGCTCATCCAACAACATCACTGCATCACTGGTTGAATCGTAAAGCGTCCGAAACTTGGATTCTGAGCGCCGCAGTGCATCTTCCGTCTGCTTGCGGTCAGTAATGTCAGTGTGGGTTCCGATCATTCGTAAAGGCTTGCCATTAGTGTCGCGACTAATCAATTTCCCCCGTGCCAATATCCATTTCCAAGAATCATCTTTACAGCGTATGCGGTATTCAATAGCAAAAAATGCTTGATTACCTTCGAAATACTCCTCAATAGTGGATAACACAGATGCCTTATCCTCGGGGTGAATCTGCCCGACCCAGGCTGTTCTGGTATCTGGAAACTCATGTTCGGCATACCCAAGCATTTCTTTCCAGCGTTTGGAAAAATAAGCCGTATCCGTTTGTGGGCTCCAATCCCAAACACCGTCCCCCGCACCTTCCAGCGCAAACTTCCAGCGCTCTTTATTGTCGCGTAGCTGTTGGGTTATTTCCCGGTTACGCGAAACAGCAGCCAGTGCTAATGCCGCCAACGCCAAAAAAACCGTAATGACTGCGATGAGAATAGCAAGCGTGTCGGTGGTAAACACAGAAGCAGAAAGTGGCACACCCTCGCCCTTAACAAAATATGCGGCGAACATGGCCAGGTAATGCATACCAGACACTGCACTACCCATAATCACCGCAACCAAAACATGACCGAGCTTGCCTGAATGGCTACCCGCATTTTTTACACGCAAAGCGATATAAGACAATGCGATAGCCACAATGATGGATGATGTAAATAAAAATGGGTTATAGCCTACAAAACCATCCAGTTTCATGGCAGCCATCCCGGTATAATGCATGATGCTGATGCCAACGCCAAGCAAGACACTGGCAAAAGATGGCGGCAGGCGTTTTGAGCCGTGGTGCCACACAATACCCATGGCAATACCACTCGCCAAAATGCCTGGAATCATAGAGATAACCGTGATCAAGGGATCATAGTGGATGATACAGGGCAAATTTAGTGCGAGCATACCGATGAAATGCATCGACCAGATGCCAACCCCAAAAGTGAAGGCACCAATCATAGCCCAGGTTAATTTAGCAAAGCTATCCTGCGCATGCCCAATTCGTGCAGAAGCATTCAGTGCCGCGTAAGCCGCCAGAATAGCGAGCAATACCGATACAATGATCCATATTGGGTTATAAAATCCGACATAAATCAGGCTTTCATCAGGCGATTCTGAAAAAAAGGAGAGTTTATTAAACATCAGGTTGGCGACTTATCATGATTTAAACGCTATCTCCCAAAAGATCATTAGATTCAAAATGCTGCCCTATTGAAATTAAAATACGGGGGCATTCATTTCAAAACTGATGCATGGTTAAAAAGATAGTATAAAAACCACTATTTACTATATCGAGCGTAGTAATCAATAACCAGTATTCATATCAAAACGATCTGTTAACCTTTAGGGCACACCCTTTATTGATCCTGCATTACTTTAGCTGCCACAATAGCCAGCCAAGGTTGCTCATGAATAGGCTTGCCCACAGGCCGATAATAATGCTCAAGCACTTTAAAGCCTGCTGCTTCCAGAAAGCGCTTGCTACTATCAATTTGCATGTAATGGCCATAACGCTGCCCTGACCAACCTTCCTCATTGCCACGCGGGTTGGATAAAAATAAAATGCCACCGGGCTTTAATGCGTCATTTAAATCAGCCAAAACAAGGGGTAAATCCTGGCTCGGAACATGAAATCACGACGCATTGGCGAAGATGCCATCAAACTGATGGCGGGGCAGCGCCAGAGCCAAAAACGTTTGCTGAAGAATCTCACAACCAGTGTAAGCGCGAGCCATACGGCAAAATACCTCGCTACCATCCAAGCCGACAACCCGGTGTCCTAATGCATTAAAATAATGCACATCCCTGCCAGGACCACAACCAAGGTCTAAAATATCCAAGGTTTTATTTTTTGGAAAAGGAGCTAAAAATGCCGCATAATTTTGTTTTACATCGTGATCTTTTGTACCCGCCCAAAACGCTTGAGCATTCCGGTTATAATGCGCGAGCATTAACATTTCAATAGCACTGGGCACTTCCGTTCTTGATTGCATAACCGGCTGACTTATTAATGAGATAACGCTTTAAAAGCGTTAATTGAGCAACCCAACCCAACCCAACTTAAATAGAAATTTGATCTTTACTTGCTTTAATCTGAAGCAATTCACCCCTAGGGCGTTTTTGCACGAGCTTAGCAACATAAAAACCAGAAAAACACGCTTAATCCCTAAAAAACAGCTTTTCTTCCAAGGTCTTCCCATGGCTCAACTGCCGATACTGCCAATGATTTGCATTGACACACTGCATCAGTTGCAGATCCATGTCAGGTTGCAAGTCTGGCTTATAAGCCACTATGAATTCATTTTTTTGAGGATTACTAACCTCCGTAACACCCGCTAAAGTCTGGAACTTCGTTATCACCTCCATTGCCGGACAGGTTTCCATCTGTAAAGTAATAAACCGTATATCCTCATACTGCGCATCGCCCAACAATTGCTCTGATTGTAAAACACCATTTTCCAGCAATAAGATTTTATGGCACAACCGATCCAGCTCCGTTAAATCATGGGAGCTAATAATAAAAGTCATTGCTGCCGCTTGCTCTGCGATAATATTTCGCACCATGCGGACACTAATAGGGTCAAGTCCGGCGGTGGGTTCATCAAGCAATACCAGTGCCGGTTTCCCAATTAAGGCTTGGGCAATCGCGACCCGTTTGGCCATACCATGACTGAGCGCTATGGGTTTTTCAGCGCCTATAATTTGTAATGCAACGGCCTCTAAAACCCTGCCTGTCTCCACAACTGCCTGTTGCTTATTAAATCCTTGTAAACGCGCATAAAAAATCAGCTGCTCGGTTATGCTAAAGTTTGGGTCGAGCCGTGCATCCTGAGGTAGTGCAGTAACTTTGCCGATGAGTCGGGCTGCCCCTGGCGGGTGCCCAAAGAGCCTGACAGCCCCTGAAGTTGGACGCAAAAAGCCGGATAGGATGCTAAGTAAAGTGGTTTTCCCCGCACCATTAGGGCCTACCAAACCAATGGGTTCACCTGCCTCCAATTCAAAATTAAGCCCGTTAAGCGCGACTTTTCCAGAATACACATGGCTAAGCTTTTGGCATTGAATAATCGGCACCTTCATAATGCTTGCCTTGCCATTATCCAGCGGCCGGCAGCTAATAAAATAACGCTTTGTAAGAGCGGAATATAAGCCAGTTTAAGCGTCCGCCATTCGGACAATTGCGCCAAATCAGATAACTGATAACCGGGGACAAGACATTTTAAAGCCGCCAGCACAGGCAAATAGTAAGCTAACACACTGATAATGCCAGCCAGAAACGTCCAGATCAATATAGCCCAAACAGTAGCTTGCCGAACCGATTTCACCACCGCAGATAGCGCGGCCATCATAGCCGTAAAGGGGAGTATGGCTAAGGCCACGCTAACCGTTATGGCTAACAAGTTCTCGGATGCTGAAGAAAACAATGAGGCATCACGGTACAATACCAACGCCAAAACGGTTAATGCCGTCGACCCAATCAGCAACGCTTGAATAAGCATAGCGCCGAGAAACCGTCCGAAGAAGAGGCTGTCGCGACTGCTGCGCAAAACCATAAAGCGTAAAGTGCCACGCTCCCGGTCCGAACAGGTTTGATCAGCCGCAAGGCTAATGCTCAACAAGGGGAAAATAAGGAGGGCGAAATGCCAAAACACGCCGAACTCAGGAATAGGCCATTGACCTAAGGAGTTGAACCCAATAAAATCAAAAAAACTGAACTCTTGTATAAGGCCTTTGCCTTCCACTAACACATCGGCGGCAAATCTCAGCGGATAAAGCAGAATAAAATACCAAACGACTGCAAAAGTTCCCATGCTAAGCAAGCCTTTGCGGGTCAAAAAAGCCCGCTTCAATTCGAATTGGCTAATGAGCAAGAGCCGGTAAAAAAAACCAGAAGACATAGTTTTCCTTATTAATGCTTAGAGCGGCTTAATAAAAACCAGATTGAGCGGACATTAGATTCTGGCCCTGACAAAAAAAGCGTAATCGCCACCTCTTCAAGCGCCGCCAGGATACCAATAACCGACGCGATACGGAACGGCCAAGCCATACCCCCCAAAAATAGCAAGCACAAACTAACGCCCATTGAGGCAGCGGCGAATTTTACCGCCCAGGTATGGTAGCTGGTAAAACAGCCAAATTTACAAAATCCCACCAATGCGGGCAGCAGGCAACTGGCTAAAAACAAAGCCACATAAAACCATTCCTGGCTGACTGTCCTTGGCCATAACCACCAGCATCCTAGGGGAATAGTCAAATAAATCACCACATCCGCCCAGCTATCCAGAGTCGCGCCAAACTGCGACATCTGCCCCATCAAGCGCGCCACAAAGCCATCCAGTAAGTCACTTAAAAACGATACCGCGAGCAGCCCCATAAAAAGTAGCCCATAGCCATGCCAAGCTAACCATAATAAACCAGGTGCCGCGACAAAACGGAATCCGGTCAATAAATTCGGCACAGTAAGTTTTGTCTGTTCAATGGCTTGCGTGTCGTTCATAGTCTAAACCGGGCAGTAAGGGGAACGTGGTCAGAAAGCGAGCGCCAAGGGGCTTGACCTAAACGGTCACAAGCAATCGGCATCAAGCCCCGGTAATAAATGCGATCCATTGGCAATACCGGCAACCAGGCTGGGAACGTGCGCGCAAACCGTCCATGGGTTTCCCGAAACACCTCCTGCAAACCCAGATGTTCGTAAAAATGCCGTTCTATACGACCGCACCAATCATTAAAATCCCCGGCGACAATCAAGGGGGCATCGTGCGGGACATGGCTTTCAATACGCTCACATAAACTGGTTGCCTGCCGTAACCGCTCACGCCCAGTCAGCCCAAAATGCAAGCAAACGATATGCAACGCTTGGCTGCTTTGCGGCAAGCGGATCACCCCATGTAAAAGACTGCGGCTCGCCCAGGGATAGGGCGAAACATCAATATTCTCCCAGCTTTCAAAAGGAAATTTACTTAATATGGCGTTGCCATGATGACCGAATTTATGATTCACATTTTGACCATACACATGAAATGGCCAAATACCTTCCGCGATAAATTCAAATTGGGACAGTTCCGGCCAGTTCTCGATGTTATTTTGATGTTTTTGATGTTCGCCTTGCATTTCCTGAAGCAACAATACATCAGCATTCGTGGCAATTAAAGCGTCCCGAATTTGATGCAATACAAAACGTCTGTTGGAATTAAAGCCTTTATGAATGTTATAGGTTAATACTTTTAATCCGGTAGAATTCATCTATTCGCCCCTAATGAGTGCGGTGAAGCCCTGCTACGCTAATAAGGGCGCTTGCGAATATGCAGCCTATACAAAATAGGGGAGATAAACTCCTCAATCAAGAAAAAAAGTCCAACGGTTAAGGCAATTTCAATAGCACCTAAATTTAAGCTGTCATCTAAAAGCCAAACCGGTAATAACGTTTCCGGGACAGTATCCAGCCCGCGCGCATGGCTGCTTTCCCTATACCCGCACCGGCGTTTTAAAAAACTGGCCAACAAATCCCCAGCCATAGTCAAAGCGCCAAATTGTGCGCCGGTTAAAGCATCCAGCCCAAACAAAAGCGCTGCGCCCATACTGGATAATAGCGCAGCACACAGACCCCGCCAGGTTTTGCTGCTACCAAATAACCGCTGCCGGTCAGGCAACATAAAACCGTTATCTACAGGCCTTGCTAAATGTTTCCCCATCAGGGTATTAACAACGATGGGGGCACCGTTAACAACCAAAAGCAATATCAGCGCCTGAAAAACGCAAATCCAATTGAATGATAACAAGGTCATATTAAAAGCTACAGCCTTTCAAACATCCTTCCGTTTGACATTGATAGCATAACTATTAAATGTTACATGGTTACAATATCATTCCCTTTACTAATTAACACCACATCCGCCGGACGCTGCGCAAACAGACCCACGGTCACTACCCCCGGAATATCATTAATCAGTTTTTCCAAGGCCTTAGGATCCAAAATGGTTAAATTATGCACATCCAAAATCTCGCAACTATTATCAGTAATACAGTGTTCACGCCAGATCGGTTGGCCGCCTAATTTTACCAATTCACGGGCAACAAAGCTCCGCGCCATCGGAATCACTTCCACCGGCAACGGAAATTTACCCAACACATCAACGTATTTAGACTCATCTGCAATACAAATGAATTTTTTACTGGCACCGGCAATGATTTTTTCGCGCGTTAACGCTGCACCACCGCCTTTGATACATTGCCGCTGGGCATTCACTTCATCGGCACCATCTACATAAACTTCCAGGCCGTTGACGGCATTGAGTTCCAGCACAGGAATACCGATTTTTTTGAGGTGTTCAGTGGTTTTAATCGAGCTGGAGACCGCCCCTTCAATATCCATACGCAAATCTGCCAGGAGATTGATGAAATGGGTAACGGTGGAGCCTGTGCCGACGCCGATAATGGCAATGTCTTTAATGTAAGGGATAGCGGCTTGGGCAACGAGTTGTTTTAATTCATCTTGGGTCATGGTGGGTATTCCAGAAAGTTAATAAAAATTATCATGGAATAATACCTTAAATATGCCTGCACTTCAGATGATTTTTTTGCATCGGTTAACAAACCTGACGAGAGCAGCAGCTATAAGGTGAGAAAACCTTGTTGTTGTTCAAGTTACCAACGGACATAGCGCCATAACCAAAATCCAACAGACCAAACCAATAATATTTGATTGATTCAATCAGCGCCGTAACAAATCACAAAACGTTATAATGGCATCCTTTTTAGCAATGCCTGTGGCGAAAACGATGCAATTACCTGATTTTTCATCTGTGCGCGTGTTAGTGGTCGGCGATTTAATGTTAGACCGTTATTGGCACGGTTCAACCTCCAGAATTTCGCCTGAAGCGCCAGTGCCGATTGTGCATGTTAAGCAAAATGAACAGCGTGCCGGTGGCGCAGGAAATGTCGCATTAAACCTTGCGGCCCTGGGTGCAAAAGCAACAGTGCTGGGCTTTAGCGGCAAGGACGAAGCAGCTGAAGCGTTACAAACACTTTTGCAGGCTGCCGGGGTGTTGTGTTTATTAGAACAAGTTGAGACTTGCGCGACGATTACTAAATTAAGGGTGATAAGTCGGCATCAGCAATTGATCCGCCTGGATTTTGAAGATGGCTTTCATGGCTTGGACAGCGATAATTTATTGCACCGCTATCATGCTGAGCTGGAACAGACTCAGGCAGTAGTATTGTCGGATTATGGCAAAGGCACATTAACCGCGGTGCGGCAGTTTATTGAACTGGCACGGCGCTTAAAAAAACCGGTTTTGGTTGACCCGAAAGGCACAGATTTTAGCCTTTATAAGCAGGCGACGGTGCTGACCCCGAATTTAAGTGAATTTGAAGCCGTGGTAGGTAAATGTCTCGATCAGCAGCAGTTGGTTGAAAAAGGCATGAATTTATTGGCTGAGCTGGAACTTGAAGCATTACTGGTTACCCGCGGTGAACACGGTATGAGTTTACTGAGCCGGGATGCTGCGCCATTACATCTACCAACTCATGCGCGGGAGGTATTTGATGTAACCGGTGCAGGCGATACGGTCATTTCGGTGTTGGCGGCGAGTATAGCGGCTAAGAAATCATTGGAAGAGGCAACCGCCTTAGCCAATGTCGGTGCGGGTATTGTGGTGGGGAAATTGGGTACAGCAACCGTGACTCCACAAGAATTTAACTATGCGCTTTCCGGGCAACGGGCCCAGCAACGGGGTGTTTGTAGCCTAACCTTTGCGTTACAGGCTATTAAGCAAGCCAAAGCGGCAGGAGAGAAAATTGTAGCCACCAATGGCTGTTTCGATATTTTGCACCCGGGGCATATCCGCTATATGCAGCAGGCAAAAGCGTTGGGGGACCGATTGATTTTATTAGTCAACAGCGATGCCTCGGTTAAGCGTTTAAAAGGCCCAGCGCGCCCGGTTAATGACCTTAACTATCGCATGGAAATGCTGGCGGCTCTGGAATGTGTCGATTGGGTAGTGGCCTTTGACGAAGATACCCCTGCCACACTCATTGCACAAATACTGCCGGATATTTTGGTGAAAGGCGGTGATTATCAGGATGTAACGGCGATAGTGGGCTACACAAGTGTGGTGCAAAATGGCGGTGAAGTTAGAATTTTGCCGTTTGTGAAAGGCCATTCAACTACCAGCATTATCGAAACCATTCAGGGCAAGCAACATGAATAAAGCTTGGGTTTTGGACAGGGCACAGCAATATTGGCTACTGGGACGTTTTGATAAACCGATTGGGATTTTTATTTTACTCTGGCCTGCGTTGTGGGCCTTATGGGTAGCAGGTAATGGCAAGCCCGATTTAACAGTGCTGACGGTATTTTGTCTGGGGGTGGTATTCATGCGCGCCGCCGGATGTGTCATTAATGATTATGCAGACCGGGAATTTGACCCACATGTCGAGCGTACCAGGAAACGCCCCATTGCGGCCGGTAGGGTAAAGCCAAAGGAGGCGCTATGGCTGTTTGTCCTATTATGTCTAATTTCTTTTGGACTGGTGTTGCTGCTTAATGTTTACACCATACTGTTGTCGTTTGTCGGCGCATTTTTAGCCGCCAGTTACCCCTTTATGAAACGCTATACACAATTGCCGCAAGCCTACTTGGGCATAGCCTTTGGCTGGGCGGTGCCAATGGCGTTCGCCGCGCAAACCAACCAGATTCCACTGGTAGGCTGGTTAATGTATGCCGCAGTGATTTTATGGGCGTTGGTTTATGACACCATGTACGCAATGGTGGATAAAGAGGATGATTTAAAAATAGGGGTTAAATCCACGGCTATCTTGTTTGGTGCGTATGATCGGCACATTATGGCCGTTTTGCAGGTAACCATTATAGGGCTATTACTTGTCATTGGGCATTTACAAGGATTAGGAAGGGCTTATTATTTGGGGGCGTTGGTTGCTGCTGGTTTTTCAGTTTATCAACAAACTTTGATTTTTAAACGCGAAAAAACGCAGTGCTTTAAGGCGTTTTTAAATAATAACTGGTATGGGTTGGCGGTGTTTATTGGATTGGTCATGGATTACACAATCCGATAACAGGATGACTTTAACAACCAGTAAAAGCCATCCATTTCTACCATCTGATTAGTACAACCAAGCTTAAAGCTTAAGCGGAAAAAGACGACCCACAACCACAAGTTGTCGTGGCATTTGGGTTACGGATTACAAACTGCGCACCGTTAACATCTTCTTTATAATCAATCTCAGCGCCATTAAGGTACTGGATGCTCATAGAATCAATCAATACCGTTACGCCAGCTTTTTCAATACACGTATCATCTTCGTTAACTTCTTCATCAAACGTGAAGCCGTATTTAAAACCGGAACAACCGCCGCCTGATACGTATACACGCAGTTTTAAATCATCGTTTCCTTCTTCAGCGATCAATTCGCTTACTTTGGTAGCGGCATTATCAGAAAAAATAATGGGGGTAGTCATAATAAATCGATTATTAAAAGTGATTAAATTCGGTTTTGATTATGATCATCCCTAGCGTTTTAGTCAAGAATTATAGCGACTAAAACGTTAAGACGATCTAATTATTTTTTAAAACTTTATGCAGTTAAGGCTATCCTGGCGAATTTTCTTTTGCCCACCTGATACACCTGCCTGGTTCCCGGCATGACCATTAACTTAGGGTCAGCGACTTTTTCACCTTCAATCTTGACACCGCCCTGCTTGATCATCCTTATGGCTTCGGAAGTGCTCTCAGTTAAACCGGCCTCTTTTAAAATATTGGCAATGGCGATACCCTCCGCAACCACATTTAATGTGACCTCCAGCATTTCATCGGGTATCGCATTGCGCTGAAAACGTGCTTCAAAATCCACCAAGGCTTTTTCTGCGGCTTGGGCATTATGAAAACGGGTAATTATTTCCTGTGCAAAGGCTACTTTACACGTTCTCGGGTTCATATCGCCCTGAGCGCATGCTTTCCGCCAGGCTTCCACTTGTTGCATGGGTTGAAAGCTCAATAATTCATAATAACGCCACATTAATTCATCCGAAATAGACATGACTTTGCCGAACATATCTTCCGCTGAATCTTTAATACCTATATAGTTACCAAGCGATTTGGACATTTTCTGCACACCGTCCAACCCTTCCAGAATCGGCATGGTCATAACCACCTGCGGTGATTGCCCATAAATTTCCTGTAACTGCCGACCCACTAATAAATTAAATTTTTGATCAGTACCGCCCAGCTCCACATCTGAGCGCATCGCAACTGAATCGTAACCTTGTATTAAAGGATATAACAATTCATGAATAGCTATTGGCTGACCACTTCTGTAGCGTTTATTAAAGTCATCCCGTTCCAGCATTCTTGCCACAGTATGCTTAGCAGCAAGTTGAATTAATTCTGAAGGTGACATTTTTTCTAACCATTCAGAATTAAATAGCACCTCCGTTTTTTCAGGATTTAGAATTTTAAAGACCTGCTCCTGATAGGTTAATGCATTCGCCATAACATCTTCTTTGGATAGCGGCTTACGCGTCACATTCTTGCCAGTGGGGTCGCCGATCATCGCAGTAAAATCGCCAATAAGAAATAAAATGTCATGCCCGGCATCCTGAAACTGCTTTAACTTATTTATTAAAACGGTGTGCCCAAGATGCAAATCAGGCGCGGTTGGGTCAAACCCCGCTTTTATTCTGAGTGGTTTTCCCCCTTGTAGTTTCTTCAGCAAGTCCGCTTCAATTAAGATTTCATCAGACCCTCTTCGCAGTTGCGCTAGTATACTTTCTTGCAATTTAATTCTCCCGCTATATACTTAAAATTCGATGTTAATAATAGTAATTAAGGCTATTTAATTATTCACTGTACTATAATTGTTGGCATAATTTATAAAAATCACTTAAAATCCCGAGTAATTTAACTATAGGCTAAATAATATTGTGAAAAATATATATAAACCTTTATTTTTGGGCATTAGCCTAGTCTTGGCAGTCAATTCTAACGTTGCCAACGCCAAACATGCATCAGCTAAGCATGAGCTTAAGCAGTCTTCCCATAAGCAACACGCCAATCAAAAATCTTCAAAAGCCGCTAAAGATACCGCCAAACAAGTTGCTGGTAAACAGCATAGCCCTAAAATAATACAAGCCCATATTACCAAACCTAACTCAGTAAATTATCAAAAATCTTCATCGGCACTTTCCAAAGAGAATAAGAGCGCAACCAGGCAAGCGCTTGCCAAACATCAAGAACAAGCCCATAAACTAACTCAGTCTGCGAAGCTACCTGAAGCTGATGCAACCCGTGATTCTGAAACAGAAGAAGTTGCTTCTAGTCAAAACACTGATACAACAGAGCTTAACAATGGCGTTACTATTTATAACGGTGAAGCAACTTCCGAATCGGCTGCATACACTCAATTTCCGGCTTTTAAAAATCATCGGACTACATTTTACAAGATCAAAGGCGGCGACACTATCGCCAGCATCTTTGAAAATCTTAAGCTAAATGACAAAATCATTCGTAACCGTAAAATCAACCGCCAATTTAGATCCCTTATTCCAGGAAAAATTCTCAGCATTAACACCAACGCCAGAGGTGAATTAACCAGTTTGGCATATAAAAGCAACCGCTTTAACGATTTGATGAATTCTTCAACCAACCACGAAGAAGGTAACCAGAATCTAACCGGTAATGCTGAGACTTTTTCCTCTGAAACCCCAAGTTCCAGAACACTGGGTCAAATTAAACATGTTAGTACACATGTGATCGTACAGTCTTCTTTAGAACAAGCCAGCAAAAACGCGGGGCTCCCTAAAAAAATCACCAAACAACTTACAGATATTTTTGCATGGGATATTGATTTCTCCCAAAACTTACGCCCTAACGACCAGTTTACGGTTGTTTATGAAAAAATATTTGAAAACGGCAGAGCCATTGACACTGGGGACGTTGTTGCGGCTGAATTTATTAATCAAGGCGAAAGCCATCAAGCGGTAAGATATAAAGACAACAACGGCTTTATGAATTACTACACCCCAGAAGGCGAAGGAATGCGCAGACCATTTCTAAGAAATCCCTTGGATTATGCAAAAGTGAGTTCAGTCTTTAATCCTTCCCGTAGACACCCTATCTTAAACCGTATCCGGGCCCATAAAGGCGTTGACTATGCGGCGAGTACAGGAACGCCTATTAAATCAACTGGTGATGGGAGAGTTGCTTATAAAGGCAGAAAAGGCGGTTATGGTCAAGTTGTGATGATTCAGCACGGTAATGAATACACGACGTTGTATGCGCATCTTTCTGAATTTAATGAAAGCCTAAACGAAGGCAGCGAAGTAAAACAAGGGCAAGTTATCGGCTATGTGGGCAGGACTGGTTTGGCTACAGGCCCTCATTTACATTATGAATTTCTGGTCAATGGTGTCCACAAAGACCCTTTAAACGTGAAGTTACCGCACTCTTTACCCATCAATAAGGCGTTATTATCTTATTTTAGGACCCAAACCAGACCTTTATTAGCACAATTAGAGCAAGCTAAAACGACAATGCTGGCTAGAAACGCCCAACAAAATTTGCAGGAAGAATAAATTCCTTAACCTTTTTAATATCAGCATCTAAAGTTAAAGTTGTTAATTTAGACATTTTGCTTATTACGAATAAGCATTCATCATAAACAATGGCTCTAAATTAACAACCCAGTTAGCCAGTCTTTAGCTACACTTAACTTCTCAGAAAGAATCCATAATGTTTTAGACACTTGTTTTATTCCAGCAGATCATTAACTGTCAAGGTAAATATTCGAACAACCTAACAATCTTTGTAACCCCTGGTACTTGCTGCACTACACTGGTTACCCTGTCAGCTTCCTCCTTATAAACCAGCCCCATAAGATAAACGCTGCCGTTTTCAGTGATGACTTTGATATTTGCGCTACTAAAATAGGCCAAATCATGAATGTTATCAAGTTCGGTTTTAATACGATTGGTCGTAAGGCTATCATTAGCTTGTGATGAAGCATGCGTTTCCGGTGCATCAACAATTTCATCCTGTACGCGCTTTACTCCCTGAAGGATACGGACTTTTTCAAGAATTTGCTTATTTACCCCCTCATCTAAAGCTTCACCTGTCACCAACAAGGTGCCATTGTATACATTGATATTAATATGACTCTGGTAGGGAATGATCAAATCATTATTCAACGCTTCACGGGCGTTAATTTCGATGCTTTCATCTATGATAGCCACCTGCCCTATGCGCCGATCATAAAGATTAGGTAAATTATCAACATCAGCAGGATTATAAGTGTAATAACTACACCCCTGAAAAAGTATAATCTGTAACCCAACGTAAACCAAACGGCGGCGCATGTTTAATGCTCAAATAATTGGTGATCAATAAGATCGCAGAAACAATGGCTGATTAACAAATGGACTTCCTGGATTCTGGCTGTAGATTGGGAAGGAACCCGGATCTCAATATCGTTTTCATTAAGTAAAGGCGCGAGCGCCCCACCCTCTTTACCCGACAGGATAATACAAGCAATTTCTTTGTCATGGGCAGCAGTAACAGCTTTGATAATATTCCCTGAGTTACCACTGGTCGTGTAAGCCAGCAAAATATCGCCACTTTGCCCTAAAGCCCTGAGCTGTTTAGCAAAAATATCATCAAAGTGGTAGTCATTAGCAATTGAGGTAATCGTAGAAGTATCGGTACTTAAGGCAATCGCCGGCAAAGCTGGACGCTCCCGTTCAAAGCGGTTAAGCATCTCGGAAGAAAAATGCTGGGCATCTCCAGCCGAGCCACCATTGCCACAGGTTAATATTTTTTTATCATTGAGCAGAGCAGCAACCATTTTTTGCGAAGCAAATTCAATCAACCCGGCAAGCGTATTAACCGATGCCTGCTTGGTTTGAATGCTTTCGGTAAAGCTATTGATAATGCGCTGCTGTAAATTCATAAAGTAAAGTTAAGTTTGAAAAGCATTTTGTATCCATTCAAGATGATTATTACCCGAAATGGCAATCACATCGAAACGGATGGCGACTGATTGCGGATGAACTGCCAGATAACACTGCGTCGCCGCTATTATACGAGATTGTTTACGCGCTGTAATGCTTTCAAGGGCGCTGCCATAGGTGTCGGACTGTCGGTACCGGACTTCGACAATGACCAGACTTTGCTGGTCGCGCATAATTAAATCCAGCTCCCCGTAACGGCAACGATAATTGCGGGCAACCTGAACCAGCCCTTGAGCCACCAGGAAATCACAGGCGCGCTGCTCACTCTGCTCACCTTGCTGCAAATGCGCAGCTTTTGCCTTGTTAATCACGGCTGATAACAGCGGTGTCGACAGGCGTTTGAGGAATAGAAGGATTCTGGGGCGTTTTTTCGACATTTTGCGCATAACTGCCAATCAGCTCTGGCCGGGTATGATTAAACTTCGCACACACCAATTGGCGTTGTACACGATTTTCATCAGTCAATGACAATTTACCGGTAGCGCCACTATAGGGCACAGCCTTAAGTTGGCTTAAATGCGGAATAAGGTTATAGGCATCAATACCCATGGCAATCAAGCGCAAATAAATTTCCGGAAATTGCTGCCAGGTGGGCCGCAATGCTTCCTGACTCAGTGCGCCCTGATAGCTCGCATTAAGCAACCACGGAATATCACAAAAGGTAATATTATTTAAATCATTATCGGTAGGCGAGGTTATGCCATTATAAATCTGAGGTGTCGCGTAAATGGGGATATTATGCGCTTGCGAAAGCCTTTGGATTTGCGTTTGAAAAACCTTGGCATCTTGCGGGTAAGCGGTAATAAGCACGGCATCAACATCTTGCCGCTTTCTGGGCGTAAACTGTAAGTTCGGCACAACCTGTTTAAGCTGCGCATAGCGTTTTTCACTTTCAGACAAATTAAGTAAATCTTTAAGCGTCGTCGAGTAATCGTTAAGATCGGGACTGTAATGCTTAGCCTTTAGCAGGGTGCCCCCGCGCTTTTGCAAAGCGGTTTTAAAGTAACCTTGTATGCGCTCGCCCAAATCGGTTTTCGGTGTTAACAATAAGGCCTTTTTATAGCCATCTTCAACCGCTTTGTTGGTAATTTGCTCAACCTCGTCAATCGGGCTAAGCGCAAATTGATAAAGATTTGCCTTGCTGAGTCCAGGGATATGGTTTAACGCCAAGATAGGGACTTCCAGAACCTTGACGTTTGCTAACTGTTCTACATGTTCCTTGTTTAAAGGGCCGATAATCAATTGCGCACCCGCATTGATGGCTTTGTAATACAAAGTAACAGGGTCTACGATTTCACTGTCATAGAAGTGAATAGTCGGCTTAGGGGTATTTTTCCCGGCTTGGGTATAAGCCGCCATAAAGCCCGCTTTTATAGCTTTCGCGGCTTCTGCATAAGCACCTGATTCAGGTAAAAATACCGCAATATTGTTTGGTGCTTTAAGAGCGTTTGCTACACTTCTTTGCCCGCCACCTAAATAAGCCGCTAAAAAGCTGTTGTTAGCCGGGTGTCTAGGGTAATGTGCCTGCCACTCTAGAAGTTGGGGGGCAGTAATAACCAGCGGCGGGGACTTTTTAAACAGCTCGGCAAGGGCTATCCAACCGCTTAATTCATTTGGCGAATTTGGTTGTTGTGCTTGTAAAAACGGCATAGACAATGAACGCAAGGCATCCAAAATCGCGCGTTTATTCTCGATTTGCTGACGCGCATCACTAAGCAACGGTTCCAGTGCCATTCTAGTCTTAACACTGTCTATCGGTTTTCCGATCAACGACAACACAATAGCGCGGGAGCGTAGAAAGGCCACCTTGTCTGTGGGCGTTAAATACGCGGGTTGAACCAAGCGCAAATGTTTTCTGGCCTGTTCGGTCTCACCAAAGCTTAAACTGATCTGTGCCTGCAACAACTGCAAGCGGGTCTGGTCAGCAGGTGATAAAACCGTAGGCTCAATAGCATCAATATAAAGTTGGGCATCATTAGGGTTATTAGCTTCTAACAAGGATGCCGCGGTGTTAAGTTGTTGTTGATTTTGCTGGGTAAGCGCCTCAGATTCCGATAACGGTTCAGATTGGTAGCCCTGATTAAAGTAAGGATTCTGACTCAGCTTAAAAAGTGCACAACCAGGAACGAGCGTAGTACATACAGCGAAAAAAAGAAGACTTAGACGACTCATGTTAAGATTTACCTTCGATGTATAGAAATAACAAGGATGGAAAAACGCTCCGCAAAGAATACGCCCAGCGTTTCACTGCTCGCGCCACATCCATAAAAGTCGCAGAAAGCTGGAAGCGACTCAAAACAGCAATTCATGTTAGAGGAACACATGACAATTCATTACGGCAAATTATACGTGGTTGCTACCCCAATAGGTAATTTAGCAGATTTTAGTTACCGGGCGGTTGAAATTTTAAAGCAAGTTGACTACATAGCCGCAGAAGATACCCGCCATGTGCGAGTATTGTTACAGCATTATGGGATAACCAATAAACTGCTCGCTCTGCATCAACACAACGAAGAACAAGCAGCACCTGGATTACTGGAAAAACTCCAACAAGGTATGTCGATTGCCCTAGTGTCTGATGCCGGCACTCCCTTACTCAGTGATCCGGGCATGCCCTTAGTTAAGTTACTCAAAAACGCCGGCATCGAAGTCTCCCCTATTCCCGGCGCGTGCGCATTAATTGCCGCGCTATCTGTTTCGGGACTCCCGCTGAATCGTTTCGAATTTGAAGGCTTCTTAGCGCGAACCTCTGCCGCACGCATTGCTTTTTTAAACAGCAAACGAAATTGTGAAAGCACCTGGGCTTTCTACGAGGCAAGCCATAGAATTGAAGCAACCTTGCAAGATATGCTTAAAGCTTTACCACCGGAGCGGGAGATTGTTATTGCGCGCGAAATTACCAAGCTCCACGAGACCATTATTAAAGCGACGCTTGCTGAAGTATCAGCTTTGGTCACCCAAGACCCTAATATGCGTAAAGGCGAGTTTGTGGTCATCGTTGCAGGCGCCGTAACTGAAAAACAAGTAGAGGCGTTAACCGATGAACAGCAGCGAATATTGCAATTGTTACTGCGTGAATGTTCAACTAAAACAGCTGTTGCACTCGCGGTTGAAATCACCGGTGCCCGAAAAAAAGCACTCTATCAGGCCGCCTTGGACAGTACTTTTACAAAGTCGGTCGAGGATGACGCGAACATTTAAACATTTCCATCATCAAGTCTTTGTTTGACAGCCCTGCATCTGGTATATTCTTATCCAGGAAGTTGGATAATTAGTGGATAATAATAAAAATAATTTTAATTTAGGTGGTGGAAGTTATGAGTGAAGTAATCTTTGTTTTAGTTGTCGTTTTTGTAGCGTATGTCGGATATACCGTTTTAACCGATAAAAATGGCAGTAATACTGCGACGCATCAGACTCCGGCTGAAAGCCCTGCCCAACCAGTCGCCAGCAAAGCGTCAGCCGTTGAAACTCCGGTGCAAAATACCGCAAACAATGTTGCCGGGGATGAATTGAAAAATCCTGCAACCGGTGAAGTTTCCAAAATACCGAACAATTATCGTTTTGGAAAACGCTGGATTAAAGACGCATTAGTTGCTGAAGGGTTGTTGGATCGGGTTTATAAAAACAATGAACTGGATGACGCTATCAGTGCCAAAGTGCAAGCCGCTATGACCGCGCTTAAAAACATGGATAAATACCGGGTGTAGTCATTGGGTACAACGTACAAAGCGCGACGATTAACTTTGTACTTTGTGCCGACTGTTATTCCATGCCCAGTTTTTTGAGGCGATAACGGAGCGAACGGAAGGATAAACCCAGCTGTTTAGCCGCAGCTGTTTTATTCCAGCGGGTTTCTTCCAAGGCCTTTTGTAGCGCCTGCCGCTCAATCGACTCAAGATAATTTTCCAGCGAATTGTTACTCGACTGCGGCTTTCCGGCTTTTGCCGCCCCTGTCAATTGTGGCTCCTCATCGAAATCCTCCCCCTCTGTATGCAATGATTCAGAAGCGCCGGTTGTTTCTTCTTGGTTATTAAAACCGGTTGTTAAACCCAAATCATCCTTGTCGATAATATTGCCTTCAAACAAAGCTAAGGCACGCTCCAGAATATTTTCCAGTTCCCGCACATTTCCAGGAAAATAATAATGTTGCAGCGCCGATAATGCGGCGGCAGAGAGCGCCGGTTTTTTAATGCCATTCGCTTTGCTGAGTGAAATTAAAATATGTTCGGCTAATTGTGGAATATCGCCGTCACGGTTGCGCAATGGTGGAATGCTGAGTTCAATGACATTAATCCGATAAAACAAATCCTGCCGAAATTCACCTGCCTGCACCATATCCGCCAAGTTTTTATGGGTGGCGCTTAAAAGGCGAATATTAACCGCGATTTCTTGCTGCTCGCCAATGGGGCGCACTTTCTTTTCTTGAATGGCGCGCAACAGCTTCACTTGTAAAGCCGCTGGCAAATCGGCCACTTCGTCTAAAAATAAAGTACCGCCCTCTGCGGCTTGAAACAAGCCTTGTTTATCAACGGTAGCGCCGGTAAAGCTGCCTTTTTTATGCCCAAAAAATTCACTTTCCATTAGCTCAAAGGGAATCGCACCGCAGTTGACTGCAATAAAAGGCTGGTCTGCACGAGGGCTATTCTGATGGATCAACCTGGCAACCAACTCTTTACCTGAACCTGACTCGCCACTGATATAGACAGGCGCTTGACTGAGCGCTACTTTGGCGATCTTGCTGCGTACTTCACACATTAACGGCGAATCCCCTAGCAACACACTGCGTGACCGGCGTTCAGGAGGATTTATGGTAGAAGTCAGTTTTAAGGCGTTCTGCACTAACTGACGTAATAAACCTAAATCAACCGGTTTGGAAACAAAGTCAAAAGCGCCTTTCTTCATCGCACGAATCGCAATATCCATGTTGCCGTAAGCAGTAATAACCACAACCGGAAAAGCATAATCAGCTTGTTGAATGTAATCCAGTAATTCTAAGCCGTCACCATCCGGCAATTTCATATCCGTTAAACAAAGGTTAATCTGCTGCGTCTTTAATAACGCTTTAGCCTCACCAATAGTTGCCGCACAGAGGGTCTTAATTTGCATGCGCTGCAACGTCATTTCCAACAATTCTCTGATATCAGCTTCGTCATCAACAATAAGGGTATAAGACTCTTTCATAATTCCAGTTTTGGTTGTTCAGCATCGCTTAAGCATAGCCTAAAATGATTAAACTGCGGGTTATTAAGTTCAGTGCCACGTTTACCAGCAAGGTCACCAACCACCTCCTGCCTGTCGCTATCCTTTCCCATCCCTGGTCGTCGGTCGCTACCAACTTCCTGTCTCGCGCGATCCTTGACCACCCCTGGCCGTCGAATAACATGGTAGCTTAGGTTTGCTTGGTTTAGCTCGGCTAATTCCCTGGAAATATACAGCCCCAAACCGGTCCCCGAAGCCGAAGTCGTAAAAAAAGGTTCAAACAAATGCTCCGCATGTTCAGGGCTAATACTCTGCCCATTATCGATGATATGGATACACACGCCTTGATTTGTATGCTCAGTTGTCAAGATAAGATGCGGGCTTTGTGCTTGATTATGTTTAAAAGCATTGAGGCACAAATTATCCATAATTTGCTGAAGATGATCTGGATCGATTAAGGCGTACAAATCCTCATCACTTAGGCTTAAGGTAAGTTGCTCGGCGGTACGATGCTGGAACAGTTTAAAATTTTCCAAGTAGTCACTCAACCACGGATTGATAGCAATTTTTTGACGCAGGGAGGTTTTACGGCGGGATAATTGCAAAATCTCTTCAATGATGCCATTCATCCGCAATGAATGGGTTTGAATAATCTGCGTCAAACGCACATCCTGTTCGGTTAAAGTGGGGCATTCTGCCAATAACTGTGCTGCATGGCTGATAGCACCCAATGGATTACGGATTTCGTGCGCTATACTCGCTGTCAAACGGCCCAAGGAGGCCAGCTTGCTCTGTTGCAAACGTTGGTTATAGAGCACGCTGTCTTCCAGCATCAGCATATGGAGCATTTCCTGATGGGTAGGTAACACTGAGAAACGGCAATGAATTTGTACTTGTTCGGGTAACGGTAACAGCGTCACGTTTTTTTCAAGGTCGCCCAGCCAACTTTCAAAAGCCTCGGTCAGGGAAACCGCAATATCTTTTAAGTGTAAAGGCGGCATCGACAGCCTATTCAATAAACGCAATGCCGCCTGATTCAGCATGAGGATATTCTGCTCACGGTCGGTAATAATAATACCGGTTTGCAAATGTTGAATAATAGCCCGATTCAACTCCTCTAATTTTAGAATCGTTTGCTTGTGTTGTTGGGCAATTAACTGGCTTTGTTCCGATCGTTGCGCCAGAATATAAGCTAAAAAAGCGGTCATAAAAAAAGCAGCACCCAACATACCTGCTTCGGTATAACTGGTGTTGTTAAATATATGCCTTTGAATGGCGTAAGTTTGCTCGCTCAAAATCGCAAGGCTGGCGATTGCGGCGAATAGCATCGCGCACAGCCCCCCAATCAGAATACCGCCAAAGGCAATACTGATCACCAGTAAAATTCCTACGCCACTGGCTATGCCGCCACAGGCATGCATAAGCAGGGTAATAGCGGCTATATCGGTAAAAATAAGCAATTGCGCCTGCGGGGTATAAGGGATAACCCGCGTAAAAATCCCGATACCGGCTAACAACGTAAGTGCAAAATAAGCCTGACTGGTAATTTTAAAGAGCTGCGGATTTAAATAATCCAAAGGCGATGAATCCAACGGATAATAAAACAACACCAACAGTGCGCAGCTTAATAAAATCCGATAATAAAAAAAGACTTTTAACAGCGCCCAAGCCTCTTTAGAGGGGATACCGTAGCCCTTAGAAAACGGGCATGGGTATATAATGTCGGCTTTAGATAGCGATTGCGGCATAGCTTCAGGTTCAAGTTAGCTAAATCAATCGCTAATCATAGCATTGCTGAAACGTTCATGTTACGTTTGTCGCGCGTCCCATTTCCCAATTAAGTAGATCGCGTATTTTTTGATAACGGCAAGAAGTGATGTGATTAACCGATACCTAAACCCTAATTTAGGTTAATATAAAAGTATCGCTAACCCTATAGGCCAAGATTAATGAATATCCATGAGTATCAGGCAAAACAGCTATTTAAAACCTACGGCATACCTACCCCAAATAACGAAGTGGTTAGCCAAGTTGCGGAAGTCTCAGCCGTTTTACCTCGTCTTGGGGATACGCGTTGGATAGTGAAAGCGCAAGTCCACGCCGGTGGACGAGGTAAAGCCGGTGGCGTGAAAGTCGCCAACACCGCTGCTGAAGCCACCTCGATTACCACAGCGATGTTAGGTACAAGGCTACATACCCATCAAACCGACACCGCAGGCTTACCGGTTGAAAAAGTGCTGATCGAAAATGTAACCGCTATCAAGCGCGAATTTTATCTCAGTCTACTTTTGGATCGCAGCCGCTCACAATTGATTTTTATTGCCTCATTAGCCGGTGGTATGGATATTGAGCAGGTTGCCGCAGACACGCCGGAGCAACTGCTGACGATTGCCATCAATCCAACGCTGGGTTTACAAACTTATCAATGCCGGGATGTGGGTTTTGCTTTTGGCCTAAGCACTGCGCAAATAACCACCCTGACAAATGTGATGCAAGGCATGTACCGATTGTCTTTAGAAAAAGATGCCGGCCAAATCGAAATTAACCCGCTGGTTGAAACCGACAGTGGTGAATTAATCGCTTTGGATGCCAAAATTAATTTTGATGATAATGCGCTTGCCCTGCACCCTGATATTCTGGCTTTACAAGATCCCGCGCAGGAAGATGATAAAGAAAACCAGGCCAAACAATTCGAACTCAATTACATCACCTTACAGGGGAATATCGGTTGCATGGTCAATGGTGCGGGGTTAGCGATGGCAACCATGGATTTAGTTAAACTCAAAGGCGGCGCACCGGCTAATTTTTTGGATGTCGGCGGCGGAGCCACCAAAGAGCGGGTTGCGGCGGCGTTTAAACTGATCCTATCCGATCATAACGTTAAAGCGGTATTAGTGAATATTTTCGGTGGCATTGTCAAATGCGACATTATCGCCGAAGGTATTATCGCGGCCATTGAGGAAGTGCATGTCAATGTCCCGGTGGTAGTACGATTGGAAGGTACCAATGCTGAAGCGGGGCGCGCCTTACTGAATAACGCCCACTCCAAAATTGTCGCGGCAACTGACCTCTCCGGTGCGGCAGAACAAGTTGTAGCTTTGGCGGAGGCCGCATGAGCATTTTAATCAATAAAGACACTAAAGTTATTTGTCAGGGCTTTACCGGCAAACAAGGTACTTTTCATTCCCAACAGGCATTGGCCTATGGCACGAAATTAGTAGGTGGTATCACCCCCGGTCGGGGCGGTGAGCAGCATTTACAATTACCTATATTTAACACGGTACATGATGCTGTAGAAGCCACTGGCGCAACTGCCAGCATGATTTATGTACCGCCTTTCTATGCCGCCGATGCGATTTTAGAAGCAATTGCCGCCGGGATTCAGTTGATTGTCTGTATCACTGAAGGCATTCCGGTTTTGCACATGCTCAAAGTCAAAATTGCCTTGGCGGGCAGTAACTCATTGCTTGTCGGGCCTAACTGTCCCGGCGTCATTACCCCGGGTGAATGTAAAATCGGCATTATGCCCGGCAACATCCATTTACCGGGGAACATCGGCATCGTCTCCCGTTCCGGCACCCTCACCTATGAAGCCGTACATCAAACCACCCAGGCCGGTTTAGGACAAAGCACTTGTGTAGGTATTGGCGGTGATCCCGTGCATGGCATGAATTTTATTGACGTGATCAGCCGTTTTCAAGCCGACGACCAAACCCACGGCATCATCATGGTCGGCGAAATCGGCGGTGGTGAAGAAGAAGAAGCGGCAGAGTATATTAAAGCCAACGTCACCAAACCGGTGGTCGCCTATATAGCCGGACAAACTGCCCCGGCCGGTAAACGCATGGGGCACGCGGGGGCAATTGTGACCGGCGGTAAAGGCACCGCTGCGGGGAAAATTGCGGCGCTCAAAGCAGCGGGCATAGAGGTGGTGAATGCACCGACAGATTTAGGGGTGGCGATTAAACAACGGCTGGCTTAACCTGCGAGCAATTTTTTAGCCAACCTTATTGAAAAACCTATATGGCTAAAAGTAAAAATGGTGGGCAAAAAAGCCAGTTCATTCTACAATCCACTCACCGTTTGACCGTTCTTAAAGGTTTTGTGTCATGAATAAAGCAGACCTAAAATCCCAAACTGGCTTTAGCCTGATTGAAGCGATGGTTGCCGCCTTAGTGGTAGGCACAGGCCTGTTAGGCTTGGCGAAATTACAAAGCGGTTTTTTTAGAAATAATGGCGAAAGCCGCGCCCAGTCGGCAGCTTTGCATTTTGCCCAACAAAAATTAGAAGCTTTACGAAGCTTTAAATCACTAACTGACTTTGATTCACAGCTGGTATCCGGCTCCGATCCAGACCCCTGTGATCCGGAGGCTACTGACAGCCCTTGTGCGGGCATTAATTCAACACTCACGACCAGCTGGACGGTTACAGCATGCCCGAATACCGTGCCTTGCCGCATAGTCACTTTAAACGTCGCCTGGACTGATTTAGAAGGCGAAACCAAAAATACCACATTAACTTCTTATATCGCGCGGAACGACCCGGTTGACTCAGGCCTTGCAATCGCAAACCCCACGACAACGCCTACACAACCCTATTACGGTCACTAATAAATCCTAACCGGTTTAACGGTGACACTAAACAATTAGCAAGATGCTTCAGCTAAGCCATCATACCGGCATGAATTGCCGACATCCAGGATACAGGGACGTAGCTTAGCAACAAAATATTGCCAAGGATTTACATCCTTGTAAGCTAGACCCAGACACCCGTTAGGGCGCGAAGCAACCCCCAGCCAAGATGACGTGAGCAGGAAGGTTAGCCGGATCTTCAACATTGAACTTTAACTGAGCCTTGTAAGTAACCAGGAAAACCTATATGAATTACTGGCTAATGAAATCTGAACCGGAAGAATTTGGCATTGATGATTTAAAAGCGCGCCCCAATCAGATCGAACCGTGGGACGGCGTCAGAAATTACCAGGCCAGAAATATGCTGCGAGATGCTATGCAGGTTGGCGACCAGGTGTTTTTTTACCATTCAAATTGTGCGATGCCGGGCATTGTTGGGCTAATGGAAATCGCTTGTGCCGGTTATCCGGACGATAAGGCCTTCGATCCCAAGGACAAACATTTTGACCCTAAAAGTAACCCGGATAAACCGACCTGGTTTAGGGTAGATGTTAAATTTGTTAAAAAACTTGCCCGTACCATCACCCTAACTGAATTAAAACAACACCCCGAATTGAGCGATTTAGCCTTAGTCCGGCGCGGCAATCGCTTATCTATCATGCCGGTTAGCAGCGAGCAATGGGCTTTTATTTTAAATTTGGAATAGCAGTTGTTACATAAAAAGAACACAAAACCAAGCGCGATCTACCCTAAAATTCCGCATCATGATAAACAGCCTGCACATCATCCAAATCGTTCAACATATCTAAAAATTTTTCTAGCATTGCTACATCCTCCTCGCCGATAGGGGTAGACCCTTTTGGTACAAATTGAATTTCATCTACTTCAAAATCAACTTCACCCAGAGCATCGGTTAAAGCTTGTTTTGCCTTAAAGTAATCGCCGTGCGGTGTAAACACCGTAATTTTACCTTCATCGCTTTCAACATCAGTCACATCTACATCCGCCGTTAACAAAGCATCCAGCACCGCATCTTCGTCATTATGTTTAAAAGCAAAAATGGCAGAGTGGTCAAACATATGCCCAACAGCGCCTTGCGTACCAATTTTACATTTGGTTTTAGTAAAACACAGGCGCACATCCCCAAACGTCCGGTTAGGGTTATCCGTCAGGCAGTCAATAATCACCATACAGCCACCGGGGCCATAACCTTCATAACGCGCCGGTGCGAAATCTTCACCACCACCGCCTTTGGCTTTATCAATCGCTTTTTCAATAACGTGGGCAGGCACCTGCGCCTTTTTAGCGCGCTCAATTACCCCCCGTAAAGCTAAGTTCCCCGACGGATCGACACCGCCCGCCTTTGCGCACACAAATATTTCACGGCCATATTTACTGTAAACCTTTGCCTTGGCATCAGAGGTTTTGGCTATGGATAATTTACGGTTTTGATAAGCTCTTCCCATTTGGCTGTTGCTCCATTGCTATAAATAAATGTGCCGATTTTACAGTTAATTGGCGGTATAGGGAATTTTTTAGTCACTTTAACAGTAGCCAAACGCGCCAAAATCGCCACAAACCCTAATGGTGATATTCCCTACTGTAATTGATCAAAGATAAATTTCTAATCCGTTACCAATCGGTTACCAACTGCACTTTAGGATAATCCTGACAGATGGGGTTCTGTGGTTGTTTGCATATAGCTTAAACAACAGCTGTTCCTCAATGCTTAAAACAGTCAAGGCATGAGACTTCGATTCAGCCTGAATGTTAAGCAGGTTCTGTTGTTCTGCCTCGGGAGGCTGACCATAATAACAACAGCAATGGTTTTTATTTTTTTGGAGATTACAATGAAAAAGCTTAATTTAACCCTCATGACAGCGTTGGCACTGATAACTACAGTAACTCACGCCGACCCTTCACAGGAAATCTATGGCAAAACATACGGGGAGTGGTCTGAGATGTGGCTGCGATGGGCGTATGCCGGCCCCAAAGGCGCGAACTCTATAGAGGATGAGACGGGGGATTTTTGCGCTATAAATCAGCCCAGGGGGAAAGTATGGTTTCTTGCAGGCAGTTTCAATAAAAAAACGGGTGTGGCGCGCAAGTGTTCAATTCCCTCAGGTAGGGCGTTATTTTACCCTCTTATAGAAACGGGCTGGATTGATTGCCCCCCGCCTTCAGAAGACTCAAAACAGTCTGAGGATTATATTAGACAAGTTTCGGCGAGTTTGATAGATGGTGCATCCATGCTTACCAGTACTCTTGACAAGGTTCCAATCTCAAGTCTTCCTTTTCAAATACAAACCGTACGTGTTCAATCGCCAATATTTACATCAACCTTGCCAGAACATAATCTTTTTAATGGTAGTTGCGGGCCTGACACTGATTCGACTATGCCTGCAGGTAAGACAGGGCGTAATGTTGTTGACGGATATTGGGTCATGCTTCCCCCCCTTTCCCCTGGAGTTCATGTTCTCACACTACATGGTGCCAACCCAGGATTACTACCAGAGCCATTTGAAAACGGAGTCACTTATACCCTTACTGTTAAACGATAATTTACCCCCCTGGGTTGATACTTTGAATCCAGTTCGTAGATGGTTATAGGCGCAGGGGTCGAGACCAAACATAACTAAACCTATGCGATGGGTTTCGCGTTGCTCTACGCATCTACGCGCTATTTATTACACTAAACTAAAAGGAGACGACAATGGCTAATCGTTTAAATCAGGGGCAGCGGCTTAACATCAATGATCGACTTAGCTCACTTAACGGTAAAATAAGTTTAATCATGCAGGGGGACGGTAATCTCGTACTCTATACTGATACCGGGACTCCGCTGTGGGCGTCGAACACTTGGGGAAAACCTGTCGAGGCTGCGGTTATGCAGAGTGATGGTAACTTTGTTTGCTATGATGCCGGAGGTCACGCTTATTGGTCGACCGGTACCTGGGGTCATCCAGGAAATTACATTATCCTTCAGGATGATGGTAATTTGGTGGTCTATAATCCCAGCAACGTTGCCTTATGGGCTTCTAATACCACGCAGAACGAGAATCAGGGAAACATATTGCATCCAGAATTCCCGATCGTTTCTGCGCCTCAACAAAACTCTTTCCCAGGATCCGGCGGACATATGCGTACCGTAGCGACTATCTACAAATCTGGCTTGCTCAACGCAGTCACTCGTACTTGGGAGGACACTATGCTACGAGGTTTTAAAGGCGCAGTGGGGGTTACACTCCTAGATGAAAACAAAATGGAGAGATGGACTACGAAAATCACCCACCGTTTTGGCGTGGACGGAAGATGGATTGGCACATCTGATCGGACGGATAACTGGAGTGAGAATGTACCGGTTGAAATCTTGCCTGATGTCCGTTTCATTGCGATTGTCCAGAAATGGGATCCAAATGCCGTCGAAGATATAAATGCGTGGATCAAGGGTTTGGCAAATGTGGCGAGTGAGCTTGCTCCCATCATCCAAAGTATTGGTCTTATTGCTGCACTGTGATTTTTGCAATAGTTTTTACATTTAGGGGTTCTAAACCCTAACTGCCGAAAATTCGGTCAATTAGTCAAAATTGACCTATTTTCATGGGTTCCGGTATGAATGTTAAGTCTTTACCTGTTTTTTGCTATAAAAACATACAAACTGTGTATGTCTTTTATACAGTATTTATATTTATCAAAATAATACCGTTTTAACGACCGTTAATTGATATAAAAATATTTTCTTTAATCTATTAATTGGTTACAAGAACCTAAATGTTGACCTGAAATTTCGGCGGTTTGAGTTTATACCCCTTACTTGGCGCTGGGTTGCGGCGCCGCTGTTAGTTAATTAAGTACAACCGCTTCACACATCTTAGGAGATTGTTATGGATACTTATATTCAGATTCCACCTACTGGACAATTCAGGCCAGATAATGTGCAGGGGGATAAGGAGTTTTGGGGGCACGGCCCGGTGGTTGACATTTGGGCGGAACTTTATCCATTAGGCTCGAAAATTTTTCTGCGCTATAGCGCGCGTTTTCAAGAAACGGGAGGGGATAACACTCGATTTGAAGGTTCAGACAATGTTGAAATTTACGATATAGCTCAACAACACCCTGGAAAACAGCTAATTTCCATTGTATCTCCTCGGTATGACCAATTCCAATTTACCGATAGGGACACGCAGGTGAATACGTTCTACCGCGGAGCGACAACGCTTATTAACAAGATTAGCATCCAAGGTGATACCTATGGCGGTTGGTTTGGCGGGCCTGATGATCCTTGGGTTCAACTCACGTTTAACCCGGCAATTGTTCGATTAACGGACTAAGATAGTCATCACGTATGTTGGGTATTTTGTAGGTTGGTGCTGACGTAATGAAGCCCAACAATTCGGCGCATCAACCGCTGGGGTTCGTCCCTCACCGCCAACCTACACAACCCGTAAGACGGATAAATTGTAAGGTGGCTCCACTTTAGTGAACCATCACAAACGGAGCCACAAACCCAAACCTTGCCCGAATTTTCCGAGCAAGGTTTTTTTATACTTGCATGTTGCTGTTTTGTTCGGCGATATTTTCCAATGACACCCTTAGTTCCAAAGTCAAATTACGCTCTGACGGAGTTATAATAACTAATACGACGATATGCTATCGTATTGGTCGCGTTTTGCATAAACCAAAGGGTTACACCATGCCTAAAATTACTCAGCTTTCGCAACTGGATTTAAACCAAACCTATAGCTATGCCGATTATTTAACCTGGAGCTTCGATGAAGCTGTTGAATTGATTAAAGGTAAGATCATGTTGATGTCGCCTGCGCCGAATGTCAATCATCAACGCATTTCAGTCAATTTAACTAGCCCCATACATCAATTTTTTAGACATAAAAAATGTGAAGTTTTTGTAGCACCGTTTGATGTGCGTTTATATGATAGAAAAAAATCTATTTTAGCCAGTCAAGATATTCACACGGTCGTGCAACCTGATCTATGCGTGATTTGTAATCCTGATATTTTGGACCAGCAAGGCTGTAACGGGGCACCCGACTGGATTATTGAGATTTTATCCAAGGGTAATTCAAAACGGGAAATGCAGGTTAAATATCAGCTTTATGCAGAAAGCGGTGTGCAGGAATACTGGTTGGTCTATCCGAATGACCAAGCCATTCATCAATTTATATTGGATACCGAAGGGCATTATCAACTTAAAGCGATGTACACCGATGATGACGTTGCCACGCCGCAATTATTTCCTGATTTAACGATTGACTTGACCGATGTTTTTGAAACCTGGGCAAGCGAATAGCCGTCCACCCGTGTTATTTCAATGAACGGAGCGGGATTTGTTAACTCCGTTTTCAATATTTTCCAACTAAATCAATAGAATTAAAGGCCATAGGATGTGCTGAGGTACGAAGCGCATCGTTCGAGATCTTTGGGATACACCGATTATCGCGATTGATGCGCCTCCTATCGTCGATTTTATACCCAAGGTTCAAGCTGGTTTTTTACCGTGAATTTGGCTGAACGTCGAAATAATCATCTATTAGTTGAACACATTGATCTGTTGCGCACGGCTTTTCGTTATGTCAAGGAACGTAAACCTTACCGAATTGATGCGATTGTTATCATGCCCGATCATCTGCATACAATATGGACTTTACCACCTGGAGACGCTGATTTTTCGATACGCTGGAATTTGCTTAAAGGTTATTTTTCCCGGCGAATTCCGCAAAACGAAAGAATTTCATCAAGCCGAACCAAACGCAGGGAGCGTGGCTTATGGCAACGCAGATTTTGGGCACATTTACTGCTCGATCAAACCGATTTTAATAACCATCTGGATTACATTCATTGGAATCCCGTTAAACATGGCTGGGTAAAACAAGTCGCCGAATGGCCACATTCGAGTTTTCATCGCTATGTGGAACAAGGTGTTTACCCGCTTGATTGGGGGCATACCGGGGATTTCGGGATTTGTAAAAATGAATAAATTACATATGTCGGGTATTTTGCAGGTTGGTGCTGACATGGGGAAGTCTTTATGTCCTCGGATGTAACAAATCTATGTATCAACTGCTGTTCTTCGTCACTCACCGCCAACCTACACAACACGCCGAAAAGCAACCCGATAGCGCCCTTCACCAAAGAACCGTCCAAGCCTTCAGGGGCTTGGGCGGTTTAAAAGCCTGTTACCCAGCTGAGCGGGACGAAGATTGTAACTCCGTCCCGCTTAGTTTTTTTATTTGTCACCCCAATACAAATACTTTACAAGCACCCAATAACCATGATTAAAATAGGTTAATTATTCACCCCGACCTGTAGCTACCGGGCTTAACCTAAGCTGTCATAGACGGGCTAAATTTTCTATGTTAATCATGGGGATACTTGCGATGACTGAGAGCTTCTCGCCGGTCAGCTTTGCTGGCAATAAAATACAACTGCCGTCAAAACTCATTTGCCCGGAATCCCATAACGTCTATGCACGCACGGCACTGTTTGAGCGCCTTGATGCAGCACGGACACACTCACTGATTTGGGTCAATGCCCCTGGGGGCTCGGGGAAGACCATACTGGCCAGTAGTTATCTCCGGGCACGCGCTTTGCCGCATATCTGGTATCGGATTGACGGCGGCGATAATGATCCGGCCAGTTTTTTTCATTATCTGAGTATGCTTGCGCTCTCGATTTTACCCTCGGGAGCAAACAGCCTACCCGCGTTAACGCCGGAATATTTACCGCAATTGGAATTTTTTACCCGGCGCTTCTTTGAACAGTTTTTTTCGATAATAACAACCCCGGCAGTTTGGGTGTTGGACGATTACCAACAAGCGGGAGCAGCCACTCAACTAAATGAAATTTTGCACATCGCCAGCACCATTGCCCCCAAAGATCTGACGGTTATGGTGCTAAGCCGGAATGATCCGCCACCGGTATTTGTTCGTCAACGCGCCTACCAGACGCTCACGCTGATTGGTTGGGACGGGCTTAAACTTAGCCGCCAGGATGCCATTGGCCTGGCTAAGTTACACCAACAGCAGGATGATACCGTAGTCAATGCCTGTTATGAGGCTAGCCAAGGCTGGATGGCCGGTTTTATTTTACTGCTAACGCAAGGCAGCGATGCAACCCTACCACTCGCTGGGTTCTCGGCCGATAATAAGCAGGTGCTGTTCGACTATTTCGCAAGCGAAATCTTTAAAGACTTTCCTGAGAGCACGCAAACGATCTTATTAAAAACCGCCTGGTTACCGGAACTAACGCCTGAGATAACCGGTGCATTAACCGGGGATTCCAGTGCCTGGTCAGTTTTATGCGGCTTTCAACGCAATAATTTTTTTATTCTACAAAAAGCGGGGGCAGAAAGAATCTTTGAGTTTCATCCACTATTCCTGGAGTTTCTCAAGGCTAATGCCCACTTAGACATGGATGACAGCGCCTTAAACGCCTTGCAGGAGCAAGCTGCCGAAGTTTTGGTAAAATTCCAACGTGCAGAAGAGGCTATTCCACTGTATTTAACCACTGGTAATTGGCAGGCTTTAGCAGACCTATTGCAGACCGTCGCCCAACCCCTAGTGATGCAAGGCAGACATCAAACCCTCGCGGTTTGGCTAACTGCGGTACCGGAACAGATCATGCAGCAAAACGCCTGGTTACGCTTCTGGCTTGGTGTGAGCCGGACGCCTATTGATTTAATATCCGCACGGCAAGATTTTTCCGCAGCTTATTCGCTATTCAAAGGCGAACAGAATGTGGTTGGCTTATACCTGGCTTGGCTGAATTGTGTCGGAACCTATCAGCTGGAATGGTCCGATTTCACGGGTCTTGACCTATGGATTACCGAATTTACCGAGCTCCAGGCAAAGCATCCGCAATTTCCAGGCATTGACATTGAACTACAAGTTTACACGGCATTAATCGTTTTAATTGTCTATCGCCAGCCGCAACATCCTCAACGAAATAAATGGATTCAACATGCCCATAGGCTGCTGGAAACCAACAGCGATAGTCCTTATAGTCTGCACTTAAGTATCAATCTCTTACACTTCAGTATGTGGTTCGAAAATTCCACTGCATACTCGAGAATCGCTAAAACCATCATCCAGTTAGCGCATAACCACGATTTACCACCTTTAAGTTTTATGCTGGCGCGAGTCTTGATTGCGATCTACCATTGGAGTACCGGCGACGCATTAGCCTGTTTCAAGGATGTTGATGAAGGGCTGCAATGCGCCCAAACCCACGGCATCGTCTTGATGGAATTTCTATTGAGTGCGCAAGGGGTTTATGGTGGGCTGATTAACGGTAATCTCGACATCGCCGAAGTCTATCTTAAACGCATGGAAGCTATCCCAATGGGTAAACGCTTTCTTGATGTTGGCCATTATCGTTTATTAGTCGGCACATTGGCATTGCAACGCGGTGAAATCGGAATGTCGATAGAAAACTTTGAAATCTCATTAGAATTGACCATTCGAGCAGGTTCTGCATTTCCAGAAGCTTCGACACGCACCATGCTGGGATTGGCGTTATCTCAAGCCGGACAATATACTCTTGCAAAAGAACATGTCTTCAAAGCTGAGCACATCGCAAAAACAATTAATAGCCTTCTAATGGATTATATGTGTTTGCTGGCCAATGCCTATATTGATCTGGATCACAACCGCAAAGAATCTGGTCTGAATTTTCTAAGGCACGCATTAACATTAAACCGTAAATGCGGCGGTCTCGTGATTGGTCAGTGGGGACCTAAAGTCATGACGTATTTATATGCCGCTGCACTTGCCGCCGATATTGAAACGCCCTACGTGCAAAACTTGATCCGCTCAATGCACTTGGCGCAGTTTGCCCCAGATAATGCGCCTGCGCAATGGCCGTGGCCGGTAAAGGTAGAAACTTTAGGCGAATTTAACGTTTATATTGATGGTGAGCCTTTGCATTTCACCGGTAAAGTGCAACATAAACCTTTAGAGCTCTTGATGGCCTTAATCGCCTTTGGCGGCTGTAATGTGCCGCAAAACCAGTTAATTGATGCACTATGGCCGGATGCTGAAGGTGATGCCGGTTACCGGGCATTAATCACCGCCATCCATCGCTTGCGTAAATTATTAAATTGCCAGCAAGCGATTGTATTCAGTGATGGTACGCTAAGTATGGATCAGCATTATGTGCGGGTTGATGTGCAGCACTTTGGTTTACACCGGAATACGCTAATAGTGCTAACAGAGCAGGAATGCGCGCTTTTTTTGCACTGTTATAAGGGGCCGTTTTTGGCTGAAATCGAAGCATCCTGGGTTCTTAAAACCCGCGCCCGCTTACGTGATTATTATCAAATTGCACTTCGCCAGACTGGGGAGGCTCTGGAATACCAGGGTAAGCTGCAAGATGCAACCGCGTTATACCTTAGCGCCGCACATGTCGAACCGGGACTTGAAATACTGCATCAGCAGCTCATCCGCGTGTATCTTGCCCAACAGCGTAATGTGGAAGCACTGGAAGCATTTGGTAATTGCAAGTGCCTGTTAGCCTCGCTACAAAATCGCAACCCCTCGCGGGAAACCGAAGCCCTGGTGGCTGCGTATTCAGCTTAGGCCATTAGGTTGCACTCAACTTGCCTGCATTTTTTGCACTGATTATTTATCCAAGTGAAAATATATAACTAACTGATGTTACGCGCCCTGCTCTTAAAGCGCGTATGATTCTGGGATGAAAAAAGAAAACTTAGAGATATACACAAACTACCTGATATGCAATAGCGGATTTGCAACAGCAACCGGATTGTCGGCAATGTTAGATGATGGTATATGTCATGACCAAATGACACAGTTTTTGTCAGCGAAGGAATACACTTCCAAAGGCCTTTGGATGGGGGTCAAAACAACGGTACGTCAGGTAGGGCAGGATGATGGTTGCCTGATCTTTGACGACACCATCCAGGAAAAGGCGTGGACGGATGAAAACGAAATCATGTGCTGGCCCTTTGACCACTGCAAAGGGCGGCCAGTTAGGGGCATCAACCTGTTGAACGCTTTGTACGGGCCAGTCAGTTGGAATTGGCGGATCAGCAGGCGGTGAGCGGTTGGCTGAAAGGTTTCCCTGATGAGGTGCTTTTCGTCCGCCGGGTCTTTACAAAGAAAGACGGCAGCATCGGCCTATTGAATCTGGTATGCAGCGGTTTGGTGTGCAACAGCGGACAAGTCGCCACGATCTACCAAAAACGGTGGGAAGTCGAGGAGTTCCACAAGTCATTAAAATCCAATGCGGGGTTGGCAAAGCCACCAACTGGTACGGTCAAGACCCAGAACAACCATATCTTCATGTCGATCTATTCTGTGTTCAAGCTGGAGTGTTTGAAGATAAAGTACAAAGCCAACCATTTTGCGCTGCGGATGAAGCTGTTCATCAAGGCAAATCAGATGGCTTATGCAGAGTTGAAAAATTGCGGGCTGCGTAATATCAGTTAATCATCGCTGCTTTTTGTTGCTGGGCGTTACTTGTTAGTAGGTTTATCTATTTTCCTTCACGTATTTTCAACGCTCATAAAAGCTTTATCTGGCCTATGGTTTTCCCCGCGACTTTATTTTATGAAACATTTTCAGCTATGTGTAAGCCCAACTTTGTCATTTGGCGGGAAATTTTACCTAAATGTTTTTGCCTTGCAATATCTGCTTTAGTGGTCTATCCCTCTATTGATTTGAGTTAAGCCGCAATTATCGTTTGAAGTTTTATTTTTCGTTGATATGTTATGCCCTGATTAGTAAGCTTTTTAGCCATTCTTATTTCAGGGTTATCTGTGTAACCTTAGATAACTAAATTTAGCGCTCAGGTTGCTAACTGTTTAGTCCCAACAATAACTGGTTAGATAGTGTCGTCATAAGATAGCAGCCCAAAGCGCGATGCATCGAATTTGCACGGCAGCTAAAAATGAACTCGTATTTTTAGCGTAACGCGTTGCAA
>JBEBJQ010000109.1:0-11013 GCA_040079795.1 Methylococcales bacterium
TATCCCGAACTTCCAAAACCACTGGATAAAAATATAAATAGTGCCAGCATAAATCTATAACCTATTGTATTAATATATAATTAAGTCTATTTCTTTACAGTGCACAAGGCAGAATAAGTTTCATCCAGTACTCATCGCTTTATAACAGTAAATAACCGGAGGTTTTAATCAAAACCCCATACTAGCGTTCAGCTTTGAATCCAAAATAACAATCACCCTTATAAACCTGATCGACCTGTAATAAACTATGCCCACACGATTTTAAATGTAACCTTTAACCGCTTATGTCGTTAATAACCCAATTTTCCGCACAAATCCAAAGCCTGCCTACCGCTTTAACTGAAGCCACCCTCGCCGCCTTAACACGCTTAAATGAGCACCTGCTGCAAGACACGCCTATATTTATCGACCACCCTGACATTGCCAGCCGTTTTACCCGGGTTTTGGCTTGCAGCCAGTTTATTGCCGATAGCCTGTCAAAAACCCCCAAGCTCTTAATTGACAAGGGCTACCTAGATAGCTTGTTATCTCCCACACACAGAGAAACCTACGCAAGTTATTTAGCACAACTGGACATCCCCGATGAAGCTACCCTCATGCAACAACTGCGCTTATTTCGGCGCAGGGAAATGGTACGCATTGCCTGGCGTGATTTAGCCGACTGGGCAGATTTAGACGAAACTTTACAAGATTTAACCCTTCTAGCAGAAGCCTGTATTCAGTTTGCTTTAGATTTCGTCTATCAACAGCAATGTAACAGCAAAGGTACACCGCAATTACAGGATGGCACACCACTCAATCTGGTCGTTTTAGGCATGGGTAAATTAGGTGCTTATGAGCTTAACTATTCATCCGATATTGATTTGATTTTTGCCTTTGCCGAACACGGCGAACTTAAAGATCGTCAGGAAACTTCTTACAGCGAATTTTTTACCCGCATCGTCCGCTCAGTGGTAAAAGTACTGGATGCGATTACCGAAGACGGCTTTGTGTTCCGCACCGATATCCGCTTACGGCCGTTTGGTGACAGTGGGCCAATGATCATGACCTTTGAGGGCATGGAGCTGTACTACCAAACCCAGGCACGCGAATGGGAACGCTATGCCATGGTAAAGGTTCGTCAAGTGGCGGGCGACTTCAACACCGGCAAACACCTGATGGCGATGTTTAAACCCTTTGTGTATCGGCGCTACTTAGATTACGGCGCAATTGAAGAATTACGCAACCTGAAAATAAAAATCACCCAGGAACTACAACGCAAAGACCGCATGGATAACGTTAAACTTGGGCCTGGCGGCATTCGGGAGATTGAGTTTATCGGTCAGGCATTTCAATTGATACGGGGCGGCAAAGAACAGGATCTACAGCAACGCGGCATTTTAAGCGTGTTGCAAACCCTTGAAGAACTCAAGTTATTAACCCCGCAAGATTCTCAACAGCTACAAAGTTCCTACCGGTTCCTGCGCAAAGTTGAAAATCATATCCAACAATATCAGGATAAACAAACGCACGATTTGCCAAAAGAACCTTTAGCACAGGAAATTTTGGCCTATTCCATGGACTATGAAAGCTGGCCAGCATTTAAAGCCGCACTAGACAGTATTCGCCAACAGGTACATGCAGTTTTTGATCAAGTATTTGCCGTGTCCAAACAAGAAGTTATTGCGTCTAAAAGTGTAGCGCTGTGGTCTGGGCATACGGATGAAGACCACCTATCCAAACAATTACAAAATTTAGGTTTTAAGGATGTAACGACAATATTAAATTTGCTGCAACATTTTAAAAAGTCCCCCGCTATTAAACGCTTGACTGCAAAGGGTGCCGGCGTCTTAGACCGTTTGATGCCCCAATTATTAACCGCTATGCAAGAAGTCGACAATGCCGATGTGACTTTAAAACGCTTATTAAAGCTGCTGGAAGAAGTGGCAGGCCGCAATGTGTATTTATCCTTACTGGAAGAAAACCCGGACGCATTAACGCAAATCATTAAATTGTCTGCCGCAAGCCCCTGGATTTGTGAATATTTAGCCCAATACCCAGCGTTATTTGATGAGTTGCTAGATACCCGCAGCCTATATGAGCCGTTAAAAAAACAGGATCTTGAACAACGTTTACAGCTGCAATTACAAGGCTGTGATCTGGCAGACGTTGAGCAATACATGATCGTGCTTAGAAAATTCAAACAAATTAATGTCTTAAAAGTCGCAGCAGCAGACATTATGGGCGTCATCCCAATCATGGTGGTAAGTGATTATTTAACCTACATTGCCGAAGTCATCGTGGCGCAAGTGGTTGATTATGTCTGGGCGACCTTAATTCAAAAACATGGTCGGCCACCAGCAACAGCAGAAACCGTATCAAATTTCGGTGTAATCGGATTTGGCAAACTGGGTGGGCTTGAACTCAGCTATAGCTCCGACCTGGATATGGTGTTTATTTATAATTACCCGGATGGTTTAGCAATAACCGACGGTGCCAAAGCTATTTCATGTGCGCAATTTTATGGTCGACTGGGGCAACAAGTCCGGCATATTCTGGATACCCGCATGTTATCAGGCGTGCTCTATGAAGTGGATTTGCGCTTGCGTCCCAACGGGGACTCCGGGTTATTGGTGACGCATATTGGGGCTTATGAACAGTACTTACGCAACAATGCTTGGACATGGGAACATCAGGCCCTAGTCAGGGCGCGTTTTATAGCAGGCGATGTAGAGATTAAGCAACAATTTGAAGCTGTGCGGCATAGAATATTAAGCCTACCCAGAGAAACGGAAACCTTAAAAACCGAAGTGCGTGAAATGCGTGAAAAAATGCGTGAATCATTAGCACGCAAGGAAGCAGGGAAGTTCGATTTAAAACAGGGCAAAGGCGGCATTGCCGACATTGAATTTATTGTGCAATACGGCATTCTGGCACAAGCGGCTTACAACGGCACTTTAACGACTTACACAGACAATGTAAGACTGCTGGAAGCTCTCCAGGCACATGGCTTTATGCCAAAAACTACTACAGATACCCTGAAAAAAGCTTATTGCACTTATCGGGATTACGGGCATAAATTGGTATTACAGGACGAACCGGCCATTATGGCTGAAGCCGAAGTCACAGAAATTAAAACGCAGGTTGAAGAGATTTGGGAAACTATTATGAAATAACTCGCCTTTCACTTCCCCATTCGTATTTTTAGTTTAAAAAGCATACCCGGTTTAATCCAAAGCAGCGTTAAATCAGGTAATTACGAATCATCCACTTGCTCAGCCAACCTAACCAATGCTGACACGGCTGCAACCATTTGCTCCGCCGTTTTGGAACGCACGGTGACATGGGCAACTTTACGGCCCTTACGCGGCGCTTTGCCGTATAAATGCGCATGTGCATCGGGAATACTTAACAATTGCTGAGTTGCAGGCAGTCCACCGATAAAATTCACCATTGCCGCATAACCAACCTGAGCCGTTGAACCTAAGGGTAAATCCAAAATGGCGCGCACATGGTTTTCAAATTGACTGGTTTCAGCCCCTTCAATCGTCCAGTGGCCGGAGTTATGTACCCGCGGTGCAAATTCATTCGCCAAAAGTTGCCCCTCGACCTCAAATAGCTCCAAGGCCAAAACACCGACATAATCCAAGGCCTCGGCCAATTTAGTCACATAAGCTTCTGCCTGCTGTTGCATGGGATCTCCCGCGCAACATTCAGATACCCGCAAAATACCGCCACGATGCAAATTTTCGGACACTGGATAAAAAACCATTTCTCCAGCTTTATTCCGCACCGCGATAATGGATATTTCCCGATTAAACGGCACAAAACCTTCCACAATTGCTGGTACACCTTGAAGCAATTCCCAGGCGGGGGCTAAATCAGCAGGTGATTTTAAAACCGATTGCCCTTTACCGTCATAGCCCTGGGTGCGGCTTTTTAAAATAGCCGGCCAGCCTATCGCTGGCATCGCCTGTTCAAGGTTTTCCAAACTATCAATAGCCGCATATACCGGGGTTGAAATGCCCAGATTCTGCAAAAAATTCTTTTCAATTAAACGGTCTTGCGCAACTGCCAGTGCTTTGGGGTCTGGATGCACAGTAGTATGCGAGGCCAAAAATTCAGCCACTTCGGCAGGGACATTTTCAAATTCGTAAGTCACGACATCGGCGCGTTCGGCTAATTGCGCCAGCAGTGCCGGATCGCTATAGTCGCCATGTAAATGTTCACACAACAGCGTCGCACACGCCTCTGCTGAAGGGTCTAATACAATAAATTCAACACCTAACGGATAGCCTGCCAAAGCGATCATCCGCGCCAGTTGCCCCGCGCCTAAAATACCGACTTTCATGCTTTCACTCCACGCGGATCAGCATCTGCCAATACAGCTTCAGTTTGGTCGCTTCTAAACTTTATTAACGCGCTTTTGTATTGAGGATGTTTGTTACTGATAATCGCCGCCGCTAACAATGCAGCATTAATGGCACCGGCTTTACCGATAGCCAGAGTTCCCACCGGGATACCGGCAGGCATTTGCACGATAGACAATAACGAATCCATCCCATTAAGTGCTTTTGATTGCACCGGAACACCCAGTACCGGCAGTGCTGTTTTGGCAGCGGTCATACCAGGCAAATGCGCCGCCCCGCCCGCACCGGCAATGATCACTTCCAGACCTTTTGCCTCGGCACTTTCGGCATATGTAAATAATTTATCCGGAGTACGGTGCGCAGAGACAATTTCAACACTGTAGGGAACGCCTAAAGTGTCCAGAGTTTCAGTGGTAAATTGCATGGTTTCCCAATCCGACTTTGACCCCATGATGATTCCAATTAATGCCGCCATCTTGCTTACCTTTTTGATTAACCGTTATCATTTGGGCGACCACACCCAGATTCAATAAAGCGGGCGATTATCGCACAAAAATAATTAATCTTATGATAAATTGACCCAATCACCACGGTACATAGCCGTACCCAAACATTGACAATTCACACCCTGAATACTTTTTACAGGGGACTCTAAGGTATCTACTTTCCACCCAAGACGATCATCATGACCGAACCTGAATCTCAACGCCTCGACAAGTGGTTATGGGCAGCACGTTTTTTTAAAACCCGGCAGCTGGCTACCGAAGCTGTTGCAGGCGGCAAAGTCCACCTCAACGGGCAACGCGCTAAACCCGGTAAAGACCTTAAAGTCGGTGCCAACTTAATCATTGGTAAAGACCACCTGCAATGGGAAGTATGCGTGGTCAGCTTAAATAATCAGCGCCGCCCGGCCTCTGAAGCTTGTTTAATGTATTCTGAAACGCCCGAGAGCATTACCAAACGCCAGCAAGCACTGGCTTTGCAACGTGAAGAAAATGCGGTAATGGATCACAGTATAAGGGCACGAAAACCTAATAAAAAAGATCGGCGTTTGATTCATCAGTTTAAACAGAGCTAAATCCTTCGATTTTATTTAGGTAAAAAGCCTATCCAACAGTGAACAAATTTAAGTCTGATAATGGAAAGAATATGAAAAATATACGCTTAATCTCGAGAGTAGTATTTTGTTTGCAGGTCAATGTTGCTCAAGCGGATCTGACAAGCGATGCTGAAAGCATTTTTAATTGGGCTGAAAAAATCTATCCCCATTATTTCCCGACACAAACCACCACCCAATCACTGGATGTATGGCGCTATCGCCATTATCCCGAAATGGGTATTTATGCAGGGGTTAACAGCAGTGATGGCAACGTCTATGTTTTGGGCGGCGAGTTTGGTGCGGCAATTCTAAAAGTGGGTACAGCTCAGGAGCTCTTAGGGATGACAAATAATCCTACAAACAATAGTGAATGTGTGACAGTGGCTTTACCCACCAATGGAACCCGAACTTTTGACTAGGCCAGTAGCACGTCAATTAAGGGCTACATCTTATATACCGAGAAATTGTACAAAAATACGACTGAAACGCTTGCTGAATATTCAACGGTATCTTCCCGCTCCGATCCGAGTATATCTACTAAATCTACAGATTATGTTGAAAACGTATATATAAAAAATGGTAAACGCTATCTTGCTTCAAAATATACTTCATCAAACGAGAATGGCATATTCAGCACATCAAAATCGACTTACGAACAAATTTCTGACCATGAGCCTGGTCAATTTATAGGGCCAGCCGTTAGATTATGTAAAAATCAAACATGGCAGACTGAGCCCAATATTCAAACACTGACCTCTACAACTGATGAAATACAAACTAAAAGGGCTATTAATTGGAATACCATCACTAAGTTTACAATCGAAAAAATAGACGATGTTGTAACTACCCCTGCTGGTACCTTTGAAGCAGTTCGTACTCGCGTAGAAGGAGATAATAACGTTATAGAGTCTTGGGTCAGTATTAATAAGGGTGTGCCAGTAAAAAGCATAAATACCAACAAAAAAGATGGCAGTGTTTCTGAAACAGTTTTAACAAAAATACAATACCCATAAGATGTTACAAGCTACAACCGTACGACGGATAAACTATAGGTTTTTGAAATTATGCTTAAACTTAGTAGTTATAGTTATAACCTGGGAAATGGCGTTTTTCTTTCAGCAAAACGCCTTACAGCAGTGAAATAGTGCCCATCTCAATCATCATTCCCACCTTAAACGAAGCTGCGACCCTTGCCGATTATCTACTGGCATTACAACCCTACCGACCGAGCTGTGAGATTATTGTGGTCGATGGCGGCAGTCAAGATACCACCATTAACATCGCCTCACGCTATGCCGATCAAGTCATCATCGCCGAAGCCGGGCGGGCGAATCAAATGAATGTCGGCGCACAACAGGCGCAGGGTGACATTTTATTATTCTTACATGCGGATACGCTATTGCCGGAACAGGCACTGGATTTAATTCAGCAGGCACTTAGCACTAAGCGACAATGGGGGCGTTTTGATATTGAACTAAAAGGAGCACACCGTCTCTTACCGGTTATCGCCATGATGATGAACTGGCGTTCACGAATAACCGGTATTGCAACCGGCGATCAAGGTATTTTTGTGACTCACAGTGCCTTTCAGACCGTTAATCAGTATACTAACCAAGCGTTAATGGAAGATATTGATCTATGTAAAAAATTAAATCGCCTTTCGCCGCCAGTTTGCTTAAACGCTAAAGTCATTAGCTCGGTGCGGCGCTGGGAACAATTCGGGATCATTAAAACGATACTTTTAATGTGGTCGCTGCGACTGCGCTATTTTTTCGGCGCATCCACAGAGACTTTGGCACAACTCTATCGACAAGGTGTATTTTGGAAAACATAATCCGGCTCAGTGCCGCACTGGGTGTTTTTTCGATCATGGCAAGCTGGGAGTGGCTTCGTCCGCGGCGAACTTTTGACTCTCCTCGCCGACATCGCTGGCCGATTAATCTGGGCTTAGCGTTGCTAAATATGCTGGTGGTTCGGCTAAGCCTCGGCAGCATTGCTTATTTAAGTGCAGTACAGGCGCAAAAGCTCGGCTGGGGTTTGTTAAACCTTTACCCTCTGCCAAACGGATTCACTATCTTAATAACCTTGCTGGTGCTGGATGTCGCCATTTATGCACAACACATCCTGATGCATAAATGGTCGCTGCTGTGGCGTTTGCATCAGGTACACCATACCGATATTGCCTTCGATGCCACTACGGCGGTGCGCTTTCATCCCTTTGAAATAGTGTTATCGCTCTTAATTAAAGTATTTTTTATTCTTTTACTAGGCGCGGAACCGTTAGCCGTAATTGCCTTTGAAATCATTTTAAACGCTACGGCGACCTTTAATCATAGCAATGTAGCCATCTCAGAAAAAGTAGATCACTATTTGCGCTACCTGTTAGTCACACCGGATATGCACCGTATTCATCATTCCACTGTGCCTGCGGAGACCGATAGCAACTACGGCTTTTCAGTGTCCTGGTGGGATCGGTTGTTTAAAACCTACACAGCAAATCCCCAACAAGCGCAGGTCAGTATGCCCATCGGTTTAGCAGGTTACCGGGATATGGAAGAATTAAGACTGTTAAAATTATTAGCCTTACCCTTTAAAAAGCTGCGTCATTAAAATAGTGCCTTTATCCACCCAGTTGCCTCGCGTAAAAGTCGCCATTATAGGGGGTGGACCTGCTGGATTAATGGCGGCGGAAGTTCTAAGTAAAGCAGGGCTGGCAGTTGATGTCTACGATGCCATGCCTTCCGTTGGACGGAAACTTTTAATGGCAGGTGTCGGCGGCATGAATATTTCCAACGCCGAAACACTTGAGCAATTTTGCTTACGCTATGGCTCAAGGCATGAGGTTATAGGCGAAATGCTCAAGCAATTTAGCCCCACATCCCTACGGGCATGGTGCCAAGAGCTAGGCGTCGACACTTTTGTCGGCTCATCCGGGCGGGTGTTCCCCATCGACATGAAAGCCGCGCCCTTATTACGTAAATGGTTACATCGGTTACGCGCAGCAGGTGTTACTTTCCATGTGCGGCATCGCTGGCTAGGCTGGTCATCCGCCGGTTCCCTCAATTTTGCAATATCCAATGGGAATCGTGAAATCCAGGCAGATATTGTGGTCTTGGCTTTGGGTGGCGGCAGTTGGGCTAAGCTTGGTTCCACAGGTGAATGGGTGCCACTTTTAATTGAGCAGGGTGTCGACATTGTGCCGTTAAAGCCCGCAAACTGCGGCTTTGGCGCCAATTGGAGCACTTACTTTACCGACCGCTTTGCGGGGCAACCGTTAAAATCTATAGCCGCATCCTTTACGAATACTACAGGCGAATGTTTTCAGGAGCATGGCGAATTAATCGTTACTGCCACCGGTGTTGAGGGCGGATTAATTTATACGTTGTCAGCCCCCCTACGCGAAGAAATAGAAGCAAAGGGATCTGCAACTTTAAAGCTAGACCTTATGCCTAACCACGCCCTATCGGTGCTGATTGCTAAACTGTCGCAACCCAAAGGCAAGCAGTCATTCACCAATCACCTCAGAAAATGTTTAGGCATTACCGGCGTAAAAGCCGGATTACTTAGAGAAATTGCAACAGCTAATGACTTCAATGACCCAACCCGGCTCTGTACATTGATTAAAGCGTTCCCTATTACATTACTTGCCACAAGACCCTTGGATGAAGCGATCAGCAGTGCGGGCGGGGTTAAGTTTGAAGCGATGAATGAAGACCTGATGTTAAACGCCATACCAGGGGTATTTTGCGCGGGTGAAATGCTGGATTGGGAAGCACCCACCGGTGGCTATTTACTGACCGCTTGCTTTGCCAGTGGATTTTTGGCGGGAAAAGGCGTTTTAAACTGGCTGGGGATTACCTCTGAAGCGGTAGTTAGAAAAAAATAACGCGTGCCCTCAACTTAATTTAATCGACGTTACTTAACAATTCTTAACAAATAAGGGATAATCAGATCCAGCATCTACCTTATATATAATGGTTTTTCAGCTTAATTGGCTGACCGGTATCGGGTCGAGCGGCTTTATTGTAAACCCGTATCCAATCCGAGTTATTCTTAAAACATTGACGAGAAACTAACATGTTCAAATGGCTAACAACGCTTTTCATGCTGCTAAGCTTATCCGGCTGCGGCTATAATACCCTGCAAACAACCGACGAAGAAATTAAAGCCTCCTGGGGCGAAGTTTTAAATCAATATCAACGCCGTGCAGATTTAATCCCTAATTTGGTTAATGTTGTCAAAGGTTACGCCGCACATGAAAAAGAGGTTCTGACCCAAATTACCCAGGCACGGGCCAGCGTCGGCAGCATGCAGGGCACGCCAGAACTGGTTAACGATGAAGAAGCTTTTAAAAAATTTATCGTGGCACAAAGTCAAATGACCAGTGCATTATCTAGGCTGATGGTGGTGGCAGAAAATTATCCGCAACTGAAAGCCGATGCGTCTTTTCGTGATTTACAAGCACAATTGGAAGGCACCGAAAACCGCATAACCGTCGCGCGCAACCGTTATATCGGTGCCGTAAAAGATTACAACATCACCGTACGCTCTTTCCCAACCAACCTGACCGCCATGATGTTTGGGCATAAAACCAAACCCAGCTTCAGCGTAGAAAATGAACGCGCCATTGCTGCGCCGCCTACCGTTGATTTTAATGCACCACAAGTAGCTACGCCTGCCACTGCGCCAACTGCTGCTGCAATACCACAAGCATTGCCAGCCCCTCAAACTTCTGGTTTTGGGCCCGCCACCGTTCCGGGCAATTAAAATTTTGATGACATTTACCAACCGGATTCGACAGCTCGGGTTCGGGGTTTTATTGCTGTTACTGTGCCCGATAGCCTTAGCCTTAGTCGCTATACCCGACTTATCGCATCGTGTTACCGATCTGACCGCCACTTTGACGCAGCAACAAATTTCAGCCTTGGAAAACAAGCTGGCTGCCATCGAAGCCAAACAAGGCAGCCAACTGGCAGTATTGATAGTCTCCACGACACAGCCTGAGGCTATTGAACAATATAGTATTAGAGTAGCGGAAGCCTGGAAAATTGGCCGTAAAAAGATTGATGACGGCGTCATCTTAATTGCCGCTAAAGATGACCGAAAACTACGCATAGAAGTTGGCTACGGTTTGGAAGGTGCTATTCCAGATGCCATTGCCAAACGCGTTATTAGCGAAACTATTACCCCTTACTTTAAAGCGGGCGATTTTGCAGGTGGAATTGATGCCGGAGTTATGCAGTTAGCGCAACTGATTGCGGGCGAATCCTTGCCACCCCCTACTGCACAGAATAGAAATACCCAACAAGATGACGGCAGGTTTATGCTCATCTTGATCGCTGGCGTATTGGCAGGCTGGTTTTTATCCGCCATTTTTGGACGAACCCTCGGCGGAGCCTTTGCCGCACTGGGCAGCGGCACGATTGCCGGATTAATCTTGGGATTTGGATTTTCAATCATCATGGGCTTAATCGTTTTTTTTATCGTAGGCATACACCAAAGCAGTGGTCGCGGCTGGTCTAGTGGCGGTTTTGGCGGCGGGGGCTTCGGCGGTGGAGGTAGTTC
>JBEBJQ010000110.1:0-10836 GCA_040079795.1 Methylococcales bacterium
CAAAAAGAATTTGGCTTGGCAGACTTTGACTTGATTATCTGCGATGAAGCTCACCGCACAACGGGCGCGACTTTTGACGATGATGACGAAAGCAACTTTGTAAAAGTCCACGATGCCAGCTTCATTCAAGCCACTAAACGCCTATACATGACGGCCACGCCGCGCATTTATGGCGAAATGGCAAAAGCCAGCGCAGATAAAGACAATGTAGCGTTATGCTCAATGGACGATGAAACGCTATATGGTAAAGAGCTATACGTTATTTCGTTCTCTGAAGCTGTGCGACAAGATTTATTGGTAGATTACAAAGTCATCGTGTTGGCCGTAGATGAAACACACATTAACCGCCGCCTACAAACGCTATTAAGCGATGAAAATAATCAACTAAAAGTAGATGATGCTGCAAAAATAATCGGCTGCTGGAAAGCGTTATCCAAACAAGATACGCAAGAAGACCTCACGGGCGATGCCGACCCCATGCGCCGCGCTGTGGCTTTCTGCCAAGTCATTGAAGCTAGCGTTAATGGCAAAAATAAAGTCCATAAAGTCAGCTCTAAAAATATTGCAGGTATGTTCTCGCAAGTGGTTGAAGCCTACAAAGCACAAGAGCTTGAAGATGCTTTTGATAACAGCAACCCTAGCATATCACTCTCCTTAAATTGTGAAGCAGAGCATATTGATGGCGGCATGAATGCCAGCAAAAAAGAGGAAAAACTCAACTGGTTAAAAGCCGAACCACCTGCTGAAACTTGCCGTATATTATCTAACGTGCGCTGCCTTTCTGAGGGTGTGGATGTACCTGCTTTGGATGCTGTGTTATTCCTTACCCCACGCAATTCGCAAGTGGACGTGGTGCAATCTGTGGGGCGCGTCATGCGTAAAGCCGAAGGCAAAAAGCGTGGCTATGTCATTTTGCCTGTGGTCATCCCCGCAGGTATGGAAGCGCACGAAGCCCTAAACGACAATAAAACCTACAAAGTGGTATGGCAAGTATTGCAAGCTTTGCGCTCACATGATGACCGCTTTGATGCAATGGTGAATAAGCTAGATTTAATCGGGCGCGACATCAGCAAAATGGAAGTCATCGCCGTCACAGATAAAATCACACCAAAAATTAAAACCAAAGATGCAAACGGCGAAAAGCTTAAAAACAAAAGTGCTGGACGTAACACCTTTGGCATAGGTGAAAAACCAAACCAACCATTAACCGATACCCAAGCCAGCTTAGAGTTTGAAATTGGTGAGATTGAAAGAGCCATTTACGCCAAGGTAGTGCAAAAATGCGGCAACCGCAGCCATTGGGAAGACTGGGCAAATGACATTGCCAAAATTGCCAAAACGCATATTGACCGAATTACAGCCATATTAGAAAATCCAGCTAATACAGTTGAGATACAAGCATTCAACAACTTTGCCAATGAAATACGTGATGACCTAAACAACGCAGTTAGCGACCCTGAAATCATTGAAATGCTGGCGCAACACTTAATCACCAAGCCTGTGTTTGATGCACTTTTTGAAGGCTATAGCTTCGCTTCTAAAAACCCAATGTCATTAGCCATGCAAGATGTTTTAAATGTGTTGCATGAGCATAATATAGACAAAGAAGCCGACACATTACAACGCTTTTACGACAGCGTTAAAATGCGTGCTGCTGGTATAAACAATGCCGCTGGTAAACAAAAAATAGTCGTGGAGTTATACGATAAGTTTTTTAGAAATGCTTTCCCAAAAATGACGGAACGCCTCGGCATTGTCTATACGCCCGTAGAAGTGGTGGACTTTATTATTCACAGTGTGAATGACCTGCTAAAAGCTCAATTCGGCCAAACGCTAGGCAGTGAAAATGTCCACATCATTGACCCCTTTACTGGCACAGGCACATTCATTACTCGCCTGCTGCAAAGTGGCTTAATCAGTAAAGAGCAACTCGCATACAAATACAAGCATGAAATCCACGCCAATGAGATTGTGCTACTCGCTTATTACATCGCCGCTATTAACATTGAATCGGTGTATCACGACTTAATAAGCGAAAATGATGAGGTTGATTATGAGCCGTTTGATGGTATCTGCCTAACTGACACCTTTCAACTTCACGAAAAAGAAGACCTCATCAGCGTATTGCTAGAAGCTAACAGTAGCCGCCGTAAAAAACAAAAAGCCTTAGACATTCGCGTGATTATTGGCAACCCGCCGTATTCAGCGGGACAGAAAAGTGAGAACGATAACAACGCCAACGTTGCCTATCCACAATTAGATGCTCGCATCAGTAACACTTATGCAAAAAATTCAAGCGCAACCTCTACCAAAAACTTAATGGATTCTTACATTCGCGCCATACGCTGGGCAAGCGACCGCATCAAAGATGCTGGGGTAATTGGCTTTGTCAGCAATGCCAGTTTTGTAGATAGCAATTCTTCTGATGGCTTGCGTAAATGCCTAGCACAAGAATTTAGCAACATTTACGTGTTTCATTTGCGTGGCAATGCGCGTACATCAGGTGAGCAACGCCGTAAAGAAAAAGACAATGTATTTGGGCAAGGTACACGCACCCCCGTTGCCATTAGCTTACTCGTAAAGAACCCCAATGCCAGTGAGCATGGCAATATCTGCTTTCACGATATTGGCGAATATTTAAACCAGCAAGAAAAACTAGACAAAATCAGCGAGTTTGTGAGCATTGCCGGCATCACACAAGCCAATGGCTGGCAGCGCATCACCCCCGACCTGCACGGTGACTGGATTAACCAGCGTGACGATAGCTTTAGCGAGCATATCAGCATGGGTGATAAGAAAGACAAAAATGCAGTGGTGATATTTGAGAATTATTCTTTAGGAATTGGTACAAATAGAGATGCTTGGTGCTACCAAGCATCAAAGCCAAAACTTGAAACAAACATGCGAAACATGATTGATTTTTACAATCAAGGTTTACTTAAATATCAAGCAGCTTGCGATGGTTTGTCAAAATCAGAATATCCAGAAGCATCAAATTTTATGAGTAATGAAGCGGCCAAAATTAGTTGGTCAAGTAGCCTAACTGCTGATTTTATGCGAATGAGAAAAGGACAGTATCGCACTGAAGCTTTAACAGAAAGTCTTTATAGACCATTTCAAAAGCAATGGCTTTATTATGATGGAATGTTTAATCACCGTGTGGCACAAATGCCGCGTATATTCCCCAGCCTTTCGGCAGAAAATCGTGTGATTAGCGTCACTGGACGAGGTGCAACTAAAGAATTTTCGGCTTTGATGACTGACACCATGCCAGACTTAGAAATGATTTCTAAAGGGCAATGCTTTCCTGAATATATTTATGAAACAGGCGAGCCGATAAACAGCACAGCACAGCACAGCACAGCACAGCACAGCACAGCACAGCACAGCACAGCACAGCACAATTATACCCAAACTGACCGAGGAACAAGAGCAGAATCTAGTGATTTGCCTCTCAGTAGGGGCGACCAAGGGCTTTTCAGTGCTGATGACCAACACACTGCCAGACCTGCATTTGATAGGCGATTCGCAGTGCTTTCCGATGTTTCTTTACGAAACAATGGAGGGCAAATAATGAACACTCAAGGTACAAACGGCGAATTATTTGCCACAGAAGCCCCCGCAAAACCCACTGGCACAACCCGCCGCCATGCCATTACCGATGCCGCATTAGCGCACTTTCAAACAGCCTATCCAAATGAAAAAATCAGCAAACAAGATATTTTTTATTACATTTACGGCTTGTTGCACAGTGAAGACTACAAAGCTCGTTATGCCGACAACCTGAGTAAAGAATTACCACGCATTCCTTGCGTGAAAAAAGCTGCTGATTTTTGGGCGTTCAACCAAGCAGGGCGAGATTTAGCAGGTTTGCATGTCAACTATGAAAGCGTTGCCCCGTACCCAGTGAATTATAAAGAAGGCAAGCTGGCAGTGGATATGCTGGAAGATGCAGATTTCAGAGTGACACAAATGAAATTCGCTAGCAAAGCCGATAAAACCACCGTGGTATATAACAGCAAAATCACCATGCAAGATATACCGATTGAAGCGTATGAATACGTGGTAAACGGCAAGCCCGCCCTTGAATGGGTAATGGAACGCCAAGCTGTCACCACTCACAAAGACAGCGGCATCACCAATGACGCTAACGACTGGGCAATCGACACCATGCACAACCCGCGCTATCCACTTGAATTATTTCAACGCGTGATTACGGTGAGCTTGGAAACGATGAAAATTGTGAATGCTTTGCCGAAATTAGATATTGGCTAAACTATCATGAGTGTAAAATAGGTTACATGGACACATTTAGCTCATTATTTGAAGAAGATTATTTAGTGCGAACACTCGGACGTATTGCGCACGACCCCGAGATTGCAATTACTGAGCTTGTTGCAAACGCTTGGGATGCAGGCGCATCTAAAGTTGACATTATTGTTCCTACCGAAAAAAACAATGCCCTTGTCATTTCAGATGATGGGCATGGCATGACTGATAATCAATTCAAAGCGCGTTGGATGAAGCTTGGTTACAATCGGATAAAGCATCAAGGAAATGATGTTGAGTTCCCAGCCGAAAGGTCAGGCGGCAAACGTAAAGCGTATGGTAGAAATGGCGTAGGTCGTCATGGCCTAATTTGTTTTTCTGATAATTATGAGGTCAATACTAAAAGTAAAGGTATTGAATCGATTTATAAAGTAGGTACACGCAACCTTCAAAATCCGTTTTACATAGAGAGTTCAGTATTCAACAATTCGGCTGGAAACGGAACTAGGCTATCAGTCAATGTTGAGAGGCATTTACCTGATGCCGATAAAATTAGAGAAATTCTAAGTGCTAGATTTTTGCATGACCCACAATTTGTTGTTAGTGTGAATGGTAAATCAGTGTCTTTGCCAGAACACTCGGGGCTTGTTGAGCGCGCCACTTTAACAGTTAAAGATAGCTTAACCGTTGAAGCATTTGTGGTCGATTCAACAAAAACCGCACAATCAACCTTATATCAAGGTGTTGCTTTTTGGGTTAATAACAGGCTTGTTGGTGTGCCAAGTTGGATTGTTGGTAACTTATCTATTTTGGATGGTAGAAGTAGGTTTGCAAAAAGATATGCGATTGTTATTAAAGCAAATAACGATTGGATAAGTGAGGTTGAACCTGATTGGTCAAGATTCAAAACGACCGAATTAGTCAGGTTGTTACAAGAAGCTGTATGTGACTTTGCAAATAAAATGTTTGAAAAGTTATCAGCTAATTTTATCGAAGAAAGCTCAGAGGATGCTTTAGTTCGCAATCGTGAGCAATTTAAGGAGCTATCAACACTAGGTCGATTAGAAGTCACTGCGTTTACTCAAGAGCTTGTGAAGCAACAGCCTACAATTAATCCTGAAACTTTATCTCTTGCAGTCCAAGCCGTCATCAATTTGGAGAAATCAAGAAGCGGGACGGCGTTGTTAGAGAAGCTTACAAAATTAGATGAGTCTGATATTGATGGGCTAGATAAATTGCTAGGGCAATGGAGCATTCGTGATGCTCTGTCTGTGCTTGATGAAATCGATCATAGGCTATCTGTAATTGTGGCGATAGAAAAATTATGTGGCGATGCAATGACAGATGAGCTTCATACATTACACCCATTAGTCACACAAGCGCGTTGGCTTTTTGGCCCAGAGTTTGATAGTAATGAATACGCCTCAAATGTTACTTTGCAATCTGCGGCGAAGAAAATTTTCAATAAAGATTCTGAGCCTACAGTATTTAAGAACTCTCGCCAACGACCAGACATAGTAATAATGGCTGACGCAACTTACTCAATAGTAGGCACCGAGACTTTTGATAGCCACGACCAAAACTTAACCAAAATTCAAGATGTCCTAATTATTGAGTTGAAAAAAGGAAAGTCTAAAATCGGACGTGATGAAATGAATCAAGCTGATGGATATGTACAAGATTTTATAGGCAGCGGCCTTATGGATGGAACGCCGTTAATTCGCGCCTTTGTAGTGGGCTATGAAGTCGATGATAAAACCTTAAAAATCAAGGAAAGCAAAGTTGGTGATGTACTTAGGGGAAGAGTTACTGCTACTACCTATGGGCAGCTAATACGTTCAGCTAATCACCGTCTTTTTAAATTAAAAGACAAAATTCCTACAAGATATGATGAAGTTACTGGCGGCGACCTTATGACAAAAGTTATGCAAACACCGTCACAAAGTAGTTTGTAATGCAGTTAAAAATTAAGATGATATTTAGTATAGGTAAAGGCGCAGAGCGTAAATTTCTATTTACAGGAAGTAGCGGCCAACAAAAAAGCGTGCCTTACCAGTCGTTATTAAAAATTTGGATTGATGAAAAATTAGCGTAAGAAAAATTAGCCAATTACAGGTGGTACTGAAAAGTTTAATTATTTTCGCGTCCGCGAAAATAATGACTGTGCTACAACAAGGCAGCTTATCAACGGAGGTTGCATGATGGCTCTGCGCTGCACGAAAAAATTACTGACTGCGATGAAAACCGCGCCAGTTAAAAATTCAGTACCCAAGTTAAGCACAAATCGCTTGGGTGACTGGTCGCTTAACTTGCTGCACACGCGCCCCAAGTCAGTAGTGGCAGTATGTGAGCATGGCCGTTTAGGGCTGGTATTAGATGCCGCGCCTTATGTTACTTTGCCACAGCGTTTTGTTGAGGCAGTATATACTCAATTGTTAGCCATTGGCGTGCCGCCAGCTACTGCACAACGTGAGTGCGATGCCATGCAGCCACTTGTCATTACGCCCACGACTTCGTATGCCAACCGCCTAAGTTTACAAGCCAACCTAAAAGATTATGCTTGGCTGGTAGAAATATATAAGGCAGAACATGAAGCATCGCTCACAGTCATCAATCAGCGGCTGGCCGATAACATTGTCGGCATTAACGGTAAGCTGGATTTTCCTAAAAATTTTGTATGTAATTTATTGTTGACGGAATAATGGCGCATTTACATTTTTACGTGCCTGACGGAGTAGAAACGCAAATCCGCACAAATGCCAAGCAGGAAAATTTGCCACTTTCTCAATATTTAGCCCAATTGGTAACGCGTGCCGTTAATGCGCAGAATCAGTGGCCTGTGGGTTACTTTGAATTATTTGATGCTTGGCAAGGTGAACCGCTAGTTCAACCTGCCGAATTAGCACTTGAGACAAGAGTAGGCTTTTAATTGACGCATGATAAGTTTAGTTATTTTCGCGTCCGCGAAACGTGGTTGAGTTTTTAGCGTTATTTTCGCGGACGCGAAAATAATGACTGCGCTAAATAAGGGTGAAACATGAGCAAAAGTAGAAGCAAAAGATTAAGAAAAAAACTGCATGTAGATGAGTTTCAAGAATTCGGTTTTAACCTGTCGTTCTCATTAAAAGAGAGTTTAGCTGCCGAAGCTTTAGAGGCGTTTATTAACGAATTTTTATTGTCTGCCATTGAAAGAAACGGCATGGTTTATGGTGGTGGCGTAGGCCAAGAGTTTTGTGGGTTCGTCGCGATAGATAAAAGAGGCAGTGTGACAGACGCGCATATTGCAAAGGTTAAAAACTGGTTGCAAGCTCAATCAAATGTTACAAAGGTTGAATTTGGCGTATTGGTGGATGCTTGGATATAGGCTATGTACTCAACGATTCAAGATAACTTTTAACTTGGCTCATGTGATGGATGCTACGTCCAAAATCCCTTTGATTAACCGTTTCATTTAAGTGGTAATCAGATTGAACACGCAGTGTTCTTAGTTTTTTAGCTTCGGCCGCCATCAATTTCAAGTTACCTTCTGTGGCTTTGTCTTTGCTTAAGTTCTCTAGTCTGTGGTAAAGCTGCGCGTGATTGCCACGGTCTTCCTTATCTGCTTCTGAAAGTTGACTGCAAAATGAATTAGCCGCTATTTCACAATAGTGAAACGCCGCGTAGTAGGCTCTACTAACGCCGCATCTAATACGTACTTCATTCGCGGTTTCACCGACTAATTTTCTAGCTAAATCAGCAATGTCATCGGCAGTTATCAAATTAGGCTAACCTATGTCATAGACTGCAAATGAAAGATTTTCTGGGATATTTACGGCACGCGAAATCAATTCTTTAGTTAATTTTGAATCAAGTGCCAATGACTCTTCAAAAGTTGCATTTACATGAAGGCATAAGGTTAGATACGAGACATTTTCTTCAGGGTCTCTTACCAAAGATGTTGATACTTTAACCTCACTATAATTCAATTCAGCAAGAATGCCTTTGGCCATACTTAATAACTGACTACCAATAGCCCTGCTTATTCCAATACTATCAAGTGCAAGTTGAATACTATTCACCGGTGTAAATGCCTGTTGGACAATCCCCCAAGTAGTTAGTGTAGGCAGTGCGTTACCTAAAAATGGGGCGACATGAAAGGTCTGATTGACTGGTGAAGTTTCGTTAAAGGCTGATAGTGCAGGCGTATTTACAGAGGCAATTACTTTATAAACATCACTTGTTATAGGGTTCTGATCTATCTCAGCTCCATGAGCATTAAAGCTAATTACAGTAAATGCGGCTGCTTTTAAAAATTTTATGTTATCAATCATTGTTGTCTCCAATCAAGTTAATTGACTTCAGAGTTTCTTCATTGAGTATTTCTTTAAACATTTCTTTGTTCTTGGTGTGTAACTTCTCAAAGCTGCTTGGCATCATTGCAATCAAGTTTTGGTATTCAAATATTGGTTCTTTCAGGATTTCCTTATGAGCAGAAATAATTTGCACCGCATTTATATTAGGTTGCTGAGGGTAGTAACTCACGTTAAGGTTGTTCAAAACACGATTGTCTATTGCATTATTCTCAAACCAACCAGCATGGTTATGCCAAAAATCATTTTCATCAAGAATGGCTACAGGTAGCCGCTTACTTTTGGAGTTAAATAAAATTGATGAGCGATATTCATCTAATTTCCCAGTGATAATAAACTCATCTACATATTGCAATGCAATTACTGCTACACCTGCTACGGGGCAAATCAATGCAGAAAATTCATTTAATAATTCGATAGCTTTTTGCGACACTTCTTGCCACCTAGTGTACTTATTACACGTAAAAGCGAGTTGGTTACCTTGTATGCTAAATATGAATTCAGGGCTGCCGTCAGTGGCAATTCTTTGCAGAGTAATACCTTGAATTCCGTCTGTTTGATTTACTCCAACTGCATCATTGCTAATGTTAATTAACATCCCACGATTTTCAGTTTTGATAGGAAAAAAATCTAGCAGAGCCTTTGATGAATCATAGTGCGCAGATGCTTTTTGGATTATTTCAGTTGGTATCTGTGCAGGTAACTCCAGCACAAACATTGCAGCTTGCACAGCATGTGTGCTTTTTGCAGCAATAACGTGGCATCCATTTAATTCCATAGTGCCGCCATTATCTATCAAAAACGTAAAATTGAACATAAGAAAAAAGGTTAAACTTAAGAGTAATTCATACAAGTGCGGTAATAACATCTGCTTATTACCGCAACATAAGCGGTAATAATTGACTGTGCGGTAATAATATGCCATTATTGCCGCATGAATAGCGGTGATAATCTAAAATATATCTGGCAACAAGCTGAATGGCCGCAATGGTCGTTTAATTCAGCGGCATTTTCACAACTATTATCACAGGTTAATCTTGAGCGCGGCCGCTTACTTGGCTCTATGCAAGCATTGGGCTTTAAGCTGGCTGAAGAGGCTAGCCTTAAAGTATTAACCAGCGAAGTGGTTAAATCGAGTGAAATAGAAGGTGAGCGACTTAATCCTGAAGCTGTGCGCTCGTCTATTGCTAGAAGGTTGGGCATAGATGCAGGCGGTTTAGTGCCGTCAGATAAGCATGTGGATGGTGTGGTAGAAATGGTAATAGATGCTACGCGCAACCACGCTAATCCTTTAACCCAAGACAGGCTATTTGGCTGGCACGCGGCATTGTTTCCAACAGGCCATAGTGGCATGTTTAAACTTACTGTTGCTGCTTATCGAGATGACGCAGCAGGCGCAATGCAAGTGGTTTCAGGTGGCATAGGCCATGAGAAAGTGCATTATGAAGCACCTTCAGCCGCAATACTTCAAACAGAAATGACCAACTTTTTAGGCTGGTTTAATCACGAGTTAGGATTAGACCCTGTCATTAAAGCGGGGATAGCACACCTGTGGTTTGTTACCTTGCATCCGTTTGATGATGGTAATGGGCGTATTGGCCGCGCAATATGCGATATGGCTTTAGCACGCGCAGATGGGTTGCCACAAAGATTCTACAGTTTATCTGCACAAATGCAGCGCGAGCGTGAAGATTACTACAATAGCTTAGAGCAAACCCAAAAAGGCACGTTAGATGTGACTGCTTGGCTAACGTGGTTTTTAGCTTGTTTATTGCGTGCAGTGCAAAGCGCAAATGAAGAACTAAAGAGTGTGGTGTATTTGGCTAATTTAAGTCATCGCCTGCCGAGCGGCAAGTTGAATGAGCGGCAAATGAAAATGTTAAACATGATGATGCATGACTTTAATGGCAATCTCACTACGGGTAAATGGGCAAAGATTGCACAATGCTCTACTGATACTGCCTTACGTGATGTGAGTGAGCTAGTTGAGTTAGGCGTGCTACTAAAAGCAGGTGAATCAAAGCGTGCCGCGCATTATGTATTAAGTGAGATTTAATTATCTCGACTCTGCGCGTGATTAGTTCAACAAAAGTTCAACGCGGTAGTTAGATAATGGCGAAACATAGTAACGTGACATCTCGTAACTTATTGTATTGTAAGGTAATGTAATTTATAGTGATGTGAAATTAAGGACTTTTAATCCGTTTGTCGTGGGTTC
>JBEBJQ010000111.1:0-10806 GCA_040079795.1 Methylococcales bacterium
GGGGCTGCGTAGCATATAATCGTCGCGTCGTTTTTGACGATTTTTTGGGGAGGATACCCGCACAAAAATCTTTATCAAAAACAGCGACTCTCCGGTACTTCATTTGGAAATGTGATATTCGGGTATTATGCTTCGCAGATTTATAACAGAGTAATGTCAGTAAGCGAAGAAATGCGAAGCTCCGAATTAAAAACCGCAATAGATGAGCTTAGTTTTATCTTGTTAGATCAATCGGTTTTGGGAACAGAAATAGCTGTTTCGAACATTAAGGAAAGCAAAGTATTCACAGTAGAATCTGTTGAACCATTGCAAAAAATAATTAATGATCTTAATGAAAAGCTAGGTAGCGTCAAAGGGAAGTTTAGGTATCAAGCACTTTCTCCCTGTAGCCAGTTAGAGACAGAATTTTTAAGTGGAGCAGTTTTAACTAAAATTTGATATTAAGCATTTAAGCAAATAATCACGCCAAAAATATATAAAATTTTGGCGTTTTTTGTTTATTTCGCGCCAAATATTTTTAAATCACAAAACCTAACTTAAGTACTCTCTAAGCCAGTTGTTTAGGTTAGTTTAGCTTAATCCGGGTTTATTTTTAATTACGCCATATATTTTTGTTATTCACAGGCGCGGCAAAATCCATATCTGCCACCCATAAGGGAATAACATCCGGGGTGCCAAATACCGCTTGGCGCCCGTCATATTTGAGGCTGGAAGTCCCTAAACGGCTAATTACCTTGTCAAAGTCAAAACTCAAAATACACGCTCCCAAATTGTGATTTCAGACCCAATATGTTGAAACCTCCACCGAGTCTAATATATCCCGAAGGGGAGTTCCAACTCAGCGCGTTTTCCACTAAAGTTTATTGCGAATTTTAATTTATCAGACCTTTAAAATTCTTAGTGAATCCAAGGATTTTGAAAGTATACGATCTTTAATCAAGCAACGACCTGAACAAGTTATGCTTCAGCTTAAGTCTCATCGCTTAACCAACACCAAAGTAGTCAAGGCCTCTTTTACGGCTAAATCAATGAAGCACCATAAATGCGATTGGTTCCTGAATGCGTGGCTGGGGATTACGTTTTTATCCGCTTGAATCACCCAGTAAGGATCGTAGGCGGTGGAATTTTTTAAATGCCGTAAGTTCATTTTGACGGAATCCATAAGAAAGAACGCTGACTTAAGGCCATATCCTGTATTCCATCACTCAACCGGAAAAATTAGATAATCCGTCCATTTGACTTGACCACCTGCTTGATCGGAACTTGGGAGCATGTTCATGTTCCAGCCGCCACCCAAGGCTTTAACCAATAATATTGAGGCTGACAGGCGCTGACCCAATAGCTGTAAAGCAGTCTGCTGATTGTTCAGAGCGGTAGTTTGGGCAGCCATTACATTCAGATAACTGATAGTTCCCGCCCGATACTGATTGATGGTCAACGCCAGGGCTTGATTGGCGGACGCGACAGCTTTATCTTGCACCAGTTTTTCTTCTTCCAGTATGCGCAAGGTAGACAGATTATCTTCCACCTCCTGGAAACCCGTCAGTACCATTTGCCGATAAGCGGCGACACTGACGTCGAAACTATCGATTGCCTGCTTATACTGGGCATTTTTAGCTCCCCCATCAAACAGCGTCAGCGCCAAACCTGCAGGGCCGAACGCCCAATAACGTTGCGCCATCGTAAACAGGGTGTCAATAGTAGAGCTCTGAAAACCATTAGTGGCAGCCAGATTCAGTGCAGGATAATACGCGGCTTTGGCCACACCAATTTGGGCGTTGGCGGCGGCTATTTTGCGCTCGGCTGCGGCAATATCGGGGCGTCGCTCCAGTAGTTCCGATGGCAAACTGAGCGGAATAACGGGTGGCTGTATGCTCAAAGGCGCTGGCTTTAAGATTAATTCTGACGGGGCTTTACCAACCAATACCGCAATGGCATGTTCCAGTTTAGCGCGCTGCACGTCGAGATTTATAGCTTGCGCGCGGAGCGCTTCCAGTTGGCTTTCAGCCTGAACCACATCACTCTTGGCCGCAACTCCTACCACGTAGCGGTTATTGGTGATATCCAGGGTTTTGCTGTAAACCGCCAGAGTTGTATCCAGCAAGGTTTTTTGTTCATCCAAAACCTTTAATTGAAAATAATCATCCGCCAAAGTCGCCTGAATAGACAAGCGTAACGCTTGTAAGGTAGCGGCACTGGCCTGGGCGTTACCGGTATTTGCCTCAATCTGGCGACGGACACTGCCCCATAAATCAGGCTCCCAAGCCATGCTTACCGCATTGCCAAATAAATTTCTGACTCCGGACACTGCCACACTTTGACCACTGGCGGCACGGAAACGGTTAGCTGTGCCGGTAAGGTTGATAGTCGGGAAAAAAGGCGACTGTGCCGATTGCACCAGGTGCTGCGCCTGGCGGTATTGCGCTTCGGCCTGGATAATCGACTGATTGGCACCGGCAACCTCTTCTTCTAAGGTATTTAATTTGGGATCTTTAAATATTTCCCACCATTTGCCGGACAACACATTATCGCGAGGCTGCGCTTGCTTCCAACCTTTACTCTCCTTAAATGTCTCGGGAACCGTTGCCTTAGGGCGAACATAATCTGGCCCAACCATACAAGCAGTTAATTGCAGGGTGAACAATGAATAAATCAGAGGGTGGGCAATACGCAAATTCATGCAATTCTCAATGGTTTTGAGCGGGCTTTTCCGCTTGGGAAGCCTTACTGTTAAAGAAGCGGCCATGCAACCATAATCGGAAACGATCCAGATAAAGATAAACAACCGGGGTGGTATAAAGGGTCAACAGCTGACTGAAAATCAATCCGCCAACAATGGCAATGCCCAGTGGTTGACGAAGTTCCGCCCCATAGCCACTGCCCAATGCCAAGGCCCCAAACAGCGCCGCCAGGATCGTCATCATGATGGGGCGAAAACGCAGCAGGCAGGCCTGAAAAATCGCATCTTTTTACGATACCGATCAAGAGGATGACACCAATTAGCGCAATAATGCTGAATTCAGTATCGCAAGCCATAAGTGCCAGCAGTGCCCCTAAGCCCGCAGACGGTAATGTGGACAAAATGGCCAATGGATGAATAAGGCTTTCATAGAGCACGCCCAACACGATATAGATGGTGATTAAAGCGGCAAGAATCAGCAAAGGTTGGTTACTTAAAGGTTCCTGAAATGCTTTAGCCGACCCTTGGAAAGCGCCTTGTATTGGACTGGGCACCCCTATATCCCGCATCGTTTGTTCAATCAATCGGGTAGCCTGAGACAGGGAAACGTCGGGCTTAAGGTTAAACTCCACCGTGGCGGCTGCAAACTGGCCTTGATGATTAATTTTTAACGGTGTATTGGTCGGTGCGAAACTGGCTAAAATCGACAACGGTATCTGGCGGGCAGGCACTTGTTCCCCGTTAGGCAAACGCTTTTGAGGCACGCTGGTATAAACTTGTTTCAAAGCTTCCGGACTTTCCCAATACTCAGGTGCAAGCTCCATCACCACCCGGTATTGATTCAGCGCATTGTAAATAACCGACACCTGCCGCTGTCCAAAGGCATCATTGAGGCTGGTGTCAATCATGGCTGTGACACCATAGCGAGATGCCATTTCCCTATCTACGGCCAGGCCAATTTGCTGCCCCTTATCTTGTTGACTGGTATTGGCATCTTTCAATTCCGGCAGTTTACTTAAGGCCACCACCACTTTGGGCCTCCATTCCCGCAGTAATGCCAAGTCATCGGATTGCAGGGCGTAATCATAAGAGCCATAAGAAGGACGACCGCCGATGCGCAATTCTTGCGCCGGAAACATAAACAACCGGGCACCAGGGATACGGTCAAGTTTACCACGTAAACGCTCCATGACCGCTTCAATGGGGCTGCGTTGATCATGCGGCTTAAGCACCACAAAGACATCCGCATTATTACCCCCTTGCTGTTGGCTACCAGCAAAAGCCACTACGGTCTCAACCGCTGGATCGCGCTGCACAATATCAGAAAATTCAAACAATTTTTTCTGCATAGCCCAGAATGAAGCACCTTGATCGGTTTGCAGGCCACCAATTAATCTACCGCCATCCTGTTGTGGGGAAAAAACCTTTATCAATTACTTTATACAAATATACACTCAAGATAATGGTACCAGACAACAACATAATACGGCCATGCCGGAGTGCCCATCGCAACGAACTTTCGTAACCAGCTTGCAGCCTGTCGAACGCATAGCCTATGCCTTGATAAACTCGCCCCTGTTCAGAGCCTCCCTTACTCAACCAGCGGGCGCAAAGCATAGGGGTTACTGTCAATGAAACCAGTAGTGACACCAAAACCGCTGCGGATAAGGTCACGGCAAACCCCCTAAACAATCGACCGACCACTCCACCCATCAGTAAAATCGGTAAAAATACCGCCACCAATGACACACTCATCGCCAGTACCGTAAAACCCACTTCTTTAATAGCCAAGAGTGCAGCCCTGAATGGCGGAACGCCTTTATCGATGTGGCGGCTGGCATTTTCCAGCACCACTATAGCATCATCCACGACGAAACCGGTAGCGATGGCCAATGCCATCAAGGTCAGGTTATTCAGGCTGTAGTGACAAAAATAAATGACTGCACAGGATCCGAGCAATGAAATAGGGACAGCAATAATAGGCACCGGCGTCGAACGCAGGTCCCGCAAAAACAACAGCACCACCAGCATCACCAACCCAATTGAAACAAACAGGCTGTGTTCAACTTCCTTGATCGAAGCCCAAATCGTCAACGAACGGTCAACCGCCACCGATAAATCAATGGCACTGGGGATTGCAGCACGCAATTGCGGCAACAGCTCAATTACCTGATCGATGCTTTCAATCACATTTGCCAGCGGTTGTTTTCTGAGAATTAACAGCACCGAGGCTTTACCATCCCTCAATCCGGCATTACGCAGGTCTTCAACTGAATCCACCACCGCGCCGAGATCGGCAATCCTGACCGGCGCGCCATTTTGGTAATTTACAATCAGCGGTAAGTAATCTTCAGGTTTACGCGCTTGATCATTGGCCTGAATCTGCCAGCGCTGATCGTCATTTTCCATCAGACCTTTCGGTTGATTGGTATTGGTTTGGGTAATGGTGTTCCGGACATCCTCCAGGCCCACGCCATATTTAGTGAGCGCATTGGGGTTAAGCTCGACCCGCACAGCGGGCAAAGCGGCACCGCTAATTTGTACTTGGCCTATACCGGGAATCTGCGAGATTTTTTGCGCCAGAATAGTAGACGCAACATTATACATTTGTCCGCGACTGAGGATGTCAGAGGTCAGTGTCAGGATCAGGATGGGGGAGTCAGCAGGGTTGTCCCGCCGGTAACTCGGTCGGTTAGGCATACCTGTCGGTAGCAGACTGGTCGCCGCATTGATCGCCGCCTGCACATCCCGGGCAGCGCCGTTAATATCCCAGTCTAAATCAAACTGTAAGATGATTCGGGTAGAACCCTGCGAACTGCTGGAGGTCATTTCGGTAACACCGGCGATCCGCCCCAATGCCCGCTCCAAAGGCGTAGCGATTGCAGATGCCATCATTTCGGCACTGGCATCCGGTAACTGCGCCTGGACATTGATACTGGGAAAATCTACTTGCGGTAATGATGGCACCGGCAAATTCACAAATGCCAGAATCCCAACCAAGGCAATGGCAAGGGTCAGCAAAGTTGTCGCAACCGGACGGTAAACTAACCATGCAGACATATTCAAGATAAGCCGTCGTTTTGAAAGACTTCGGGTTGGTTCAAATTCAGCCAGCCAGAAACACGCTTAGCTAAATGATCCATATTTAAATAAATCACTTGCGTTGTGTATAGGGTCAATAACTGACTCAGCAGCAAACCACCCACCATTGTAATCCCTAACGGATGCCGTAACTCCGACCCCACACCCGTGCGGCAAAGCGCCCAGCAAAGCAGCCAGAGTGGTCATCAGAATGGGTCGGAAGCGCAACAAACAAGCCTGGATTCCGGCACTCCATGCCGGAATGACGACTTTTAAAAACTGTTGCACGTTCTCACTTAAAAAGGAAACTACTCAACTATTTTTCTACTTTTAGGGAGTGTTTTTATTCTGTGCTGAACAGTTTCTAAAATAGGCTTACAATTGATTTACGCTGAAAATGGGGTATAAGTTGCGTTTGGTAAAGAGGTTGTAATGAAGTTATATTTATTACTCATTAGCTTATTATTGTGCGGTTGTTCAAGCCTGCCAACAGCTATTAAGGATGCGCCCGATCTTGCTGTTTCCTATGCCCAAGCAAAACAGAATATAAACAGTTATAAAAACACCCCTGTGCGTTGGGGCGGGGTCATCATTGAGGTGGAAAACGAGCAAAGCTATAGTTTGCTGCAAGTGGTCTATTATCCACTTAATTACACTGGCCGTCCGCAGCTTAGTAAAGCACCCGAAGGACGATTTGTTGTAAAAAGTACGGATTTTCTTGATCCGGCTATCTATACCAAAAACAAGGAAATTACCCTAGCGGGTGTACTGAACGGCGATATTGAACGGATAATCGGTAAAAAAATATCCGCTTGCCACTCATTTTAAGTACCGCGATACACTTATGGCCAGATGTTGATCAATATAATTACTATGGTTATCGTGGTTACGGTGCATATGCTTATCCGTTTTATGGTTACCCTTATTTCGGGGGCGGCTACTATTTACCTTACATTGGTAGGTAGGTTGTTTAGATGTTAGTTGTTACTAATCATTGGATTGGATAATACCGATTGGACGTTGGGTTAAAGGCGGGTAAAAGGAATTACACATCAGTTAGATAATGACTGGTCAAATTGTCAAAATCTCCCCCGCGTGGTCAATATCGCTGGAACACCAAGGGAATGATGGTATTGACTGGCGATAATCAGGGTCGGCCACAGCCCTATGGTAAGGCGAAAGAGGAGCTGTTTGGAGATGGCGGCTTTCGACCGCGATAGTTCGATAATTTGTGTTGGTTCGCTCACGTTGACTGCTTAATGGTTTATAGTGTTTTTAAAGCACTCAAACCATATTGAGAGAACTATGCAAGAACTGATGTGTTTAGGCTCTGCCTACGTAACCGGTTTATTAGCCAGTAGACTATCTTTTCCGCCGTTGGTCGGCTACTTGTTAGCTGGGTATTTATTGAATCTGTTCAATGTTGAGGCCATGCCAAACCTAACGCACTTGGCCGATATTGGTATTGAAATACTCTTGTTTACCGTCGGCTTAAAACTCAAACTAAGTTCGCTGTTACGGCGGGAAGTTCGCACGGTCGGCGGCTTACATTTATTGATTGTCAGTAGTGTTTCGGGCGCGGTCTTTTTTCTGCAAGGGGAGCATATTACCGGGGCATTGATCTTGGGTGTGAGTTTGGCGTTTTCCAGTACGGTGTTAGCGATTAAAGTGTTGGAAGATAATGGTGAATTGTCCAGCTTACATGGTCGCGATGTTTTAAGTATCCTTATTTTACAAGATATTGTGGCGATTGCATTGTTAGCGGTGGCGGAGGGCAAACAGCCTACGCCTTGGGCATTCGGGTTATTACTGTTACCGCTACTGCGTCCGGTGGCGCATTTTATCTTGAGCATTACTCGCGCCGAAGAGCTTCGCCTGCTGTTAGGGGTTACGTTAGCCTTGGCGGGAGGTTTTTTAGCTGAATCCGTAGCGATTTCCTCGGATGTGGGTGCCTTGTTAACCGGTATCATGTTAGCCTCGCATCCGAAAAGTGATGATTTAGCCCATAAGCTTTGGGGCATAAAAGAAATATTGTTGGTCGCATTTTTTTGCAAATTGGCTTGGCAGAGCTGCCTAATCAAGAGGCCATCATAGAGGCTACTCAATTATTGTTATTACTGCCTTTGCAGGGCATTTTGTTTTTTATCCTGTTTTTGTTTTCCGGGCTACGCGCGAGAACGGCCTTTGTATCCTCATTAGCACTCACAACCTACAGTGAATTTGCCTTAATCACCACCGACGCAATGGTGAACGCGCAACTATTGGCGTCTGAGTGGAAGGCCGTTATTAGCTTAGCGGTTGCCGGCTCTTTGGCGTTTGCTGCACCCTTAAACAAATATTCGCATCAACTGTTTTCGATGATGGAACCAACCTTATCCCGCTTCGAAAAAAATCCGGAAATCCAGACCGTTTACCGGTATCGGTTGGATTGGCGGAGTGGTTGGTGGTTGGTATGGGTCAAACCGGCGTGGCAGCCTATTTGACGTTGCAACAACAAGAGCAACGGGTGGTGGGATTGGATTCCGACCCGATTGTATTGGAAAAATTCTTAAAGAAAGGCTTACGGGTGATTTATGGTGATGCCGATGATAATGAGCTGTGGAATCGACTGCCTTTAGGGCGCTTAAAGGGCAGATCGGGACGATTTGTCACCACTCTGAAGAGCAGAAAATATTAGAAGAGCTGGGCGCACAATTTATCATTCATCCGTTTTACGAAGCGGGCTGTCAGCTGGCTAAACAAATTACGGCGAATAGTGGTTTAGTTAGAAATGAACATCAACTTTAAGGCTTACTGAATTCAACAAACTAAAATAACCATAACCGAAAGCAAACCCAGTTATCCAATGGTCAACAAAGGGTGTTCGTATTTATGTGCGCAGGATTATTCTGTGCGCTATCGTCTTTTTGTACTCACCATGCTTTTCCTGGATTTGTGTAAGTTCAACTTGGCCTATAAAAATTAGCCAGTAATAGGAGTAATAGGAGTAATAGGAGTAATAGGAGTAATAGGAGTAATAGGAGTAATAGGATGTACTTTAATTTTTATTACATCTCATTAATTTAACCTGTAAAAATGATGATTCCTTAATCCTTCGTATTATTTACCATTTCTAATGGAACCACATTCTCAGCTAACGATGAACAAAAACGCAAAAATTAAAGTTGATGCGTTATGTATGAATTGTAAATGTCCCACCAAGCACATTATTTTAGTTTCAGCCGACTTTGAAGAAAATTGGAGTGATGGATGTAATAGTTGGGCTTATATAATAAGCCATCAAATCATTCAGTGCCAGGGTTGTGAGACAATCTCGCTTCGAATGACTACGTGGAATTCTGAAGATGTTGATTTTTCAGAGCCAGATGATGTCGCTGTTGAAAGAGTTAAACTTTATCCCAAAAGATTCAAAATCTCATCACAAAAGGCGTGTTTACAGAAGATTCTGGTAAAATTATACATAAAATTAGGATGTTAGGTAATTCAGTAGCCCATGAAGTTAAGCCGCATAAAACCGAAGAGCTTTCGCTTTGCTTAGATGTGTGTGAACATCTTCTACAGAGTGTTTATATTTTGCCGCATAATGTGGAAAGCATTTTCAAAGCGTAAAGTTTTTGTCCTAAGGCTTATCAGTAATTGCTAAGAATATTATTTTTGCTGAAATCTAACGGTTTTTTTACGCCTCACCAACTTCTGCACAATCAAACTCCCCACCATATCCCCCTCCACATTCACCGCCGTTCTAACCGTATCCAGCAAGCGATCAATCGGCAGTAAGATGGCTATCGCTTCCGTTGGTAAACCAACCGATTGTAAAACCAAAATCATGGTGACCATTCCCGCACTGGGAATGCCCGGCGCGCCCATTGCGGCGATCATGGCGGTGAGGGAAATGACCAATTGCTGCAACAGATTTAAATCCACCCCGACCAGGTTAGCGACAAACAGTGCGGCGGTGGCTTCGTATAAAGCGGTGCCATCCATATTAATCGTCGCGCCCAAGGGAACGACAAAGCCAGCGATGTCTGGTTTGACATGGAGGTGCTGTTCGACACAACGCAGGGTAACCGGCACAGTGGCAGAACTGGAACTGGTGGCAAAGGCGGTGATTAACGCTTCACGGGCACCGCGCCAAAAATGCAATGGCGACATGTTAGTGACCGCATACAGCAATAGAGGTAGCACGATCACGCCATGTACGAGGGTGGTGCCGATCACGACGGCGATAAATTTGACTAAGATGCCTAATAAGGCCAGGTCTTGCGTGGCGGTTAATTTTGCTAACAAGGCCATGATGCCAAAAGGCGCGAGGCGCATGATCCAGCCGACGATGTGCAGGGTGAGTTCTTGCCATTCTTGCAATAGCTGAATGATATTGCGATAGCGTTCGCCGCCCTGGACTAAAGCAATGCCGATAAACAGCGCAAAAATCACAATCGCCAGTACGTTGCTTTGCGCCAAGGCGGCAAAGGGATTGACGAACAAGCCGTGTAGCATACTTTGGGTAAAGTCACCAAAGGTGATGTGCTTGGCATCATAGTGCTGCATGGCATCCTGAAATAAAGCCAAGTTCAAGCCTTTTCCAGGCGCGAATAACTGTGCTGAGCCTAGCCCCAAAATAATGGCTAGAGTCATGGATAACACAAAAAAGCCCAGGGTATAGGTCCAGACTTGATGGACTTGCTGGTGCGCCCTGAGGTTCGCCACGCCGACCGCAATGGAGGTAAAGATCAACGGCACCAGGATCATTTTTAATAAATCCACAAACAGGGTAGCGATAAGGTTGAGCATAAACAGGCTGTGTTGATGCAGGCCAGCGTCAGCGGGTAATTGATGCAACAGAACGCCGAACAATAGGCCGATAGCCGCGCCGATAAAGATTTGCAGGTTAAGAGACAGTTTTTTCATAGCAGTTAATCATCGGGTGAGTGTCGGCTAGCTTTAAGTGTATTAGTCTCGACCTGATCTGACACATCGACTTGAAAAGATGAGAGTTACCGGTTTTGATATGGGTGCCGGATCCTTAATCAAAACACAAAAGGCAA
>JBEBJQ010000017.1:0-56166 GCA_040079795.1 Methylococcales bacterium
TAACGAAGCAGGTAGCACAAGCGTAGTGCGAAGTTGAGACGGACGCAAGACGGAACCGGGCTGGATCGGTTCGCCGCATGGCGAATCTGTTTTGGTTACAGGGAGTCCAAAAATCCTCCATGAGGCGCGCTGTGACCGCCTCATCTGGTCAACATAAAAAACGCTTTATTATTAAGCAGCTTATAGAATGCGGTATCAATTTTGAATTGTTCTCATGCTCTTCAAAATAAAAAAACCTCCCATACCTTACGGTAGGGAGGTTTTCAATTCTTAACAAAAATCTAATTTAAAATTAGATAAATGATGGAATTAATGGAGCATCAACTGTTACCATTTGACGGTTTCCAGCTTCATTAGCGAAGAATAACAAGCCAGCAAAACGGCTATCTGGATCGTAAATCAAATCAGCTAAACGATATACTTCCCATGCAGCATCAGACGCAGTTACTTCGATTGTTCTTTTTTCGCCTGGAGCTAATGGGCTGTTATCGCTAACAGTTAAACCTTCTGCGGCTAACAAATCATCTGGATAATCTGTTTCATCTTCCCAAACTTTTGGGTCTAAGAAACGAACACCAGCAGTGTTGAACTCTGCTAAACGAACTGGTTCGTCACCATTATTAGTAACAACCAGGGTCATTTGCATTGCACGACCTGGAACGCGGTAAGTAGCATCTTCTACTTTCACGTTGATTGTCTGAGCAGGCATTTCTAATGGAATCATACCGCGCAACAAACCAGCTTGTAATGGAGTTGTTACAGGATATTTTGCATTGGTTGATGCCATAGACACAGCAACTATTGCGATAGTACCTATAGCAAACGCCATACCTACCAATTTATCAGTGCTGGTAATTAAAGCATCACCTTTACCTGAATCAACTGCAATAATGCGTGGAATGAACATTGGTTTACGCATCCAATAGATCATCCAAGCCAAACCAATACCAAACCACAATGTGTGCCAGAAGTAGGTGTTTTCCAAGTTATATTTTTCCAAATCAACAGTATCACCTGTTAAGGTTGTGATTGGATCTGTAAAACTTTTCATTGAACCGGTAATGGTTGTCCATTTACCTGGCCCAATAACTGGACCACCACCTTCAACGTTCATCATAGTGTGAACATGCCAGTCACCAGGACGACGAGCTTTTAACAAAACTTTAAACTCATAAGTCTCGCCGAGATCTAAACTCACTGACCGCGGAACCAGTTTGCCACCAATCCATGATCCAGCACGGATAAATACAGGACCTGGAGTACCGATATTTAAGAATGCAGACTCTGGTTTATCAACAGTTTCTGGCCATCCGGCGAATACATGAAATTTACCGGAAACGGTCATTGTTTCATTTACAGGAACGGTTGATTTTGACCAGTTAAGATCAAACCAATGAATAGTACGCATACGCATAAACGCAGCTTGCGACTTTTCACCGTGTGCTGATGCAGTTGGTGTGTATAGCATCGCTGCTGTAAGAGATACCAGCAGTGCGACAAAGGATAATTTAGCTACCTTGTCTTTTATTATTTTCATATATATATCCTCCTCTATAATAGAGAATCTATAGCTTTGAGAGTATTTAGCAGCTTATCAACAATGTGTCGGTAGCTACCAGTAATTTTTATGTTTAATCTTTCTTAAAACAATTCTTACACTGATTTAATGAATTCGGTGCTGCCGAACCATTTACCAAAGAAGTGCCACAAGAAGTATATTAAGATACTCACGAAACCAGAGAAGAACGCTGATACTGGAGCAACGTCTTTACCGAATGTTCTTAATGTACCTTTTTCTACCATACGAATGTACTCAGGAGTACCAGTTCTTACATAGTGGTAACCTTGTAAGTCAGCTAATGTCATTACCATACCGTTATATTCAACAGGAACGTGTAATGGAGCAATTACTGGCCAGTTGCCTGGGTAGAAAATCAAACCGAATGCAAGACCACCAACAACAGCAGTCAAAGTCATACTGTTAGACAGTAACAAAATAACGTCAAGCAGAATAGCGCCTGGAATTAATTGCGATGGGAAGCAGAAGTTTACTGGGAAATAAGTCCATCCCCAGAAGTTGAAGTATCTGTTAACCCACTCACCAAACAATAAGCCTAATACAGCAAGTACAGCACCGAATGGCAGTTTATATCTCCACCACAATACTGATTGTACTGCTGCTGGGAATGTAATAGCAACGATAGGAGCTACTGTTACCCAAAGACGTCTATCTTTCCAGTCAGTCCAGAAATCCCAGTCACCACCAGTTAACATGTAGTGAATGTGGTATCCGCCTAAAATAATAAAGAACAACACGAAACAGATCATCCAGTCGAAAGTACGAGAAACTTTAATAGCTTCTGCGCGAGACCGTACAGCTGATTGAGATGCGCTCATTAGCTTACCTCCTAAAAATTAAAATTATATTTTTTATGTTATCTTCCTCTCAAGCCGCTCACCTCAAGTTAAGAAGTAAGCAGCCATTAGGAGATAGTTTTTTCTATTGAACCAAACTTAGCAATTAAGCCAAATCTTTTTTCAACAATTTAGCAATTGCTTGACACTCGATATTTAATACACCTAAAGCACCTAAAGCAGCCCATCCAAAGAATACGAAGCCATAGTGTAAAGGAGCAACAAATAACTCTTCCATAAACCAGAAGGTATGACCCCATTCGTTTAAGCCAACGTTAGGCAGAATCATGAAAGGCCCAATTACAGCAACCATATATTGAAGAGGAACACCTTCGTTATAAGTTGGTAATCTGGTTTTAGCATAGAAGAAAGAAGCACCACCAGTAATGATGTAGATAGGATAGCTCAAATAGAATTCAATGATATGGCTTGGTGTAAAGTCAGTATCACGAACGATTGTTTGATGCCATGTACCATCTTGCTCAGTAAAGTAGCTGGCGCCAAAATAGATAGCCCAACCATACATTACCAACCATGTCCAATGGGTAAAATGTCTTCTTAACTCTTCACGTGGAGTAATTGACATCACTTTACGGTCACGTGTTTTCCAAATATAACCCCACAATACTGATGCGGTTAACACTTCTAAAACGATTTCGATATACAGGAAGTTCATCCAATATTTTTCGAACTCTGGCGCAAATGAATCCAAACCAGCTGACCAGCCATAGATTCCTTCATACCAACGTACCCATGCATAAAACACTAAGTACACTAATGATCCAAGGATCATATTTTTTACATTTAACAGCGGAGCTTCCGCAGCATCAGCTTTCACTGATTCAGTTGTAGCAGCCATTTCTATCTCCTAATTAAATTTCAAAAAATCCAAACCAAACCCTTAAGATTTAATCTAGACCATCTTTGCATTAAAAACTCCTTTTTATGCATACAAACCATCTTTCAATTCGCATGACCAACTTCAGTTGGATGCTTTCAGTTTATCACTTCGCATACCCATGTCAAGTTAATTTCCTCGTTTAGTTTATTATTAGACCCCAACCGTTTCTCCATACAACTTAGGTTCAGAAAGAGCCGCAATTACTTTTCACCTTGAAGAAAGATTTTCTGTTAGAATCCAGTTATTGATAACCTTCACGACACTTTAACTTTAAATAGGATCTTTTGTGAACGCTAAATACAAATACCCGATTATTGTAGGCGGAATTATTTTACTGGGATTGATACAGTATAAGGGCTTTATTCCATTAGCATACAAAGCTGCGGAGTCTGGTTTATTTTTAGTTGATACTGACGACGCCGGCTCCCGAGAAGCAACATCGAACGCTTATACCGAAATGGCTTTTAAGCAATGCAATGACTATATTAAAGATGAATTGGGCGAGAAATTAAGCACTACCTACAGCTCAGCCCCCATTAATTCTTGGGGCGTGGGAAATTATGAATACTTAATTAACGCCGATATTGTTATCAACGACAATACCAATCCACCAAAAACAGAACGCTATGCTTGCCGGATTCAGTATGATTTAGGCAAGGATACTTCTGATTTAGCCAATAAAGATAACTGGTCTATTCTTGGAATATCAGGGATTGACCAACTATAAAGTCCACTTACCACAATGAACACACTAACCCAATAAAAATTTAGAACAAATATTTATGTTAAAAGCTCGGTGTTGAGCCTTGTATTTCAGCATTGTGATTTTAACAAATGCTTCTAAAATTTAACCATCATCAAAACACCACAGCTAACCCAAAAATACCCTTTGCATAGGCGCGTACCGGACGACTCTCTAATCAGCTCAATTTTTTTCACTGAACTCAACGCTTACTTACGGCACGAATGCCTCTAAATTTGGAAATTTCAGCTCATGCGTTAAAATGCCCAATGAACTGAAAAGCCAGAGACGCAATCAATTACCTTAAGCTATTGTGCAAACAAGCCTACAAATTAATAAATACATGAAAGCTTAATCTTTAGAAGCATTAAAGATTAAGGTTTTTATAAACATACGGTGACACTTCATGATTACAGCAGCTATTAACATCGGAATATATACAATAATTTTTTTTCTACTCGGCATGTACAAGCCGCAATGGCCATTATTTTTTATGAAGAAGCCGAACAGAATGATTATTATGATAGTTACACTTATTATGTTTATGGTAGGAGTGACATTGTTCGGCGAGGGAACCCGTCAAAAAAAATTATTGTTAGAAACAGCACCCGCAGCCGCTGCAAAAAAAACAACAGACCTTGCTGTCCCAGTACCTGAAAATCAATAATGTGATTTTAAAGTAGCCTTTTTAGTTGCGTAAATACCTACCTCAACTCAACATGCCGCAGCGTGAAAAATTGAAACCAGAGATTAAAAACAGGCAAGAAAGCGATCCGCATACACCAAAACACCATCAACGTTAGACTTGCACCGAGATTATGAGCAATATCGCCGCAACTATAATAAAAATATTCAATAATACCGGCGTTAATTCAGAAATCGTAAATTTACCCCGGGTATTTAAAACTGCGCCTACAAACACCACACCCGCCACAATAAGCAAGTAATGTAGCCCTTAAATCTGCACCGCCAAACGCTAATCTCTGCTGAACCACCCAAGCTTAAGCGCAAAAAATTAGAAATTTTAACCGCACAACAAATGCAGACGAATCTATCCCAAAAAATCCGAGCAATCTTAAAATCATCGGCATAGCGCTAGCAGCCACAATCAATTTAATAAGCGACTAACCCAATGTTTAAATTTCCCTACGAGTAATCTTGACAACCTTAACAATAATAAAGATAATAGCCAGTTATTACTAACTCTATAGCAAAGATTGACAACATGGCTAATACAGCACAAGCAAAGAAACGGGCGCGCCAAGCAGAAAAAAGTCGTGTTCGCAATGCAGGGCAACGCAGTAACTTACGTACTTTCGTTAAAAAAGTACTTGCCGCAGTTAAAGCGGGCAACAAAGAGCAAGCACAAGCAGCGTTTAAGATTGCCGAACCTATTTTAGATTCTGCCGTTAACAAAGGGCTGATCCACAAAAATAAAGCAGCTCGCGGGAAAAGCAGATTAAACGCTAAAATTGTTGCGTTGGCAGCTTAAACAGCGACTCGAAGCCCAACATATACTAAGGCTGTATTGTAAGCAATACAGCCTTTTTTGTTAGCACCAAAACCCCTCTAACAATGCTATCGTTAAATGAGCACCATGTTGTCGCGATGAATCAATTCATCATCATCCGCGTAACCTAATATTGCTTCAAACTCAGCGCTGGATTTACCCAATAATAATTGCGTTTCCTTGTTATTGTAATTAATGAGTCCTCGCGCAATTTCTACACCACGCTCGTCCAGACAAGAAACCAACTCACCACGCTCGAAAGTTCCTTCAAGTGACCTTACACCCACTGCCAGCAGACTTTTACCCGCCCGCTTAAGCACACCGACAGCCCCCGCATCCAAAACCAATTTACCTTTCAATTGCAACTGCCCGGCTAACCAACGCTTTCTGGCAACTAAAGGATCAATATCAGGTAATAAATATGTTCCCAACTGCTCTCCCGCAATCAGCGAACTTAAAACATTCTCTACAGCACCCGCAGCAATAACCGTCGCCGTCCCTGAACGCGCCGCCAATCTGGCTGCCCGCACCTTGGTATACATGCCGCCACGCCCCAAGCCGCTTCGACTTTCCCCAGCCACTTGATCCAATAAAGTGTCATTTACACTTACCTCAGTTATAAGCTGCGCATCTGGATTTAAACCAGGATCACCAGTAAATAACCCCTGTTGATCGGTTAAGAGAACCAATAACTCGGCCTCAACCAGATTCGCCACCAATGCCGCCAGGGTATCGTTATCTCCTAAACGTATTTCTTCAGTTGCTACCGCATCATTTTCATTGATAACCGGCACTACGCCCAACTTTAAAAGCGTCAGCAAGGTGCTGCGGGCATTTAAATAGCGCTGGCGATCTGATAAATCATCATGCGTCAACAAAACCTGCGCCGCCAGTAAATTATGCTGCTGAAAGCTTTTTTCAAACACCCGAACCAATCCCATTTGCCCGATGGATGCTGCAGCTTGCAATTCATGCAAAGCTTTTGGCCGAGTTTTCCAACCCAAACGGGACATGCCTTCGGCAACCGAACCCGATGACACCAAGATAACCTCCATACCCTGCTGCCGGAGTCCGGCCATTTGAGCAACCCAAGCAATAATTGCGGGCTTATTAAGGCCCTGCCCGCCGGCAGTCAACAAGGAACTACCAATTTTAACAACAACTCGCCGGGTATTTACAAACTTAGATCTGCTCACACTCTTCCTGCCTTGATTGCTCTAAAAAATTCATAACTGCGAATATTAAGTCTTGCGTTCCTGCACCTGTCATGGCGGAGAGCTTAAAAACCGGCCCCTTCCAAGCGAGCTCATCCACAACAGCTTGGCAACGCACATCGATCTCATCTTCGTAAACCCGGTCTACCTTATTTAAGACCAGCCAACGTGGTTTTTGAGCCAACTCTTCGTCCCATTGCTCAATTTCATGAATAATTTTACGTGCGGAGACGACTGGAGACTCGCTGCTTTCATAAGGCTCAACATCAATTAGGTGCAGCAACAATCCCGTACGTGATAGATGCTTTAAAAACTGCAAACCCAAACCCGCCCCTTCTGCCGCACCCTCTATTACACCGGGAATATCTGCTATAACAAAACTCCGTAAATCATCCACGCGAACCACGCCTAAATTTGGATGCAGCGTCGTAAACGGATAATCAGCAACCTTCGGACGCGCCGCCGAAACAGCGCGAATTAAACTGGACTTACCGGCATTAGGCATTCCCAGCAACCCGACGTCTGCAATTAAGGTTAGCTCAAGCCGCAACATGCGGTGCTCACCTGGAGAACCTGTTGTAGCATGCATTGGAGTACGGTTAATGCTACTTTTAAAGCGGGTATTACCCATACCATGGAAACCACCTCGAGCAACTAACAAGGTATCCCCTGGCACAGTTAGGTCGCCAATAATTTCATCGGTTTCCAAATCACTTACTAATGTCCCAGGCGGAACCGGTACATAGCAATCCTCGCCCTGCCGCCCCTTGCTCTTGGCGCGCATACCATTTCTTCCACGCTCCGCGCGATGCGTGGAATGATACCGAAAATCTACCAAGGTATTAATATTTTCAGTGGCAATCAAATAAACACTGCCCCCATCACCCCCATCACCCCCATCAGGGCCACCTTTGGGAATATACTTTTCACGCCGAAAAGTGACAATGCCATTACCCCCATCACCTGCTTCTACCCTAATTTCAGCCTCATCAACAAATCTCATATACCGTTACCCACAACACCTACACTAACAGATAAAAAAAAACCCCGACATAAATGCCGAGGCTTTTTATTCGAGCCATCGACCGCTAAAAGCGGTCAAAAAAACTTACGCCGCAATGATATTTACAAATTGACGATTATTAACGCCTTTTGTTACAAATGCAACCTTACCGTCAACTGTAGCAAATAAGGTATGATCTTTCCCGCAACCAACATTATCACCGGCATGAAACCGTGTGCCACGCTGACGCACAATAATATTACCTGCCCTTACAATTTCACCACCAAATTTCTTTACACCTAAACGTTTCGCATTAGAATCACGACCGTTACGGGTACTACCACCAGCTTTCTTATGAGCCATTGTTAATTCCTCTCTCTATTATGCAGAAATGCCAGTAATCTGGACTTCTGTGTAGTATTGACGATGACCCATCTGTTTCATATGGTGCTTACGTCTTCTAAATTTTAAAATTTTAACTTTTTTGTGCCTTCCTTGAGACAAAACCGTTGCCATAACTTTAGCGCCACTAATAAAAGGCAAGCCAATATTAGAATTGTCGCCAGTCTGAATCAACAGAACTTTATCGAACTCCACGCTGTCGCCGGCTCCAAGCTCTAGTTTTTCTATTTTTAAGGTAGTACCCTCTTCAACCCGGTACTGTTTACCACCTGTTTGAATTACCGCATACATCAGCGTAAGCTCCATCAAGCATTAATATCTGTTAAGTGAACAAGCTATTATATTTTCAAAACCATCTATCGTCAAACAAAAAATTTAACAACTTAAATAAAATTCATTTTGCGTTAAAATAGCATAATAAAGCTATTGACACCAATCTTGATAATTCAATAGCATGGCCGATTAAGTAAAAAACCCAAAACAAACTTGCGAAATTTTCATTACATTCACTTATAATTCAATTTTAAATGAAACATACGACTCATAATCAATAATGACAGCATCTTTACACTCCGCTATCGCTCCACCCCCCGTTGATTTTAATACGATTAAAAATCTAACGATAACCGAGGCCAATGCTGTCGATCAATTAATACTTAACGAACTGAGCTCTGATGTCATTTTAATTAACCAAATTGGCCACTACATTATCAATAATGGCGGTAAACGCCTGCGCCCTATGCTGTTATTATTGGCGGCAAAAGCCTTAGGGGGCGTTAATGATAAGCATTTAATTCTGGCAGCAGTCATTGAATTCATCCATACGGCAACTTTATTGCATGATGATGTGGTCGATGAATCACTGCTAAGGCGCGGCAACGAATCCGCCAACGCAGTTTGGGGTAATGCTGCCAGTGTATTAGTAGGAGATTACCTGTATTCCAGCGCTTTTGAGATGATGGTCCGCACTGACAATATGCGGGTTATGGAAATTTTATCCAAAACCACCACCGCAATCGCCGAGGGAGAGGTCTTGCAACTGTTAAATTGCAACAACCCGGAAACATCCGAAGCACAATACCTGGAAGTCATTAGCCGCAAAACAGCTATTTTATTTAGCGCGGCCACCCGCTTGGGGGCCGTACTATCGGGTTCAGACGCATTAACAGAAAACCATTTGGCGAATTATGGACAACACCTTGGCATTGCTTTCCAACTCATTGATGACGCACTGGATTACAAGGCAACACAAGAAGAGCTAGGTAAAAACCTGGGGGATGATCTTGCCGAGGGAAAACCTACGCTACCCTTAATTTATGCAATCCAACAAAGTTCAAAAGCCAATGCTGAAATCGTAATTAACGCCATAAAAAACGGTCGCAGGGAAGACTTTAATGAAGTTTACCAAATTGTCAAAAACACCCACGCCATAACCTACACTGAGCAACGCGCCGAAGAAGAGGCGCAAAAAGCAATTGCGGCAATTGCCATATTGCCCGAGTCAGAATATAAGCAAGCACTTATTTTTTTAGCACAATTTGCGGTACAACGTAACCATTAAGTTTTGAAACCACTAACCCTTTAGGCTTAGCTTATTTAGGCACTTCAGTAATGATGACATCAATACCGCTTTTTCTGAGCCGTGCTTTTACTTTTTCAACGCTGGCCAATTGTGCATAGGGACCTAGTTTTACCCGGCTCCACACAACATCCCCCACTTTTGCTTTTTCAATTTTTGACGTGATACCCATCAACGCTAACTCTGCTTTCAACTGGTCAGCGTCTTTAAAGCCCCGAAAAGCCCCTGCTTGTAGGGTGTACTGCGTTGTTTTCACCTTGCCAATCAATTCTTCCCGTATACGGGTTTTGATTTCATGCTCAGGTACAATAACCTCAGCATCCGGCAGAATGGTATAAAAATCAAATTTTGGCTCAACCGGAGCCGGTTTCTCCGCCTTTGCCTTTTTCTTGGCAGATGAATCCTCAACTTTCGATATAGCTGTTTCAGAAACCTTAACAGCTACCGCCTTCTCCGTATCAACAGTCGATTTTAAATACCCCAGAAAAGCAACAAAAACAAGCACCAAGCTACCAATTAATATCCACCGCCCAGGCTTTTCTGGATTGCCATGGGCGTGTCTTTTTTTGCCCCGGCCTTCACCCCTATCTTTATAATCTTTAGCCATTACATTGTTTCCGGTGACTGAATCTTTAACAAACTTAACCCATTATGCAAAACTTGCTGCACGGCACAAATAAGATTTAATCGGGCGTTACGCAAATCTGCCGCATCAACCAAAAATTGGTGGGCGTTATAGTAGGTATGAAAATTATTCGCCAACTCACGCAGATACTGTATCAACTGATGCGGCTCATGCTGCAAAGCTGCACGTTCCAATACTTCAGGATAACGAGTAAGCGTAGTTAATAGCTCCTTTTCATTGACTTCAGTCAATAATTCCAAATTCAGTGCACCCTGTTCCCTATCATGCTGTAAGTTTTTTTCGGTCAATTGCCGTAAAACACTGCATATTCTGGCATACGCATACTGCACATAAAACACCGGATTTTCGTTGGTTTTAGAAGTTGCCAGTTGTAAATCGAAATCCATGTGCTGGTCAGATCGGCGCATCATATAGAAAAAACGGGCGGCATCATTACCCACTTCGGCACGCAACTCCCGTAAAGTAACAAAATCCCCAGAACGGGTGGACATTTGCACACGCTCCTCGCCACGGTACAAGACCGCAAACTGCACCAGCAACACCTTAAGCTTATCTGCATCCGCCCCCAAAGCTTGCATAGCTGCACGGACTCTGGGTATATAGCCATGGTGATCCGCACCCCAGATATCAATGATCTGGTCAAAACCACGACTCAATTTTTGCATATGATAAGCGATGTCCGAGGCAAAATAAGTGCTCTGGCCATTATCACGCACCACCACCCGGTCTTTTTCATCCCCCAGTCGACTCGATGCAAACCAAGTGGCACCCTCTAGTTTATACAAAAAACCCGCACTTTCTAGGCGCTGCAAAGCTTCTTGAATAGAGCCGTCATCCATCAATTGCCGCTCAGAAAACCAGTGTTGATAATCAACACCAAATTCGTGCAAATCTTGCTTAATGTCCTCTAAAATGCCTTCCAATCCTATTTGGAAAACGGCTTGATACTGCTCAACCCCTAGTAACACTTTAGTACGCGCAATTAGCGCATCAATGTGAATATCTTTATCCCCGCCTTGAGGCTCATCTGCAGGTATTGCCTGCATAACGCTATCAATGGGCCGCTGATAAACGGCACCACTGCGGCCATACAAAGACCGTGCTATTTCGCGTACATATTCACCACGATAGGCATTGCTGGGAAATATCACCAACTCGCCACAACTTTCCAAATAACGTAGCCAAACGCTGGTAGCCAATATATCCATTTGTCGGCCTGCATCATTAACGTAATACTCCCGCTCCACCGAATAGCCTATAGCTTCTAGTAAATCAGCCACCGCCGAGCCATAAGCTGCACCACGGCCATGTCCAACATGTAACGGGCCGGTAGGGTTGGCGGAAACAAACTCGACTTGAATGCGCTTACCCGCGCCCATTTGGCTACACCCAAAGGTTTGACCCTCGGTCAGCACCTGGTTTATCACCTGAAATTGAGCGCGGGAATCTACAAAAAAATTAATGAAGCCCGGGCCTGCAATTTCAGCTTTAAGCAGTATGGCATCATCCGGCATCACCGCTAAAATTTTTTCAGCGAGAACGCGGGGATTTGTTTTTGCGGACTTAGCCAGAATCATGGCCACATTACTTGCGAAATCACCGTGTATCGGGTCACGAGTACGCTCTACAATAATGTTCGTAACTACATCATGCGCCAGCTCACTCCCAATCTTTAAGTTATCAATTGCTTGTAAAATAAGGGCTTCTAATTTTTTTTTCATTACTCAATGTTAACTAAATTTAAAGTCAAAACCAACGCGGTATTATCCATTAATACCCAGTGATTATCCACCTGCATCTTCAAGTATGTGCTGGGTGCCAAAAGGCTCTATTCGCTCAATTAACATGGTTATTTTGAAGTATTATTAAAATTACTTGGCACTCTTTCTGCCAATCACAACGCTTTCGGCAAAAAAAATAAAAACCTGTTAAAATCCCTCCTAATTCTGGCTCAATATTGACGCCCGGATTTAGCTCATTCAAGGGTACAATAATTACAGCGCAGATCATTGCGCATACTTTTCAACATGGGATTCAAACATGGCAACAAACGATTTATCGGAAGACTCAAGGTCGAAGGGAATTATCTGGGGCTTTGGGATGTTCCTTGCCATTGTTGCGCTTGTTTTACTCATTTTAGGCGGTTGGTGGGGCAGCGAACCGAATAGCTTTAATGTTGAAGAAGAAGCACTGGAACGGGCCAAAATAACCAATATTACCGACATGCATGTGGGTTTCGTGTACGCTAATACCTTGGCACATATGGCTGAAGTATTAATGCACAAACCAGGCGGCTATATTACTAACGATGTTGCCCCACCTGGTCTGTTTCTCGATAATATTCAAAGCTGGGAATACGGGGCGCTGGTTATGCTCCGCGATGCCACAACTGCATTAAGGAACCATTTCGCACGCAACCAGTCCCAATCGACAGAAGACCCTGACTTAACTAAAGCTGAACCTTATTTTTATTACGAACGAAACTCTTGGGCGCTGCCGTCTACAGAGTCGGAGTATCAAAAGGGTATCGAAGCATTGCACGAATACATGCAACACCTTAGTAAGCCAGACATTAATAATAAATTAGCGCAATTCTACCCGAGAGCAGATAACCTTTGGCAATATGTCGAGGTCGTCATTAAACGGCTGGGCGGACTGAGCTCACGCCTGACCGCCAGCACCGGCGGCGCAATTCATCCGTCTCTGCTTAAAAAAACCGACAAGCAGGACGATTTTGACGTACAAATCGCGTCTTCGTGGCTGCAAATTGATGATATTTTTTATGAAGCACGCGGTGCTAGCTGGGCACTTTTACATATTTTACAGGCGATCAAGCACGATTTCTCCGCAATTTTGTTAGATAAACGCGCGATGAATACCGTTGACATCATGATTCATGAATTACAAAATTCCTTGCAACCGATAACTAGCCCGATGATTTTAAACGGCAGCGGCTTTGGAATCTTTGCGAATTATTCACTTTCCATGGCTAACTCCATTGCCCGCGCCAATGCTGCTGCATTAGATTTACGCGACGTTATGAACAGAGGTTAAGCAAAGCATGCAAGAACAATTAAATACCGACCAGCAACTCATCATCTGGAAGCGGTTGTTTTTTATGTTAATCTACGGTGTCCTAGCTGGTTTCGTGCGTATGTTAATTTGGGTGGTCATATTGATCCAGTTGGGTACCGTGGTTTTTACTGGGAACCCTAATCAGCACTTGCTGAATTTTGGTAGAAGCCTATCAGCCTACCTGTACCACATGTTGTTATTTTTGACGTTTAACACGGATGACTTGGCGTTCCCTTTCGCAAGCTGGAACTTAACCAAAGAACCTGAGCAGCTAAAATCTCGCTCAACCTTTTAATTAAAAAAATCAACTTTGCACCTACTGAAAGTGTTGATTTAGCAACAAATATAACTGAAACTAAATCTACAGCGTTGCGCTGAATAACAAAACCTGTACGCATATCCTTTTAACGCGATACTTCCAAGCCTCTCACTTAATCTATCCTGCCAATCATGGCAGGACAGCTAAAGCTATTTTTATCTTTTTCTTCAACGCCCCATGAAACCCATTACTTTTTCAAACACCCGCATTAATGATCCTCTACTGCAAAGTATAGCAGCGCTTGGTTATACCGAAATGACGCCCATCCAGGCTAAAAGCATACCGCTTATACTGACTGGCTGCGATATTATTGCCAAAGCCAAAACCGGTAGCGGCAAAACCGTTGCTTTCGGCATCGGCTTATTATCGAAATTGGATATAAATCTCTATGAAACACAGGCTCTAGTGCTATGTCCAACAAGAGAACTGGCGGATCAAGTGAGTAAAGCCTTACGCCGTTTAGCTAGTTTTATGCCGAACATTAAATTATTAACGCTATGTGGTGGTGTCCCTTTAAGGCATCAATTGGCATCTTTGGACCAACATGCTCCACATATAGTTGTGGGCACACCAGGACGTATTAAAGACCACCTTAACCGAAACAGTTTAAATTTAAAAACTTTACGTGTATTAGTGCTAGATGAAGCAGATCGGATGCTAGATATGGGATTTGAAGATGAAATTTCGTTTGTAGTTGGGCGCACACCTGCTCAAAAACAAACCTTACTGTTTTCTGCGACCTATCCAGACTCAATTCAAGCGATGAGCCAACACATACAACAGACCCCGATAGACTGTAGCGTTGACGAGACCCACGACCACGGTCAGATTGAACAGTTTTTTTATAGCGCAGGCGAGCATCAAAAACCACAGGCAGTGGTCGCATTATTAGCAAAATATCAACCAGAATCCACGGTGATTTTTTGCAACACCAAGTACGCCTGCCAAACGCTATCAAATTGGTTAACAGAGCAGGGCTATGCGGTATTAACACTCAACGGGGATCTTGAACAACGGGAACGGGATCAAGTATTACTGCGCTTTGCCAATAAAAGCTGTTCTATTTTGGTTGCAACCGATGTAGCCGCTCGCGGTCTGGATATTAAAGATCTGTCTGCGGTGATAACCTACGAACTATCCCATGACCCTGAAGTTCATGTCCATCGGATTGGGCGCACAGGTCGCGCGGGTCAAAAAGGGTTGGCATTCTGCCTTTGCGCAGGCAATGAAAAAGAACGTGCACAGGCAATTGCAACCTATCAAAAAATACCCTTAGTGTGGGATAAATTTAACGCCGCTAAAATACCCAAAAATTTGACGCTTAAACCCGCAATGGTCACTTTAGTTATTGATGGTGGCCGCAAAGAAAAAATCCGCGCTGCTGATATTTTAGGCGCACTGACCGGAGATGCTGGCCTGATAAGTAGCGATGTGGGTAAAATAGACATATTCGATGTGCGCTCCTATGTGGCAATTAAACGCGCAAGTGCTACTGTCGCCTTATCAAGCTTGCAACAGGGAAAAATTAAAGGCCGTAAATTAAGAATTAAAGCACTAAATTAAATGGTGCTACGCAATTTTAATTTTGCTTACCAAACAATTGCACAAGCTGACTCTTCCTGAAAAGCCCACTTGAATTTATGACATTTGTTGCACGCCCAACCTTTCCAAGGTTATACCTGCTATTAAGCATTTGTATGTTAACTGGACCCTTAAATGGATGGGCAGGTATTGAATCGCGGGAAGAAATCCCACAAGCAACTGAGCGGAAAAACTCAACACCTAAATTAACAGAGGTTAAAAACGACCCTGATCTGATCCGGTTAAGCCTAGCCAAACAAGCCATTGCAGGATTGCAAACACAGGCACTGGTAAGCAGCCACTATCAAACTGAATTACAAGCCACTGCTAGCGTCATCGATATTCAACCCTTATTAAATTTACGCGAACAATATTTTGCTGTTCAAACTGAAGTTGAAAGTGCCAACAGCGCATTAACTTTATCCCGCCAAGCCATCATCCGTACTCAAGAACTTTACCGTAGTGGTGTAAATTCACAGCGCCAAATGCAAGAACAACAACTGGCACACAATGCAATTGAAGCACGTTTGACCGCTAGCCGCTATCGCCTACAAAGCATAAACGACACCCTGAATACCAGCTGGGGAAGCACTTTAAGTGTCTGGGTCAAAACAGCAAATCATCCTGAATTTAATAGTTTCATCAACGGCCAACAAGCTCTATTATTAATTAGCATGCCCGCCGGATGCTCCTTAAAAGGCATAACCCAAATTGTCGTAGATCCCAATAGTGAGCGCCACGCACCGCAAACTGCAACTTTCATTGCAAATGCGCCACTCGGGAGTGAATTAAGCCAGGGCGAAACCTATTTTTTTAAGGCACAAAGGGTGAAGTTGAGAACCGGTATGCGTTTAAGTGCTTGGATATCAAAGCCAGAACAATTGCTTAGCGGCTATTTTATTCCTGCTTCGGCGCTTATTTGGCATTCAGGCACTGCAACAATCTATTTAAAAACCGCGTCAGAAGAGTTTAAGCGGCTTTCACTCAAGCACTATTACCCAGTTACACAAGGCTATTTTGTTGCTGATGAATTGCCTATTAATGCCAAAGTTGTCAGCATCGGGGCACAAACATTGTTATCACATGAATTTCGGGCTTTAATTCCAGCCGAAGATAATGACGGTGACGATTAAAGCCACCTTATACTGAAAAGACTAATAACTGCACAAAAAACCTTGCAGGCAGTGATTTTCAAAACCCACAATCAATTCTAAAGATGGCTATAAAACCCCGACATAAATCATTCAAAAATAGCCAAAAAATCGAATTTATTTTCAATAAACTCAACTAACCAACTACGCTTATCACGAAAAATTCGCACTGTATTTTTCAACTTTACGAAATATAACTGCGGTGAGTTTAAATCCTACTCTCAGAAACAACCGCCCAACCTTTTTCTGTATTTTTCCAGTATTGTTCAACACGCGTCACCTTATCTTCCAGCTGCTGTAAAAAAGTCGCAATCATCATTTCTTTTTCAGGCCCGTTGATTAAACTTAAATTATTCAATTGGCCATTCAACGTATCGTTTTTAACCGCGACAATATTCGTGTTATTGGTGACTTTTACCGGCACATCATTACTCGCCATACTTTTATTAATGTCTTTATTTAAGACTTTAAATTCTTTAATAAACTCTGCATTATTAAAAGCAACTCTATTGCTTGACCACTTGACAGGATTACCAATGATAATAGGCGTATTCTGGGCGATATATTGTTCAATCGCCTTCAAGTCATCATTTGCCAATGAAATACAACCCTCGGTAGCATTGGGCACTCTACTGTATGAATTTTTAGCCGTACCATGTAACCATATGCCGTGACCAGTTTTACCTTTAATCTTATCCCAAGCATTAGGGTAATTTAATGGATACGCAGCATCACCGTATTTGTCAGGTAATAATTGCCCATCAATACGTTTATCAATAAAGTAGGTACCTATAGGTGTTTTTCCATCATTCCTTTTTTCTTTGCCAGCCCCTTTACGCCCTATGGACATATAAAAGCTATTGATTAAAGATAATTTATTGTCGTAGACATACAACCGCGACCTTGATATATCAGCAACCAAGACATTCGCATACTGTTGCCCTAAGTAAACCACTTCTGAGGGAAATAAATTTTGCTTCACAACATCATCTTCTTTTAAGCGCGCTTCCAACTCACCATAAACGGCAGAAGAAATAAAAGCATTTTTGAAATTTTTATTGAAATGTTGCCCACTACGGTAACTTAATAAATCAGCTTTGACATATTGGGCTAATTTAAAATTAGGATATTTTTTGGCTAACGCATCAATCTGGTCAATACCCTGATCTACGTTTTGGGCAACCACAGCCGAAATCCCCTGCTTTAAAGGATCCTCAACCAAAGGGTTCGCGAGAGCCACCGAACCATTCGAAAGCACCAACAAAGCAAAAAAACTAATTTTTAAAGCGTTCATGTTAACATCTCAACAGTTGCAAATAGCTTATAAAAACCATCAATGTAAGGTTAAAATTATAGCGGCTTCTTGTAACAACCAAACCACTCATTCTTGTTGTATATTGAAGCAATTTCGTACAACTTAAAATCCCAATTCCTGTCCAAAACAGCAAGCTTAAAAATGTGATGACCAATCACAATCCATTTAACGGACAGAGCTTAACTTATCAATTCACATTAATTTCATTGCGAATGAACCATTTATCACCAATTTTTTTCCAAATTAAACGTTTAGTAGTATTATCCTGAAAGCGATTAGCTTGATAACTCTGTTTAAAGTGCGCAATCATCGTATCATCCGTTTTACTTGGCGTTACTATTAAATCAGACAACTTCACCTGAATATTTTCCGCTGGGGTTACACGTTCTTTCCTATTTCTAATCCATTGGTTATGCGACATTTTACCCAGCCTGAAAGTCGGCTCATAAAAAGCGATATACCCATCAGCATCACCTTTCGACCACATTGCAGCCCAGTGTCGAACAGCCTCCTCCACAACCGGAACTTCATCTGCCGCTGGTTTCACCTGGTTTTCCGGTGTAATCGTTGCTGCTTGTGTAACTTTTGCAGCGGGTTCGGTTGTCGCTACAGGCACAGCCGCTTTGGTTTCAGGTTGATCTAAAACCGCTGCTTTAACAGAACCCGCAGCTGAAGGCTCATCAACATCTTTAAGGGCTTTGGCTACATAATTATTAATATCAGCCTTTGACCAAGTATCTGCCCACGCCTGCACTTTATTTTTAACTGTAGGGCCTTTAGCTGCCTCTGTGGCATTGCTGGCAACTGCCTGGGTAGCGACACTTGCGGTAGCCCCGGTGGCTAAATTACTATCATTCAAAGCAAGTGCGCCTTTACCCGTTTGATTCGCTGCGACAATTGTTGTCGCGGCAGATGGAGCAATGGTTTCTATTAGCTGTAATTTTTGCGGTGCAACTTCCTTTTCTGTACCCAAAGCATTTGAATACGCTTTTGCGGCCGCATAATCATAAATTTTATTTAAATTTTTATACGCCACATTAACTTCTTTGTTACTTTCTATTACGGAAGACAAGACTTCTTCAGCTTGCTCAAGTTTGCCAGTTGCAAATAAAACCACCGCATAATTATTCTTAATTTGCTGATTTTGAGGGTAATCCTTATATAGCTCAGTAAACATGACAAGCGCTTTCGCGCTCTGATTCATTCGGTAGGCTTTAACTGCAGCATTAAACTTTGTCTGATCTACATCTGACAAATCAGCTGAATAGCCTGTTGCCATTATGAGGGACAAACTGATCGCAACAATCGCTTTTTTCATTACCATAAACTCCATCTGTCTCATCTTACACAAACCATAACTTCTGGCATTCGAAGGGATGCCTTTCCCATCTTCAAACAGAACCTGGTATACACAATAAATATTTTAGCGATAAAAATATCAAAAACGAACTTGCCAAACTAATTTTTCATTATATCCAGTTGGTTGCCACTCATATTCGATGCTAAACGAGTTTTAGGCAAATCATCCTTTAGCCAGGAAACTAGGTCCATCCAGATACTATCAAGCTCAGCTTGTGCCGGTATCACTTCAGAACTAGGGAGTTCAAGGGTAATAACCGGTATTTTAAGCTTCAACCAGGCATAATTGCCCAAAGATCCTGGATAAGTACCCAATAACTGCAAATCCAAAGAGCCGAGCTTTTTAGGCGCATCTGCATCAGTTGCACCATCAAAATCAAGCAAATCAAACGGCGCATGAACCGAAACAATAACATCTGGCTTAAATGATTCGATTATTTCTACCATTGCCTGGGTTTCTGGTTCGCTCATTGGCGAATCCCCAGGGAAGCGCCTTGGATCTTTTTTAGTGACCTTACTCCAGTATTCTAAACTGGCCGTATGTTTATCACCATAAGGTGGGAAGTTCCTGTTTAGATCAACGCCTTTAGCATTCATGCGTTGAGAGGACTCGCGCAACAAACCATCTGGATTGGCAAGCGGTAAAAACAACCAGTGAAATTTACCGCTATGATGGTTTTCCAAAACCTTCAACCATTTAAAGGTTGCACTGACACTAGAATATTCATCCCCATGAATGCCACCGATGAACAATATCTTAGGGGCATTTACATTTGCAGCAGGCTTAAACTCCTTCATAATTAAAGGCGCGTTTTGTGTCGAGCGCGTTTTATAGACAGTATATTTCGCAGCACGACAAGCATCGTAACTAACACTGGCTAATTTAAGCGCAATCTTTTTACAGTGTTCATCCACTTCATTCGCTGCCTTAGCATACACTGGAACGGCAAAATAGATGCTCAGCACCATCAATAACTGTTTTCCCCATTTTCTTTGCATACCGTAAACCCACGTGAATTATTTGAATAATGAATTCTAAAAATAGTTGCTATGTTTAGCATAGCCAAACCAGCATCAATACTAATTTTTTGTTATAGTTGCTTACTATAATTACAGCGTTACCCTTCAGTTTGAGTCACGCTACTTTAATAAATATCATATGTTTGAATGATTTTTATCGTCTATCTTAAAATGCGCGATAATCCCGTCCAACTCATCCAAGCTGGTATAAGCAATCGTAATATTGCCCTGACCATTATCTTTGTGTGCGATTTTAACCTTAGCACCAAGCGTTGAGGTCAACTGTTCCTGTAAACGTAAAGTGTCCAAATCAACAATTTTTATTGGGCTTAAAGGCTTACCTTCCAGAATCGCCTTAATTAATTTTTCCGCAGCCCTTACCGTTAAATGACCCCCTGCGATCTTATTGCCCACAACAACCTGTTGCTTACCTTGCAAAGCCAATAAAGCGCGCGCGTGCCCCATCTCCAAATCATGCCGTAATAATAGCAGTTTAATCTCAGGTTGCAAATCAAGTAAACGCAATAAGTTACTAATTGTTGCGCGAGATTTGCCGACTGCGTCTGCGATTTGCTGGTGCGTCATTGCAAATTCATCCAGCAATCGCCGCAATGCTTCAGCTTCCTCCAAAGGATTTAAGTCTTCACGTTGAATATTTTCAATAAGGGCTATTGCCATTGCCGCACGATCATCAATGTCACTGATAATCACCGGTACCTCTGCAAGCCCTGCTAATTGGGCGGCGCGCCAACGACGCTCTCCCGCCACGATTTCATAGCGATCTTGATCGATAGTACGCACGACAATCGGCTGCACAATGCCTTGTGCCTTGATGGAATTAGCAAGCTCTTGCAATTTTTCGGGGTCAATATCTTTTCTTGGCTGATATTTGCCTCGTTGTAAAAATTCAACTGGCAAGTGTTGTAATTGATTTTTTGGCACTTGTGTGGAGGCTTCGCCTAACAGTGCATCAAGTCCCCGACCTAAACCACGTTTTTTTAAACCCGTCATGTTTTTGATTTTTTTGTTTCTTTTTTTATCATTTCACCAGCCAAAGCAATGTATGCAACGGCACCTCGCGATCCTTTGTCATAAGCTAAGACCGACATGCCATGACTAGGCGCCTCTGCTAAACGAATATTTCTGGGAATACAGGTTTTAAAGACTTTATCCCCAAAATATTCAAGTAACTGATCGGATACATCTTTGGTTAAACGACTACGATTATCATACATAGTCCTTAGAATACCTTCCAAATGCAAACCGGCATTAAGGGATCCTCTAATATTTTTTAAGGTATCCATTAAGGCAGATAAACCTTCCAGAGAGTAATATTCACACTGCATGGGAATAAGAACGCTATCGGCAGCTACCATGGCATTTATGGTTAACATATTCAAGGCGGGCGGACAGTCGATTAAAATATAGTCATAATTTTCTTTGACAGGCTGCAATGCTTCTTCCAAACGCCTTTCCCTTCTATCGGCTTGCATTAATTCAACCTCCGCAGCGGTTAAATCAGCGTTACCTGCAATAATTGAAAATTTCAATGCATCAGAATAGACGATAGCCTCATTAATGGGCACAGCATCCAGTAACAAATCACAACTGGAATATTGCACGCCATGCTTATCCACTCCACAACCCATTGCAGCGTTACCTTGTGGATCAATATCCACGAGTAAAATCCGACGCTTTGCGGCAGCCAAACACGCCGCTAAATTAACACTGGTAGTCGTTTTGCCGACACCACCTTTTTGATTGGTTACTGCAATTATTTTTCCCACACTGCACCCTTATAGGCATTGGTTTACATTCGAATTAAGCACCTTTCCGCATCAACACCGGGAACGTTTAAGGGTATCACTGTATAACTGTTGGCTATCGCTTGTAATTCTTCAGGGGTAGGCAGACCCTTCATGGCCAGCAGCGCCCCACCATCGGCCACTAAATGTTTAGTTAGCTTATTAATATCTAACAAACTAGCGAAAGCACGGGTAAGCACCGTATTAAAATTTTGTTCCGGCCTATAATCCTCAACCCTAGACTGGACAACAGACACGTTTTTAAGTTTTAACTCCACTATCACCTGTTGGACAAACCGGGTTTTTTTCGCATTACTATCAAGCAGGACAAAATCGCTACCGGGCATCCCGATTGCTAATGGAATACCTGGCAAGCCAGCTCCGGTGCCTATATCAAGGATTCGACCCGGCTGAACATATGGCAAAACTGCCAGGCTATCCAGTAAGTGTAACCGCACCATAGCAACACTATCACGCACGGCTGTTAAGTTATAAGCTTTGTTCCATTTTTGAATCAAGCTGACAAAATGCAATAGTTTTTCGATTCTATCATCTGCAACCGGCAACCCTAATTCTGTCATGCCAGCATGCAAAATGTCACGCTCTACAGACATCAGGCAGATTTCTTTTTTAAATGGACCAATAACAACGAAACAGCAGCAGGAGTAACGCCTGGAATACGGGAGGCTTGTCCCAAAGTTTCTGGACGTTGTTTTTGTAATTTTTCACTGACTTCATTGGATAATCCCGGAACATCCGGATAATTAAGACGCTCGGGTAAACGTAAATGATCATAGCGCTTAGCGCGATCAATTTCAGTTTTTTGCCGGTCAATGTAACCGGCGTACTTAGCTTGAATGGCAACTTGCTCAGCAACCGCCTCTATTTCAATAGAGTCACCAACGGGTTTTTCATCCGCATCAAGAAAAGTTAAAAGCTCCGTTACAGTGACTTCAGGACGGCGCAACAATTCCATCAAACTGGCTTCGCGCAGCAGCGGCGTACCCCAAAATGCTTCCACTCGTTGTGCTTCAGGCGATTCAAAGCGTACCCATTTTTTACTCAGCACGCCTTGTAATTTTGCAACCGCTTCACGTTTAGCCTCAAAAGCCCGCCAACGCACATCATTCACTAACCCTAAATTACGCCCCTGCTCAGTTAAACGCATATCCGCATTATCTTCCCTAAGCAACAAACGATATTCCGCGCGACTGGTAAACATCCGATACGGTTCCTGCGTACCCTGAGTCACCAAGTCATCAATCATCACTCCGATGTAAGCTTCATCACGCGCGGGACACCAGCTTTCCAATCCCTGTACAGAACGCGCGGCATTCAAACCCGCTATTAAGCCTTGCGCAGCGGCTTCTTCATAGCCTGTCGTGCCATTAATTTGACCCGCAAAAAACAACCCCGGTACATATTTACTTTCCAAAGAGAATTTTAAATCGCGCGGATCAAAAAAATCATACTCAATCGCGTAACCGGGACGAATAATTTCAGCATTTTCAAAACCTTTCATGGAGCGTACTAACGCATATTGCACATCGAACGGCAGGCTGGTTGAAATGCCATTTGGATAGATTTCATGGGTACCCAAGCCTTCAGGCTCAACAAAAATCTGATGCGAATCACGCTCGCTAAAGCGCATGACCTTATCTTCAATAGAAGGGCAATAGCGCGGCCCAATCCCTTCAATAATACCCGAATACAGCGGCGAGCGATCCAGCCCCGCACGGATAATATCATGGGTATGGCTGTTGGTACGGGTAATGTGGCAAGGGATCTGCCGAGGATGTTGATCCGGCCTGCCTAAAAAAGAAAACACCGGTACCGGATCATCCCCATGCTGTTGTTCTAACTGACTAAAATCTATGCTTAGCCCATTAATGCGCGGCGGCGTACCGGTTTTTAAGCGTTCCACCCGCAATGGCAGCTCCCGCAGGCGATGCGATAGCGCAATAGACGCAGGATCACCCGCACGCCCACCCGTGTAATTTTCCAGGCCAATATGGATCTTACCCCCTAAAAATGTACCCGCAGTTAATACCACAGCACGCGCCATAAAGCTCAGGCCCATCTGGGTTTTAACGCCAATCACACGCTCATTTTCAACAATCAAGTCCGCGACCGTTTGTTGAAACAGCGATAAATTAGGCTGGTTTTCAAGCGCCGTCCTAATCGCTTGCTTATACAGCAGTCGGTCAGCCTGCGCGCGCGTTGCTCTTACCGCAGGCCCCTTGCTGGCATTTAAAACACGAAAATGAATACCTGCCTGGTCTATGGCTTGCGCCATAATGCCACCCAAAGCATCAATTTCCTTAACTAAATGACCTTTGCCAATCCCCCCAATCGCAGGGTTACAACTCATTTGCCCCAAGGTTTCAATATTCTGTGTAAGCAACAGCGTACTCGCGCCAGAGCGTGCTGACGCCAAAGCAGCCTCAGTTCCGGCATGACCGCCGCCAATCACAATAACATCAAAATCTTTATTAAATTTCACACAGACATCCAATATTTGGAATAAAATGACACAGGTATTTTAGCAATATCAGACTTAGGCTTAACCGTAATACTTAACAGGAGTAAAATCATGGCCAAACAACTTAAATCCAAAAAACCCTTAGATCAGGGCTTTAATACCCCTAATCCCGTAGCTAAAAATGCGTTTAAATTCAACAAGGCACAAATTTTCCGCGACCAACGGCTCTATACCAGAAAGGCGAAACACGCCCGTTCAGAACCTTTTATTATACAACTGCTTAGTTTCATAATAAAAGGTTCTGACACCCGTTGCGTATCGCACTAAGTAACTTACTGTTGCTAAACTCTTAAGTTAACTTTAAATGCGCGATTTTACACTGATTTAAACAAACCTGTCGTAACAAAATTAAACCTAGCAACCTTCCGATAAGGTCGCGCACTTGATACACAAGCTTGAAAAAGGCACTACCGCTAAGCGTTCATTCCCAATTTTCTCACCACAACTCTGGCAGACACCGTATTCACCTTTATCAATTCTGACCAAAGCCAGCTTTATTTTTTCTATTTCACTACGCGTCGCGGTACCTATTGCATCCAATACTTCGTTATTTTCGTTTTCTACCGCCTGCTCGGCAAAGTCCTGCGAAACCGGGCCATCCAAATGCTTAACGTCCTGGGTAATTTTGCCCAAACGCACATTCAAATCCTCCAGCATCTTAATTAAATTACACCGTAGCTGCTCATTGTCCTGCATGTTATCTATCTCCTGATTGTTTTTTTGTCAAAGTATCGCTGCCATTTTCAGCTTTTGACTGCGCGCCATGCTGCATTTTCTCAAACATAAGCTGATCTTCCAAAAGCAGTTGCTGCCTATGCAGATAAGCTTTATTTTCAATTTCAGCATTAATCTGTAATTGCTTTTGCCGTTGCTTTTGTTTTAACTCATTGAGCTGAGTTTGATCTTTAATCTTACCCCAACTATTTTTTTCAGTGTCGTATAATTTAATTCTCGCTGCCAGTTCTTTTTCTTTGATTTTAATTTGATGGGCAATTTTTTCATCAATGGTTTTTTCTGCCAACTGCCTTTCAAAGAACTCTTGTTTCTCGACCTGTTCATATTTTTCGGTTAAGGATAATTCATTTAACAAAGTTTCCTGTTTAACTTTATCACCATGTAACCGCCGCTCCACCGCAAATCGTTCAAGCTGTTGTATTTCCTGATCCAGCAACATTTTCTTAAGGTGTTCAGCATCTTGTGCCTGTTTTAAAAGTGCCAGCTCGTTTGCAGCATTGAGGTGTTCCAAACGAATTTTTTCCTGTTCCTGTTTTTGTTGTTCAAGTACCTGCTCCTGTAAGAATTGCTCCTGTTGCTTCTGCTGAGTCAATTCAAAGCTTCTTTTAAGAACCAGTAGAAAGGCGGCATCTTCCTTAAATTTAAGCTCAGGAAAAGCTTTAAAGGAAGGGCTGAGTAGACAACTGGTCATTGCTTGCAAATCGTGCATAAGCAGCAATTCACTAACCGCCAGTGCAATGGCTTTTTCAACTCGCAACAATCCGGTTTGCACCCAGCTGGCATCGTTCAAGTTAAGCAGCTTAGTTTGAATAATATTGCGTACCAAATCCTCATAAGCAGCTTTAATATTGGCATTGATATGCTCAGGTTCGACAGTATTTTTAGTCACATAATCAATGGTCGCTTGAAAATGAACTTCTAATTCGACATCAATACTACAAAAATCATCGTATAGCTTAACCTGATCTTGAATTTTCCAATGCTCAATAGGCAACGGAAATAACGTGTGATAGAAACGTTGGGTAAATTGCTCAGGTCGGGAAAATAATTTCTGGTAAGGGCCAAATTTTGCAAATACCAAACAACGCTCTGCGTCAAACCCGGGATCCCATTGTTCATTAGCTACTTGAGTATCAATAGACCGATCGCTCAAAGTAGGCCAGTTATTTAAAGCATGTTGGCTATTATTCATAATGATTTCACGAATGCGCAGCCTCAATTGGCTTGTTGACGTTCGCGTAATTTTTCCCCCATTTTTTCCGAAATCAACGGATACAGATTAGGGGAAAACTCCACAGTACGGTGATCAATTTTTCTCAAAAAACCGCGGTTTAAAAGCAACCCTACCGCAAACATTCTCGACCAATCTGAGTAATGCCGCGCTTTTTCTAAAGGGGTTTTTTCGATAACCATTTCCAATTCGTCGTTAGCATTGATTTTGAACTGCGAAAATTCACGTAAACATTCAAAAACCAACGCTTCCTCGTCTTCGGTTAACGGGCCAGGGGCATTAAATTCCAGTCGATAAGACAGTAGCACCGTAAAGAAATCCACCATAGACGCACAGATAAACGCAAATAACGAAAAACTTGACCACATATCAAAAGAAGGCTTCACAATTTGCGCAAACTGACTGTAAGTCATCAACAAGGGCGCGCTAGGGAAGGGCTGATTACTTAAATTAGGCAATTGGTTAACTTTAGACTGTAGACTTTGAAAATTTGTCATAAAAACATGGTAGGCCTGTTCGGGATCATTACTAACATCCAGATCATTTAAGCTGATTTGAACATTACGGATACTGACATCTAAGTCTTTAAAATCCTGCTCAAACTTTTCTAGTGTTTGTTTTTTTTCTATGTGTAGCTGGTTGTAATGCTTCCAAAACCGGCCTTCGCCAACGTGGTTTTTATACTCTGACCCAACTTGGGGATGAGTTCCGAAATACGCTTGTGAAACTTCTTCAGCCGCTTTTTCAAGTACTTTGTTTTGCGCGACAAGCGTCAGGTTTTTAATGACTAAAATCTCATCAACGTAATGTTTAATATCGCCTTTTAATTGGTTCAGCTTTTTAATATGCAACGTATCCTGCTCGGATATTTCATAAAACTTGAAATATGAAAAAGAAACCGAAGCGAGTAACGCAACCATTAAGGAAAGCACGACAGTCAGGTAACGCAGGCGATTAGCCTGCCAATGGATACCAGCCAATTCTAGGGAACAAATGACAATGATGGATTGGATCGCAATAGTGATAATCAGTGCGATCCAAGGCAAAATAAAATTGGACAAACCATAAAAGGTGGTAAAGCCGGAAGCAACGCTCAACATTAACACAATCGGGATAGACCAAATTCGCAACAACCCTACAAACAGAGTTTGTAAGCTATTGATAAAATGACCGATATCTAAAGACTTTGTTTCGGTAACGCTATTGTTTTTCACACAGATTAATTATTCTTATTATTTTTAAATGAGGGAGCAGAGGTTTTATCTGTTTAACTTTAATAATAAAAAAAGTTTAACGGCTGCAACATACCAAGGACGTTTTTATCATAAAAAAAAATTCCGGTCAAAATAAGTTTTTCCATGCAGATACCCTAAGGAGTGAAGGCTAAACTAGCTCAAAAGCCCAAAGACAAGCTAAAATGCCAGTTATTATTTTGTAAATTATTTACCATCGCCTTTTATTATGGAAAAAACCTACGCACCAAATGCAATCGAACAACGCTGGTATGAAACTTGGGAAGCACAAGGCCATTTTGCGCCAAGCGGCACAGGGAGTCCTTATTGCATTATGATCCCGCCCCCCAATGTAACCGGCAGTTTGCACATGGGCCATGCGTTTCAAGATACTATTATGGATGCCTTGACCCGCTACCACCGTATGCAAGGCCGCAATACCTTATGGCAGGCGGGTACCGATCACGCCGGTATCGCCACGCAAATGGTGGTTGAACGGCTCTGTAATGCGGAGGGTAAAACCCGTCATGATTATGGACGCGATGCGTTCATCGACAAAATATGGGACTGGAAAGCCGAGTCCGGTAGCACCATTACCCGGCAATTGCGCCGCATGGGCTCCTCCCTGGATTGGTCGCGGGAGCGCTTTACCATGGACGACGGCATGTCTGCTGCGGTGCAAGACGTATTTATCCAATTGTTTGAAGAAGGGCTGATTTATCGCGGCAAACGTTTGGTAAACTGGGATCCGGTGCTGCATACCGCTGTATCAGATTTGGAAGTGTTAGCAGAAGAAACCCAAGGCAGCATGTGGACTATTCGTTACCCGTTAGCCAATGGGTCGGGGCACATATTAGTTGCCACTACCCGTCCCGAGACGTTGCTGGGCGATGCCGCTGTAGCCGTGCATCCAGGTGATGACCGCTATAAACACTTATTGGGTGAATATGTCGTTTTGCCATTGACCGGACGGCAAATCCCAATCATTGCCGATGAGTATGTTGATCCTGAATTCGGCACCGGTTGCGTCAAAATTACCCCCGCGCATGACTTTAATGATTATGAAGTCTGGACGCGCCACCGTCATGAGTCCGCCATACAAGCCTTGCCGTACGGCGGCTTGATCAATATTTTTACGGTTGATGCTGAAGTTCGTGCCAATACTGATGAAGAGCAGGGTTTGATTCCATTAGCCTATATCGGGCTTGAACGTTTTGCAGCACGCAAACAAATCGTCGCTGATTTAGACGCACAAGGCTTATTGGAAAAAATCGAACCCCACACTTTAAAAGTACCGCGCGGTGACCGTTCCGGCACTGTAATTGAACCGTTCCTGACTGACCAGTGGTATGTCAAGGTTGCACCATTGGCGGAACCTGCGATTGCCGCAGTCGAAAACGGCGCTATTAAGTTCGTCCCTGATAACTGGAAAAACACCTATTTTGAATGGATGCGTAACATCCAGGATTGGTGTATCTCCCGGCAAATCTGGTGGGGGCATCGCATCCCAGCCTGGTACGATGAGCAAGGCAGTATTTATGTCGGCAAATCTGAAACGGAAATTCGGGCAAAGCACGGTTTAGCCCCTGATTACCCGTTAAAACAAGATGAAGATGTACTAGACACCTGGTTTTCATCCGCCTTATGGCCGTTTTCAACCTTGGGCTGGCCGGATAAAACCCCGGAGTTGGCGACTTTTTATCCCACCAGTGTTTTAGTCACCGGTTTTGACATTATCTTCTTCTGGGTCGCACGGATGATTATGATGGGCTTAAAGTTCCAGGGACAAGTGCCATTTAAGGAAGTCTATATCCACGGTTTGGTGCGCGACGGGGAAGGGCAGAAGATGTCCAAATCCAAAGGCAATGTGTTAGATCCTATCGACATTATCGACGGTATTGACCTGGAGGAGTTAGTCACAAAACGTATTTCCGGGATGATGCAGCCCCATTTGGCGAAAAAGATTGAACAAGCTACGCGTAAACAATTTCCCGACGGCATAGCCGCTTATGGCACGGATGCATTGCGCTTTACTTTTGCGTCTTTAGCATCCACCGGTCGTGATATTCGTTTCGATTTGGAACGCACCGAGGGCTACCGTAACTTCTGTAATAAATTATGGAATGCCGCGCGTTATGTGTTAATGAACACCGAGGAACAAGATAACGGCTTAGGTGATAGCCTCTGTAACTATAACCAAGTCGATCATTGGATCGTTTCAAGACTTCAGGAAGTCACGGCAACGGTAACCCAGGCCATCGAGCAATACCGTTTTGATTTAGCGGCACAGGCTTTGTATGAGTTTACCTGGAACGAATACTGCGATTGGTATCTGGAATTGGCAAAGATTTCACTACAATCCGATGATTTAACGCTGCAACGCGGCACACGTAAAACTTTATTGAGCGTGCTGGAAACGATTTTACGTTTGGCGCACCCGATCATGCCCTTTATCACTGAAGAAATTTGGCAACGGGTCGCACCCTTGGCGGGTATTATCGCCAAGGATGGTGTGTATGCCGGAAACCTGCCGGGAGCAGGTTCGGCGCAAGCTGACACCATTATGCTGCAAACTTATCCGGTTTTAGATGCGGGCAAACTCAATCCGACGGCGGTCAGCGAAATTAATTGGTTGATGGCGATCATTTTAGGCGTTCGGCGAATTCGTGGTGAAATGAATATCGCTCCAGGCAAACCGTTACCCGTGCTATTACAAAACGGCTCCGTAGAAGACCGGCAATATGTAACCAATAATGCCATCTATTTACAAAAAATCGCCCGGCTTGAAAGCGTGACTTGGCTGGATTCAAACGCAACGCCGCCTGAATCGGCAATAGCTTTAGTCGGCGACCTGCAGATTTTGATCCCGATGGCAGGCTTGATTGATAAGCAAGCTGAATTAGAACGCTTAAATAAAGAAATCCAACGTACCACTAAAGATTTGCCGCGTATTGAAGGTAAGTTAAACAACCCCAGCTTTGTAGAAAAAGCACCACCGGATGTGCTTTTGAAAGAGCAGGAAAAATTAGCAGATGCCCGCTCGCAACTGCATAATCTTCAAGTACAATACAAAAAAATCAGTCAATTGTAGTTTTAAACATCCCCTAATGCTGGAAATACCGATAACATCCCTTTTCGGGATGTTATCGGCCTTATTGATCAGAAACTAATATTGGCCTGCAACCAAATTTTTTGGGTATCTGTCCCAAATTGATCAGCATCGTAAAAAGCGTATTTCGCGAGTAGGGCGTAGTGCTTACCGAATTTCTTCAGCACCTGGGCATTGTATTCCTTGCCATAATGCAAACTACCGGTATCATCGGTAAAGTCATGGTAAACGAAAGTTGCTATGGTATTACCTTGATCAAACTGCCCAACGAGTGTGCCAAAAACATCCCGAATACCATTAGCAGGCGTAACCAGAAATAAATCCGCCCAACCTTGGAACGCATGGTTTGTACCCAAAGGCGTATCAAAGGTTTTATTGGGCCCCTTTCCGTCAAGCTGTTCCATTGCGCCTTGGAAGGTGAAGTTATAAGCGGTAAAGCCGCCCATCAAATTCAGCCGGTCTGCGGCATATTTGGTAGCACCATGCCCATAATCCTGTTGATAACTGTATTCTGCGGTATAAACCACCCCAAAATCTTCAGTCAGCTTAAGGGTATCCCCCGGCTTTTGATAATTTGACATTTTTAGCCCGTAAGTTTGGCTGGATTTTTCATAAGTATCTTTTTCGGTGTAATCCAGCCAATAACCATAAGCCACGGCATTACCGTAATCACCAACTTTATAATTCAGGTTCAAAATCGGCGCATTGATGTTTTCGGTAGTGGCGGTAAAAGTAGTAACATTACCGATATAACCGGCATTGACAGTCAAACCAAACAGCTGTTGGTTTCTATGGGTCAATAGCACCGCATCAAAAGTTGTTTCCATTTGCCGCCAACCCACGTTGCCAATAAAGCGGTCATCATCTAGTTTAATGCGTTGACGTCCGCCTTTAATGTCAGTATCTGGGATCCCGGTATAATTAACCCAGAGTTGGTTTAGTTCACTGTGATCAGGATCGGCTATCGTAGAATAACCGGTATTACCGTTACGGGTGCTGTTGTAATCTTCCTGCATGGCCAAGTTACCTTCATATTCCGCATAGCCTTGCAAACCATAAAATACCGGCGATAAAAACCCTAAACGCAGCCGCGCGGTATTTGCATTGGCGGTGTGCGGCTGAATTGCGGCAGGTTTGCCATTTGCGCCTAAAACATTATCCTGATCGACATTTTCCCAGCGATAGTTAAGATCAAACTTAACCGCACCGTTTTTACCATAATGATAAAAATTAAGGGCATCTTCTACTTCTTGAGTAATGCCTACCGCCAATATCTGCGTACTGAAGCCTGAAACTGCCAACAATGAAGCAGATAAGAAGGGGTATTTGTATTTTGGTTGCATATAAGCTCTCACTTATGGTTAAAATTAGCGCGACGGCGGCGTTTTGATTAAACTTTTTTTACAGCTTTAATTTTTGCTTTTACGGCTTTAACGTAATGCTCCATTTTGCTGATCGAATCTAGGAAGTGCCAGGAATACAGGGATTCTTTGACTAACCAGCCATTCCCATTAGAGATAATGTCGTATCCATAATCGTGCAAAACATCGGTATATTGTTTGGCTTTTAAACGCTCCATCCCGCGCCTGTCATTAGCGTAGAAACCTAGACAATCATGTAGTTTATACAGGCCGATGTGGTACAGGCTTCGCCCTAATTGAATTACCCTTAACCCAAACTGGTTCAGCAAAGGCGACAGCTTTAAGCGAAACAACGCACCCACTGCGGCCAGAGCGCGGAAAATAGGCCACTGTTGCCATTGCCATTTACTTAACAACCGCAACTGTCCGGGAAAAACATCCACCCACATTTGATACAAACTGATCACAATTTGTGCCCCCATGGCAATTCCCATCAACGCTCCGGAAGCAACCACAACGTAAGCAAATTGCGGGACTTGGCGGGTAACAAACCAGGAAAACGTGTCAATGATCATGGCCAAAAAAGGGATCACGACAATAATCCGTTTAAACGTGACATTAAAATCGCAATAAATAAAAATCCGCCCTACAAATAACAAAATAAACGCAATCCCGAATAAATGGATATGCGAGACCTTGACCAAACTGGGTAACGAAGCCGCTTTAGATTTCGCAACCGCCATCACCCCCGCATAAGTGCTCAAATTAGGTAAAGCCGGGTTAATCGCAGGCGAATGGCACAGCGTGCAATCCCGATTTAAAATCGGAGCGATAACTTCGGTATATTGCTGCTCACTTTTATCGGTTTGCAGCCAATTCAGAATCACTTGTTTATCAGCGCCGGATTTTAAATTTGGCTCCATCGGCCCACCATCAATGGCAGAGCCAAGACGAGTTTGATCGCGCGAACCGTAGTAAGCAATCATCACATCCTGTACGGAAATACCGGGTTCGCCATCCCGCATTTGATGGGTGTAAAGCATGTGCGTTAAGGCAAATAAATAACCGATGCCAATGGTCATTAAAAACAGTGAATACAACAACTTTTCACTGATCGAAATATCTTCAAATCTTTTGCAACGTGTTTCCATAACTCACCTCCAAACGCTACTGAGCGGGTATTAACAAAAATATAGCCCCTTTTCTCGCTTGCGCCTTGGTATCTCTACAATTACTTACCCTGTCTTTAAATGAGAAGGTTAAGATTAGGCCAATACAAAAACTAACATCACCTTAGCGGAACACTCCCCGGCAAGGTAAGAGCGCTGAATAGCCTTGATTCAGCAAAACTTTAATGCGTATGATCACACTCACTTAGAAAGCTCAAAATGCTTTCCCGATATTGGTAATAATCAGGATGTGCCAGTAACGCTTTGCGGCTGCGAGGCCGGGGTAAATCAATCTCTTGAATTTTGCCGATTTTAGCCTGCGGCCCGTTGGTCATCATCACCACCCGATCCGCCAGCAAAATCGCTTCATCGACATCATGGGTCACAACAATTGCTGTCACATGGGTGCGTTCCCACACTTCCATTAATACTTCCTGTAGTTCCCAGCGGGTTAAGGAATCCAACATGCCAAAGGGTTCATCCAGCAACAATAGTTTCGGTGATAACGCAAATGCCCGCGCAATCCCGACGCGTTGCCGCATACCGTTGGACATGTCCCCGGCTTTTTTGCGCAAGGAGTCACCTAAACCGACGCGGGTTAAATAGTATTCAACAATATCGTCCCGCTGTGACTTAGAAGCATGGGGATACACTTTATCCACCCCTAAGGTCACGTTTTCAAAAGCCGTTAACCAGGGAAACAAACTGGGCGCTTGAAATACCACGCCCCGATCCGGCCCCGCGCTATCAACTTCCCGGTTATCTAAAATGATGACACCTTCTGAAATACTGTTTAAGCCCGCAGTCATGGAAAGTACCGTTGATTTACCGCAACCGGAATGTCCGATAATGGAAATAAACTCTCCCTTCTTCATTTTTAAATCAAAGCCATCAACCACTTTAACTGTGCTGTTACCATCCGGGGTCGGATAAATTTTGGAGAGCTTGGAAAACTCCAGATAACGCGGCGATGGCACTTCCGTTTTAACGACATTCAGGACTGATTTTTCCAGTTCCCAATCATTCTGCGTATTCGGTTTAACATTCGGCAGAAAAATAGCTTTTGCTGCTACTTGTTGCGTTTTTGCCATGCCGATATCCATTAAATAGCGGGTAATTTCAGCCCGTAAACGCTTAAATTCTTCGTTATGGTTTAAAGCGGTCCGATCTCGCGGACGCTCGATATTAATCTTAAAATCTGGACCGAAAGTTGCGTCTGGCCCTGGATTTAAGGGGATAACCCGATCCGCCATATAAATCGCTTCATCCACATCATTGGTGATTAAAATTACGGTTTTCTTTTCTTCTGCCCAAATGGACAGAATTTCATCCTGTAAATTACCCCGGGTTAAGGCATCCAAGGCACTGAGTGGTTCATCCAGTAATAAAATGTCGGGGTTTGCTGCTAATGCGCGCGCCACATTAACCCGTTGGCGCATGCCCCCAGACAGCTCGGCGGGCTTTTTATGCATCGCCGCGCCTAAGTTCACCATCCGCACGTATTTTTCGGTATGTGCTTGGCGTTTATCGCTGGGCCAATCCTTAAAAATCTCATCAACCGCCAAGGCAACATTTTCAAACACCGTCAACCAGGGCATTAAGGAATAGTTTTGAAACACCACACCGCGATCTGGCCCTGGTGCGGTAATGGGTTGACCCTGCTTTAATACTTCCCCACTATCAGCCTGAATTAATCCTGCAATGGTAGAAATCAGCGTGGTTTTACCACTCCCTGAAAACCCGACAATGGCAATAAACTCCCCCTCCCTGACTGACAAATTAATGTTTTTTAAAATAGACGTTTTGCTTTTGCCTTCACCATAACTTTTACAAACCTCTTTTAACTCTAGTAACGGCTGAAAAGCGTCGTTTGAAGGGTGCGGCGCTTTGCTATTGCTCATAATGTCCACAACTTTTAATTTTACGGCAGTCATTGTAGACTCCTGATTTAAAGGGTTTTACCGAAAGAAAATACATTTTGAAATGACTGCATGATGCGGTCTAAAACAAAGCCAATCAGACCAATGGTAAATACTGCCACCATGATTCTACCCAGAGAATTGGAGCTGCCATTTTGAAACTCATCCCAAACGAATTTACCCAACCCCGGATTTTGTGCCAGCATCTCGGCAGCAATTAACACCATCCAGCCCACCCCTAATGACAAACGCATACCAGTAAAAATATAGGGTAGGGCTGAAGGTAAAATAATTTTCCTGATCTGGGTGCTCCAGTTAAGCCGTAAGACCTTACCCACGTTAACTAAATCTTTATCTATGGACGACACCCCCACTGCGGTGTTGATGAGCGTCGGCCATAGTGAACACAAGGTAACGGTGATAGCGGAGGTTAAAAAAGATTTTTCAAACCAGGAATCATCTGTTGTCACATACATGGCGCTGACTACCAGGGTAACAATCGGCAGCCACGCCAGCGGTGAGACCGGTTTAAAAATTTGAATCAGCGGATTAATAGCGGTATTAAAAACCGGGCTCATGCCACATAACAGCCCCAACGGTATCGCAATCAGGGAGGCAATCACGAAGCCCGCAAACACCGTGTACAGACTGGTAAAAATCTTATCCAGATAGGTTGCCTGTCCGTTATAAGGACGGACTTTAATTTCAGCACTGGGGTCTTCAAGCCGTTTTTTGTCATTCCGCTCAGTTTGACGTTGATAATACTCAACTTCTTTAGCACGCTCTGCAAAATGGTCATCCAGCAAGCCCCCCGCTTCGTGCCACACTGCAACCGGCCCTGGGATTGCACCCAAGCTGGTATTGATTTTTGAGGCAGAAAAGCTCCAAAGCCCCAGAAACACCATGAACGCAATAATCGGCACACCCATGATCAACAATAATTGCCGGGCTTGCTGCGTGGGATTCTCCCCCGCTGCTATTTTTACGAACGGCACAAACCAGGTTAAACCGGTTATATTAAGAAATTTGATGAGTTGATTGTGCATGACTTAACTCCTGAATTTTCAATAACTACAATGAATGGGCACGTCCTTGCGCACCAAAATAAACACTTTTGCTTAAGCCTTAGCCCTTCCCAAAAAAGTGATGCGTCCTTGCATCTCAGCGACATCCCCTGTCGAGGAGGGAGAACACTACACTAAAAGCCTTAACCAACCACCTTGCCGCCACTTACAACCTGTTTACCTTTCAGACCGATTTTAAATTTACTTAAATAATCATTTGGCTTGGTTGCGTCAAAGGGAATGCCATCAATAAAGTCTGCACTAACCGGCTTAATACCGGTTTCGCTGTCAGATGGAAAATCGCTGGCCTTAGCTTTGCCTTCAGCAATCAGCGCTTTAGCCGCTGCCATGAAAACGTCAGGACGATAGACTTTTTTAGCGGTTTCCAGATACCAGGCATCCGGTTTCGCTTCGTTAATTTGTCCCCAGCGACGCATTTGGGTCAAGTTCCACACCGCATCACTGTAATAAGGATAAGAGCCGTTATAGCGGGAAAACACGTTAAAATCCGGCAACGCACGTTTATCGCCTTTTTCATATTCAAAAGTCCCATTCATGCTATTGGCAATCACCTCATAATCCGCACCAACATATTGTTTTTGCGAGAGCATTTCCACGCCTTCATTACGGTTTTTGTTACTTTCAGCATCCAACCACATTGAGGCGCGAATCAAGGCTTTAATGAGCGCCACATGAGTTTTAGGATTTTTATCCGCCCAGGCTTTACTTACCCCAAATATTTTCTCACTGCTGTTTTTCATCAATTCATAGTCGCTGATAACCGGAACACCGATACCTTTAAATACCGCTTGTTGGTTCCAGGGTTCGCCGACGCAATAGCCGACAATCGTGCCGGAATCCATGGTAGCGGGCATTTGCGGTGGGGGCGTTACGGACAACATTGCCTCAGCACCAATCTGACCGGATATGTCTTGAGGCGGCGCATAAAAGCCGGGATGAATACCCCCCGCTGCCAGCCAGTAACGCAATTTAATGTTATGGGTGCCGACCGGGAAGGTCATCGCCATGTTAAAAGGCTTACCCTCCGCTTTGTACTTTTCAAGTACTGGCTTTAAGGTGTCCGCTTTAATCGGATGCACCGGTTTACTGTCCTGCATGGGAATTTGCGGTTTCATTTGTTTCCAGACCTCATTTGAAACCGTAATCGCATCACCGTTTAAATCCATAGTAAAAGCGCTTACTATGTCGGCTTTGGTACCAAACCCGATGTTCCCACCCAAAGGCATAGGGGCTAACATATGTGCGCCATCCAGTTCACCGCTGACTACCCGGTCAAATAACACCTTCCAGTTAGCTTGCGCTTCCAGCTGCACTGAAAGCCCTTCATCATCAAAAAAACCTTTTTCAAATGCCACCGCCAACGGTGCCATATCAGTTAATTTAATAAAGCCAAGCTTTAAGCTGTCTTTTTCCAATTTTTCAGCAGCAAGTGCATTAGAGGTAAAGCTTAACGAAGCAATCGTGACCGCAGCACCCAAGGCGACAACCAGTTTCTTCAGGTTAAATGTTTCAGCGTATTTCATAATAGTTCCCGTAAAGGCTATTTTTAAGGCAAAAAAAAGCGTCTCAAAACTACCTCGCCAATAATGGCAATGCAGTTTGTTCGACGCCTTTGTCATGAGCTCAACGTTGAGCGATTTTTTAACTCCAACATTGGAGTCTCAATTAAGTTAATGCATGAGTTATGCCAATTTAAAAAGCGCGCTTAAAATAATAAGGGACACAGTAATTACCAACGATTCCCTCTGTTTAATTAAATTAATACGAACGGCTGGATTTAATCTTCTAAAAATTTTGCCCTAGAAAAGGGCAAAGTTTTATCAACTTGCACCAAATAAAGCCTTTTAAAGCAGAACTTAAAATAAAAAACTGACCACCGCTTTGAAGCGACCATTTTTAATAACCGGTATCGCTAACATACCGCTTAAATTATCCAGCTCAAGACTGTAATTTGGTTCATGGTTACCCGTAATAACCGGCATCCCCGTTAACCAAACCCGACCCAGCGCACCCTCACCTTTCTTAACGGTGATGGTTTCAAAAATTTCCGCCAGATCGTTACCTTGTTTGCTGTAACCCGCCTGACACACCAATTGCTTGCCTTGGCTGTCCGGAACCCATATTTGCAATCGTTTAGCAATTGGCGTGGCTTTAGCAGACAAAAAAGTCATGATATACGTCTGCCCCATCGTATCCGAAACCGGAATGCCGATACCCATGCTGATCCCGGCTTGCTGTGCTTCCTTAGCCCTTATAAAAGTATCTGCTTTAACAATATCCTCAACTAAGATTGGCATACTAGACTCCCAGGCAATCCCTGCTAATCCCTGCCCTTTAGGCATATTGATTTGCCTGGAAATGCTTTCAAAATGTTGCAGCGAACCGTAGTAACCATCGATAAGCTTAAGCTTGTTATCCACTTCTGACTCACTCGACCAAACCTCAATAGCACCGGCGTGTTCCTCATCATCACCACACAAAAATACCACCACCGCCAACAGAAAGTCACCTGAAAAAATCGGCAAGGCAATACCGCAGGTTAAACCTGCTTGATGGGCGGCGGCTGTGCGTTTGAAGTAAGAATCTTCAAACTTTGTGAGCATAACAGGATGACCGGCCGCCCAGGCCTTACCGGGCAAACCTTCGTTATACCCAAAGCGCTGCTCTCTGCTGGTGGCTTTAAACTCAGTCAACACACCATATAAACCCGCACTAAACTCCAATTGCGTACGTTTTTTATCTGGAATCCAAATTTCAGTCACTTTGATAAATGTTTTCATCATTAATATTTTTATTTAAGTAAATCCGCCATCGCAATGACATTTTTGGCCATTTCACCCAGGGTGATTTTTCTAGCCATCGCCAATTTTCTGAGGCTGTGATAAGCCTCATCCTCACTAAAGTTTTGGGTTTTGATTAAAATCGCTTTAGCACGATCAATCTGTTTCCGGTCTTCCAGTTTTACACTCGCCTCTTCCAATGCTTTTATTAATATCTGTTGTTGCTTAAAACGCGCGCGCGCAACCCGGATGATGGCACTCAGACTGTTGGGCACGAAACCACCCACAACATAGGCTGCCACATTGGCCTGCATAACCCGGTCAATAGTGTCCTGCTGCTCATCCTGAGTAAACATCACGACCGGCACGGCCGCCTGTTGGCTAAGCAAAAACAAATCCGCCAACAATTTTTCCGTCGGGAAAGCAATGTTAATCATCAAAATATCCGGCTTAAGCGCTTTTACTAAACCCAGAAATTCAGTTGGATAAACAATTTTATGAGCCTGAAACTCCTGGTCTTTAAGGATATTTTCTAACGTGGTATTATCAAAATCACCCTCTATTAATAATACGTTAATCATATTCATGGTTTTATGCCGGTCATTGTTAGCGTTACAAAGGGGATTAATAAAGTCACACATTTTGTAAATACCAAACCCTTTTAGCATTATTTCAGCAAAAAATACGCCAATAATGTTATCTAAGCCTACCAGCAATAAATAACTTAATTCTGGTATTATATTTGCTTATAAATTAAGGCTATAGTTCTTATTGAAGATGCACATGGACATTACACAATTAAACAGCGACTTTGGCCTTGCAGAACAACTCGTGTTTATCGAAGGCCCTAACAGCTTTCCTTTTATTAAAATTAACAATAACAGTGCTACCGCGCTCATTTCACTCTATGGCGGACAAGTCCTATCCTATAAGCCTAAAACGGAAGCAGAGGATTTGCTCTTCCTCAGCCAGGAATCAGCCTATACAGAAGGCAAAGCCATCCGCGGCGGCATTCCGGTTTGCTGGCCGTGGTTTGGGCCAGACCCGAAAGGCTTAAACCGACCCAATCACGGCTTCGTAAGGAACCATTTTTGGCTAGTAACCCAAACCGAGACTATAAGCGATAATGAAACAACAGTCCGCCTGGTTTTTAAGGAAAGTATTAAAAAAGAACGGACCTGGCAAAAACCTTTTACATTGCGACTTGAAATTACAGTCGGTAAGGCTTTGCGCTTAAATTTGACCACCTATAATACCGGCGAAAAAGCCTTTGCCATAACCCAAGCTTTTCACAGTTACTTTCAGGTTGGACATATTAAGCATGTACAAATTCTAGGGCTGGAAGGGTGTGAATATTTTGATAAATTAGCGCAAGGCGCGCAGAAATTCCAAACGGGTAAAATACGGATCACAGAGGAAGTTGACCGTATTTATATGGACGCAAAAAATGAATTAAACATCGCGGATACAGCCTTTAACCGGCGTATTCAGATTACCTCTAGCAGCACCAAAAGCGCCGTGGTTTGGAATCCCTGGATAAAAACATCCAAAAAAATGCTTGATTTAGATAATACTGCTTACAAAAACTTTGTATGTGTCGAGATGGGCAATGTCGCCTTTGACCTTATTGAAATTATGCCGGGCGAGCATTATAGTTTATGCGCTAATTTCAATATTTTACCCATCTAAATAGCGGGTAAATTTTAAAAAATATCATCGCTCAGTCCTTTTCCATGCCCCCTGGGTATTACCCAACATATATTTAATAAAGCCGTGGCCCAAAGCGAAATTCATAGTCACTAAAAACACCGGCAAAGTAATTAAAGCGGGTAAAGACTGGTTTTGTTTATAGTTAACCACCACAAAAACCATTAAATAGACTAATAACTGCAAAGCAAATAGCAGTTGATATAAAAACTGGTCTAAAAGCAATAAATTCAACCCTAACAACATGACCATAAAATGCGGCGTAAACCAACGTATGACTTTATGTGAACTATAGGTTAATAACCGCCACTTCTGTTTGGGATTATAGACCGACAATAACCTAAAAAAAGCTTGATAATTACCTGCACCAATTCTTACCCGCCGACCATATTCGCCAGACATATCCGTTACAATTTCTTCTTCAGCAATAGCCTCGCTATCATATATTAATCTATGCCCTGCCAACGCCACGTTCATAAACATGACGAAATCATCAATAATGGTATCAGTAGGTAGCGGTTGGCAGTGTTCGCGCCGCAGGGCGTAGATCGCACCATTAGCCCCCAGAAAGCCATTTATTTTGCCTTCATGAAACTTTAAAAAACGCTCCAGCCGCCAATATAAACCATCTTGATTATCACCCTTTTGAGCATCAATTAACTGTAATTCGCCGCAAACCCCTGCAATGATATTATCACTGACAAAATGTCGAGTGAGTTTTTTTAACGCATCCGGTTTAAAAAAAGCATTGGCATCCGAAAATACCACTACCGCTTGATTTACAGGAGTAAGTAAATCATTTAATACTGACACCTTACCGCGATTAGTTGCATAATCAAATAAAACCACCCGCTTATCTTTAATGGTGTTAACTAAAGCAACAGTATTATCTTTACTGCCATCAGAACCAATATAAATAGTTAATTTATCAACAGGATAATCTTGTGCCAGTAAATTATTAATACGCGCAACAATATGCTTTTCTTCATTAAACGCGGCAATAATAACCGCTACTGTCGGCCAATCTTCTAGCGTTATGGCGCGGCGTTCTTTTTTATTAAATAAATAAGTAGAATCTTGAAGACTTTGAATAATACCGCTGATAACTAATAGTATTACCGGATAAAATAAATAGGTATATATAATTAAAAAAACCAATACCCAAAATAAATTTTCAACCCACATTATTCATCCCAATCAGGCATTCAGTTAGTATTGCCATAGTTTCCCTTTTTCAAGGAATAGGCCATTTACGCTCCGGCAACCGCCGCTTTTGCAAGCTCAGTGATCGCTTGCCAATTTTTGGCTTTAACTGCCTCCGCTGGAACCAACCAGGAGCCACCGACACACGCAACATTTTCCAAAGCCAGGTAAGCTTTATAATTTTGCGGTGAAATACCACCGGTGGGGCAAAAAGTCGCCTGTGGAATAGGCCCCGCTATCGCTTTGAGCATTGGTATACCGCCAGCAGCTTCAGCAGGAAAAAATTTAAAACAATCGTAATGATACTCCATACCCGAAATCAATTCCGAAAGGGTAGAGATGCCCGGAATTAAGGCAATAGCCCCCTGATTAGCAGCTTGAAGTAAGGTAGGTGTTAAGCCAGGGCTAATGGCGAACACTGCCCCTGCATCGGTTACCGCCTGTAATTGCCCAGTGTTGATAATCGTGCCGGCGCCGACAATCGCATCAGGGACTTCCTGACTGATACGTTTAATGGATTCGAGCGCCGCAGGGGTGCGCAGCGTAATTTCCAACACCCGAATACCGCCAGCACACAGGGCTTTCGCCATCGGCACGGCATCATCGGCATCCTGAATAACCATAACCGGCATAACAGGGCAGGCAGTTAAAACAGCTTTAGCTTGAATTTTCCAATGTTGTTGCATGTTTGTTCCTAATTAATCAACTATAAATAAATTGGATGCGCCGGTTTCAGCAGAGGAGGCACCTAAACGGAAACTACCAAACATCTCGCGCCCCATGCCGTAATGATGATTGGTCGTTGATTTTGGTAGTGGCGTCCTGGCAGCAAATTCAGCATCATCCATTAACACGTTCACATCACCTGTTTGTAAATTCAACGCAATAATGTCACCATTACGCACTTTCGCCAAGGGGCCGCCCATCTCACATTCAGGACACAAATGGATAACCGACGGCACTTTACCGGAAGCGCCAGACATCCGCCCATCAGTAACCAACGCAACTTTAAAACCTTTATCCTGCAATACGCCCAGCGGTGGCGTCAATTTGTGCAATTCCGGCATACCATTGGCACGAGGGCCTTGATAACGAATCACCGCAATAAAATCTTTCTCCAGTTCGCCGCGCTTAAAGGCAGAGAGCATATCCTCCTGATCATCAAATACCACCGCCGGTGCCTGCACAATTTGGTGCCCTACTGAAACCGCAGATAGCTTGGAAATACCCCGCCCTAAATTGCCGTGCATGACATGTAAGCCGCCTCCCGTTGCAAATGGTTTTGCGATAGTGCTTAGCACTTCTGGATCTAATGACGTTTCCGGTACTTTTTCAAAACGTAATTGACCGTCTATCAATTTAGGTTCTTGACAATAGCTGTGCATACCGCGCTCATCGGCAACCGTTAACACATCCGCATGTAGCAAACCATTACGTAACAGTTCGGCGATTAACACGCCCATGCCGCCAGCGGCATGAAAATGGTTCACGTCCGCAGGGCCATTCGGATAAATTTTGGCGATTAAGGGAATGACTTTAGACAAATTATCGAAATCATCCCAGTTCAGGACAATCCCGGCCGCGCGGGCAATAGCGATCAAATGCATCGTGTGGTTAGTGGAACCGCCCGTTGCCAATAGACCAATCACGGCATTGATAATGGCTTTTTCTGAGACCATGTAGGCAATCGGCCGGTAATCATCACCCAACGCCGTAAATTTCAATATCTGTTTAGCGGCGGCTTTGGTCAGTTCATCCCGTAGCGGTGTGTACGGATTCACAAAAGAGCTCCCAGGCAGATGCAAGCCCATGATCTCCATCATCATCTGGTTGCTGTTCGCGGTGCCGTAGAAGGTGCAAGTGCCAGGGCTGTGGTAAGAGGCCGACTCCGCTTCCAGCAATTCTTTACGCCCTATCTTACCGACCGCAAAGGCCTGACGGGCGCGCGCTTTTTCCTTATTAGTGATGCCACTGGGCATGGGGCCCGCGGGGACAAACACGGCGGGCAAATGCCCAAAACTGAGTGCGCCAATCAACAAGCCCGGCACAATTTTGTCGCACACGCCCAAATATAATGCGCCATCAAACATATTATGGCTCATCCCAATGGCAGTTGCCATTGCGATCAAATCCCGGCTGAACAGAGACAACTCCATACCCGCTTGCCCTTGGGTGATACCGTCACACATTGCCGGTACGCCACCCGCAACCTGCGCAACACCACCTGCCTCCCGAATCGCGGCCTTAATCAAGTCAGGCGCATCCTTATAAGGCTGATGGGCAGACAGCATGTCGTTATAAGATGTGATAATCCCGATATTGGCTTTTTGGTTGCCAGTTAAATCTACTTTTTCGCCTGCACTACAAGCAGCAAAGCCATGCGCTAAATTGCCACAGCCCATGCCGGAACGGATCGGCTCTTTTTTAGCGATAGACTTTATGTAGTTGAGATAACGGGAACGGGTTTCATGACTGCGATTAATAACTTCTTGGGTAACTTTCTCAATAGTAGGGTTCATAATTAAATTTCCGGACTGAGGTTACTTAAGCAGTAACGGGTTAATAAATAAAACGGGCCTAACAGGGCAACAATGCTTAACCCATTTAACCAGACTATTACAAAATGGCACTCTCTTGTTCCCCTTGTTCATACACAACGTGGGCGCGTCCGACTAACAATGGATCTATCGGACCAATTTTCTCAGTAACTTTATTACTATAAGGTAGTTTATGCAAAATATACCGCATGCAATTAAGCCGGGCGCGCTTTTTACAGTCTGATTTTATAACGGTCCAAGGGGCGTCGGCAGTGTCCGTATAAAAAAACATGGATTCTTTAGCCTTGGTATAGTCATTCCATTTATCTAAGGATGCTAAATCAATGGGCGATAATTTCCATTGTTTCAGGGGATGCGCTTCCCGTTCTGAGAAGCGGCGCCGTTGCTCTTTACGGCTGACTGAAAACCAAAATTTAAGCAGATAAATACCGCTCCGGGTCAAGGTGCGTTCAAACTCCGGCGCTTGGCGCATAAACTCATTGTATTCCTCGTTGCTACAAAAACCCATAACGCGCTCAACACCTGCACGGTTGTACCAAGAGCGGTCAAACAGCACAATCTCCCCGGCAGTCGGCAAGTGCTGAATATAGCGCTGAAAATACCATTGCCCTTTTTCAACATCTGAGGGTTTTTCCAAAGCCACTACTTTAGCGCCGCGCGGATTTAAATGTTCCATCATGCGTTTAATCGTGCCGCCTTTTCCGGCTGCATCACGCCCTTCAAACAAAATCACCACCCGTTGCCCGGTTTCTTTAACCCACGCCTGTAGTTTCAATAATTCAACTTGTAATTGATATTTGGTTTTCTCGTAATTTTTCCTTGCCATTAAATTACGGTAAGGGTAGCCCCCTTTTCGCCAATCATCCGATAACTGGTCATCCGGGTTAATTCTGGGTTTAACAGTTGGCGACAAATTCGCTAACAAAGACTGCCGCAATTTAGCGGCGTCATCCGGTGATGCCCCAGCTAACAAGGTATCCAACGTTTGCGCAAGCGATGCCACATCACCCGGCTTGATATTGGATAATATATCCTTCATGGCAATTGCCTTAGCTGACTGCGCCGCCACAATAGCTTGTTCAACTTCGTAGGACTTAATGCCGTCATCGGTCAGTGCTGGCGAAATATCGCCCTGCTCAACTTTACGCTGACTTTTAACGCGCGGTGTGGTTTTTTTAGGAGTATTCGCTTGCGTAGTTCGCTTAACCATTTTTTAAGCCTCGTGTATTAAAAAATTCTACCTTAACAACAACAGGCAGCGCATTGCCTCTATTTTAAAACCGCATTGGGCGTAGGGCTCTCTAACCATTTCGTAACATCTCTACTCAACGTTCTAATGCAATGCCTAAGTACGCCACACGTACCTTCCAAACCAGCTGCTATGCCACTTACACCTAAAGTCAAAATACCACCCACCAAAGAGGAGCTATTTGAAATACGCGAAGCCTTGAAATCGCCAATCACTTTACCTTGTTTTATCAAAGTTGCTTTAATTGCCACTGATTTAGGGCCTGTCCATGCACCACCGTCAAGACCTTCTACGTGGGTAATTTCAATATTTAAAATAGTATCCTGATTATTCGCAGTGGCGGGGTCATTAATAATCCGTGAATACTGATTTTGTGCATCGGTTTTAATAAAAGTTGACAGTTTATTCGGTAAATCACACTCAGCTCTAATCGCTTCTGGAATGGCAGCATGAGCAGCGTACACCACCTCTTTGATAACCAAGGTTTCTGGTTTTACACTTTGATTCGCACAACCCACCAATATAAAAGCCATTAAAAAACCGCTTAACGCAATTATTTTCATGCCGCATTCCTCGCAATGATTAAAATAAATACTTATGCTACTTTAAGCCGAACTCAATCATCCCAAGCCCTACCATCCCGTGCCAACAAAGCGTCCGCGGCATCCGGCCCCCAACTACCGGCCCTGTAAGGGCAAGGCTTATCCTTTAACTGCGCCCAAGCCTTTTGGATGGAATCAATCCAGGTCCAAGCCTGTTCGGTTTCTTCACGGCTGATAAACAAGGTGGGATTACCCCGCAGTGCTTCCAGCAATAAACGCTCATAACCACCAAACACTTTTTTATTTTTAAATGTTTCTAAAAAACTCAAGTCCAGTTTGTTCTGTTGCAGTTTAATACTGCCATCAATCCCCGGAATTTTATTGAGCATCTCAATTTCTACGCCCTCTTTGGGTTGCAAATGGATAATGAGTTTATTCGGGGGTAAATCCTTAAAGCTGTCCTTAAAAATGTTATGTGGCAGTTGTTTAAAGGTTACAACAATTTCAGTACGCTTATAACTCAAGCGCTTACCGGTGCGAAGGTAAAACGGTACGCCCGCCCAGCGCCAGTTATCAATATCTATGCGCATGGCGACAAAGCTTTCAGTGCTACTGGCGGTATTCGCACCGTCTTCCTCAAGATAGCCGGGGACAGCAGTATCCCGAATAGACCCTTGGGTGTATTGGCCGCGCACCGTGCATTTTTCAACCGTATCAGCTGCAATAGGTCGTAATGCTTGTAATACTTTTATTTTTTCATTATGGATACTTTTTGCCTCCAGATTAACCGGTGGCTCCATGGCAATAAACGTTAAAATTTGCAACAGATGATTTTGCAGCATGTCACGACACTGCCCGGCCTTATCAAAATAATCCCAGCGCCCTTCAATGCCAATTTCTTCCGCAACAGTAACTTGAATATGGTCAATGGTACTGTGATGCCAATTAGTGGTGAAAATGGCGTTGGCAAAACGTAACGCTAGCAGGTTCAGCACCGTCTCTTTGCCTAAATAGTGATCAATGCGATAAATCTGCTCTTCGCTGAACACTGCGGCCACGGTATCATTGATTACTTGTGCCGACGCAAGATCATGGCCGAGCGGTTTTTCCATAACAATGCGGGTTTCGCTATTAATTAAACCGGCTTGTTGCAGGCCATTGCAAATATTGTTAAACAGGGACGGCGGAATAGCCAGGTAATTGACCATCACCCGGGCGGTTTGATCAACGACTGTATTTAATTTTTTAAATTCCTGTAAATCGCTGATATCCAGCTGCACATACACAAAACGTGCTGAAAGCCTCGCCCATACGGCTTCGTCGAGCGTTGCTGACAAAAATTCCTGTAAACTCTTATAGGCTATGTCAATAAAGCCTGCAGTATTCTGCCCAATCCGATCAACCCCGATTATACGGGTATCCTCCTCCAATAAATGAGACTCATCCAGCTTATATAAAGAAATTAACAGTTTACGCCTTGATAAATCGCCTAATGCACCAAAAATAACCAAATCACAGGGTTTATAATTTTTTGTAGAATTCATGGAAAGTCAGGGAGTTTGTAAGAGTAGTGATTAGATATTGGGATGTAAGAAATTTCTTAACCGTCTTTTAATAAGATTTAGGATAAATCGACACAAAACGCTTTTAGTAGGGACGCAACATTTTGCATCTCTAACGGCAGTAATACCTCAAAATCACTATCGAGCACCGAATAACGCCGAGCCAACTCGAATCAACGTAGAGCCTTCAGCAATCGCAGCATCCAAATCATCGCTCATGCCCATCGAAAAAGTGTCAAGTGTTGGTTGCTGCAATTGTTTAACAGCCTGGTAAAGGGCCTTATAAGGCAAACGCTGTAAGGCAAGCTCTGATTCCGGTTCCGGAATCGCCATGACCCCTCGCAAACACAAGCGAGGTAACGTTTGTACCGCAGCGACCAATGCACCTAAATCGTCCAGCATAATACCAGATTTGCTGCTTTCCTGACTGATATTTACCTGCAAACACACCTGCAAAGGCGGCAGAGCAGGGGGTCTTTGCTCGCTTAAGCGCTGGGCAACTTTCAAACGGTCAACACTGTGCACCCAATCAAAATGACTGGCAATTGCTTTGGTTTTATTGGTTTGAATGGGTCCAATAAAATGCCAGGTGATATCAAAAGCACCCAATTCCGCTTGCTTACCTAATGCCTCTTGCAGGTAATTTTCACCGAAATGCCGCTGACCTGCCCAATACGCTTGCACAATATCCGCTGCCGGTTTGGTTTTACTAACCGCAACCAACTTCACAGAACCGAGCGGTCGATGCGCAGCTAATTCAGCTTGCCGAACGCGCGCACGTAGCGCCCTTAAACGTTGACTAATTAAATTCATATTTGTTAATTGCTTCACAGTACCGCCTTTTATTAGACAACAGAACTTCAAAAAATCATAGAATTGAACTATGGTTATAGGCATAAACTTATTACTTTGCCCCTAAGCGCAGACCGGAGACCGTATGGATATTGCTGAATTATTGGAATTTTCTTTTAAAAACAAAGCTTCGGACTTACATTTATCGGCGGGGCTCCCACCGATGATCCGTGTAGATGGGGATATTCGACGTATTAATATTCCCGCATTGGCGCACAAGGAAGTGCATGCGTTGATTTATGACATCATGAACGATAAACAACGGCGTGATTACGAAGAGTTTTTTGAAACCGATTTTTCATTCGCCTTACCCGGAGTGGCACGTTTCAGGGTCAACGCCTTTAATCAGGAACGGGGGGCAGGCGCGGTCTTTAGAACCATTCCCTCAAAAGTATTAACCCTGGAAGAACTCAAAGCACCGAAGTTTTTTGAAGAATTGACCCGCAAGCCGCGTGGGCTGATATTGGTCACCGGCCCTACCGGTTCCGGGAAATCAACGACGCTGGCAGCAATGGTTAACCACATTAATGCCAATGATTATGCACATATTTTAACCGTCGAAGACCCGATAGAGTTTGTGCATGAAAGCCAAAAGTGTCTAATTAACCAACGCGAGGTTCACCGCGATACCCAAAGCTTTAATAACGCCCTGCGTTCAGCGTTACGGGAAGACCCTGACGTAATTCTGGTCGGGGAGATGCGGGACCTTGAAACCATTCGTTTGGCCTTAACCGCTGCTGAAACCGGTCACTTAGTCTTTGGTACATTACACACCACTTCTGCTGCCAAAACCATTGACCGGATTATTGACGTATTTCCAGCAGCTGAAAAAGACATGATTCGTTCCATGCTTTCAGAATCTTTGCAGGCAGTTATTTCACAAACCTTGCTGAAAAAAAATGGCGGAGGGCGGATCGCTGCGCATGAAATCATGGTTGGCACGGCGGCGATTAGAAACTTGATCCGCGAAGCCAAAGTCGCACAAATGTATTCTGCTATTCAAACTGGACGCAAAGAGGGTATGCAAACGCTGGATCAAAATTTAAAAGAACTCGTTGATGCCGGCTTAATTACCGCCAAAGCGGCAATGGTGAAAGCGGTCAACAAAGAAATGTTCCGTTAAGGATTTCATATCTGTTCGTTAGAGACTCAAGATTTTGCGTCTCTATAAGTCGAAAAACTTTGCTGAATTGCCCCAAATAAAATAGCCACACAACCTTCCGAGAGTCGTCATGGATTTTAAAGCGTTACTCGCCTTAATGGTACAACACAAGGCGTCAGATTTGTTTATAACGGCAGGCAAACCCCCTGCCATGAAAGTGAATGGCAAAATCACGGAAATAAACCAAAAAATGCTCAATGATGAGCAAGCCCTGCAAGTGGTCACTGGGATCATGACCCAACGGCAGCGGGACGAATTTGAAAACACTAAAGAGTGCCAATTCGCCATCAGTGTCCCTAAACTTGGCCGCTTCCGGGTAAGTGCCTTCACCCAACGGGATGCTGCCGGGATGGTCCTACGGCGTATTGAAACGCACATCCCGGACGCTGAAGACTTAAATCTTCCAGCAACCTTAAAAGACTTATTCATGCACAAGCGCGGCCTGATTTTATTTGTGGGTGCAACCGGCACAGGTAAATCAACCTCGCTCGCCTCATTAATTAAATACCGCAATCAAAATACCAGCGGGCATATTATTACTATCGAAGATCCGATTGAATACATGCACCGGCACGAAGGCTGTATCATAACGCAGCGGGAAGTTGGTATGGATACCGAATCGTATGAAGTTGCCCTAAAAAATACCCTACGCCAAGCCCCGGATGTCATTTTAATCGGGGAGGTCAGAACCCGCGAAACCATGCAACACGCCATTACTTTCGCGGAAACGGGACATTTATGTGTAACTACCTTACATGCCAATAATGCCAACCAGGCCATCGACCGCATCTTGCATTTTTTCCCGGATGAGATGCATAACCAGTTGTTTATGGACTTATCGTTGAATTTGCGCGGCATCATTGCACAACAATTGATCACCCGTACCGACGGCAAAGGCAGGTATCCCGCCATTGAGATTTTGCTCAACACCCCTCTGGTTTCTGATTTAATCCGTAAAGGCGAAGTGCATAAACTCAAGGAACTGATGAAAAACTCGCGGGAACATGGCATGCAAACTTTCGACCAAGCGCTCTACGATTTATATACTGCTGGTAAAATCAGCTACGAAGACGCCCTTAATTCTGCTGACTCACAAAATGAAGTACGCTTAATGATCAAGTTGGGCGCAACCCATACTGGCGGACACGCTTTGGATACACTATCAATTGCAGATGCTAAAGAGAATAGCGTTTATTAAAAAACCTTACAGATAACATCCCTTGTTTGGGATGTTATCTGCTTTTACAAGCTGTATTTAGTGCGTCTAATTTAATAGAGCAGCACACTTGCAGCCACGACATCCTATTGAAAAGCTAAGCTTATCTTAACACCACAAAAAAGGCTTCTTCGCCCCGCTGGATATTAATAACCAAGCCCCCATTCGGATCAACCACCTCAGACAATTCATCCAGATTACGCACTCGATAACGGTTAGCTGAGACAATAATATCACCAGGACGCAGGCCAGTTTTCCAGACCGCTGAACGGGAGTCGATTTTTTCAAACAACACCCCTTCCACCTGATTCTTTTGAGGTACGCTTAAAACGGTTCCTAGTAAAGCAGGATGCAACTTCGCACCTTCCAGCGTCGGGCGTTTCGGCTTACCGATAACCGCAGTAGTGGTCTGTTTTTTATTACCACGGTAATACTCAAGCGCAACCTCATCCCCAATTTGCAACAGACCAATCATATTACGAATATCGTAACTGTTTTTAGCCTGTTTACTATTAACCGCCACGATAATATCGCCCGGCTCTAAACCTGCCCGGGCGGCAGGGGAATTGCTTTCAATGCGGCTTACTACTGCGCCGCGTTGATTTTGCAAATTAAACGCTTTCGCTAATTCAGGGGTTAAATCCTGGGTATTAACCCCCAGCAAGCCTCTACGCACTTCGCCATGTTTAACTAAAGAGTCTTTAATGGTCATCGCCATGTTGGCTGGAATAGCAAAACCAATACCAACATTGCCGCCGGTAGGTGCCAAAATAGCCGTATTCATACCGATAAATTCACCCCGCAAATTGACCAATGCACCGCCTGAATTACCGGGATTAATGGACGCATCGGTTTGGATAAAATCTTCATACCCTTCAATGCCCAGCCCAGAACGTCCCAAAGCACTAACAATACCGGAAGTAACCGTTTGCCCCAAGCCAAAAGGGTTACCAATCGCCACCACAAAATCCCCTACTCTGAGTTGGCTGGAATCAGCAATGGGCAAAGCAGTTAAATTATCCGCTGCAATTTGAATAACCGCGACATCTGCTTCAGGATCAGTGCCAATCAGCTTAGCATCCAGTTGCCGCCCATCTTTTAAGGTCACCATAATTTTATCGGCCTTATCAATAACGTGGTTATTGGTAAGTACGTAACCATTATTACTATCAATAATAACCCCGGAACCCAGGCTATTTTTTTGTTGCCGTTGTTGTGGTTGCTGCTGTGATTCAGGAATTTGAAAAAAATGCCGGAAAAAAGGATCCCTTAGCAAAGGGTTATCCATCACCTGAATATTTTTGGACGTTGAAATATTCACCACTGCGGGCATACTTATTTCCAGCATCGGCGCAATAGAAGGCAATGGCTGATTATTCAGCACAGTAGGCAATGTTGCATAACTATCTGCCGGGATAAATAAGCCTAGGTTCAATAACATCAAAGACAAACATGAAGAAATTAATTTAGTATGCATAGTGTTTCAACCAAAAGTTAAGAATAATAAATGCGATAATAGGCAACGACGCGCTTAAAATGTTTAATAACAATCTAAATTTTATATCAGGACAATGTCGTCACTAGCATTGTCAGCTGTAGCAGGGCTGATTAGGAAATACCTTACATTGACAGTACCCTGGATAGTGACATGCCGATAGCCATTAATTCTAAAGAAGCCCAGGAAATTCGCAAGTTTATTCCTTTAGCGACGCTGCCTTTACCCCGATTTGAAAACATTTGTGCGAAAATAGAAATATTGACTGCGCTGCCCGGAGAAACGCTGTTTAAAAAGGGCGATGACAATAAGGAACTGGTTTATCTGTTAAGTGGCGAGGTATCCTTGCAAGCTGCGGGCATGCAAGTTGAGGTTATTGATGCGCAAAGTTTTTCGGGGCGTTTTGCACTGGCACATCATAACCCTAGAAAAATCAGCGCAGTTGCGTTAAGCTCATTACGTTATTTACGATTAGATGCGGATTGGCTCTTTTCACTCACAAAAAACTTTAATAACGAGGATAACATTAATATGGCTGGCAATGAATCAGAAGATAATCCTGATGACTGGATGACGACTCTGTTAAATTCACCTATCTTTGAAAGCTTACCCCCTGCTAACCTGCAAAAATTATTGATGAGCCTGGAAGAAGTCAAGGCCAGTAAAGGTACAATAGTGATACGGCAAGGCGACCCGGGTGAATATTATTATCTGATTAAGCAAGGCCAGTGTATTTTATCCCGCAAACCCAGCCCTAACGCGCGCGACATTAAGTTAGCGCAACTGCGCTCCAGTGACACCTTCGGTGAAGATGCACTACTATCCGGGCTACCCATTAATGTGTCAGTAACAGCTTTAACCGACTTATCTTTATTACGCTTAAATAAAGAAAAATTTATCACCCTGATCAAAACCCCCGCCTTAAAGTATATAGAGGCTAATGATTTAGAGCAGGAGCTTAAAGCAGGTGCCTTTATTGTAGACGTGCGCTTACAGGATGACTATATCGCCTGGCACCTAAAAGGCAGCATCAATGCGCCCTTCTTTTCATTGCTGATGCAATTCAAAACCTTCGACCGCAGCAGAAACATAATAGTTGTCTGCGACGACGGTAAAGCAAGCGCTGCCGCTGCATTTTTATTATTAAGAAATAAATTTTCCGCCAAAATACTCAGAAACGGACTCTGCGGTTTACCAACTGAACCCACTGGCAACCTCGTGCGTTTTATACACAACGCCACGGTCAGAAAAACCTTTTTAGAAGATGCAGAACAAGAAACGGAAGCCAATGAAATAGATAATGCACCCGAAAACACTCTGGAAAAATTAATGACAGAAAATAAGCACCTGAAAGCGATGCTGCAAAAACTAAAGCAACAATGTGCAGTTACTCAACAGGAAAAAGAATTACTTGAAAAGCAAGTTCAAGACTTAACAGAACAGCTCAAAGACACTTTACAGCAGACAAAAAACCCGTAAAGCGGTACTGGAATGGAATAACCACAGCCGTTTAAAACTGTGGCTTATCAAATAGCTATTAAAACAAAAGCTTATTTAATTTTAGCTTCTTTATACATAACGTGTTGACGCACAACCGGATCAAATTTTTTGATCTCCATTTTTTCAGGCATGTTACGTTTATTTTTATCAGTTGTATAGAAATGTCCAGTGCCAGCACTGGAAACTAATTTAATTTTATCGCGCATCGTTATTCTCCTTAAATTTTTTCGCCTTTATTGCGTAAGTCAACTAAAACGGCATCGATCCCTTTTTTGTCAATAATACGCAGACCTTTAGTAGAAATTCTCAACCGAATCCAACGATTTTCGCTTTCCACCCAAAATCTATGGTGTTGCAAATTTGGGCAAAAACGCCTTCTGGTTTTATTGTGAGCATGTGATACATTGTTTCCGGTAACGGGGCGTTTTCCGGTTATTTGGCAAATTCTGGACATGATTAACCTCTTGGTATGCCTTAATTCAAAAGTTAGCCGTACTTTATACCAAAAAATCCTTTATAGGTAAATAAAAATCTGTAAAATAAGCCATTAAAATTTGGATTCAATTGATTTAAAAAGGAACTTGAAACTTTAATATAGATAACAATACGCTTTAACCATACGCTTTGATTTTTAATTATATAATCATTATTTCCCCTTTTAACACTCATGAGACTTACATGCCTATAAAACTCGGTATGGTGATGGATCCCATCTCCCGGATCAACATTAAAAAAGATACCAGCTTCGACATGCTCCTTGAAGCACAAGTTCGTGGATGGGAATTGCACTATATACAGTTAAATGATTTATATTTACGCAATGGCCGCGCGTACGCGAGGACACAAACCCTCACCGTACAACGGAATCCGGATAAATGGTTTGAATTTACAGCCGAACAAGACCTGCCCCTGGACGAACTGGACGTAATCATGATGCGGAAAGATCCGCCTTTTGATCAAGAATATATTTATGCCACTTATTTGTTGGAGCGGGCAGAAAGTTTGGGCGCTTACGTAATTAACAAACCGCAATCGTTACGCGATGCCAATGAAAAACTCTTTACCGCCTGGTTTCCTCAGTGCTGTGCGGATACCCTGGTTGCCAGAGAGCCACGTTTATTTAAAGATTTTCTAAATGAACACGGGAAAATTATTCTAAAACCCTTAGACGGCATGGGTGGAACCTCTATTTTTTACCTGCACCAGGGAGATCCCAACCTAAATGTAATCCTAGAAACCATGACCCAATACAATACCCGTTATGTGATGGCGCAAAAATATTTGCCTGAAATTAAAGACGGTGACAAACGTATTTTATTGGTAAACGGCGAAGTTATTCCCTATGCCCTGGCACGCATCCCGGCATCCGGGGAAACCCGTGGTAATTTAGCTGCCGGCGGTTCAGCGGAAGGGCGTCCGTTGACTGCACGCGACAAATGGATCGCTGAGCAAGTCGGTCCGACCTTACGCGAAAAAGGTCTGGTTTTTGTTGGCATTGATGTTATTGGTGATTATTTAACCGAAATCAACGTTACTAGCCCTACTTGTGTACAAGAATTAAACAAACAATTTAATATCAACATCAGCGGCCAGTTAATGGATCATATTGCAAAAACCATACAAGCTCATGGCTGATACGATTTTATTTAAACCCACTTCGGTTATTTCGCGCAACGACCGCTTGCTCATTGCATTATTTATGGCAATTATTTTTCATGCCTTACTATTAGCCATCAATTTTAAGTCGCCCAAACCAAAACGAATCAATAAAGAACTTGAAGTCACCCTGGTAACCAAAGCCACCCCCAAGCCACCCAAGCTTGCACGCTATCTGGCACCGGAACATCAAATCGGTGGTGGCCAAAAAAAAATCAAGCCTACACTCCCCAAACAAACAGCGCCTAGCGTAGCGCAACCAGA
>JBEBJQ010000112.1:0-10697 GCA_040079795.1 Methylococcales bacterium
CTGATTGTTAGCCATTTATCCCCCAATTCAATTAGCAATCCCACTAATTGAGTGCTAACCGCGAAGTTATCAGTACAACCTTATATTGTCAACATTCCCAGGAGCCTCCCGACAATATAGTGCTGGCTAGGACAAATCAGGCCGATTTGTTATGATTGGACTCGGCTTTAACACTGTTTTACCCTAATGCACAGGAGTTAATATGAAGCGCCCCATCCCACCCGCCAATGGCGGAAAAATTACTTCCTCTAACGGCAAGTTGATCGTACCGAATAACCCTATCATTCCTTACATTGAAGGCGACGGCACTGGGCCTGACATCTGGCGCGCCACGGTGCGGGTTTTAGATGCAGCCGTTGCCAAGGCTTATTCGGGGCAGCGCAAAATCCATTGGCTAGAGGTGTATGCGGGCGGTAAATCTTTTGAGTTATTCAATACTTGGTTGCCAGATGAAACCATCGACCTTTGTCGGGAATTTCTAGTGTCCATAAAAGGCCCGTTGACCACCCCAATCGGCGGTGGCATTCGTTCTTTAAACGTGGCATTACGGCAATTGCTGGATTTATATGTCTGTTTAAGACCGGTACGATGGTTTAAGGGCGTGCCTTCGCCTGTTAAACGGCCTGACCAGGTCGAGATGGTGATTTTTCGGGAGAATACCGAAGACATTTATGCCGGTATCGAATTCGCCCAAAGCAGTGACGAAGCCAAGCTGTTTTTGAAGCTGTTAAAAGAAAATTTCCCCAAATCTTACGAAAAAGTCCGCTTTCCTGAAACCTCCGGCATCGGCATCAAGCCCGTCTCGCAGGAAGGCACGGAGCGCTTGGTTCGCGCGGCGATTGATTATGCGATTATCAATAAGCGCCTTAGTGTAACGATTGTCCATAAGGGCAACATCATGAAGTTTACCGAGGGCGCTTTCCGCAACTGGGCTTATGCCTTGGCGGAACGGGAATACCCCGAACAAACTTACACGTGGGAACAATGGGAACGCACCAAGGCTGCTCAAGGCGAAGATGCCGCCAATACCGAGCAGAAAAAAGCCCTAGCTGACGGTAAGATACTGATTAAAGATGCCATTGCTGATATTACCTTACAACAAGTCTTAACCCGCCCGACCGATTTCGATGTTATCGCCACGCTGAATTTAAACGGCGATTACTTGTCCGACGCGCTGGCGGCGCAAGTCGGCGGTATCGGCATCGCGCCTGGCGGTAATATCAACTACCAAACCGGAACGGCGGTGTTCGAAGCCACGCACGGCACCGCGCCCAAGTATGCCAATCTGGATAAGGTTAACCCCGGCTCATTAATATTATCCGGTGAAATGATGCTGCGTTATCTAGGTTGGACGGAAGCCGCCGATGCCATTATCAACGCCATGGATTCGACCATTGCCAGCAAACATGTCACCTACGATTTTGCACGCTTGATGGAGGGTGCGACAGAAGTCAAATGTAGCGAGTTTGCGGATGCGATGATTGGGAATATGTAGACTTGAATAGCACGTAAAAATAAAAATCATTCAATAATCATTCGACATTTAATGTGTATACATTATGTTAGCAATCAAATCGAGGAGAGAATGGAAGAGATAATAAAAGCGTTTGGATGGCCGCACTTCTCGTTTCTTTTTGGGTTACTATTCGTGCTTTTATTTAAGAGTCAACTGGCAGAACTAATATCGCGAATCACATCAATAGGCAAAGAAGGTGTCAAGGCTTCGCCAACACCTGAGGCTCAACGAGAAAAGAAAAAAACCGAGGCTGTTCAAGAATTGCTTCTTGCTATCGGGGATTCAATCGTGCTTCGTGACTTTGAAGGTCGCATCAAATCTGATCTAATAGTTCGAGAGCTAGAGATTGAGGGAGATACTGTCAAGATTCTCATTAAACATCTTGCGGCGGCCAATGTCTTGCTAGAGTTCGAACAGGTGCATAACCTTATTTTGGGAAGCCAAATATATCTACTCAAAAAGTTAAATGAAATAGTTGGCCAAAGGCAAAATAGAGAAAAGGTATTTGCCCACTTTGAGCACGTTAGAGAGATGTTTAAATCCGATTTGGGTGCTTGGTCATTCGAACAATACATGGCCTTTCTTATTGGTAGGTCACTACTAACAATAGACAATGAGACCTACCACATAACAAATTTTGACGTTGAGTATCTGACATGGATGGCGCGGAATGGGCGCAGTGAAAACCGTCCACTGTAATATCGCTAACAACCATTTTTACTGGATAGCATCGCTACCGCGCCATCGCAAGTTTGGTAGGGTGCATTCTATGCACCAAAAAAGGTGCGTAAAACGCACCCTACTTTTTACTAAAATGGAAAATAAATATGCCAATTAACATCACCTGGGTCGATAGCTGCGACGGCGAAGAAGAAACCGAAAGTCTGCATACGCCCGTATGCACCATTAAAATCCATCGCCGACAGGATGTAATTACCCACATCGACTGGGATTTTTCACAAGACTCTGACGTGACAGAAAATAATAACAAACACACTCTCGATTTCTGGCCTAAGCCGAAACACACCGTCAATGTGAAACTGTTAAAACAAGGTACGCTTCATCAAAACAAAGTGTGGGCGGAACTGTTAAAAATCCCGTTGGGCGAAACCTTGACCTATTCCGGCTTGGCAAAAAAAATCGGTTCAGCCGCCCGTGCTGTCGGCAATGCGTGCCGCACTAATCCTTATACATTGCTTATTCCTTGTCATCGGGTGGTTTCGGTAAACGGCATGGGCGGTTACAGCGGTCATCGACATGGCGAATATATGCTTATCAAAGAAAAACTACTGGCATACGAAGCTGATGCCGTTAAGCTAGGGGAGCGTTGAATAAATGCAAATTGTCATTCCGACCAAAGGGAGGAATCTTAATAAGTTATGGAAATAATCTTTATTTTGGCAACCAAGATTTTTCGTTGCACTCGAAATGATCATTTAATCAGCACTTTTACCTAGGAAAGTCATATCTTTCTCTCTTGCTGGTGAGGCCGGGGATGAGGGTAATCAAATAAAGAAAAATGCTTTTAAAATCCCCCTCATCCTAGCCTCACTCTCAAGGAAGAAAGGACTAAATTACATTGCTTAACCAAATTAAAGATGAACACTGCCATAACGTGCAAAACTCCGCATTAATCGACCAATTCTTGGATGCCGTTTGGGTGGAACAAGGCTTGAGCGAAAACACCCTGTCCGCTTACGGCAGTGATCTCAGGATATTCGCCCACTGGTTAAAATCGCGCTCCATGCTAGAGGTAAACACGGGTGATCTGTCCAGATTTCTTGCCAGCCGCTTTCAAGAAGGCATCGGCAACCGCTCTTCCGCCCGCATTTTATCGAGCTTGCGGCGGTTTTACGGTTATTACATTCGTGAAAACAATATTACCATCGACCCGACTGCGCTGATTGAATCTCCTCACATCGGCAGGCCGTTGCCTCATTCATTAACAGAAGAAGATGTCGAACTGCTGCTAAATGCACCGGAAACGGCAACGACATTAGGCTTTCGCGATAAGACCATGTTGGAAATGCTCTATGCAACCGGTCTTCGGGTATCTGAGTTGGTCAATTTAACCCTCGACCAAATCAGCTTAAGGCAAGGCGTGGTCAGGATCGTCGGCAAAGGGAATAAAGAGCGGTTGGTGCCGGTCGGCGAAGAAGCGATGGATTGGATGGAAAAATATCTGAACGAATCTCGCTTAACTCTTTTGGCTGGGCGGCAATGTTCCTATGTTTTTGTGACTAACCGCGGCGATAACATGACCCGGCAGGCGTTTTGGCATATCATTAAACGCTATGCGCTTAAGGCGGGTATCAGCAAATCCTTATCGCCGCACACGTTACGCCATGCCTTTGCAACGCATTTACTAAATCATGGCGCGGATTTGCGGGTGGTACAATTATTGTTGGGGCATTCCGATTTATCGACAACGCAAATCTACACCCATATTGCCCGCGAACGCCTAAAAGACTTACACTCAAAATTTCATCCACGAGGATAACAGCAACATGCCGCAACACATTCATCCAACCGCTTATATTGCCCCTGACGTAAAGCTGGGTGATAACGTCACCATCGGGCCATTTGCGGTCATTGAAAACACTGTTGAAATCGGGAATGGATGCAATATCGGCGCACATGCGGTCATCCAGCCATTCGTAAAAATGGGTGAAGGGAATACTGTTCATCCGCATGTTGTATTGGGCGATTTACCGCAAGATACCAGCTTCAAGGCGGAAACGGTATCCTGGTTGATCATTGGCGACGATAACGTGTTCCGGGAAGGTTTCACTGCCCATCGAGCAGGCAAAGAAAACGGCGAAACGCGCATCGGTTCTGGCTGTTTTTTTATGAATAACAGCCATGTAGCCCACGATTGCACTATCGGCAATAGCACCATATTTGCCAATAATGTCGCGATGGGTGGGCATGTTGAAGTCGGCGATAAGGTCTTCATGGGCGGTGGTGTGGTCGCGCATCAGTTTTGTCGGATAGGTTCGTACGCGATTGTCCAAGGCACAACGGGCTTAAGTATGGACGTTATCCCTTTCACTTTGATTGGCGGCCATTATGCCAAGCACTATAAGCTGAACACGGTGGGGTTACGTCGAGCCGGTATTACCGGTGTTCGCTACACTGTACTTGCTTCGGCATTTCGTTTGCTTAAGGCTAAACAACCGCTGGATGGCCTCGAAGAAACTGACGAATTACGCTATTTGAAAGCGTGGCTGGCCGTCAAATCCAAACGCGGCATACATGGCTTCATTGATATTTCCAGCAGGGAATCTTAACGAGGGCAGGGTAGAGCCGTCAGTCGATGCTGCTGGTTATCAAGGTTAATAACCAGCGCTAAATACTAAGGTTTATTTTGCTTGTGGTCTTTCCATTCAACTGAATCAAAATGGAATTTGTGCAGTAGCCTATGCACCAACGGCCCAAAAAAAAGACCAGCAACGACCAAAAACACTAATCCCGAAAATAAGGCGTAACAGCCAGCAAATAATTTACCGGCATCTGTTTTGAGTACATCAACCGGCCCCATGCCGCCCAGGATCATTGCTGCGTTGAGAAATGAATCCAGCCAGGTCATGGCTTCCAATTCATGATAGCCGATGACTCCAATACCTAAGCCAATCGTAATCAATAAGCACGCAGATAAAACATATTTCCCTTGCCTGATTAAAAACGCGTTGTACGGGATGGGTCTTTGTTCGCGATGTTCAAAACGACTGGACATGAAATAAATAGTCTTGGTTTTAACCCGGTGGCCAGGACATTTGCCTGCCACCCAAAAGATGCAAATGCAAATGCTGAACCGTTTGCCCACCGTGCGTGTTGCAGTTAAACACGGTTCGGTAGCCATCGGTGGCAATACCTAATTGTGTGGCTAAGCTGGCGGTTACTTCGAGCATTTCACCACCGAGCCGGGTATCATTCAAGTCGTTCAGGGTGGCAATATGGATCTTGGGAATCACCAACACATGCACGGGTGCCTGTGGGCTTATGTCGTTGAACGCCAGTATGTGGTCATTTTCGAATACGATATCCGGCTTAATGGCGCCGCCAACCATTCTGCAAAACAGGCAATCGGTCATGTGCTCTCCTGAGTTTTGTTTGGTTTGCTGAAGACGACAAGGCGAACCGCTGGCATCTTAGGTTGATATTATATGGCCTTACGTCCATTGAACGCATGGGACAATGTGCCGCTGTCGATGAACTCGAGTTCGCCGCCCATCGGTACGCCGTGGGCGATTCGGCTAGCCTGGATATTGTGCTTTCTCGCCAGTTCCCCGATAAAATAGGCTGTCGCTTCGCCTTCTACGGTCGAATTGGTCGCGAGGATCAGCTCCTTAATCGTTCCCTCTTTTAGGCGTTGTTCCAGAATATCAAGGCCGAGTTCGTCGGCACCTATGCCATCCAGGGGCGACAACCGGCCATGCAGGACGAAATATTGCCCACTAAAAACAGTGGCTTGGTCGATGATCCAAACATCGGCCGGGCTTTCAACGATACAAATTAAGCTGCTATCTCTGGATTTATCCGCGCAAATCTTGCAGATAGTTTGCTCGGTGAGGGTGCGGCATACCTGACAATGGCCGATTTTTGCCAGCGCATCAAGCAATGTTTCGGCCAGGATTTTTGCACCGTTACGGTCGCGCTGGAGCAAATGGAAGGTCATGCGTTGGGCTGATTTTGGGCCAACGCCAGGCAAGCAGCATAAGGTTTGCGATAATTGCCCAAGCAGGCCTTTTTTTAGCATGTCAAAAGGGCATTTGGAATCCGGGTGGTATCGGCATACCAGCGGTGATTGCTGACATTTTCTCTTTTTTCATTTTACCGACTTTATTGACGGCATCATTAATGGCAGCAGCCACCATATCTTCCAACATGTCCTTATCTTCTCCGACTAAGGATGGATCAATAGTCACTTTTCTGGCTTCACGCTTGCCGGTCATGACAATCTTAACCAATCCACCGCCCGATTCCCCCATGACTTGCATCATTTCCAATTCACTTTGGGCTTTTTTGAAATCTTCTTGCATTTTTTGGGCTTGCTGCATGATATTGCCCAGTGCATTTTTCATTTTATTATCTCCTTGCTAGTTTGTTCAGGGGTTACACCGGTTCTATAGTACCGGGCATTACTCTGGCATCAAAATGTTCTTTTAGTGCCTGGATGTTGGTATCCGAATTAATGGCATCGACCGCCGCCTGTTGTCGGTTTTCTTGGTCTTTAGCAAATTGTACAGCGGGCGTTTCAAGCTGTGCCTGCTCTATTTTGATGGTCAGTTTTAAGGGTGTGCCCCGGTAATTTTGCAAGGCTTGTTGTAATTTTTTTTCTCGCGTAGGTGTGTGTAACTGTTGATGGCTGGCATCCAGCAATAATTGACATACCTCATTATCGATGAGTTTTAGCACACAGTTGTTGGCTAATTGTTTGGTAAGACTTTCCAGTTTCATGATCTCGATCATGTCTGTCCAACTGTGATTGCCAAGTGCTTCATTGGAATAGTTGGCAGTAATATTTTCGGCAACGCGCATTGGTGAATTTGTCTGTTCGATTTGTATAGGCGGTTGCGGTGTTGCCGTTGGATTTTGTAGCGGCGGTTGTTTAGACCTAATTGGCGTTACTTTTGTTGTGACCGGCTTAAATGCCAACATACGTAACATGACCATCTCAAAACCCATCCGGGAATCGGGTGCAATGTCCAAGTCCTTTTGTCCGTGTAAGGCAATTTGATAAAAGAGCTGCACATCTTCGGGTGTAAACCGCTGTGCCAAGGTCGTAATCATGTCCTTGTCAAATTCATGTTCGATTGCCGCAGGGATTTGCTGTGCCAAAGCGATGCGATGCAAAATGTGCAAAATTTGCTGTAATACCGAACTGAAATCTGCCTGGATGTTGGCAACTTCATCAATGGTGTTAAGGATCGCCGTTGCATCTGCGTCCGCCAATGCCGTCAATATATCTTCAACGGGGCGTTGCGCTACCGTGCCTAACATAGCCGTTACATCACTTGATGTGACTTGACCACTGCCGAATACTATTGCTTGATCCAGTAGGCTCAAGCCATCGCGCATACTGCCGTCAGCGGCTCTGGCTATTAACTGTAAGGCAAGTGGTTCTGAGGCAATCTGCTCTTGCTTGAGAATATCTTGCATCTGCACAAAAATCTGGGCAGGCAGCAATCGCTTAAGATTAAACTGCAAACACCGTGACAGTACGGTAACGGGAATTTTCTGCGGGTCTGTTGTGGCTAACAGAAACTTTACATGGGGTGGCGGTTCTTCCAACGTTTTTAACAAGGCATTAAAACTATGCCCTGACAGCATGTGCACTTCGTCAATCAGGTAGACTTTGTAACGGCCTTGATTCGGCGCGTATTGGGCGTTATCCAGCAAATCACGGGTATCTTCAACTTTGGTGCGGGACGCAGCATCGACTTCGATTAAATCCATGAAGCGGCCTTCGTCCAAGGCGACACAGACAGGGCATTGTCCGCAAGGATTAAAATCCTGTAGCTTTTCGCAATTCATGGCTTTTGCCAGAATCCTGGCTATGGTTGTTTTGCCGACACCACGGGTTCCGGTAAACAAATAAGCATGGTGCAAGCGGTCATGCTGCAAGGCATTCATCAATGACTTGACGACATGATCCTGACCAACGACTTCGGTGAAATTTGCGGGACGCCACTTTCTGGCGAGAACCTGATAATTCATTGCAGGTCCGTATCATTGCGGCTTGATATGGGCGGCAACCGTGTCAGCCACATCCCGGCACACGAATCTGCTGCTACCGTTGCTTCCTTCCGGACCTGGCGGGGTTTACAGCGTATCGTTGCGAGAGGACCAACACGGTCACCATAAAAAATTTCAGCCATGATTACCGTCTGGGCTAAAGGTCGGCTATTATCCTCGAAGCGTTGCGATATTACAACTCAATGATGCGCTGTATGCAAAATACATGACTATAATCGACAACAATTACCCTCGGAGTTCCTCATGGGTAGGTCTCAGTAAGCACCGCCTTTCATTCTAGTTGACTGTGCATAGAGTCATTATCGGCTCTACAACTTTGCCAATATGTTCATGGTGTTGGGTAGACGGCCATATTATTTGCACTGTAATGAAATTAGGCGGAATGTGGTTAGAATCCTTGCCACTCTGCTTTTATAATGTATCCTTTCCAGTTAAAACTCATCACCGAAAAAAACACAATGGCACATACCGATAATCAGACCCCGGCCAACTTTATTCGTCACATAATTGCCGATGACCTTAAAACCAATAAACATAACGGCAAAGTTGCCACCCGCTTTCCGCCAGAACCAAACGGCTATCTGCATATCGGCCATGCCAAATCCATCTGTCTGAATTTCGGAATTGCCGCTGAAAATAACGGCACGTGCAATCTCAGGTTTGACGATACCAATCCAGAAAAAGAAAGTATCGAATACATGCAGTCCATCGAACGGGATGTGCAGTGGCTGGGATTTGAATGGAACGGTTTGCATCATGCTTCCGATTATTTCGAGCAACTTTACCAATATGCCGAGCAACTCATTCAGCAAGGTCAGGCTTATGTTGACAGCTTGTCGGCTGAAGAAATCAGGGCTTATCGGGGTACGCTGACAGAACCCGGCAAGCCTAGCCCAGACCGTAACCGTTCAATAGAAGAAAATCTCGACTTATTCCGGCGTATGAGGGCAGGTGAGTTTGCCGACGGCCAGTATGTGCTGCGTGCCAAAATCGACATGGCCTCACCCAATATCAATATGCGCGATCCTGCCATTTACCGCATCCGTCGCGTGCATCACCATCGTACTGGCGATGCTTGGTGCATCTATCCCATGTACGATTACACCCATTGTATTTCTGATGCGCTGGAAGGTATCACCCATTCCTTATGCACTTTGGAGTTTGAAGACCACCGCCCGCTGTATGATTGGGTATTGGAACAACTAAAAACGCCATGCCACCCGCAGCAAATCGAATTTGCCCGTTTGCAACTGGAATATACCATCGTCAGTAAACGCAAATTGAATCAACTGGTTATGGAAAAGCACGTGAACGGCTGGGATGATCCCCGAATGCCAACTATTGCCGGACTACGCAGGGCAGGTGTTACACCAAAAGCAATCCGTGATTTTTGCGAACGTATCGGCCTGACCAAACAAAATTCATGGATAGAAATGTCGGTGCTGGAATATTGCATCCGTGAAGACCTGAACGAAAACTCAGCACGGGCTATGGCGGTGTTAAATCCGTTACGGCTGGTGATCGACAATTATCCAGACGGCAAAACCGAGCAACTTGTCATCGGCAACCATCCCCAAAAACCAGAACTGGGCAACCGCGACGTGCCATTTAGCAAAGTGATCCTGATCGAACAGGATGATTTCGCCGAGATTGCGCCACCCAAATTTAAGCGTTTGGTGGAAGGCGGCGAGGTTCGGTTGCGCGGCGCGTATGTTATCCAATGTAATGAAGTTGTCAAAGACGAGAACGGCAATGTCGTTGAACTAAGTTGTACGTACGATCCCGAAACGCTGGGTAAAAATCCAGAAGGCCGCAAAGTAAAAGGCGTTATCCATTGGGTATCCGAGCCACATGCCCTACCTGCCGAAATCCGTTTGTATGACCGCCTTTTTACCGTACCCAACCCAGATAATGAAGAAAATTTTCTGGATACAATCAACCCTGCTTCGTTAGAAGTCCTGAATAATTGCTATGTTGAAGCCAGTCTGGGCAAAGCTACAACCGATAGCCGTTTCCAGTTTGAAAGGACAGGCTATTTTTGCTTTGATGCCATCGACAGTGTTAATGGCAAGCTGGTATTTAACAGGACGGTGACATTGCGGGATAGCTGGGAAAAAGACTGAACACCAAAACCCTCCATACCAAATTAAGGATTAACAATCTATCAACGACATTTCAGTTTAAATCCTGGGATATAAAAATTACTAATTAAACAGTGAGTTATCTGTAAACTCATTGAGAATCTTGTGGTGAGGGGAGGGGGTGTAGTCTCGATAAACGCAGCTAAAGCCTTCCCCATTAAGAGCCGAATTCAGCTAAATGCCGATTCCACCATATAGCCAGCAATCCATGCTGGCTATATGGTTTTTTGGACGCAGCTTAAATATCCTTATAATCAGAATTTTAAACGATATTTTTGATG
>JBEBJQ010000113.1:0-10692 GCA_040079795.1 Methylococcales bacterium
TTAACTCCAAGTGTATTTGCAGTGCTGCTGCTGGGCAGCGGCTTGGCAATGGCAGAGGCTGATTACCCAGCCGCAGATTTTCAGCCAAAAGTGCTTTTTACTGATGATACTGCTAATGATGCTGCATTAAAAAATAAACCTAAAGCGAGTACTGGAGCGGCTGTTACACAAAATGTTGTTGCAACTAAAAACACAACACCTGACCTAACGACAAGCAACAAAGGCTCTGAGTCTGACTCCACATCTTTACTTGGATTATTGGCTCTGGCTGCTGTAGGCGGGTTTTTGTTTTACAAGAAACAAGGTGGTTTGTCGTTTGGCAGCGCTACCAAAGCATCAGCAAGTAATTATGTTTATGGCAGAGACTCGAGTGGGTTATCGGGCGTTACCAGATACCTTAAAAATCGCGAACTGTTATCAGCCAGTGGCGTAACGCGTTATTTAGCACAACAAGAAGCCACCGCAAAAGCAAAAATTGAATCGACTGGCGTCGCTAAATATGTCAAAGCGCAGACTGGAGCAGCTTCAAATGACGGTTCTGGTGCAACAGGTGTTGAAAAATACCTGAAAAATCGCGCCTAATTCAATGCTATAGCAATCAACATTACTCTCAATTAACTAGCTGCCTTCACTTATTTGTAATAATGTGAAGGCAGTTTATGATCAACGTTCATAAATCAAATGCGATATTGTCGGCGCTAACGCTTTTAAAATCGTCTAACACCCTAAGCATCCTCATATTTAACCAATTAGCGGTTTAAAACTCTTTCAAAAAAGACAAGCTAGGCTTACCAAACAATTCTCTTAAAATAATGTCCAGAATTGTTGATTACTGTAAAATGCCACTTTTATAAACACCTTTAGATTATAATCTCAATGGCATGGATTCTTTTATTGGCTGCGGGTTTAGCCGAAATCATTTTTGCAGTCAGCCTTAAATACAATGCTGGTTTTACGCGCTTAATTCCCAGTATAATCACCCTAATTGCAGGCTGTGCCAGCTTTTACTTATTAACACTAGCCATTAAAGTAATCCCGCTTGGAACTGCTTACGCAATATGGACGGGTATGGGGGCGATAGGTGTTGCGGTCATTGGTATTTTAATGTTTAACGAGGCTCATGAATGGACGAGACTGCTGTCTATATTTTTAGTCATTGTAGGAATTTTAGGGCTTAAATTGACCCATGCTGGATAATGCTGCACTTAATTTCGCAAATTACAGTTGATGACAGTATTTTGCAAAGAATTGCGGCGGACGATGTCGTTGTAATCCTAGATGGTGCAGTTTTAAGGACTTTATATAAGAGCAATAAAGCCATAGCGCTTACAGATCTCCTTAGATATTCGCGTTGCTGTGTATTGAATGAACATTTGCTGCGCTACGGCATCCTCGAAGAGGAGATAATAAATGGAATTGAAATAATCGATTATGTCACATTAGTTAACTTAACCTTGACACATCCATTAATTCAAACATGGAATTAAACTTAAGCGGACAGATTTTACCCTTAACCGATCAAGGGTTTTTAGTCGATCTAACTTTATGGACTGACAATGTAGCACTTGCACTCGCCAAACAGGAAAACATCTGCCTGGAAAACACCCACTGGGAAATTCTATACTTTATTAGGGATTATTATCAACGCTACAAACATTTGCCTAATACCCGTGTATTTATAAAAGCCATACGCAACGCCCTTGGGGAAGAAAAAGGTTGTAGCCGTTATCTGCATCAACTTTTTCCCGATGCCCCCTTGAAAATCGCTTGTAAATTGGCTGGATTACCAAAACCTCCCAACTGCCTATAGCAACTATGAAATTCTCAACTTCTATCGGGGCAAATAACCTATTCGTTCATGCCGGTATTTTAATGCTCACCTTAGTGTGCGCGCTCGTTGCTGCTCAGGGAGAACTAAAATTCATTGTATTGGTGCTAGGTCTTATCATTGCCCCGCTTCCCATCTTAAGTCCCGCCAGCAAAGTCTTGGTCTGGACATTAGTGCTTAACTTCTTCATCGTAGGCATGGTCAGGTACTTCGGAAGATTTGAACAGATGCATTGGGTAACTGAGTTACTATTTGCTGCATTGCTAATAAGGCTGCCTTTTGACATGCTTGCTTACGAACATCGCAACCGCCAACAATCCTTAACGTTCGTCTTTATTTTTCTGCTAAGCTTTTGTGTCATCACCCTCTTATCCACAGCAATCAATCAATCTCCAATACAGCAGGCGATTCTGGGGCTAAAGCATTATCTCTTCCCTTTGGGGCTAACCACCCTAATTGCCTATGGCTCAATCACTCCAGGCCTTTGGTTGAAAATTTGGCGCTGCATCCCGTTATTTATGATTATCCAATTACCCATTGCGCTCTATCAATACTTTTTTATTGCAAAATATCGTGCAGAACAAAATTTTGTTGAAGGTCTGATTGCCTGGGATGCCATCGTAGGTTCATTTGGGGGGGATCCTGATGGCGGTGGGGCAAGCGGAGCGCTAGGGCTATTTTTGTGTTTCGGTATTGTGGCAACTATCGCAATGTATCGTAACAAACTTATCAGTGGCCTATTGACTGTCATTGCCTGCCTATCCGCAATATTAGTGATTATGATAGGTGAAGTTAAAGCCGTCATTATTTTTCTGCCCTTAGGATTTTTAGCTTATCAACGGCATAAAGTTTTTAGCTCAATTTCAACCGCCATTTTATGGCTGGGTGGAACCCTCATTTTTATCCCCAGCGTGCTGCTTTTATACGGTTCTATGCATTATAGTGAAGCAGGCCATACTGTTAACTCCCTCAACGACATAATCGCACTCACCCTCAAGACTGAAAGTGACCCTGAAGCCTATAACCGGGTAACAGGTGAACTGAGCCGCATCAATGCGTTACGCATCTGGTGGCAAGAAAACATGACCAGAGGGGATTATTTGAATACCATTTTCGGTCATGGGCCGGCCGCCTCAGAAATCAGCCAAAACTTTGGCCCTGGCGCTGCCGCTAAAAATTACCCTTTCATTATTAATACCAGTAGCTTGGCAGGCATACTTTGGGATCTTGGGCTTCTGGGAGCATTCGCTATAATCGCAACCCTGGCTGCAACAGCCCTTTCAGCATTTTCCACCGCAAACATCTGGGCCAAAACCGATCCTGCCTTAAACGCAATTTACGAAGCTTGCGGCGTCGGGGCTTTACTGCTAATAATCGATTTACCGTATGACCTTAGCATCAGCATGTGGTCCCCTGTTCAGTCGCTTATGGCAATTATTTTCGCATTGGTACTTACTGCTAATCAATTCTTTAAACCATCTCATCATACTAAGTACAACCCGCTGCTCACCCCAAAATCAGGTGTCTTATGACTCAAGTTGAGCATGCTTACTCCGGTCGTCGAACAGCTAAAAACGCCTGGCAATTTCTGTTAGGGAAAGGGTTTTCAGCGTTTTGTACGGCATTTTTACTCGGTTTTATTGTTAGATTTCTTCCGCTCAGTGATTACGGGCTTTACGTTTCTGCTTTAGCAGCCGTAGAAACCGGCATAGCACTAAGTTCATTAGGGACTGATTGGGCTATTATCCGTTATGTGCCCTATTATGTAATAGGGGGCTCCTATTATGAACTACGCCGTTTTTTAATAATCGCGGTTCTTTTTCGCCTGATTTTTCTGCTCATCTATGCCGGTATTATTTTTGGCCTTGCTTATTATTTCAAGCCAGAGCAATTCGCTAGTTACAAGCACGCCCTACTCTTGTTGGCCGGTCTATTCATCATAGAAGGGCTATTGCGGCTATTACGCGAAAACACCCTTGAAAGCCTAGGAAACCAAGCGTTTACCCAGATAGGAACGCTACTTCGCCAAGGTTTTTTCTTAAGTTTGCTGACTCTCGCCTCCTTAAAGCACTTGCCTGCCAATTTGGACACCGTGCTATTATCAGAATTTACAGCCGCCGCGCTGGCACTGACTATAATCATATTTTTTGTTGCGATTACAATCCGCCCACTAAAAAAACAAATACCGGGTAAAGATTGGCAAGCACCTCGGTTTTCTGAAATTCGACGCACCGCGTTGCATAATTACGCTAGCGATTTATTAAGCTATCCTTATACACTACAGGCTTTGACCTTATTAATAGCGTCTATAGAAAGCCCAAGCCATGCCGCTTTATTCGGTTTTGTTACCCAAATTGTTAATATCCTGCGTGGCTACCTGCCTGCACTCTTATTAATGAATGTCATGCGGCCGCGCCTATTTGGGCTTTATGAAATGACCCAGGATTTTAATAAACCCGCGGCAGAAGCAAAACTAATATCAAGGGTGAGTTTTCTGACCATTGCCCCTATCATTGTCGGCACTGTCAGTTACGGGGATTGGCTGATTCAATTAGCATCGGGTAATCGCTTCCAGGAAGGCGGCATGGTGTTCTTATTATTTACCCTATCGCTTATTTTTAGAATACAACGGCAAATGGCAACCATACTGATTAACTGCGTAAAACATTCTGCCATTTTAATTCGCAACGCAACTTTTTCTTTTATTACCTTCCCAATCTTTTTATATTTAATGTCAACGGGGCACGTCATCTGGTTTGCTGCCACTGCGGTCATATGGGATGAAATTCTTTGGAGCACCAGTTCCAAATGGTTACTCAATAGGGCCGACTTTAAATGGTCAATCGATATGCGCTTCATATTCAAACTATCTTTAGTTTCAATTATATGCATGATTAGCTTGGCATTATTGAAAGTACCCATAAACCTAACCGGTTTTATATTTTCAACACTTTACATTGGTCTATTTTTTTGCGCTTATATTTACTTTTTTAACCCCTTAGGCGCTAAAGGTATAGAAATTAAGAACATGGTTTTAAGTCGGCTCAAGCGCACTAGCAACAAGGGAGAACATTAATGACTATGCGTATTTTGTTTTTAATGCGTGATGCCCTTCCGCCTTTTAGAGCGGATGTACAGGTGTTATTTGGCAAATATCTGCCGAAACTCGGCATATATAGCGATATTATGGGACAAGTCGATCCAGACTACACGGACAAGGTTACCTGGTTAGCGGGCAAAGCAATTGTAGCGGGAGCTGAAAATAAAGGTATTTTTGCAGAGTTTATTCGTCCCATTCGGGACAGTATCGCTTTGATGCGCTATCACGAAGCTTACGATCTAATCCAGGTTAGAGACAAGATTCGCACCGCCGCTTTTGCATGGGCTTATGCCAAATGGCAAAAAAAACCGTTTGTTTATTGGATGTCTTTCCCATTTGTAGAAGGTTTTGAAATTACCGCCCAAAACCGTAAACAGGCTGGAATCATCATGAAACTGGCTGACTATATAAGAATCCATGCTTCGCGCTACCTGTTTTACACATGGGTATTACCTAAAGCAGAGCATATTTTCGTCCAAAGCGAAGCCATGCGCGACTGGCTCATTGACAAAGGTTATGCCGCAGAACGCATGACCTCTGTGCCGATGGGGGTCGATACAGAACAATTTCAACGTGATCAAATAATACCAAACGATGATGCCCGCCTAATTGGAAAACGCGTTATTATTTATGTCGGTCAAACCAGTAAGGCCAGACTGTCAGATTTTATGCTGGACCTGGTTATAGCCTTAAAAGACGCTGAGCCCAGTATCATGCTTATCTTGGCAGGTGATGCGCCTTCTGCGGAAGAACAACTGTGGATTCGCGAGGCCATTAGCCAACGTAACCTTGAAGACCATGTGCTCCTGACGGGTTGGCTCAGTCAGGAGCACATTCTTCGTTATGTTGTGCGCGCAGAAGTCGGGTTATCCCCTATTCCACGCGGCGAACTGTTTGATGTATCCTCACCAACCAAACTGGTTGAATATCTAGCCTTAGGACTACCAGGTGTAGCTAATGACATACCCGATCAAAAGCTGGTTATTGAGCAAAGTCAGGCAGGACTGTGTGTACCAATGGAGATCAACGCTTTTCGGGATGCCATCTTAAAGCTGTTAAATGATGCGGCTTTTCATCGCCAATGCACAGAAAAAGGCCCCGTTTTCATCAAAAATGAGCGTGCTTACGACATGATTGCCAAACGGGTTGCCCATACCTATGAATCTATTTTAGCAAGGCATGCTTACCCCACTCGGATTTCTTGAGCCGATGAAAAATACCATCTTGCAGCTATCGAAACAATAGACAAACCCTAAATACTGCCACATGACAGAAACTGCGCACCCTAAAATTTTGTATATTCAACTAACCAGCACGCTTCCCGCATGGGCAGAACACAGCTTATCCCTGTTAAAGCGAATTCCGGCTGTACAGTTTTACACGCAAGCAGATCGCATTGAATCCAAAGAGATAGATATTGTCTTACACTATGGTGAATATTCAGCGTCAGTCAGTCAAAGCTTTGGTTATGGCCGTTTGGGTTTGTGGTTCTTTCGCTTTAACAATAGCGATATTGACCCATTTAGCGCTGCCCGCTCCGCGGCTGCGCAAAACTTAGCCTTAGAAGCAAGTCTTTGGCGACGGTTTCCTGATGGCAGATGCGAGTGTCTCTATCAATCCTTCGGCTATCTTGAAGCCTATGCGATTAGACGGAGTGTTCGGCGTACCTTGGCAAAAATTGCCCACTTCCCGGTGCGCGTGTTATCAGATTATCAGCAGGATGGGAATTTAAAAACTTATCCAGTAAACGAGGTTAAAAACAACTTTAGCCCACTTTCAGCACGTTTCGCGGAAGTGCGCGCAGTAGCCCGAAAAATTATCCAAAAGCTGTTCTGGAAAGAACAATGGTTCATCATAGCAGGTAGAGGAAACTCAATCCTCCCAATATCAAACCCTAGCCAAACATGGCTACTAAAACCACCGGCAGATCGCTTCTGGGCAGATCCTTTCCCCATCGTCAAGGACGGCCGCCAATGGATATTGGCAGAGGAATTATTTTTTTCTAATTGGCGTGGCCATTTGGTAGCCATTGAATTATTTGCTGACGGCACCCACAGTGAAGCACAAATAATGCTAGCAGGCGATAAGCACCTTTCGTACCCTTTTATTTTTGAGTGGGGCAGTGAAATCTATCTGGTTCCGGAAAGCAGTGCAGACAAAAATGTGGTTTTATGGAAATGCGGGCACTTTCCAGATCAATGGCAACAAGTAGCTACGCTTTTAACCGATATCCAAGCTGCCGATGCTACCTTGGTTGAACATGCTGACCACTGGTGGATGTTTACGAGTATTGCCGAAAAAAATGCCAGCATTCACGAAGAATTGCATGTGTACTTTGCTGATTCCCCTTTAGGCCCTTGGACAGCACACCCGCAAAACCCGGTCAAATCTGATGCCCGGAATGCCAGACCTGCTGGTAACCTCTTCCTTTCAGAAGGAACGCTCTACCGGCCCGCTCAAGACTGCGGAACTGAATACGGCAAAGCCACTGTAATTAACCGTATCGACCGTCTTGACCCCGAAGGATTTTCTGAGACCCCTGTCGCAAGGCTTGATCCAAGGTGGCGTTCGGATTGTACTCGAACCCATACCCTGTCACGTTTTAACGATCTTTGGGCAGTAGATGGTTATCGTTTGATTCCTCGTTGGTCAGTTTTTCGGTACAATGAAACGATATAAAAAGAACCCTTAAAAAATTAACCTTTTAGTCCTGAAAATTACCCTCAACCCTTCTAAAAATATGTATTATCCAATTTTATATACCAAGCGTAACGTTCACTTATTGCAGCAGTTTAAATTAACGCAATGCTACCTGTTTAATCCCTTATTAGCTTAAGAGGTCTGCAATGAATCTAATGATTGGTACGGATCCTGCCGAAAAGGGTGGAATTGCTTCTGTTGTAACCCTCTTAATGAATGAGAGCTTTCTAAGCCGCTACAAGATCAAATATATTACATCCCATGAATATGGGAGTTTAGGGTACATGACACTCCTCGCCCTGCGTGCCTACATGCTCGTCTTTGGACACTGCCTATTATTTCGCCCGAAGATTGTGCATGTTCACTCTGCGTCGCGGGGCAGCTTTATAAGGAAATCCACGCTACTCGCAATAGCGAGGCTATTTGGATGCAAAACCATCTTCCACTTACACGATGGTGAATTCATGGCCATAACCCAAGCATCAGGAGCCTTTAAGCAATGGTGGACACGCCGGACTTTACAAAAGAGCACGAAAGTGATCGTGTTATCAGAGACAGATGCAAATGCTATAACCCAATTCGCACCAGGTTCTCAAGTCCAGATCATTTACAATGCTGTAAAAGTTGAGCCCTTAAACGATCTCTCCTTAGAACAAGAAGGCCGCATTCTATTTTTAGGCAACGCTGGACCGCGTAAAGGTATATTTGAGCTGTTAACAGCAATCGCAGAACTGAAAAAGAACTTTCCTGGCATTAAATTGGTCATTGCCGGTGATGGAAATTTAGCTGAAGTTTTAACTAAAGCACGAGAGCTTGGCATTGAGCCAAACATCGAAATCCTAGGCTGGATTAACGCAGATCAAAAAAAACAGGAGCTAGCCAAAGCTTCAGTTTTTATCTTACCTTCCCGTGCGGAAGGGCTACCTATGTCAATGCTAGAGGCAATGTCCGCCAACAAAGCCGTGGCAGTAAGTAATGTCGGAGGAATTCCGCATGTCGTAAAAGACGGGGAAAACGGCTTACTTATGCCGCCCGCCGATGTTGCTGCAATAACGGCAACAATAACAAAATTACTTGAAAACAAAGCATTTCGGATCCAGCTTGCACTTAATGCCCGTAAAACAATTGTCGAAAACTACAGCAGTGAAACCGTTATTAAAAAGCTATCCACACTTTACGTCGAACTAGGTGCCGCACCTCAGATATAATTTATATCATTTTCAATTACTTAAAATACGCTGAATGGACGCTTACACCCTGCGGAAGCCAGCAGTACCTATGAAATAACTTATCGGCAGTATAGATTAACTAAGAGAACAAAATATGTGTGGAATTTTAGGAACCGTCAATACGGCATTTGATAATGATGTCCTAGATCTTATCAAGCATCGTGGACCGAATGATAGTGGTATAGAACAAATCGCCATGGCTTTGGATACTGTCTATTTAGGCCATAGACGGCTTTCTATCCAGGATCTTTCGAGTGCCGGACATCAACCTATGTGGTCGTCCTGTGGCAAATATGCCATCATTTTTAATGGGGAAATTTATAACCATTTGGAGCTCAGAAAAAAACTGACGCCTATCGATTTTAAGGGTCACAGCGATACTGAAACCATCATCAACTACATCGCCAACTTTGGCATACAATCTATCGATACCTTCAACGGCATTTTCGCCTTTTGCGTCGTCGATATTGAACAAAAAAAACTTTATCTAGCTCGCGACCGCTATGGCGTAAAACCCCTCTATTATTATCAAGGTAAAGAGTCTTTGATATTCAGTTCTGAAATGCGCAGCATTAAAAAGCTGACCAGCCCAACCATCAACCGTGACAATCTGCATACTCTCTTAAAGCTCAGGTATAGCCCTTCCCCCACAACTTTATTCGACAGCATTCAAAAACTTCGGCCGGGTCATATTTTGGAATATGATTTAAACAATCATCAAACCACACTTACAACATTTATAAAGCCGATTAAACTTAATAAATCACTGTCCTTCGATGCAGCCTTAGAGCAATATGCCCAGCTTTTTGAACAGGCTGTTAAACGCCAGCTTTTAGCTGATGTTGAAGTAGGCGTTTTGCTAAGTGGCGGGATTGATTCTGCATTAGTCGCTTATTTTGCCCAAAAATATTCGAATAAGCCCATTAAAACCTTCACCATAGGCTTTAGCGAAGATGATGCGTCGGACGAAACGGCCGATGCCAGAGAAACCGCAAAAATTATCGGCACCGAACATTTCGAAGTCAAAATAAATTCAGATGAATTTGAAGCCATTTTTAAAAATTGCATCGGTATTGTCGAGGAACCTTTAGCTACCACCTCTATCATCCCCATGTATTACCTTAACCAACTGGTTAGTGAGCATGTAAAAGTGGTGTTAACCGGCCAAGGTGCTGATGAACCATTGGGGGGCTACACCCGCTACCAAGGTGAAGTGTGGAGAAATAAACTGCCTGCTTTTATTTTTGAGTGGTTAAAGCCGCTTGGAAGCCTGTTCAAAAATGAATCACTCTACCGTGCGCTATTCGCTTTAGGAGAGAACGATACTTGCAAGCGCTTTGAATGTATTTACGCGTTATTCCGCGACGAAGAAATCGCTCAACTCATTGGAACATCAAAAGATAAAAGTCTTGAAAACATTCGCTACTTTTATGAACTGCTAGATGGACAACATAAAGACAGCGTTAATGCAATGATGTCGAATGACCTGCGGATGAACCTAGCAGATGACCTGTTACTTTATACCGACAAAATCTCCATGCATTTTTCCATTGAAGCCAGAGTACCCATTTTGGATAATGATCTAATAGACTTTGTTGAATCTTTGCCTTTGGCCTATAAAATTAACGGCAAAAATGGAAAATATATCCATAAAAAATTTGCAGAAAAAGTTTTGCCCAAAGAAATTATTTACCGAACTAAAAAAGGCTTCAAATCCCCAACCGAAAAATGGTTTCAGGGTGAAAAAGGCCTTTATTTTAAAGAGCTCCTTACCCAAAAAAATACCCATTTTGCGCAATTATTTAATGTTGAAACAGTGGGTAAATTTTTTAACA
>JBEBJQ010000018.1:0-55724 GCA_040079795.1 Methylococcales bacterium
CTTATTCAAGAGGAAAGCGCCAATGATCAGACTAATGAACAACAAAAAGTTGCCGCCTAACTCGAATAGGCGCATACACCAGAATTGACAATATCTCTTGTCAAACGGCATAAAATTTTTTTTGATAAAAAGCTGAAACTCCATCTTGAAGCATTTAGGGGGGGCCTACAAAAACTCATTTTTACTACTGCCAAATAAAGCAAAGATGGCTAAAGATTGGCAGGGTAACATAACAATTACTACAGAGGATCTACCTATGAAAAAACTCATAAAATCAAACCGTTTAGTTAGCGCCAGTCTGATTGGTGGTGCTTGTGTTTTCATGGCAGTATCGGTATTTGCAACACCCCTTTCGGTGCAAGAATCAAGTATTCAACCTAAAGTTTATAACGGTACATCCACCAATACCCAAGAAAACCCTTATATGGTCGCATTACTCAATAGCAGTAAAGCAGATGCGTTCCAAGCGCAGTTTTGCGGTGGCACTTTAATTGCTAAAAACTGGGTATTAACCGCAGCACACTGTGTTTTGGATAAGGCGGGTCAAGTTATAGCGGCAAATACCGTTGATGTATTGGTCAATCGTTCGGCGTTAAGCTCAACAGACGGTGAGCGAATTGCTGTTGAAAATATTATGGTGCATGAATCTTATAATCAAGCCATATTTGATAATGACGTTGCCTTACTAAAATTAAAGTCCCCCTCCGATGCGAGACCAATCGAACTGGTATCTGAATTTAGCGATCAAGATAGTGCAGGTAATAATGCAAAGGTTTTAGGCTGGGGAGCGACCTATGATTATAATTCTACTTTTTTTGGTGATTCAGTTGTGTATGCCGATTTACTCCAACAAGCTGAATTACCCATTGTCAGTAATGCAACTTGCCAACAAAGGTGGGGCAGTAAGGCCGCTATAATCAATAATCAACTTTGCGCTGGTTTTCGATATGGGAGTAAAGATGCCTGTGTCGGTGATAGTGGCGGCCCCTTGGTCGTATTTGATATTGCCAGCAGCACTTGGCGGCAGGCGGGTATTGTCAGTTCTGGTGCCAGATGCAATGGTTATGGTGCTTATGGTATTTATGCACGCGTTAAAAACTATAAAAGCTATATTTCCGACAGAATTTGTGCTGCGGAAGAAAAGCCAATTGCTCCAACTTTACACGTATTGATTACTGGTGCTCTAGTTAATCTTTCCTGGAATGCTTCCGATAGCGATACCAAGTACGAAATTATTTATAGTCTCCATGGCACAGAAGCCTGGCATAGCCTCGATATGAAACTAGAGACTACTTTTTCAATTACTTTACCGGCAGGCAGTGATTTTGATGTGAAGATCAATGCCTATGAAGGCAATTGCGAAAGCTATGGTTGGTCAAATATGGAAAGAGTGGCTATCTCTTAATTAAAAATCCTGGCAGGTAAGCAAAGCAGGTAATTTGGATTGTGTTCTCAAAGTGTAACAATTTGAGATATAAAGCCCCGCAATTTCTGAATTAAACGATGGTCGGTTTCAGATTCCCCCATCCTTTTTTGACCCGTTCAGAAGCCAAGCACCAAGTGTTCGAATATATCGAAGTGCATTACAATCGCAAACGGCGTCATTCAAAGCTGGGCTATCTTGACCCAGAAGCTTTTGAAGCTAAAAAAGTCGCTTAGTGGAGCGTCCGTGAAAACCGGGCAAGACCATAATCCAGTTTGCGGTATTTTTAACACCCTATCCTGCAATTGCTTGGTAATATCCCATTTTAAAACTACTATATTGGATAATACTTGCTGAAAATCGGACGTATGCATGACTAATTTACTAAAGCAATTTCGGGATTCTTCTTCGCTATATGGCAGTAATGCCAATTATATTGAGGACTTGTATGAGCAATATCTTGAAAATCCTGATTCCGTCATTGAAAGTTGGCGAACCCAATTTGCCGCCATTCAAAACAATGCTGTCCGTGATACGCCGCACAGTCCGATCGTTGAGCGTTTTGCAAATTTGGCGGTGACACCCGGACGGCTTGCAAAGTTACAAGGATTTACTGAAGAGAGTGTTAAAAAACAATCCGCCGTAGCGAGGTTGATTAATCATTATCGGGTGCGTGGTCACCAGCTGGCGCAGAACAATCCTTTGGGGAAGCCAAAACAGGATATTCATGATTTAGAGCCAGCCTATTATGGTTTGGCGGAACCGGATATGGATACTTTATTCCATACCGATCTTTTATACGGTATTGATAAACGGTCGTTACGTGACATTGTTGCGACGCTGCAGCAAATTTATTGTGGCAGTATCGGCTCTGAATTCATGCATATTGTTAATACCGATATTCGGCGCTGGATTTTAAACCGTATTGAAAATGAACATGTCAGGGATCATTTTAATGCCGAGAGTAAACGTGCCCTGTTAAAACAATTAACCGCTGCGGAGGGTATTGAACGTTATTTGCACCAACGTTTTGTAGGACAAAAACGATTTTCCTTGGAAGGTGCCGAAGCCCTGATTCCCATTTTGGACCATTTAATCCAACGGGGTGGTGAAAAACAGGTTAAAGAAATCGTCATTGGCATGGCGCACCGGGGACGTTTAAATGTCCTGGTTAATATTTTAGGGAAAAGTCCGTCAACCCTGTTCGATGAGTTTCAGGGTATGCATGTAAACACACCAGGCGTTAGTTCGGGCGATGTTAAATATCACATGGGCTTTTCATCCGACATCAATACGCCTGGCGGCCCCATTCATGTCACGCTTGCTTTTAATCCCTCGCATCTGGAAATTATTAATCCGGTAGTGGAAGGTTCGGTTAAGGCACGCCAGGACCGTCGCGGTAAAAAGTGTTTTAATACCATTGTTCCTATCTTGATTCATGGCGATGCTTCGTTTGCGGGCCAGGGGATTGTCATGGAAACGCTTAACATGAGTGAAACCCGTGCATTTAATACCGGTGGGACTATTCATGTCATTGTTAATAATCAAATTGGTTTTACCACCAGCAATCCTGCGGATGCCCGTTCGACCCTCTATTGCAGTGATGTGGCCAGTATGATTCAAGCCCCGGTTTTTCATGTGAATGGGGATGACCCCGAGGCAGTCATTTTTGTCACCCAGCTGGCGCTGGATTATCGGATGACCTATAACAAGGATGTCGTTATCGATTTATTATGTTATCGGCGGCTGGGCCATAATGAAGCAGATGAGCCTGCGACCACGCAGCCAATGATGTATAAAATTATCCGGGATCATCCCACTACCCGGCAGTTGTATGCGGACAAGTTAATTCGTGAACAGGTGTTGACTACGCCGGAAGCCGCTGCCCTGAGCGTGAATTACCAGCAATTGCTGGATGCCGGTGAAGTGGTCTGTGAACATGTGCTTAGTACCGTTAGTTATTCTTATTCGCAACCGTGGCATCAGTATCAAAACATCCATTGGACTTGTGAATTTGATGGTCGCGTTGATCTTGAGCATTTACGTTTTTGCAGTGAGCGCCTGCTGAGTTTACCTGCCGACTTTGAATTGCATCCACGGGTTGCGAAAATTATGGAGAGCCGTGGGAAAATGGCTGCTGGTGCGCTCCCTATAGATTGGGGATTTGCTGAGAACCTCAGTTACGCAACCTTATTAATGAAGCAATACAATATCCGGCTTACGGGTCAGGATGTTGGGCGGGGGACGTTTTTTCATCGCCACGCTATTTTGCATAATCAGCTGAATGGCAAGATCTATATCCCCTTAAGGCATTTGAGTGAGCAACAGGGTAAGCCGCAGATTTTTGATTCCCTGCTCTCAGAGGCGGGAGTTTTAGGTTTTGAATATGGCTACAGCACAACTTCGCCTGAAAGTTTGATTATTTGGGAGGCGCAATTTGGTGATTTTGCTAACGGTGCGCAAGTGGTGATTGACCAATTCATCTGCTCTGGCGGAACCAAATGGGGACGCTTAAGCGGCTTGGTGATGTTGTTGCCGCATGGTTATGAAGGTCAAGGGCCTGAGCATTCATCCGCGCGTCTGGAACGGTATTTGCAGCTCTGTGCAGAGCACAATATTCAGGTGTGCACACCGACGACCCCTGCACAGATTTTTCATTTGTTGCGGCGGCAATTGTTACGTCCGTACCGTAAGCCGCTGATTGTTATGAGCCCTAAAAGTCTGCTCCGGCATAAGCTGGCGGTTTCAACCTTGGAGGATCTTACCGAAGCGCAGTTTCAACCGGTTATTGGTGAAATAGATGCCATTGACCCTTTGCAGGTAACCCGTTTAATATTATGTGCCGGTAAAGTATATTATGATTTGCTTGAAGCGAGGCGTAATGATAATGTCGAGCATATTGCAATTGTCAGGATCGAACAGTTATACCCCTTTCCTATTGATTTATTTAAACAGGAAATCGCCAGATACCCGCAATTGGAAAAAGTGGTTTGGTGTCAGGAAGAGCCGAAAAATCAAGGGGCCTGGTATCAAACCAAACACCATTTATTTCAAGGCCTGGATCGTGATTTTAAATTAACCTATGCCGGTAGGGCAGCCTCTGCCGCACCAGCGGTGGGCGACTTTAGCACCCATATTAAACAACAACAAGCAGTCGTCGCATCCGCGTTATACGGCGTTCATACCGGAGAAAATTATGCACATTGAGGTACTTGTCCCTAATTTACCAGAGTCTGTTTCAGATGCTACCTTGGTTAACTGGCATAAAGCGCCGGGGGATCAAGTCAATAAAGGCGATAATCTGGTTGATTTGGAAACCGATAAAGTCATACTGGAAGTGCCAGCGCCAGAATCAGGTGTTTTGAACAGTATTTTAAAACCTGATGGTAGCTTGGTTGTCGGGGGGGATATATTAGCGCTCATAGAATCGGGTGCCACCGCGACAGCCGCAATAGCTGTTGACCAGCCTGTTGCAAGCAGTCCATCCTTGCCGTTAAGTCCGGCAGTTAGACGCATTCTAAATGAACATCAACTGGATCCGCATAACATCACCGGCACCGGCAGAGAACAGCGGATTACCAAAGAAGATGTGTTGCATTATCTGGATAGTACGCCCGCGCCGCCAACCCCTGTAAGCCAGGCAGCGTTGACGCGCCCTGCTCCGATAAACGTAAGCGCTGACAATAATACTATTCAGCGTGTAGATACGCCTGCTACGGTTAATTTACGTCCAGAGCAACGCGTACCTATGACCCGTTTACGCGCTAAAGTTGCTGAGCGCTTATTGCAGGCGCAACAAAATGCGGCCATGCTCACGACTTTTAATGAGGTCAATATGCAAAGTGTTTTGGATCTGCGCAACCAATATAAAGAACGCTTTGAACAAAAACATAAAATTAAATTAGGCTTCATGTCCTTTTTTGTGAAAGCATCGGTGGAAGCCTTAAAACGTTTCCCGGCGATCAACGCCTCTATCGATGGTACGGATATTATTTATCATGGTTATTATGATATCGGTATTGCCGTAGCGACGCCGCGTGGCTTAATCGTACCGGTTTTAAGGGATGCCGACCAACTTGACTTTGCAGGTATAGAGAACAGTATTGCAAATTATGGTAGTAAAGCCCGTGAAGGCTCGTTAAGTTATGAGGACTTAAATGGTGGCACCTTTACCATTACCAACGGTGGTATTTTTGGGTCTATGCTCTCAACGCCTATCCTTAACCCCCCGCAATGCGCTATTTTAGGGATGCACGCTATTAAAGAGCGGGCGGTGGTAGAAAAAGGTGAAATTGTTATACGGCCTATCATGTACTTGGCGCTATCTTACGACCATCGTTTGGTGGATGGTAAAGAGGCAGTGCAATTTTTGGTTACCATTAAAGAATGTTTGGAAGCGCCGGCACATTTGTTACTTAACATCTAAATAGGGCTAATTCTTATGCCACATTCAGCTACCCATTTTGATTACGATATTATCGTTATAGGGGCCGGCCCTGCCGGGTATGCCGCGGCCATTCGCGCGGCACAATTGGGTTTTAAAACGGCCAGTATTGATGACTGGCGTGATGCACAAGGTATTCCAAAGTTAGGCGGAACCTATGTGAATGCAGGCTGTGTTGCCCGTATCAGCTTGCTTGAATCGGCTAAAACCCATCATTTACTTCAGCACGATTTGACAGAACATGGTTTGCATATTGAAGGTTTAACGGTCAATCTGGCGCAGATGCATGCACGCAAAGAGCAAATTGCAGATACACTCAGTCAGAAAATCACGGCTATGTTTAGCAAGCACAATATTGTCCGTTTGGTTGCCAGAGGCCGTTTATTGAATGCTAAGCAGGTTGAAATAACCCCTGTTGATGGAGGTAAAAAACAAATTTTGTCCGCTAGAAATATTATTCTGGCTAGTGGTTCTGCCCCCATAAAGCAAGTGTGTGCCCAGGCCAATGATGACACTATCATTAATACCCAGCAAGCTTTGCTGCTACAGCGCGTACCCAAGGAGCTGGGGATTTTGGGCGCTGGCATCATTGGGTTGGAATTAGCCGGTATTTGGCAAAAAATGGGCGCACGAGTTACGCTGTTAGATGCGCAAAACCACTTTTTGCATTTACTGGATCAGGATATATCAAAAGCGGCTTTGGAATGTTATCAAGAGCAAGGTTTTAACATAAAGCTAGGCGCGCGGGTTATTTCTGCCAAACCTGACGGGCAGAAGGTTAGGGTTGACTATCAGGATGCTGCTGACGTCCGTTCGCTCACGTTTGATACTTTTATTGTGGCTTCAGGCCATAAACCCAATAGCGAAAACCTGGCAGCCGAGGAAGCGCAACTATTATTGGATGAAAATGGTTTTGTGCATGTTGGTGAAGACTGCGCAACCAATTTGCCTGGTGTCTACGCGATTGGGGATTTAACAGCACTGGGTTCCATGCTTGCCCACAAGGGTATTGAAGAAGGCACATTTGTCGCCGAATTGATTGCGGGTGTACAGAGCCCCATTAATTATACGACCATGCCGAATGTAATTTATTCTGATCCTGAAATTGCCTGGGTCGGACAAACCGAGCAAGCCTTAAAAGCAATTGGTGAGCCCTTTAAAACGGCTTTTTCCCCTTTTCAAACCAATGCCAAAGCACAGGCTACCGGTAAAAATACCGGTTTAGTGAAGCTGATTACACATGCCAAAACAGACAAAATTCTGGGCGTACACATGATCGGTTTTAATGCGGCAGAGTTGATTGCGGAAGCGGTACTGGCTATGGAGTTTTCAGCCAGCAGTGAGGATCTTGCCCGCACGATCCATGCCCATCCCACATTATCCAGCACGCTTCATGAGGCGGCCTTAATGCTGGGTGATCGGGCGCTGCACTGATTCGTTTACAGGCATATTATTGATGCTCAGCGGACTTTATGCGCTTACCGATGCAACCTTAACCCCCGACGAAACTTTATTTGAGCAAGTAGCCCAAGCCATTTTGGGCGGTGTGCGCATAGTGCAGTTGCGCGATAAAACCCGTACTGACGTGCAGCTTTATGATATTGCCTTGGCTTTGCAAAAACTTTGTGCGGCGCATCAGGTTTGTTTTATTATCAACGACCGGCTGGCATTAGCCCAAAAAATCAACGCCGATGGTTTGCATATGGGGCAGCATGACTTGGGTTTTAAGCTCGCTCGGGTGGAATTTCCGAACAAAATCATGGGTATGTCGTGTTATGGCAATATTGATAACGCGCTAATTTTTCAGGAAGAAGGGGCAGATTACGTTGCTTTTGGGGCTTGTTTTAACTCACCCACCAAGCCGCTGGCTAAGGTAATTCCGCCCAACTTGTTCAGAGAAGCCAAAAAGCGTTTAAGGATTCCCACCTGTGCCATTGGAGGTATTACCTTGGAGAATGCGCCGCAATTGATACAGCAAGGCGTGGACATGGTAGCGGTTATTAGCGATTTGTGGGGTAGCGACAACATCACCTTGCAGGCCCAAGGCTATCGGGAGCTCTTTGGTAAACCATTACCCTAGTGTGGCTGGAAAGCTGTCACACAAACTTCCGGGCTAATGCCTGACGAGCTCTAAGTTCGTAAGCATTCGTTGCAAAAATAATCCTTGTCTTCTGTTGTATTGTATCGGTATAAATTTATAGATTGATAAATTAAGAATAATGGACGAATGCCCGTCGTCCCCGTCATTTTTTTAGCTTACCGGAGTCTTTGCCATGCCGCTTCAAACCAACGTTCAATTACCCGTTATCCTGGTGGACTTTCTTCGCTTTGTTCCTGTGCGAGATATTTTAGCAATTACAGTTATAGCTAGCATAACCTGCACGTCATTGGCTCAGGCCAGCGAGACTGCCCCTTTAAATATAATGGATACGGCAATAGCTAACTCAAGCCGGCCGGAAAAAAAACCTAAACTTGGAGGGCAGCCGGTAAACTCACTTACTTTGCCGGATACTTTCCGTCAACCTGGTGCATTTGTTAACACGCAAATCATGTGGAATAGCCGCACTATCCCGGTTTGTTGGAAAACCCTAGATTCATCCACTGCACAGGAGCGAAGCTGGGTCAAGCTGGCTGTGGGCCAATGGCTTAATGCCACCAAAAATCAATTGCAATTCACGGGCTGGAGGCGTTGTAGGGCGGGTAATCCAAAGGGCATTAAAATAGAGGTTGATAATTCCTGGCCAAGATCCCAGGTTGGTACTAATAGCAATTCTTCAGCGTCGAGCATGTGGTTAAATTTTTTTATAACCGATCCTGCGCCTGAAGGATTTGGTTCTTGTAGGGGGGATGAGAACCGCAAAACGTGTATAGAAAATATTGCCGTGCATGAATTCGGTCATGCCCTGGGTTTTCAACATGAACAAGACAGCCCGTTAGTGCCGCAAACGTGCAAAGATCAATTATTACAAGGCGGTTACTCTTCGCCTCAAGCCTGGATAGGCGACTTGACCTTAATTGGCCAGTGGGATGAAGATTCGATTATGAATTATTGCAATAAGACTTGGCTTAATGGGGGCAGCTTAAGCCGCTTGGATCAACTTGCAGTAGAAACCTGGTACGGTAATATTTCCAGCTATATGGCCTGGGACAATACCCTTACTATTCCTGTCTTTAACTATTACGGGGACAACCTGTCCGTCAAGTTAATTAATAATAATGGTGCCCTAGAGGTAGGCAGTACCTTTGATATAGCAGACATAAATTCAACCAGCGACACAACAGCAGTAGAGGCTGTTTTTGAAGAGGACACCTTGCATATCCCAATGCTCAAATATTTGAACCGGCAGGATAATCCTAATTTTGTGGCGGACTTATACGATGTTTGGCTAGCATACGACCCGGATTATGGGCAATTTACCGTTACCGCAATCAACCCTATTCGATAACTTTAAATGGTTTGTTACAGCAATCAATACTTGGTTGATTGCCGGTTAATTTAATTTTCCACCGGAGCATCCTTATGCGGTTTTTTAAATGTGCCAGCATCTGGATGCTGGCTATCTTGCTACAAAGTCAATCCCCATTGGTAGCAGCGCAATCCCCGGCGTCCTATTACACACAGGTAAGTGTGTACACAAAATCTGACCAATTTTGCCTCTTTCAAGGTGAATGGAGTGGTGATTTGAGTCAAACGACCCTTCGTTATCAACTCATTGTACCGCCAGAAGACCATACCAAGCATGGCGATATTTTTTTAGGCTTTCGCCGGAAAAGTGCCCCAGAACAATTATGGTTGTTTGGCTTTCGCTGGGATGTTAACGCAATTGCTGCGCAGCCAGGGTGGGTGCAATACGATCAAAAGCAAGTGCCGTTAGCCTACGCAATGGGGCAATTGTTACCAGCTGCCAATACTATGCATATTCTCGATCAGCCTATGAACCTGACGCAGTTCGAAGGGGATGGTGAAGTATTGGTAGGATACGGGTTAAGGGATAATGATCGTTCTACTACACCTAAAGATTCATTTAAAGAGATGGTGGATAATAATCGTTTAAGAACTATTTGGCAGGTCAACGGCCAGTTACCTAAAGATTTTGGCAGCTGGACTTGCCTTAAGTTTACGGAAATGAGCCAGAAAATGGATGGGCTTGAAACCAATAAATAAATTGATGCTATATAAGGCTAAAAAAGGGCTAATAAATATTTATGTTATATGGCCTATAGTTATTAAGTCATATAACATAGTTTTTTAATGGTTGTTTTAAAGTTATTGATTATTTTTATAAAAAAACATGGTGTGGTTATTGCTTTAAATTATAGTCATTGCTAGATTCAGTTAACAGCTGATGTTTAGTTATTTTTCTATAATTTGCAGGAGCATATTTGTCCATGAAACCGCCCTTTTCCGATTTACCGCTGGGTAAATTAAATAACATTTCGGCCGCTATTACGTTTATTTTATCGGTTCCTGCGTTATCCCTTGCATTTTCAGCGGCTGCTTGGGCGGTTGAAAAAACCGCTGGGCCTGCTGAAACCAAATCAAAAGTCGAAAACACAGAGAAAATTTCAAAAAAACCTCGACCAGGGATGATTCGGTTTTTGAATTGGGTGAAATGACTATTACTGCCACGCCTTCTGGTAAATTGGAAAGCCGTGATATTTTAAGTTCGGTGGATATTATGAACGCCGATAAAATCGCCAATCAAAACGTCCTGACCAGTTTTGACTTATTTCACCGTATGCCGGGTGTCCAAATTACCCAGTTTAACCAAGGCACGACGACCGGTAAATTCTCATTTAGGGGGTTTAACGGCGAGGGCAATATTAACGGGATTAAACTGTTGATTGATGGTATTCCCAGTAATACGAATGACGGTAACATGCCGTTTATTGATGCCATTTTCCCCTTGGATATTGAGTCTATTGAGGTGGTGCGTGGTACTAATGATCCCCGTTATGGTTTGCATGCTATCGCCGGGAATGCCACGATTAACACCTATAGTGGCGGTAATTATGCTAAAGGTCGTGTAAGTTACGGCAGTTTTGATACCTACGACGTGCAAACTGGCGTAGGCTATGAAACCGGCGGCTTTAGTCAAAACTACACCATCAATTACCGCGATACTAGCGGCTACCGTGACCATTCCGACTCTGAGAAAAACAGTTTTTCCGGCAAATGGTTTTACACCCCTGAAAATGAAAAATACAAAGTGGGTTTAATTGCGCGTTGGAGTGAAGCAAATGCGGATGAGGCTGGTTATTTAACCTTTGATCAATCCAGAAGCAACCCGAGACAATCCATGCCACATAATCAATATGATAATGACACACGGCAAATTGGTCAGTTGAGCGGTCATTTGGACGTTAATTTATCCGACAATTTGTTTTGGTCGACCAAAAGTTACGTTAATACCTTTGATGATCAGCGCTGGGTAAAATACAGTGTCAATGTTGCCCAGCAAAATCGTCAATCCGAGGAGTTGCAGTATGGTGCGATGACTTCACTTACCTACCGCCCTTTGATACCTTGGTTGTATGATTTTTCGGTGGAATCAGGGTTCGATTTTCAAAATCAAGAGAATAAGAGTTTTAGATATACGGGTAATAATGGTATTCGCACGACCCAAACCCGGAATCAGGCATTTGACTTTTTAATTTATGGGGGGTACTTACAGGCAATGATCCAACCGGTTGAGTGGTTAAAAATTACCCCGGGTTTCCGGGTTGATCAGGTCGATGGTAGTTTTACCAACCGTGCTAACGGTAAATCTGCTGACATAAATAATTATGGCAGCATTTGGCAACCTAAGATTGGTGCAGTAATTACGCCATTTGAGGGCTTCAGCCTTTACGGTAACTGGGGCAGAACTTTCCAGGTTGCTACCGGTGCTGCAACCTATAAAACGACTGCCACTGCCAATGATTTAGAGCCATCAATTAACAATGGCTGGGAAGTCGGCATTAAAGCCGCGCCGGTCAGTTGGGCGGAGGGGCGCGTTGCCTATTGGCAACAATCCGCTTCCAATGAGTGGCGTCGGCAATTGAATAATCCAAATGGTGATTCGACCAACATCGGCGCGACTGATCGGCAGGGGGTTGATGTGCAGGTGAAAATTACCCCTGTTAAACCGGTTAGCATTTGGGCAACCTATTCTTTACAGGAAGCGATTATCAAAACGCCGCCACCTGCCACGCCGCAGTACAAGGGAATTCAAATTGACCATACACCCGATTATGTATTTTCGGGCGGGATTGATTATCAAATCACTCCGGCGCTGAAAACCTCGCTCTGGACTACCGGTCAAGGCAATTATTTTCCCGACGAAGCCAATAAAGACAGCCAAGTCGGGGAATATGCCCTGTTAAATTTGGATCTTAGTTATCAAATTAATAAAATGGTCGAATTGCAATTCCAGATGAAAAACCTCACCGACACCTATTGGGAATATGTCTGGGATGATGGCAGCCAAACCTTGCATGCCCCAGGCGATGGCCGTGCGTTCTATGGTGCGGTGAGTGTCAACTATGACTTTTTGAAATAATAACTTTACTTGGCTTTGGGTCTGTTAAAAGGCAGAATGATTTTGACAGGCTCGAGCTTAGTTACTATCAAGCTTATGACCGGTATTATCTTTAGAGGTTGCTGTTAATGTTGTTATCGGTCAATCGTTCACCGGAAAGCCCTGCCCCTAAACATCGCCGAAAGGGTCGCCAGATCTGGTTGGCGTTGCATTTGTATTTGGGTCTAAGCGCAGGCTTGGTCTTTGTTTTAGCCGGGCTTACCGGCAGCTTGCTGGTTTTTTATGTTGAATTGGATGAATGGCTTAACCCATCCTTACAAATCACTGACATGACTACGCAGCAACCGGTGCAATCCTACGAAACCATCCTGCAAGCCTTAAAATCAGCTCATCCTGACCGTACCGGCGCCTGGCGCTTGGAAATGCCCCGCCATGCACAAGCCACGTTGATGGCGCGGTATTACAAGCCTGCCGAAACTGAACATTTGCATTTTGCCCCGTTAATAGCCTGGGTAAACCCTTATACAGCCGAAGTACTTAGTAACCGGTTTTGGGGGCAGTATCTAATGACTTGGTTGTATGATTTGCATTACACCCTGCTGCTGGATATGACCGGTAAAACCATTATGGGCTGTATCGGCGGGGTTATATTGGTTAGCCTTATCAGCGGTATTTATTTATGGTGGCCAGCTCCCGGCAAGTTAAAAAACGCGCTGGTGTTTAAACATAACGCCAGCGCTGAGCGTTTTAATTATGACCTGCATAAAATGAGTGGGGTTTATAGCTTAATATTATTGCTGTTGTTGGTTATCAGTGGTATTCTTTTAGAATTGCCGGATTTCTTTAATCCAGGCATTAATCGTTTGTCTTCGTTGTATGTTGCTAAAGCCAATCAATCTATGTATCAGACTGATGGTAAGCGTATTCCGGTTGATCAGGCGGCTAATATTGCGCAGCAACAGTTTCCCACTGCCCGGCTGCGTTGGATAGAAACACCCAAAGATGCTGGCAGCAGTTATCGTATTATGCTGTATCAGGCGGGCGAGCCCAGTCAGCGCTTTCCTAAAACTACGTTGTGGATAGATCAGTACTCCGGCAAAGTGCTTGATATAAGAAATCCTGTCAATAACAGTGCGGGCGATACTTTCTTAAATTGGTTGCATCCTTTACACAGCGGTGAAATTGCTGGGATGGCGGGGCGCTGGTTGGTGTTAGTGAGTGGCTTTGTACCGTTAATGCTCTTTATTACTGGTGTAATCCGCTGGCTACAAAAACGGCGCGCAAAGCGATTAGCGATAAGGCTATAATGGCGCTTTGATCACTCTGGTGCTTATTGATTTAGTTGCCCAGCTCTGTGGCGATTACCCATTATAAATATTTGATGAAATTATTAGCCGTTGAAACCTCAACTGAAGCCTGTTCTGCGGCTTTATTCATTGATGGTGAAGTGCAGGAGCGTTATGAGTTGGCACCCAAAACCCACACCAAATTAATTTTGCCCATGATTGATGAATTAATGGCAGCGGCAGAATTAAAGCCGCAACAGCTTGATGCTCTGGCTTTCAGTCGTGGCCCAGGTTCCTTTACCGGTGTAAGGGTTGCGACGGGGGTCATTCAGGGCATTGCCTTTGGTGCTGACTTGCCGGTTGTACCGGTTTCGACCCTGGCGGCCTTGGCGCAGGATTTTTTTATGCGCAGTTCCATTGCGGTTGCCTTTGCGGCAATGGATGCGCGTATCAGCGAAATATTTTGGGGTGTATATCAACGAAATACCGATGGCTTCGCAGCATTGCTAGGTGAGGAAGCGGTTTTGCCGCCTGCTGATGTTATCCCGCCAGTATTATCGGGCGCTGGCATTGGTTCCGGTTGGGCAGTTTACCCGGAACTGTTGACGGCACGCCTGCAACAGCAGGTTTTGCATATTGAAAGCGAGTGTTTGCCCAGAGCCGCGGTTGTTGCCCGATTGGGGGAGTATGGTTTTAGGCTGGGCCAGGCCGTTGGGGTGGAGCACGCCCTACCGGTTTATTTGCGCGATAAAGTGGCTAAAACCGAGGCTGAACGTTTTGCGGCAAAATTTAATGCGTAAAAAAACCTTTGCCGTCGCTGCTAGGGTGAGTGAAGCCAGGTTGCTATAACTATTTTCGGCTTAACTTATCGGTAAAAATCAGTGCAATAACGTTAGTAAGGTATAATGCGGCTATTTAGGACAGCTTCCGATCACTACAATGGCGCAATATTTTGAAATTCACCCGGAAAATCCGCAGCGGCGTTTAATCCATCAGGCTGTTGAAATTATTCGTAAAGGTGGGGTTGTCGTTTATCCAACCGATTCTTCTTACGCCTTGGGCTGCCATATTGGGGATAAGCAGGCGGTTGATAAAATTCGCCGTATTCGCCAACTTGACGAAAAGCATGACTTTACTTTGATTTGTAAAGACTTGACTCAGGTGTCCATTTTTACCAAGATGGGCAATGACGCCCATCGTTTAATTAAAACCCTCACTCCTGGGGCATTTACGTTTATTTTGGATGCCACTAAAGAAACGCCGCGCCGCTTGCAACATGTTAAAAAGAAAACCATTGGTATCCGGATCCCTGAGCATCCGGTCGCGCAACTGTTGGTTGAAGAGCTGGGTGAGCCATTGTTGAGCACTACTTTAATCTTACCAGACGAAACCAACGCCATGACCGATCCCTATGAAATCCGTAGCCGTTTGGAACATGAGTTGGCCTTGGTGATTGATTGCGGGGTGATTGATTATGAACCGACCACCATTATTGAATTTACCGATAATAGCCCGGTATTAGTTAGGCAGGGCAAGGGTCTTGCACCTATGTTGGAGGCTTAACTTATGATGGATGATTTAACCCTGGTTCAGCGCATCGTGGTATGGATACTGCCGGTTGTGTTTGCGATTACGGTGCATGAAGTTGCCCATGGCTGGGTCGCAAAACAGTACGGCGACAAAACCGCATTTTTAATGGGGCGCTTAACCTTAAATCCCATTAAGCATGTCGATTTAATCGGTACTTTGCTGCTCCCGGGGATATTATTATTGACCGGAACGGGGTTTATTTTTGGGTGGGCAAAGCCGGTTCCGGTTGATCCGCGCAATTTTAAAAATCCGCGCCGCGATATGGCGATCGTGGCACTGGCAGGTCCGGTATCCAATCTGATCATGGCTTTGTTATGGGCAGTATTGGCTAGGATTGGCGTAACGTTGAATATAGACGCCATTTCTCATCCTTTAATTTACAGTGGTGTGGCAGGCATCTCGATTAACCTGGTATTGGCGCTTTTGAATCTCCTACCGTTACCGCCTTTAGATGGTAGCCGTATTTTATCCGGGATGTTGCCTGCCCAATTGGCCTGGCAATACAATAAGCTGGAGCGTTTTGGTTTTCTGATTATTTTGCTGCTATTAAGCACCAATATCTTAAGTGTTATCCTGGCGATGCCGATGTTTGAAATGCAAAAATTGTTTTTTACCATTGCCGGATTGTAATGTTAGCTATTGCCAGCGCTAACTTTGTCCTGGAGCAGCAGCCTGTAGCGCCTAATTTCACGACCATTAAAGTGCAAGGGGAGGACTATGGCGCCTTACCGGAAGATTTATATATTCCCCCGGATGCTTTACAAGTTTTTTTGGAGGCATTTGAAGGGCCTTTGGATTTGTTGCTTTACCTGATCCGCAAGCAAAATATCGATATAGTACACATTCCGGTGGCGGAAATTACCCGCCAGTACATCAGTTATATTGCACTGATGGAGCAATTGCAGCTGGATCTGGCCGCGGAATACCTGTTAATGGCGGCGTTGCTGACGGAAATTAAATCGCGCTTATTATTGCCGCGTAAGGTTGAAGCCGAAAATGAAGAAGAGGATCCGCGTGCAGAATTAATCCGGCGTTTACAGGAGTACGAACGTATCAAACAAGCCGCAGAAGAAATTGACGCGTTGCCTCGTTTAGAGCGGGACATTTTTGAAACTTTTATTGATGTAAGCAAGATTACCGTTGATCGGCCTTTGCCGGATGTTGCCTTTAAAGACTTATTGCAGGCATTTCAGGATGTTTTAAAGCGCGCCCATCAATTGAGTCATCATCAGATTACCAAAGAGCCTTTATCGGTACGGGAACGCATGAGCGCCATTTTAGGGTATTTAAATGGCCTGGAAAATGCCTTGTTTACCAAATTATTTACCCAAAAAGAAGGTCGGCACGGGGTAGTGGTGTCTTTTCTGGCGATTTTAGAATTAAGCAAGGAAGGCTTGGTTGAAATTATTCAGCTTGAACCGTTTGCAGAACTACGCGTAAGAAGTGTTGCGCAGAGTATTTAATGTCTGATTTTTACTAAGCAACGTGAACATTAAACATATTGTTGAAGCGGTTTTGTTTGCCAGTGATAAGCCGTTGTCACTCAAGCAATTGCAGGCGGTTTTTCCGGAATTGCAACAACCCGACCTCAAAGCGCTTGATGCAGCAGTAGCAGAAGTGATGCAAGATTACCAGGATCGACCCGTTGAATTAAAGGCGGTCGCCAGTGGCTACCGTTTTCAAGTTGTTAAGGAAATGTCGCCCTGGGTGTCGCGTTTATTTGATGAAAAGCCGCCCCGTTATTCGCGCGCTTTGTTGGAAACTTTAGCTATTATTGCGTACCAGCAACCGGTTACCCGTGGCGAGATAGAAGATATTCGCGGCGTGGTGGTCAGTTCAAACATTATCCGTACGCTACTGGAGCGCGAATGGATTAAAATCGTTGCACACAAAGAAGTGCCCGGACGACCAGCCTTATACGCCACCACCCAGCAATTTTTGGATTATTTCAGTTTAACCTCATTGGTACAACTCCCCACCTTACAGGAAATTCAGAAATTGAATAACCCCCTTAAGGATAATGAACAACTTACGCAGGTAGATCGTGAACAACAAGAAATCAACGCACAACCCCTTGAAGAAACCGCAAGCATCGAGGCAGACAACGGCACGTAAAGAAACTGTCGTCACCGGCAAACATGCCGGCAAATTGCCGAGGACACCGCGCAAACCGAGTCCAGCGGATAAAGCCGAATCTACAGATGCGCTAGCTCAACAAGTGTCGAAAACGCATAAACGTAATCCTTCTTTTAAAGATCAGGATCGTGAAATTTCGCCGATCTATACCAATGAAGCTGAGAGTAGCGAACGCATCCAAAAAGTATTGGCGCGCGGAGGTATAGCCTCGCGGCGTGAAATTGAGCGCTGGATTGCCGAAGAGCGGCTTAAGCTAAATGGTCAGGTTGCCAAATTGGGTGACCGTTTAAAGCCCGGTGACCACGTCTATCTTAACGGCCGCCCAATCATGTGGGAAAAATATGCTGTACAACCGACGCGGGTGATTGTTTATCATAAACCGACTGGTGAAGTTGTATCGCGTAAAGATCCCCAAGGTCGTCCGCTGGTGTTTAATAAGCTCCCTAAATTATTGGTGGGTCGCTGGATTAGTGTCGGTCGTTTGGACATTAACACCTCCGGTTTATTACTGCTGACTAATAACGGCGAACTGGCTAACCGCTTAATGCACCCCTCCAGCATTATTGACCGGGAGTACGCCGTACGCATATTGGGTGAAGTGAGTGATGAAGTGCTAGCGCAACTAAAACAAGGCATTGAGTTAGAAGATGGGTCCGCGAAATTCAGTGACATTCAGCACTACGGTGGTGAAGGTTCCAATAAATGGTACCACGTCACCGTTTGTGAAGGCCGTAACCGCTTAGTGCGGCGTTTGTGGGAAGCAGTGGGCGTAACGGTTAGTCGTTTAATGCGGGTGCGGTATGGGCCGGCATTTTTACCCAAGGGTTTAAAAACCCAGGATAGCTATGAAATGACTGCTAAGGAGCTGGATTTGTTACTGGAGTATGTTGGTTTACCGAAACAAAAACTGCATACCCAACCTGAGCGCCGTTAGTTCAGGCTTATCCCTTAGCTAAGGGATTGGTTACGATGTGATACTGCTTTAACGTTTGAACTACGGCTTAGGCATTAGTCATTAGAAACCAAAGCCCGGCGTGAATTTAGAATTTATTCAAGATAGCACTGATTTTCCCCACGCTATAGGCTGACATGGGCGGTCTTTTCTACTGCATTCTTGGATTTTGCAATATTCATGAAGTTGTCATTATTTTCCTGATATAGGTATTCTTACGGATATAAACTGAGTTTAAAACAAGCTACCATGCCCAGTGATAGTTTTTGTTATAGGCAAATTTTAGGGTGCAGTTCAGTTGACACAACAATAGGTTAATTCCCGTTTAATCTTTGTTGATATTTTATTGGCACAGCACCCGAAATTGTTCAGTTCAGGAAAATAACTACATGCAACAATTTAGTAACAAACGCCTGTTTTTGCCGGATTCTGGTAGAAATTTAATTTTACGGTGTTTTGGCTTGTGTGCCTGGGTCGGCCTAAAATGCTCTTCACTGTTTTTTTTTCCGGCATTGGCGCTTTCCGCGCCATTTGTCTATATCGCTAACAGTGGGGACAACAGCGTTTCGGTGTTCGATACGGCAACGCATTCGGTTACCGGAACGGTTAAGGTCGGAGATTTTCCAAGCGATGTGGTCATGAACCAGGCCGGTACACGGACCTATGTGGCGAATAACAAAAGTAACAGTATTTCGGTCATCAATACTACAAGTAACAAGGTTGTGGCGAGGGTTCCGGTTGAAAGCGGCCCGATGCGGTTGGCTGTGAATCCGCCTGGTTCGCTGGTGTATGTGGCAAATTCCTTAAAAGACACTGTTTCGGTGATTGAAACCACCAATAATACTGTAACAGCCACTGTCAAGGTGGGTGCTTGGCCTGAAAGCGTGGTAGTTAACCCTGCTGACAACACGCGGGCGTATGTGATGAATCTTTTTGGTGGTACTGTTTCCGTTCTAGATACTACCAGCAATAAAGTGCTGGCGACTGTTAAGGTGGAATCTTCCCCCATGGATGGCGTAGTGAACCTCACTGGCACACAATTGTATGTGGTCAATGCGCGTAGTGGTTCAGTATCGGTAATTGATACCGCGAGCAATGCCGTTATGGCATCGGTGCCAGTGGGTGATTTTCCTACAGATGTGGCGATAAATGCGGCTGGTACTAGGTTGTTCGTTGCAAATACCAATAGCGACTCTGTCTCTGTCATTGACACATCCAGCAGTAACGTCATCGCGACGGTTCCAGTGGGGAAAAACCCGGTTGGCGTGGCAGTAAACCTTTTGAATACACAGGTGTATGTGGCAAATAGGGGCAGTAAAAATGTTTCGGTAATTGACATTGCCAGCAATACTGTTGTTGCCGCTGTAGCTGTAGGCAACAATCCCTCGTCTATTGGGGCTGGCTCGGTAGCTGCTCCAAAAACAGTCACAGCCAGGGCAACAGAATTTATGGCAGTAGCGGCAGAGCCCGCCCCGACAGCATTCCCCTCGTTAACCAGTGCGGCAACTGCGGATTGTTTGTTTGATTGGGCAGAAACGCAGTATTCTGCGTTACTATACCCCCCCACTAAAAATACCAAGCGTTCTACGGGTTTTGATTTTCGGTTTTACAGTGGTAGTACCTCGTACTTAAAGATATTTCAAAACGGCGATGTTCAATTATTACAATTGGGTGTATCTAAACGGCCTCAGGATGTTGGCACTGTAGCGCAATTTAAAGTACTCTCCGGTTGTAAGTAATGCTTACCTTTTTCAGTGTTAATAGAAATATTAGTGTTTAACAGCTGTATTTAAGTATCAGGGAAGCTTTTGAGAGGAACAAAAATTATGGGCGCATCAATTAAATTAAATCCTGCTTAACTAAACCATCCGCAACCGTTGCCTTGATCCGGGTTGCGCCGATTTATTTTTTTAATATAAAGTGTGGCATATAGCCGAATGAAAATAGGTTATATGCCACACTTTTTCAAAATCATTTTATACAACGCTGTATTAATCGTATCTCCCTGTAATGGAGAGTATTTTTAAGAAAAAAACTGAGCTGTGATGTAAGCTTTATTACTTAACAGCTGCGTTAAGTCTATGATAAGCTCCTAGGCGTGTTAGCCCTTATTGGGTTGACATGCGCGAGCATTTTTGAATTTATCAAACTTAAGGATACGATTATGACCGACATGACCCGTAGAAATTTCTTATCTACTGCCAGTATAGCCAGTGCAGCAGCGGCTACTGTGGCACTGGGTGGCGCTAGGCTTGTAAAAGCAGCGGAGGCAGCTGTCACCCCTACGCCGGCACCTGCTGTAGTCACCACGCCAGCCGCTATTTTTCCTAATCCACCGCTCCCGTATGCCGAAACAGCTCTTGATCCGGTTATAAGCTCAAAAACGGTTGGCTTTCATTACAATAAACATCATCTTGGGGCATTGTCAGGTCTTAACACCAACCTTAACTTGCCCGAGTTTGCAGCTTATAAAGACATGAGCCTCGAACAAATCATGTTAACAACCGCGAATCAAAAATCACTCACAAAGATTTTTAATGGTGCAGCATCAGCGGTTAGCCATGATTTCTATTGGAATAGCATGTTGCCTAATGGTGGGGATGCCGTGCAACCTACGGGTAAATTATTGGACATGATCAAAACCGCTTTTGGTGACTTTGCCGCCTTTAAAACAAAGCTCAGTGATGTCGGTGTTGCCCACACAGGTTCCGGCTATGTTTGGTTGGCGGATAACGGTGGTAAACTTGAAATCATGTCGCTGCCTAATTACGATAATCCAAAAATGCTCGGAATGAAGCCTTTATTGACTATTGATGTATTTGAACATGCGTATTATTTGGATTATCAAAATGTGCGCAAAAGTTATATGGATGCCGTCATTGCCAAACTGATCAACTGGAATAAAGCGTCTGAACGCCTGGGGGCTTAAGCCATGAAGCCTAATTTATATTTAGGGGCAGTGTTGCTATTGTCATTAAGCCACGGAGCCTTTGCCACTCCGGTGGTCTTGAACGGCAAAAATGTGCGTTTTATTTTGGATGATACCCAATTAACTGCTTTTGGCGGGGTCAAGCCGACAGTGCAGGAAGACACCTTGATTTTTTTACCTCCTGCGGTTACCTATAATACTGAGGCGTTGGCTGCGCAAAAGCCGGTAGGTTTTAAAAGTCAGTATGTTGAGTTTAATATAGAAGCATTAGGTGGTCAGGTTTTAAAATCAGTGGCTATACACTCTAGTGGCTTTAGAACCATTCAAGGCAAAAATCTTTTGAGTAACGCCTTGGCGTTTGGCAAATTAAATGTGAAAGACAAATTATTGGTCAATCATGCGGTCGAGTTTGAGGCTGTTGATGCGTCTGCAGGCAGTTGGCAGGCACTTAATGTCAGTGCCGATCCTAAAGGTACTGAAGCAGTATTAAACGATATCACTTCACGCAGTTTGGCTGTTTCTGCTTCCCATAACATCAGGGCGCTGGCGTTGGATGCAACTGGCAACGCTTCTATAGACGTTCGGGACGGGGTAAGCTTCACGGTGGGCTCAACCGAGGCTACAAAACCCGACCGGGTGCTTGATTGGACGGAAAGTATATTGCCGTTTTTGGCAGGGGGAACCCCGACGACGACCTTAACTGGCAGCGCAAACCTACAATGCAATAAAGCTGGTGAAGCGTGTAACAATTTGGACGGTTTAAGCTTCCGTTGTTACCCCAAGGCCAAACTTTGCTATGGCATTAAAGGTGACGTTGGCTATGTATATGAAGCGCAAGATCAAATTGTGCGTACTGTTGGCTCAATTCAGCCTTATTTTGAGCAGGCGGTAAGTAGCGGTTTTTAAAGCAGTGTATGATGGTACTATCGGAAACGGGTAGCTTGATAACCCATGTAAATACGTTAAATAGTTTTGTACATAAGATGACAGTGGGGCTTTATCAATCTTTCCGTTTTCATTTGGCTTTTACAGGATAAAACAGCAGTGTTTAATCCGTGCTATTAATTAAGCGGCGTAAGTCTTTTTTAAAGCATTAGCTTTCAGGTTGATATAATTGCCAGCGGTCGTTACGGAATATTTCCAGCGGTCGATACTGGTTTTTGTAGCGCATTTTTTGGCAGTCAGCTATCCAATAGCCTAAATATAGCCAATTCAGTTTCAGTTGCTTGGCATAGTCCAGTTGCCATAATACTGCGTATACACCTAGGCTGTAATGGGCAAAATCAGGGTCAAAAAAAGTGTATACCGCCGATATTGCGCTCTCAAAGTGATCCACAATGGCCACTGCAACCAATTGCCCGGTAATATTAAATTCGATGAAATGGGTATCGCACCAGGTACTGCCTAAAAAACGCAGGTAGTCATCGGGGGTTGCGTATTGCATGCTGCTGTCTGGATGTTTGGTTTTTTGATAGCGGCAGTATAAATCGTAGTGCTGTTGTTCAAAAGCCGCAGGTTTTATTATCGCTTCGGTGTTGTGGTTTTTTGTTATGCAGCGGCTTTGGTTGCGGTTTGGTTTAAAGTCTGCTACAGGGACTCTAACCGGTATGCACGCTGCACAACCAGTGCATTGCGGCGTATAGGCATCGTCCCCATTCCTGCGAAACCCTCTGGCGATGAGCTGCGCATAAACCGCCGTAGTCATTGGGAAGGAAGGATGCACAAAGGTCGTTTGTGCTGTTTTATTGCTTAAATAACTGCAAGCGTGCGGCTGCATTGAAAGTAAGGGTATCGAAATCATAAGCTTTGCCACGCAGTAGGGTCGGGGGGCGAATCACAGTGTTGATTTAGAAGCGTTATAAATTGCCGACGGTCAATATTTTGTGCACCTAGGCTGCTGAGGTGTGGCGTATGCACTTGACAGTCAATGAGTTGATAGTTCCAGGCCTTTAGGCGCTGCACTAAATGTACAAAAACGACTTTAGAGGCATCGGTTATGGTGTGAAACATGGATTCTCCAAAAAAGACCTGACCGATAGTAACGCCATATAAGCCACCCACTAGCTGTTGTTGGTGCCAGGCTTCTACTGAGTGGGCGATACCCATCCGGTGCAGTTCTTGATAGGCTGCTAACATTTCCGTACTAATCCAAGTGACAGCTGTATAGTTTCTTGGTTGGGCGCAGGCCTGCATAACTTCAGTGAAACAATGATTAACAGTTAAAGCAAAGTGGTTTTTATTGAGTGTTTTATTCAGGCTGCGGGAAATGTGCAGTTGTTCTGGAAATAACACCAAGCGTGGATTGGGCGACCACCACAGAATAGGTTCGCCGGGGTTAAACCAGGGGAAAATACCTTTGCGGTATGCGTTAAGCAGCCGGGGAGGGGACAAGCATCCGCCGATGGCCAGCAGTCCCTCAGGTTCAGTAAGGGCGTTGTGGACTGGTGGGAACGTTTGCTGAGGGTTGGCAGGGTTTAGCTGGGTTACAAACATATAGTTGCCCGGTGAATTCGAATAAAGCGATGCAGCGTTAGACCTGATTACTTATGTAGCATAGAAAACCTGATGCTTGTTCACTAAGAAATTCTTGGGAGCGCGTTATTGGTAATGTGGCTTTAAATTATGACGGGTAAATGGGTTGGCGTAAACTATAAAGCTTATTTAACCTAAGGTTATGTAACATAGCTTTGTTATGGGTGGTTATTTTTGATGGTGTTGTAAACTTTAACGCCTAGAATGGAGGTTGACAACAGCAAGGTGATGGCGTTTGCGATTATGATCACATGATTGTTGATTGAGATGCCGTATATAAGCCAACAGAGCACCCCTAAGGTAAAAATACTGTACATGCTCAGTGACAGTGCGTCAGTGTCGCGGGTTCTGATAGTCAAAATTGCTTGCGGTAAAAACGAGCTGGTGGTGAGGGTTGCGGCTAAATAACCAATTATTTCGGAAGTAATTTGCATGGCATCCAATAGGGATTTAAAAAGGTTTTTTCAAAGTATAGCCTTACCCTCTCAGGGTGGCAACATATGCTTGTTAGTGTTGCTAAATTAAAGGTATTGAAGCAAATGTTAGGTGTAAATGATCATGATCGCGTGATGTTTTATTAATGTAAAAACTTGGATTCTTCGTCTATAATTATGTTTTTTCAGTAATAGTATTTGAGTTATTAGAATATGGCAGCAGTAATGGAAGAAAAATCAGCGCTAGGTTTACGCGAGGTAGTTTTATTAGTATTTTCTACCTTGGTGGTATTTATTTTAATTTCACTCTTATCCTTTAATAAGGAGGATGCTGGCTTTTCACACAGCGGATCTTTACAGGCAATTCATAACGCTTGCGGTGTGGTCGGGGCGTGGATTTCTGATTTTACTTTGAGCTTGTTTGGCTTAATGGCGTATTGTTTGCCGATTATGTTGGCTTGGATTGGATATTTGGTGTATCGGGACCAGCTGCACACGGAAAATAATTTCGTTATTATCATGCGCTATATGGGTTTTGTGATTACCTTAGCCTTTGGTTCAGCGTTAGCTTATTTGCATCTGTTGCGTATTGGGATTGCTTTACCCGTTGGTACCGGGGGGATATTAGGCCAGGAATTAGGTGATTTAGCGTTCGTTATGCTGGGCAATTCCGGGGCAACCTTATCTTTATTGGCAGGTTTTTTGGCAGGCATTACGCTCTTTACTGACTTATCCTGGTTTGGTGTTATGGATGCCATTGGGCGTTATACCCTACAAGCCGGCCAGATAGTCTGGCGAATAGCTAGCGGTAAAGCACCCACGGCACTGAAAGGCGATATTGCCACTGAGCCCGGCACCTCGGATTTAGGTAATGTCCAGAACGGGCGGGAAGAAGAGCCCCAACTGTCTAAAAATCAGCAAAAATTAAAAATGGCTCCTGTCATGGATAGTGCCAGTAGGTCGACTGCTGATAATTCAGCAAACGCAACTGCTCTGGTTGGTATGAACCGATTATCAGAAGCTACCCTAAGTCGACATGAGCCGCAATTTAATAACCGTCAACATGAAGCCGTGCGCGTTTCTAATGAGCCGGAACCCTTGAGGGCGGATAAGCGGGTGCTTGCCCCAGCCAAAGCGAATGGCGTTAAAATAGCCGAGCCTAAGCTGGGCAGACAGGAGCCGCAGTTTAATGTGCAACAGCCCCAGGTTGCTGTTAAGCAGCCAAAGTCGTTTAAAGCAACGGATGATGATCTTGACTTATCTGATCTGCCTTCTTTAAGTAGCAGTGATCCGATTATCAATAAGCCGCCGAGGCAGGCACTTCCGGAAGCTGCATTGAGTCCCAGAGTGATGGGATTTGATGCTAATTCGGTCAGTGGTTTGGAAGAGCCAACATTAAAAAATTATCCGCCACAATTAACCAATGATGAACTGGCTGAATTGCCCCCCAGCTCATTGACGTCGGACAGGTTTAATATTGAGGATAAGCAGATTAAACTTGGGGTAAAACCGATGCCGTTTAATAAAACGGGTAGCGTTTTGCCGGGTTTGGCGTTGTTAGACGAACGGGATACTCGGGTTAATGGCTACACTGCGGCTGATTTGGAAGCAATGTCGCGCTTGGTAGAGGAGGTTTTGCAAGATTTTAATGTGACCGTAGATGTTGTGGCTGTCCATCCGGGGCCGGTTATTACGCGTTTTGAGTTACAGCCTGCGGCCGGGGTTAAGGTAAGCCGCATTAGTGGTTTGGCTAAAGATGTCGCAAGGGCGTTATCGGTAACCAGCGTAAGGATTGTTGAAAATATTCCCGGTAAATCGGTGATTGGTTTGGAGATCCCTAATCAAGAACGTGAAATGGTTACTTTAAGGGAGTTGCTGGTTTCCCCGGTTTTTAAGGACGCAAAATCTTTATTGACGCTGGCAATGGGTAAAGACATTGCGGGTATTCCGGTGGTGGCCGATTTAGGCAAAATGCCCCATGCACTGGTCGCAGGAACCACGGGTTCAGGAAAGTCGGTAGCGATCAATACCATGATCTTGAGCTTATTGTATAAAGCCACGCCAGAGCAAGTGCGCCTGATCATGATTGATCCTAAAATGCTTGAGCTATCGGTTTATGAAGGCATTCCGCATTTATTGACACCGGTGGTTACCGATATGAAAGAAGCCAGCAACGCCCTGCGTTGGGCCGTTGCGGAAATGGAGCGTCGCTATAAACTGATGTCTAAAATGGGCGTTAGAAATCTGGCTGGGTTTAATCAATTGATTAACGATGCGTCTGCCAAAGGCCAAACCATCCGTGACCCCATGTTTCAATACGATAAGCCTCTGGGCGATTTCGAGGAATTTCCGGTGCTGACGACTTTGCCGAGCATCGTGATTGTGATTGACGAATTAGCCGACATGATGATGATCGTCGGTAAAAAAGTAGAGGAATTAATTGCCCGTTTGGCGCAAAAAGCAAGGGCTGCGGGCATTCATTTAATTCTGGCGACCCAACGTCCTTCGGTTGATGTCTTGACCGGATTGATTAAGGCGAATGTGCCTACGCGCATTTCTTTTCAGGTATCGTCCAGGATTGATTCGCGTACCATTCTTGATCAGGGCGGGGCTGAAACTTTGTTAGGCAATGGCGATATGCTTTTTTTACCTTCAGGTACCGCGATCCCAGTCCGGGCGCATGGCGCGTTTGTGGATGACCATGAAGTGCACCGGGTGGTGGAGTTTTTGAAACAAACTGCGCCGCCAAATTATTTAGATGAAATTACCCGCGAAATTCCTGAGCCAGGTGAAACTTATAATGGTTCAAGCGGTGAAGATACAGAATCGGATGCGCTATACGATCAAGCGGTGATGTTTGTTACTGAAAGCCGTAAAGCGTCTATATCCAGTGTGCAAAGGCGCTTTAAGGTTGGCTATAACCGGGCGGCACGTATGATTGAAGATATGGAAGCTGCAGGCGTAGTGAGTGCGGCTGAGTCAAATGGCTATCGGGAGGTATTGGCACCTGCTGCACCCAGGGCTGATGATTTTTAACACGGCTGCTCGCAATTTAAGTGCTTTGATTTAAAAACGACGCCCCATTTCTGGGGCGTTTTTGTTTTTGAAAGTTGGATGTCTTACGGCTCAAGGGCAGGCTGCATTTGTTGATATAGCGCGTCCAATTTTTGCCAGCGGTTAATCATGATACAAAATAATTCGGCGGTTTTTTCGGTATCATACAGGGCTGAATGCGCCTGATCACTGTCCCAGTCTAAACCTGCGGCCTGCGCTATTTTCGCTAAAACGGTTTGTTGAAAAATAAGTCCGCCTAAGGTTGCGGTATCAAAGCTGCTAAAGGGATGGAAGGGGCTTCGGGTGATTTGTGCACGTTGGATGGCAGCATTTAAAAAGCTGATGTCGAAGGCAGGGTTATGCCCGACCAAAATGGCGCGCGAACAATTATTGCGTTTAACCGCTGCTTTGATGGGGGTAAATATTTTTTCTAAGGCCTCTTTTTCATCAACCGCCATGCGAAATGGGTGAAAGGGATCTATACCGTTAAATTTTAGCGCAGCGGGATCCAGTTCGGCATTTTTAAAAGGGATGATGTTGCAAGCATAGCGTTCGGTAATAACCAAATCGTGGTGTTCATTCAGCTCGACAATGACTGCTGCAATTTCTAATAAAGGGTTTTTTTTGGGGTTAAAGCCAGCGGTTTCAATGTCGACGACCACTGGCAGATAACCTCGGAATCTTTTACCTAAAGGGTTATTAATAGATTGCATTGGGTTGATGGGTTATTATTTAAACGTTGCGTAACGATCAAGCCTAGATTTGGTTTATCATATGTTACGCTAATTGTGGCTGGCACCGACAATAATATTACACGGAACTAGGGAGTGAGAAAATGCAAACTTTTAAAACCATAACCTTCATCGGAAGCTTTTGTTTACTGAGTGTTTTAAATGGTTGTGCCTTATCGACTAAAGATGCACGGGATCCTTTGGAGAATTGGAACAGGGGTGTGCAAACTTTTAACGATAAGGTGGACGAGTATGCTTTAAAGCCGGTTGCTAAAGGTTATCAATTTATTACGCCCGGGTTTGTGGACAACGCCGTAACACATTTTTTTAGTAATCTTGATGATATTGGCGTAACCCTAAATGATTTGTTGCAATTCAAATTTAAGCAAAGTGCGCAAGATGGTGCGCGTTTTTTAGTTAACAGTGTTGCCGGTGTCGGCGGCTTGATAGATGTTGCGCAAGCAATTGACTTACCTAAGCATAATGAAGATTTCGACCAAACTTTGGGGGTTTGGGGTGTTCCGACCGGGCCTTATTTGGTGTTACCGATCTTAGGACCTAATTCGCTAAGGGGCATTGGCGGTAAAGTAGGTGATACGGCTATGAATCCAATTGCTTATATTGATAGTGGACTTATTTCCGGTGCTTTTTTTGATAAAGGCTATATGAGTATTTCATTATCCGGATTAAAGCTGATTGATGCGCGTGCGGACCTTTTAACCTCTGAGAAAATTGCGAAAGAAGCTGCAATTGACAAGTATGACTTTTATAAAAACTCTTATTTGCAAAGGCGTAATTATCTGGTTAAAGATGGTAACGTGCCGGAAGAAGAAATTGATTTTGATGAAAGCGATTTAAATTCAGAACCGGCCCCTAAAGCTTCGACTCCGAGTGCGCAATAATAGCTGTATTTCAGGCAATAGCCGTTAATGAAAATACTGATTCTGGGGTCTGGTTCTGCGGGCTCTTCGGTCGCCAGTGCTTTGGTGAGTGAAGAAAATGACATTACGGTCATTGATCACAAGCCAGAGCTTTTGGCTATTTTAAAAGCTAAATTAGACATTGAGACGGTGGTCGGACATGCTGCGCACCCTAGGGTTTTGGAGAAAGCTGGGGTGCAGACAGCTGATATTGTGATCGCGGTTACTGACCGCGATGAAACCAATATGCTGGCCTGCCTGATCATCAGCAAGCTATATCATCATCCTAAGACCATAGCGCGGGTGCGCGATATTGATTATCTGAAACATCCTGAATTATTCGAAGCGCATGGTATTCCGGTAGATATTATTATCAGTCCTGAACAAATTGTTATGGAGTCCATCCGTAATTTAATTGAATTTCCGGGCGTTTTGCATATGTCTAATTTTGCCGGTGGCTTAGTGCGGCTGTTTTCGGTGAAGGTGGTGGCGGACAGTTTTTTAATAGGGAAAAAGATTAAGGAACTGACGCAGCGCTTGAGTGATGAAAAAATTCGTATCGTTGCAATTTTCAGGCAAGGCAAACCGCAAATTGTTAACGGACAGTCGGTTATTCGGACCGAAGATGAGGTATTCTTTGTGGTTCCGGGTAAAGACCTGCGCCGGGTTTTAAAAGAATTGCATGTTTTAGAACCGCCCATAAAACGGATTATGATTGCCGGTGGCGGGCATGTCGGTAAGCGCCTAGGATTAGCCTTACAAAATGACTATCAAGTCAAAATAATTGAAAAAAATTCCGAGCGCGCCCATAAGATTGCCAATGAACTTCCGCATACGCTGGTACTGCTGGGCGATTGTACCAATGAGCCGCTGCTTTTAGATGAGTCAATTGAAGGGACTGATTTATTTTGCTCCGTCACAGAGCTGGATGGTGTGAATATAATTGCTTCCTCTTTAGCAAAAAGTTTGGGTGCGCGTAAATCTATCTGCCTGCTTAATCAAAGTTCTTATGCAAAGCTACTGCCTTCAACGGGTATCGATGTTGCGGTGCTGCCTAATCAAGAAACCCTGGGTAGTATTTTGAAGCATGTGCGTCATGGCGATGTCGCGCAAGTCAATTCCTTATGTGGCGGCACGGCGGAAGCCATTGAAGCGATTGCACATCGGCATAGCGGTCAAAATTCTGTAGTCGGGAAATGTGTAAAAGACATTGATTTCCCCAAGGGTATTGTGTTGGGGGCGCTGATCCGCCATCGGCAAATTATTGCCATTCATCATGATACGGTATTTGAGGAGGGTGATCATGTGGTGATGTTTGCCATAGATAAAAAAATGGTGGTTACCATTGAAAATTATTTTCAAACCCTATGAAACAGTGCTTATCATTGTAAGTAAAGATTACTGCACAATTGTTGGCTTTTTATCGCTTATTTCCATTAAAAATCGTCCCTTGCAATGAATGCTATTTTAACGCTTGTGCATATCTTTGGTTTTATTACCATTGGTTTCAGTGGCTTAATGACTACGTGTCTGTTGACCTCCCTGATTAGCCAGGATGGCACCAGCAATGCATTTTTTGAGAGTACGTTAATTACTTTTTTTTCCGGCCTGTTGATGTACATACCGACGCTACGCAGACCGAAAAAAGTGTCACGGCAATCGGGTTTTTTATTGGTTGCCGCTACCTGGTCACTGATTCCGCTATTTTGTACTTTGCCTTTGATTCTGTATCTGCCGGAAGTCAGTTTTATTGAAGCTTATTTTGAGACGGTATCCGGGCTGACCACAACAGGCGCTACCATACTAAGCGGTATTGATAATTTACCCATGTCCATTAACCTGTGGCGACATGAATTAAACTGGATTGCCGGGATGGGGATTATTATTTTTGCAGTCGCTATTTTACCTATCTTGGGCATTGGTGGCATGCAGCTCTATATTGCCGAATCGCCGGGCACAATTAAGGATTCCGATTTACCGCCGCGGATCGCGCAAACTGCAAAAGCGTTATGGTTGGTTTACGCGGGTATTTCTTTAGCCTGCATAATCGCTTTGCGGCTGGCGGGTATGAATTGGTTTGATGCCATTTGTCACGCTTTTGCGGCAATGAGCCTGGGTGGGTTTTCTACGCATGATAATAGTGTCGGTTTTTTTGATTCGGTGCCTATTGAAGTCGTATTGACCATTTTTCAATTGTTGGCGGCTATAAATTTTGCGACGCATTTTATTGTCCTTAAAAAAGGCTCTCTGAGGCCTTATCTCAAGGATATGGAAGCAACTTCTTTCCTAATGTTGGTTTTAGGAAGTTGTGTAATGACTGCGGCAGTGCTCTGGCAAGCGGGTACCTATCCCAGTTTTTTTACCGCTTTACGCCATGCCAGTTTTAATTTGGTTACGATTGCGACCGATTGCGGCTTTGCAAGCCAGGACTTTAACCGCTGGCCCATTTTTGTACCGATGTGGATGTTGTTTCTCAGTTGCCTTTCCGCCTCTTCCGGTTCTACTGGCGGTGGTATTCGGATGATCCGAACCATTATTTTGCTTAAACAGGCGCGTCTGGAATTTCTCAAATTTATTCATCCCGCTTCTATTCAGCTGATGAAAATTGGTGACACGGTGGTGAGCAGTAATATTATTACCTCAGTGACCGGTTTTATTTTTTTGTATTTTATTTGTATTGTGATTTTGGTATTTACGTTATTGTTTAGCGGGCTGGATTTTATTACGGCTTTCTCGGCGATTATCGCCTGTTTTAATAATGCCGGGCCAGGGCTCGGTCAGGTAGGGCCTGCAACCAATTATGCCAGTTTGAATGATTTTCAAATGGGGGTGTGCATTGTCGCTATGTTATTAGGACGGGTGCAAATATTCTCGATTGTGATTTTATTTGTACCAGAGTTTTGGAGAAAGTAAGGTGTTATTGTGTTGGATACCATCATTGAAGCAAATAATGCCCAGTCCTAAACTACTGGTTTTGGCACTAATGCCTTTAACCCTATTAGGATGTTCGAGGCCGATTATCGAGAAATTTGAAGGTTTTGCCCAGGGCACTACTTACCATGTCAGCTATTGGTCAGATGCACCCCTAGACACTAAAGCAATTAGGGTGCGTGTTGAACAGGAGTTTGCAGTCATTGACAAACTATTGTCCAATTATCGGCCTGATTCAGTTATAGAAACGTTTAACAGTGTTGAGAATACCGAGAGCCAAGCAGTTGGGCCAGAAATCGTCGCATTAGTGCGTATTGCCCAAATCGTTAACCTTGCCAGTAAGGGGTGTTACGATTTGACCATTAAGCCGTTGTTTGATTTGTGGGGATTTCGGGGAGAATCGTTAACGATTCCAAGTGATTCGGCCATTGTGAGTGAGTTAAAGAAAGTCGGCATGTCCAAGCTGGAAGTGGCGGATGATACGCATTTACGTAAGCAGCAAGCGGATTTGAAAGTTGACTTGTCCTCTATTGCACAAGGTTATAGCGTTACACGAATCAGTGATGTGCTAGCCCAATACGGTATTAAACATTATCTGGTGGAAATTGGGGGCGAGCTGAAAACAGCGGGCTATAAACCGGATCTTGATCCTTGGCGTATAGCAGTAGAAAGACCTTTGCCAGGCGCGCAAACTCTGCAAAAAATTATTTCATTACCAAAAGATTCTCCCGCAGCAGTCATGACGTCTGGAACTTACCGGCATTATTTTGACGCTAATGGTCAGCGTTTTAGCCATATTTTGGATGCCCGTGTTGGAAGACCCGTTACCCATAATCTGGTTTCAGTCACGGTTATTCATGCTGACTCGGCAATTGCGGATGCATGGTCAACTGCCCTGCTTTGTTTAGGCCAAGCTGAGGGGATGAAAGTAGCGAATGCTGAAAAAATTGCAGCACTTTTTATTACGCAACAAACTAATCAATTAGTTGAATCTAAAAGTGATGCCTTGAGTGCTGCCGGTAATATTGTCATCCATTAATGCTTGGGTAACGCGTTTGAAACCGTAGGTAGAGGCGCGAAATTGACTTTAAAACCGTTATATTAAACACGTTACTTAATCGCTCAGCCTAAGATTATATGTCCATAAAAAATCATAGCTCCAATTTGTTTTCCCGTTTTAGCGAATATTCACTTCGTTATCCTTGGGTAATGTTGTGCATTATCGGGTTGTTGGCGGTTTTGGCCTTGCAATACACCGTAAAGCACCTAAGCATTAATACCGATACGGCGGAACTGATTGCCCCCGATGCCCCTTTTCAGCAAAATCGGCGCAATTTTGAAAAGGCTTTTGCACAGGATATGCATACGCTGTTGTTGGTGGTAGAGTCTGATACGCCCGAATTGACTAAGGCTGCCACTAAACGTTTAGGTCGGTTATTAAGTGCGGATAAAACCAATTTCGATGCGGTTAGCATTCCCAATGATGAGCCGTTTTTTCATCAGAATGGCCTTTTGTACTTGGATAATAAAGAACTACAGGATTTATCCAATAACTTATCTCAAGCGCAGCCCTTTATCGGCAGGATTGCGCAAGAACCGAATCTAAGCGGTTTTTTTTCAATTTTTGAAGATGTCCTGACCTCGGCTGATAAGACCCGTGATTTGCCGCTGGATCTAACGACCTTGATTAACAAAATTGTATCGGCAATGCATAAGACCCTCAACAGTGAAAATAGCTTACTGTCTTGGGAAAATTTGATAGCTGAAAAAAAATCGCAACCCAATAAAGGCTTTATTATTGTTTCACCGAAGTTTGATTACGCACAAATTCGTCCTGCTGAACAAGCGATTGCGGTTATTCATCAGGCCATAGCACACATTCAAGACCCCAATCTCCCTAGTGTTAAAGTCTGGGTAACTGGCGAAGTGGGTCTTGAGGACGATGAGCTGTCGGGTATGAGTGCCGGCACTTTTACGGCAAGTATTTTTTCCATAGTTTTAGTTTTTTTTATTTTACTTATTGCTTATCGTTCGCTGTTATTTACCTTAGCCACTTTAGTAACTTTGGCAATAGGCATGGTTTTTTGTGGTGCGTTTGCGGCGTTTGCTGTGCGGGAATTAAACTTGATATCGGTTGCATTTGCAGTATCGAATATAGGTTTGGGGGTGGAATATGCCATTCATTTTTGTTTACGTTACCGGGATAATTTAAACCATCATATTGAGCGCAGCCGGGCTTTACGTAGTACCTTAATTTCCACCACGCCATCGCTATTATTATGTGCGGGCACAACGGCAATTGGCCTATATGCTTTTATACCGACGGATTATAAAGGCGTCTCTGAATTGGGTTTGTTGGCAGGAACCAGTTTGTTTATTTGTCTTATGGTTACTTTAACGGCGTTACCCGCGTTGCTTAAATTTATCCCTGTCTCTGCCCCTGCTGCGACCGTAAAATCGCGTCCGGCGTATAGTACGCTCGTTGAAAGAATGGCAAAACTCACTTTGCATTATGCCAAACCCATCACTTTAATAACCGGCTTGTTTGCGATTGCGTCGATCGCATTGGTTTTCAAAGTCAAAACTGATTTTAATCCGATTAATCTGCGCGATCCGAATACGGAATCAGTAGTTGCGTTTAAAAATTTGATGAAAGATAAAGAAACTACCCCAATGACTCTGACAGTATTGGTTAAAGATGAAAAACAGGTAACGGCTTTACAAAAACAATTAGCAGTACTCGCATCGGTGGATAAAACCATCAGTTTGTTTGATTTTATACCGGACGATCAGGAAGAAAAGCTGGCTATGATTGATGAAATGGGTTTGTTGTTAGGGTCGCAGGCACAGGGCTTCCCGGCATTAAAGCCTGATGCTAATCCTGCGGCCGGTATTGTACGCTTGATTGCAGCAATAGAGGCAGGTTTGCCCGCTAAAACAGATAAGCTCGAAATAGCAGCCCTGCAGGCGTTTAAACGCGAGCTACAGGATGTACTGCTGGAGCTGGATACCCGGCAGGAGCCAGATCGACGGATGTTTATTGAAAAATTGCAAACGACGCTATTAGGCACTTTGCCGACAGTTATGAATGAGTTATTGCGTGGATTTAATGCCAAAGAAGTTGCCCTTGACGATTTACCCGTCGATTTTAAAGCACGCTGGCTGAGTAAAGAAGGCTGGTACCGTATTCAGATTTATCCTAAAAAAGATTTAAATGATTTGGTGGCTTTACAAACCTTTATTACCGATATACAGGCCATAGCACCGAATGCGACAGATTTGCCGGTGATGTATTTAGAATCAATGAAAGAAGTCATTGCGGCTTTTCAACAAGCGATCATCATTGCTTTAATTACGATCGCCTCGCTACTATTCGCAATTCGGCGGAGCGTTACAGATACCTTGTTAGTAATGACGCCGTTAATTTTAGCCGGACTTTTTACTATGGCTAGCACCGTCGTTACCGGTACCCCGATTAATTTTGCCAATATCATTGCTTTGCCGTTATTGTTAGGGATGGGGGTTGATAACGGCATTCATATGGTTGAAAAACTGCATCATTCCTTATCGGAAGACCAAAATATTTATCAGTCGAGTACGGCGCGGGCGATGTTTTATGGTGCGTTGACGACCATTTCAAGTTTTGCCGGATTGGCATTTTCACCGCATCAGGGCATTGCCAGCATGGGTTTGATTATTACCATGGGAATTTTCTGGATTATGGTGTGTACCTTTATTATTTTACCTGCCTTGAGCAAGCTATTTATTAAAGCTACAGTGGTTGCTTAAGTTTATAGCGGGAATAAAACTTGTCACTATGTCTTGGTGGGGCAGGTGCTATAAGGTTAAGCTTGATCAAGTCAAAGAAATAGTAACTGTTACGGTGTTGGGTATCCCCAGTCTTTTAACTTAAACCGAGTGAACGCCAGATGACGCTGCAAATTTTTCGCACTAAACCGATTCAATCCTCTGAAGATGCCGTTGATCATGGTCTCAAGCGTTGTTTATCTGCATGGGATCTGGCGTTCCTGGGTATCGGCGCGATTATCGGTACGGGTATTTTTGTATTGACCGGCATTGCTGCTGCAACGCAAGCGGGCCCCGCAGTTGTCGTGTCTTTTATTCTTGCTGGCATTGCCTGTGCATTTGCGGCGCTTTCCTATGCCGAGTTATCGGCTGCGGTAGGCGGCTGTGGTAGCGCTTATGGTTATAGTTATGCGGCATTTGGTGAGTTGTGCGCGTTTATTATCGGTTGGGATTTATTACTGGAATATGGTATTTCGGTCGCGGCAGTGGCTAATGGTTGGTCAGGCTATTTTAATAATGCGCTGACTGCGATCGGGATACCTTTACCCTACAGTTTGACCAATGCACCGAAATTGGGTGGTCTGATAAACTTACCCGCTGCGGGCATTATTTTATTAATTATGCTATTGCTGATTATTGGGGTTAAGCAAAGCGCGAAAGCCAATAATGCCATGGTCTTTGTTAAATTGATTACTATTGCTGTCTTTATTGGGGTGGCAGTGTTTAATGTGCATCCTGAAAATTGGGATCCGTTTATGCCTTTCGGCTGGTTTGAAGTGCTTCCTGATGGTAAGACCACGGGCGTTCTTGCGGGTGCCTCTTTGGTATTTTTTGCTTATGTGGGCTTCGATGCGGTGTCCACGGCCGCTGAAGAAGCACAGAACCCGCAGCGCGATCTTCCTTTTGGCATTATCGCGTCGTTAGTTTTTTGTACGGCGGTGTATATTGTCGTGGCTGGTTTATTGACTGGTGTGGTTAATTATAAAGATTTGAATGTCTCATCCCCAGTTGCGCATGCTTTAACTTTAATTGGTTTCGATTGGGCATCGGCTTTGATTTCTACTGGCGTCATTGCCGGATTAACCACGGTTATGTTGGTGTTATACTATGGCTTAACGCGGATTATCTTCGCCATGTCCCGTGACGGGTTGCTTTCTGCTTTTTTTAGCCAAATTAATCCGACTACCCAAACCCCGGTGAGGGCAATTGTCGTTTGTGGGGTATTAATGGCGCTAATTGCTGGTTTTATGCCGCTGGGTGATTTGGCAGAACTGGTTAATATTGGAACCTTGGCAGCGTTTGTGTTGGTCTGTTTAGGCGCAGCAGTCTTACGAATCACTAAACCAACGTTACATAGACCTTTTCGTACGCCATTTAGTCCTTTATTTCCGGTGTTAGGTATGTTGTCCTGTGCGGCATTAATGGCTTTTTTACCTTCACTCACTTGGTTACGTTTCGTTATTTGGTTGACAATAGGATTGATTGTCTATTTTTCTTATTCTGTTCATAACAGTAAATTGGCCAGAAATACCCATGATATATTTTAGCAGCTGAGGAAATAGATGAATTTGCCTTATGCTAAACCATAATAAGTATTTGAAGGGGATTGATGAGCATTACTAAACGTTTGACCATGATTTTTGTCGTGTTGGTTTTGTGTGTTGGATGCGATCAAACGACCAAGTTTGCTGCCGAGTCGTATCTACCGGCAGATGGGATGCTGACGTTTCTGGGTGGTGTTTTACGTTTACAACTCGCCCATAATCATGGTGCGTTTTTAGGGTTAGGTGCATCTCTCCCTGAAGTATTGCGGGATGGTTTTTTCTCTCTTGGTGTCGGTATAGTTTTATTGGGCTTGCTGGGTTATGCCTTGTTTTCGAAATCGATTACTCAGCTTGAGCTAGTTGCTTTCGCAATGCTTTTTGCAGGGGGCGTTAGCAATTTGGCGGATCGTTTAATGGGTGGAGGCTCGGTGATTGATTTTATCAATATAGGGTTCGGCTCAATGCATACAGGGATATTTAATGTTGCGGATATGGTCATAACCCTTGCTGCGTTGATGCTTTTTCTGGGATTACTGGCTGAACGAAATAAAACCCATTAGTGGATAGATCGGTTTTAGACCAGTTTTGGGTGAATTTTAATCGAACAAATAGAAGGTGTTAACAATGGGAATTAGTGTAACAAAATTGCTCATTATCTTGGCGATCGTGATCATCTTTTTTGGAACCAAACGATTGAAGAATGTGGGTTCTGATTTGGGAGCCGCGATTAAGGGATTTCGGTCGGCGATTAAAGATGGCGAAGATGATAAAAATGATACTGATTCTGAAGCTTCAGATGATAAACCTAATCCCCATGATAAAGTTTAAGGTAATTGTTAGTCATGCCTTTAAAAAATCTGTACAGAGTTTTACTTTTTAACTTATTGGTGGCATTCAGCACATCAATAGCGGCCGACCAAAACCACTTGAATGCTTTTGTCTCTGGGAGTTATCAACAAATACTGACAAAGCATGCTGAGAAGCCGTTTGTGTTGGTTATTTGGTCTACTACCTGCCCTTCCTGTGTGAAGGACATGACGTTATTAAGTGCTATGCATAAAAGCTGGCCGACACTTGCAATAGTTTTGTTGAGCACTGATGATATTGCTGAATCTAAACAGGTTCAGGCAATTTTGACGAAGTATGAGTTGACTGGGCTTGAAAGTTGGGTATATGCAGGAGACAACACGCAAAAGTTGAATTTTGAAATTGACCCAGACTGGTATGCCGAATTGCCCAGAACCTACTTTTTTGATGCCGCGCATGGGCGTCAAGGTATAAGCGGTGTTTTGTCCCAAAAAGAGTATGAAGCTTTATTTGCTAAAATACTTCATATGCCATAAAGCCCCATTAATTTCATGGCTTAAAGCGTTTTACAGGGATAGATTGTTCACTGCGGCTCCTCTTAATATTATAGTGAGTCATGGCATGATTCATTTAACCTCCATTCAATAGCAAATTCAAAAATTTTAAATCCGTAATGCAGGTACAATTTTATCAATTAACCTCAGTCGGTGACCGTGCGACTAATCAAGACAGTATGGCGCGGATTATTAACGATGAGTATGTCTTATGTGTGGTTGCTGATGGTTTGGGGGGGCATCAAGCCGGGGAGCTGGCATCGCGGTATTTTTGTCAAAGCTTGCTGGCGTTAGCTGCGCAGTATAGCCAGTCAATGCGGCATGCGCCACAAGCGACTTTAACGGCCTGGGTGGATAAGGCCATTGATGAAATGCGGCTTTTATTTGCGGATGACGCGATTGCCAGCGAGGCATATACCACTTGTGCCATTTTATATTTGGACAAGCAGCAGGTTGTTACTGGGCACTGTGGTGATTCAAGGGTTTATCGCTTAAATGCCGATAAAATGCTTTGGCGGACGCAAGATCACTCCTTTTTGCAAAAAAAGCTCGAGCGGGGTGAGGTGACTGAGCAGGAAATGGGTAATCATCCGGCTCAAAATAAATTGACGCGCAGCATCAATATTGCCAAGCAACAGTCTGTGGAAGTGTTTACGCATCCGGTTGCGCGAACCGGCGAAACTTTTGTGTTATGCAGTGATGGTTTTTGGGGGGCGGTGAAAACGCATGAATGGTTGGAATTGGCGCAGCCTGGAACTGACCGGCAGGAGCTTGCGAAATTGGCGCAAATGGTAATACTAAGGGCGCAGGGTAAAAGTGATAACGTGACTGTACAATGGCTGCGTTGTCTATGAAGTGACTTTAAAAGCCGCTCCATAGGCGCTTACTCACTTTACTTAGTGTGTAGCTAAGCCGTGCTTGTTGATGCGATAGAGCAGGGTGTCCCGGGTGAGTCCCAGTAGGCGCGCGGACTTGCTGCGGTTACCATTGGTGCGGATTAACGCTTGATGAATCATGTCAGCTTCAAAAGAATCCAGCTGTATACCCACTTCCGGCAAAGTAAAGGTAGATGTATCAATGCTGGGCAGGGTGGTCGTTGCCGCTTTAGTGAATTCCAGTGGCAGGTTTTCTGGTTCAATCATCCTGCCTGCAATTAAAATGCTGAGTCTTTCGCATAGATTGCGTAGCTCACGAATGTTGCCATGCCAGGGATGGGCGCGCATAACTTTTAACGAAGCACGGCTGAAAGTGGCAACAGGCACATTATAGTCGGCCGAAAATCGCTTCATGAAATGTTGGCACAGTAAATCAATATCTTCCGTGCGTTGACTAAGCGGTGGAAGCTCCAGTGGGACGACATGTAAGCGATAAAATAAATCCTGTCTGAAATTGCCTGAATTTATTTGCTCATGTAAATCTGTATTGGTTGCAGCAATAACGCGCACGTCGACAAAATAGGGTTTGGTGTCACCAATCGCAAGGCATTCGCCCGTTTCTAAAAAGCGGAGCAATTTAGCTTGAATTCCCATCGGTAAGGAGTTTATTTCATCCAAAAATAAAGTACCGCCATCGACGCTTTGCAAAATACCTTGCTTGTTGGTGTTGGCACCGGTAAAAGCACCTTTTTTATGGCCGAATAATTCGGATTCTACTAACCCTTCCGGTAAGGCCGCACAGTTGAGGGTAAGAAAGGGTTTATCGGCGCGATTACTGTGTTTTTGGATGGCTGTCGCCAGAATTTCTTTGCCAGTGCCGGTTTCGCCTTTGATGAGAATGGTAACATCGGTAGCGGCAACGATTTTAGCGCTACGCAGTAGGGATTCAAAAGCAGGTGATTGACCAATAATCGAGTTGAAATAATTCATAAAACAACCTACTGTGAGTTCAAAATTGTAAATAAAAACATATGCCGTCTAAAACTACATCACATGATGTTGTATGCGCATTGGGTAAAGCCATGGAAACGCTGCCGATAAAGCCAGTAAAACCATTAAAATGCCCACAATTTGCCTAAAGCGATTCTGTCTAGCCAGTTTTTGTAGCGAGGCTGTCATTATACCAATACCAATCACTGCAGGTAAAGTGCCTAAGCCAAATGCAAACATGGTGATGGCGCTCCTGAGAATGTCACCGGTTGTTGCAGCCAGGATCAATGCGGCATAAACCAAGCCGCAGGGCAACCAGCCCCAAACCATACCAAATAAAAAGGCATTAACACGGGTTTTGACTGGAATTAATTTATGCCCAAAGGGTTCAAGTTTTTTCCACAGGAATAAACCTATTTTTTCGATATAGGCAAAACGCGGAAACCATCCTGCAATGTATAAGCCCGACGAGGCCATAATTAACGCAGAAAATAATTGTAAAAGCCGGTGCCCCAGATTATTGTCGAAAGAGAGCGTTAGCACTGTGCTTAGTAGCCCTGCTAAAGCGCCTGCGAGCGCATAGCTGGTAATGCGTCCGATATTGTAATTAAGGACAAATCCAAACAAACGCACCTTGTTATTGCGGACTTTTGCATCCAGGCTTAAGGTAAGAGTACCGATAATCGAGCCACACATCCCGATGCAGTGCATACTGCTAAAGAGCCCCATGACGAAAGCCATGAGATAAGAAGTGGTAAAGTCGGAATGTAATAACATATGCCGCGCACCTTAACATAAAGCATTATTTTAATAAAGCCGCGGTGTATGGCGGTTAGCTAAAGAACTTTTAATTAAATTTTGTTGCACGTGCTAATTACAGTATTAATGGCGGATGCGTAGCCTTTTAGACCACCTGAAATTGCGACAAAATTTGTAGCTGAATTTTCTCCGCCATGGCTTTACGGTTTTCGGCATCCCGTATCGGACGGCCCACCACGATATAATCAGCGCCATTTTGGAATGCCTGTTCAACGCTGACCACGCGTTTTTGATCGTCTTCCTCGCGGTTATCCACTGGCCGGATGCCGGGAATAATGACGAGGAGCCGATGGCCCAGCTCAGTCCTGAGCATTGCTGCTTCCAGTCCCGATGACACAATGCCGTCGCAGCCTATTTGTAAGGCGCGTTTGGCGCGGGAGAGCACCAATTCCCGTACATCGCATTTAAAGCCAAGATCATCTAAATCTCCGCGATCCAGGCTGGTCAGCGCGGTAACAGCTAGTACTTTTAAATTTCCTTTTGCTGCTGCGGCAGCTTCCATAATGGCATCATTACCATGAATGGTCGCCAGATCGACGCCCCTGTTGCTTAGGGCTTTAATGGCGCGACCCACGGTGGCGGGTACGTCAAAAAATTTAAGGTCGACAAATACTTTTTTGTTACGGGCTTGCAGCCATTCAATAAAGCCGAAATAATCGCCGCACATAAATAATTCCATACCCACTTTGTAGAACAGTACCGCATCCCCTAATTCTTCTACTAAAGCTTGTGCTTCGGCAATACTGGGCACATCCAGGGCCATGATTAAGCGTTCCCGGGTTGGAATAGGTTTTGAAGAGAGATGTGAGTGTGTCATGGATATAATTTAAGAAAGCTACAGGATCAATGTTTAATGCTGTGTTGGCGGCATTGTGTGATTTAAAAGAAAAATTTATCCTCCTATATTACCTGAACAGTCGCTTGGGGTGAATGATAGAATGAGCAATTTTTCTGCACAACCTTGTTTAGATGACCTCAACCCTGCTTCAAATGGCCATGATTATCGCTTGCGGGGCGGTGTGGCGAATTTTTACGCCGTTAGGCTTAAGTGCGCAACAGAACCGCCATGTATTAACCACGGTTGTGTATTATTTGTTTCTTCCTGCTTTGGTGCTGGAGGTTCTGTGGCATGCCGATATAGGCATACATTCGGCTTACTATACCGTTTTAGGGGTAGCGGGTATCGTCGTGGCGGGTTTCTGTAGCTGGCTTATTGGCCGGTTATTGAAGTTTCAGCCTAAACAGATGGGTGCGGTGATGCTGGCCTCGGCATTTGCCAATGTTACCTTTTTAGGGTTGCCGGTACTGGAACAACTGTTTGGGCCTTGGGCGCGGTCAGTCGCAATTCAAATCGATTTATTTGCGGTCGCACCGTTTTTGTATACTTTCGGTATCTTAATCGCGCGGCATTTTGGTGCGGAAGAGCAGGTAAAGCCAAAGTCGGTATTGTTATTTTTAAATACACCCCCTTTTTGGGCGGCGTTTTTGGCGGTTATCCTGAATCTTTACCATGTTCCTGCGCCCGTTTGGTTAGACGGGGGATTGAAGAAATTGTCGGCTGCGGTAGTGCCGCTGATGTTATTTTCGTTAGGCCTTGCGCTAAGCTGGCATGTGGTCAGGGTAAGGCAAATCCCTTATGTATTGCTGGTTGTGAGTGTTAAGTTATTTTTAATGCCGTTGCTAGCGTTAGTGATGGTAGGTTATCTGGACTTGCCCGCCAGTTATAAAGCAGCGGCGGTTATGGATTTAGCGATGCCGAGCATGTTGATGGGGGTGGTGCTGTGTGACCGTTATCAGTTGGATAGTGCTTTGTATGCCATGCTGGTTAGCGTAACCACGGCTTTGAGTTTAATTACATTACCTTTCTGGTACGCATTATTATGAGTGTAGCGGTCGAAATTTTTTCCCAGGGCGAAGAAATCATCACGGGTCAAACTGTCGATACCAATTCCGCTTGGCTATCGGAACAATTGGTTGTGATGGGATTTAAGGTCACCCGGCACACAGCCGTCGGGGATGATTTAAATGACTTGACGACGTTATTGCAAGAAATTTCCCAACGGGCAGATTGCTGTATTTGTACAGGCGGCTTAGGGCCTACCATCGATGATTTAACGGCGGAAGCTGTCGCAAAAGCATTTTCGCTAACGCTAGAATTTGATCCGGTCGCTTTTGATCAAATCCAAGCTTATTTTGAACGCCGTAACCGGCCTATGCCGGCCTCTAACCGCAAGCAGGCAATGCTACCGCAAGGTGCGTTGCGGATTGAGAATCACTGGGGGACTGCACCGGGATTTGCCCTACAACACCGTGGCTGTTGGTTTGCTTTTGTGCCGGGCGTCCCTTCTGAAATGCGGCAGTTATTCAATGCTACGATTAAGCCTTATTTGCAGCAACATTACGTTGTACAACCCAGCCACTTAATCACTTTAAAAACCATCGGTATTGGTGAATCTGCTTTGCAAGAGCTGATTGGCGGTATTGCTTTGCCTGCTGGGGTGCTGTTAGGTTTTCGTGCAGGCATAGAGGATGTGCAAACGAAATTGCTGTTTCCTTATGCATTCCCACAAGCAGAAAAAGTAGCGTTGGTAGAGCAATTTTCCGCTGCAATCGGGGATTGTGTTTTTGCTATTGACGGGCTTGAAAATCCTGCAGGGGATTTGGTGGCGGTTATAGCACAGCATCTAAACGCGACCAAGCAAACACTGGCGGTCATTGAAACCGTCAGCCAAGGCTTAATTGCTGCTAAATGTGTTGCTCAGCCGTGGTTGTTACAATCCCATTACCAAAATTCTTTAGGACATTTGGCGGCGCAACATGGACTGACATTAAATACCGCCGATTTAAGGGATACTGCACTACAATTAGCGCAAGTCTTAAGGCAACAAAGCGGCGCTGATTTTGCGCTAGTACAATTACATGCCGCCGATGCCAGCCAGCTAAACACACAAAATCAGTCTATCGTTTTGTACAACGCATTAGCGACTGAGCAAGGCGTATTTCCGCAAACCTTATCCGTAAGTGGAGACCTCAAACGCAAACAAAACCAGGCGGCATTAATGGCGCTGGATTTGTTAAGGCGCTTTTTGCAGAATAAACTTTAATAAACTCCCAAACTGTCATTCATGTGCGTCGTTCCGTTTGAGTCTAAATCTAAATAGGCCAGCGTTTTCTACTTTTTCAATATCTGGTACAGGTACAAAAGCAGAGTAAGGCTAAGTATGAATAACCTACACAGCAGTAAGTTATTATTCTATATAATGTACCTTTACAGCGCCGTGCTTATACGCAAACTATGCCCATAAGCGGTAAACTCATACAAAGCCAAGCCATTTAAATAGACGCTGGCTTTCAAAGACTATTTTTACAGGATAAACACCCAACCCATGCCATTATTACGCTTAACCAATGTCTCCATCGCTTTTGGAACCCATGCTTTACTTAAAAATGCCGATTTTCAATTAGACGCAGGGGAGCGCGTTGGCTTATTAGGGCGTAATGGCGAGGGGAAATCTACCTTGATGAAGATCATTGCCGGTAATGTCCATGCCGACCACGGTGAAATTTGGCAACAGCCGGAGCTAAAGTTGGCGTGGTTGGAGCAGTCGCCCGTGTTAACCTGTGATATGAGCATTTACGATGCTGTAGCGAGCGGCTTGGGCGACTTAGGGAAATGGATTGCCCGCTATCATCATTTATCGCTGCACATGCAATTTGATGACGAGCAGGCTTTAAAAGAACTCGGCGATTTACAGCATGAGCTGGAATCTCACAACGGTTGGCATTTTCAGCAACGGGTAGAATCTACTTTAAGCCGATTGGGCTTGCCAGCCGACGCTATGGTCAGCAGTTTGTCTGGGGGCTGGAAACGTCGGGTTGCATTGGCACAAGCTTTAGTGATTGACCCGGAAGTATTGCTGCTGGATGAGCCGACCAACCATTTAGATTTGGAAAGCATAACCTGGCTTGAAGAACAACTCTTGAATTTTCAGGGCGCGGTATTATTCGTCACCCATGATCGTTCTTTCCTGCAAAAACTGGCTACCCGCATTGTCGATTTAGACCGTGGACAATTAGTATCCTGGCAAGGTGACTACGAAGATTATCTAAGTCGAAAGGCCGCAGCGCTGGAAGATGAAGCCAATCAAAATGCCGAATTTGATAAAAAACTGGCGGCAGAAGAAGTGTGGATTCGTCAAGGCGTGAAAGCACGTAGAACCCGTAACGAAGGGCGGGTGCGGGCATTAAAACGGTTGCGTGACGAGCGCTCCGAACGCCGTAACGTGCAGGGAACCAGCAAATTAACTTTGGATCGCGGCGACTCCTCGGGTAAGAAAGTCATCGAAGCGGTGGATGTTAGTTTTGCTTATGACAACAAACCCATTGTTAAAAACTTTTCAACGCTTATTCAGCGCGGCGACAAAATCGGTTTAATCGGCCCAAACGGTGCGGGTAAATCGACCTTACTGAAATTGCTGTTAAAAGAACTGGAACCTGATAGCGGTGTGGTGGAGCAGGGAACCCGTTTGCAAGTCGCGTATTTTGACCAATTACGCGAGCAGCTTGATCCGGAAATGACAGTAGCCGATACCGTGGCGGATGGTAATGAGTTTGTCGAGATTGCCGGTAACCAGCGGCATGTGATGTCTTATTTAAGTGATTTTTTATTTGCACCTGCAAGGGCGCGTTCGCCGGTAAAAATCTTATCCGGTGGTGAACGTAATCGTTTATTACTGGCGCGGTTATTTACCAAGCCCGCTAATCTCATCATTATGGACGAACCCACCAATGATCTGGATTTAGAAACCCTGGAATTGTTGGAAGAAAAGCTGGTGGATTACGAAGGCACCTTGCTGGTCGTAAGCCATGACCGCGCGTTTTTGGATAATGTCGTCACCAGCGTTTTGGTGTTTGAAGGGGAGGGCGTGATTAATGATTATGTTGGGGGCTATTCTGACTGGTTGGCCTATTCACAAGCCAAAGCGCAACAGCTTTCCCAAGTTAAAAAATCAGCTCCTGTGCAAGTTGCCGCCAAGCCTGCTGATAAACCCGCGAATAATAAAAAGAAAAAATTGAGTTATAAAGAACAGCTGGAATTGCAACAGTTACCCGCTTTAATAGAGCAATTAGAAGCAGAACATGCCAGCATTACGGAGCAGATGGGCAAGCCTGATTTTTACCGTAAGGATGCAGCCGCCATTGCCACCGTAACCGATAAATTAGCCGCGCTGGATGAAAAATTACAGCAAACCTACAAACGCTGGGATGAGCTGGAAGCTGCTGCGGATCAATCAATAGCATAAAGTCATTGCCAGCAGACGGAATCTGCATTATTCTAGGCGGCTTTCCTGAGTCATATTGGGGAAAGCTGGAGAGATGGCCGAGTGGCTGAAGGCGCACGCCTGGAAAGTGTGTATACGGTAACGTATCGGGGGTTCGAATCCCCCTCTCTCCGCCATTTTTAGAATCAACAAGGTTCAACGAAGTACATTAAGCCTGCATCCCATAAGGGTTAGCGGGTTTTTTTATGCCTTTTGCATCCGTTAATGCTCGCTAAGATTCGTTGACATACCCCCACTTTAGGGGGTATCTTTGGGGGTATATCCAATATCCACAAAAGTGATACCCCCAAATGTTATCAGACCCCGCATGTAAGAACGCCAAAGCAAAAGACACGCCGTATAAAATCAGCGATGAAAAAGGCATGTTTTTATTGATCAATCCCAACGGCTCAAAATACTTTAGGCTTAAATACCGTTTGGACGGTAAAGAAAAAATACTAGCCTTGGGGGTGTACCCGGAAACCAGCCTAAAGCAAGCTCGTGACAAGCGTGATGAAGCCCGGCAACAAATAGCAGACGGCATAGACCCCTGCGCAAACAAGAAAGCCGTCAAGCAAGCCAGAATTACTAATGCTGCAAACAGCTTTGAAGTGGTGGCGCGTGAATGGTACGAACGCAATATGGCTGATAAATCCGAGAGCCACAAAAAGCGCACCTTAGCCAACTTGGAACGGGACGTATACCCGTGGCTTGGCAACAGACCCATAACCGACATTAAAGCCCCAGACCTGTTAAGAATGATACGCAAGGTTGAAGACCGTGGGGCAGTTGAAACCGCCCGGCGGATTTTGCAAGTATGCGGGCAAGTGTTGCGCTACGGTATAGCTACTGGACGGGTGGAGTTTGATGTAAGCCCAGCGCTACGCGGCTCATTAAAGCCACCGATAACGGGACACTTTGGCGCGATTACAGACCCCAAAAACCTAGGGGCACTGTTACGCGCCATAGATGAATACAGCGGATCACTATTGGTGAAGACCGCCCTGCAAATTGCCCCAAGGGTGTTTGTACGACCAGGAGAATTACGGAGTATGGAATGGACTCACATTGACCTTGATGCCAAGGAGTGGCGGTATTTGGTAACTAAAACCAAAGTTCAACACATTGTCCCATTATCCCAACAAGTCATAAACGCCCTAGCTGAAATCAGGCCACTAACTGGAAGTGGCCGTTTTGTTTTTCCCAGTGAACGTACACCGAACGGCTCACGCTGCATGTCTGACATGGCTCTATTGGCAGCGCTGCGACGTATGGGCTTTACCAAAGATGAAGTGACTGTCCATGGCTTTCGGGCAACAGCCAGAACTATCCTTGATGAAGTGCTGGGATTCAGGCCGGATTTTATAGAACACCAACTAGCCCATTCAGTTCGAGACCCCAACGGCAGGGCATACAACCGCACGGCACACTTAGAAGAACGCCGTAAAATGATGCAGACATGGGCGGATTATCTGGATAGCATTAAAGCCGGTGCTGAGGTTGTGCCATTCAAGAAAGCGGTTTAGCCCATTGAATCAGGTGGATAAAGCGGCGCAATTGCGTATAATTTTAATTTCCAAGCCTACCTTTAGCGGGGGACAAGTCGGACACCTTCAACCGATTGGCTTGGTTCTTATCATTGAGGGACGGCACTTTGAAGGGGTGTAGATGGCTTTTGATCTATCCGATACTGGCATATCTATTGAAGATATTTATGATAATTGGTTATCCGATAAACCTTATATTGATAAAAACGACAGCCTTGAAATAAAGCTTTTTTTAACGGACGCTATCGCATCTGGTGAACTACAGGGACGCATCTATGGAAAATCGATTATTCCAAATTATGGCCTAAAAAATAATTTTAATTGCTCTATTTCAGAGCTTAAAGTTAAATTTCCAAGCCAAAATTTTTATGAAATTTGTAAGAAACTTAATTCTCTTGGATTTACCCTAAGTACTTCTGTAACACGCCGTGACTTAAAAAGGATCCTTACAAAACACAACAAGCTTCCAGCCGATGGTTGCAACCTAGGTAAATGGCTAAATATTGAACCAGTTTTGGAGCTGTTGCCACTAGATACAGCGAAAAGCGCCAGCGATAGCCCATTATTAGAACAGCTTGCACAACAGCCTGTAAATATCCCTACAACAGGTAAACAGAAACAGGAACTAGGCGAAGAAAGTAAAAAAAGATTAGATACCCTAAAGCTTTTTTTTGAACTTTTAACCATTGCCGCAAAAGAAGAAAAGATAAATTTCAATCAACACTGCATGGATTGCACATATGACAGCTTACTAATAGAACTGAAAAATTGGGAAATTAAAACAAAAGTGCCAACGGGGAAGCGGACATGGGAAAAATTAAAAAAAATGGATGATAAATTGATTAAGTCAGATGAGTTCAAAAAGCTTTACGGGGTAAAACAAGGCGGCTACTCAAAAGCAAAGGATAAATATTTTTCACAATTTAAACTTCATAAATACTATTAATATTCAGTATCTTGAATAACATCCAAACAGGGTAAGTACCAAGCTTGCCCATTTTGCCCTCAGTTGAAATGCTTTAAAACCAATAAGATACTGTTTTGCATCTTACTAACGCTAAAGGAGCGTAAACGATGCAACAAAACACATGCCAAAACAGCCCTGATAAGCTGGATACAATAAACCACTCAAACTCAACATACACCACCAATTTTCCATCATTACCAGACGATGCCATCATCAGGCGGTGGGACATTATTGGCTGCAAAAAAAGAAAAATCGCGCCGGTGTGGAATGTTGGAAATACGACACTCAACAACCGGATTAAGGCCGGATTATTCCCCAAAGCCGTCAAATTGGGGGGAGAAAACACCCGTTGTGTAGGGTGGCGCGTTGGAGAAATACGGGAATTTTTGGCTAATTTGGGGAATGCGGAGGCAGCAGAATGAACTCAACATTCAAAAAGTACCCCAGCTACGTCGAAATAAGCAACCTAGACCGCGAGACCCTAAAAAACTACATCGAAATTATCAACTTACATACTTCTTTGATCACGCAAGAAGAGCTGGATGTAGACCGGCGCGCTTTATACTTATGGTTTTTACTCGGTGACCTGCTTTCAGCGCTACCAGAAAATCCAAAATCCACAGTATTAGACATCAAAATATTATCAGTGACAAAAATTCGCCTTGGCAATATCAATCTTGAAGAAATAACTGGTTGCATTGAGGTCATGGAGGAAATAAAGCTGCAAATTTTACCCGAGCTTGGGGACGAAGCCAGCCAGCTTATAAAGTGGCTGAAACAACTCCTATTAGCGACTACAGCGGGTGATCAAAATGAGTGTATTTGACTTAGCCCGTGCAGCATGTGCGAGGTCAGGCATTATTTATAAAGACGTTCCGGCTGATGGCGCGTGGCACTTAATGGATCTGACAGATGATCCCCATAAAGGCCGAGGAGACGGTCGCCTAAGGATTTTTCTCGACATGCAGGGCGGTGATTGTTGGAACCACAAAACGGGGCAGCATGAGCAATTTTTCCTTAATCGAAAGCGGATAATGACCGCAACAGATAAAGCCAAGGTAGAAGCCGACAAAGCCCGCCGACAGGCCGAAATATCGGCAGGTTATGAGCGAGCAGCACGTAAAGCGTGTGCTTTATGGCAAAACGCAAAACCTGTAACCGCGCAGGAAGATCATAAATATCTGCTTGATAAAAATGTTCAACCGCCCATAGGACTGCTTAAAATCACCACGTTTAAGCGCCTTTTTAGGGATGTCGAAACCCAGCAGTGGAAGGAACTATCCATCAAAAACACACTATTGGTACCACTTTTTGACGAGTCCAAAACCCTAAAAAATGTGCAATTAATCTACCCGCGCAAAATTCCCCAGCTAGGCGACCGAAACAAAGATTTCCTAGCTGGTGGACCACTGAACGGCTTGTTTTGTTGGGTTGGTAAAGTAGCCAAAGAATCGCCCGTTGTGTGCGTTTGCGAGGGTTTGGCAACGGCGCTTAGCGTTCATAAGGAGACAAGTTATCGTACCTATATCACGTTCTCAGCAGGCAATTTAAAAGCGGTCGGGTTAATTATCCGTAAGCGCATGCCGGATGTAAAAATTATTTTTTGCGCTGACAACGACCGCAACAAGGTAGGCCTTTTAAAAGCCAATGATGCTGCATTAGCCGTAGATGGATATGTTTGCCACCCGCCCTTAGATTTTATTGGTGATTTTAACGATTTTGCGAACGCCAAGGACGAAACGGCACATGGCTAAGGAAACTGAAAAAAAAACATTAAAGTTAGTTCATTCCGCCAATAAACCCGAAAACCCCAACACCAAAAGCCGCCATAAATCAGGTGGCAACGGCTCAGATGGTGGTGGTTCGGGCGGTGATGGCGGAGACACTGACGCGCCCGAAATAACCGAAAGCTTTGGCGAATATTGCATAATCAACGGAGTCTTAAACCATATTTATGTCAAAAAGTCAGGTGAGGACGCACCCTATCCACTGTGCGATTTTGTGGCGTGGATTAACAAAGAAATCAATGTGTCGAACGGTGAAACAACAGAAAGTTTTCTAGTTATAGAGGGCAAACGTCACGACGGGCTTAAGTTACCCGCCAAAGAGGTATCAACCACAACATTTTACAGCGGCAACACTTGTTTTAACGATCTTTGGGGTGCAAAAGTAATAGTTGAGGCAGGAGCAACAATGCGTGAACACCTACGCGTAGCAATCCATAAGTTGTCTACGTTCAGATCAGGCGGAACTATACCAGTCGAAAACCAGCATGCTTACACGGGTTGGCAAGTTCAAGTTACAGACGGGCAATACCGCTTCCTAACCTCATCAGGCGCACTAGGGCAAAATGATCTGGATGAATCGGTAAAAGTTAAATTAAAGGGCGATGCTACCAATTACTATCTCCCCCTACCTGATGACAGTGACAACCGACACGCCGAATTAAGTAAAGCCTTGCTCCACTGCCTTAGCCTGCTCACTATCGCGCCCAATAAGCTAGAAATTGGCGCGTTAGCACTGTGTGCCATATTCCGCGCGCCGTTAAGCTCAGTGCATAAAATTGATTTTGGGTTGATTTTTTACGGTCGTTCAGGATCGTATAAATCTGAGTTGGCAGCTGCTATGCTGGCATTTTTCGGCACATTTACACGCATCACCATACCCTTGAATTGGAGTTCAACTGACAACGCCTTAGAACAAAGACTGTATACCGCAGCCGACCTAATAAGCGTAATTGATGATTTCTTGGCTTCCGTCAACATTAACGAAACAAACAAGCAATATGCCAAGTTCGAGCGCATTGGGCGGTCTATTGGGAACCAAGCAGGCAGGGATAGGATGAATCAAGAATCAACCTACTATCCACGCGGCATGGTAATCAGCACTAACGAAGTATTACCCAAGGGTGGGTCATTATTAGGCCGATTTATCACTGTCACGTTTAAACGGGGTGACATTACACGGGAAGCGATCACGAACCTGCAAGCGGTGGCGCGGGCAGGCCACCCAAAGATGTTAATGGCGGCCTACATCCAATGGTTAGCCCCGCAAATGCCCACCCTAAAGCAAACCATACCCGAAAAGGTCAGGCAACTCAGGGAAGAAGCCAGTGATGGGCAATATGCAATATCCCATCCACGGGCGGCTGAAATTTACGCTAACCTGATGGTGGGTTTAGACATGTTTTTAAGTTTTTGCGAGACGGAAAAACTGTTAAACACTAACCGCACCACAATAATGCAGCACGAAACAGCCGACCATATCAAGGCATTGTTAAAAGCACAAAGCGACTTTCAGGACGAACAAGACGAGCCATTGCGGTTTATCAGCCTGCTCATATCACTTCTGAGCAGCGGCAGCGCACATATTGCCGACAACTTTAAAAATAACGCCCCAATAAAAACCCCCTTTATGTATGGCTGGCGCACTGATGGCACCGTAAACACCCTTGACCCGCCGTATGACTACCAAGCCGCCAAGGACGGCGAAAGCTACGGTATCACGCAAACCGTGATCTATAAACCATACGGTAAAACCATAGGATGGGTAAACCAAGCTAAAGACGAGATTTACCTCGACATGGAGACCGCTTTCAAAGAGGTGCAAATATTCGCCAACCAGCAAAACGCCCCACTACTTACACCCAAGGCGGACATTATCAAACAACTGGGCGAACGTGGCTACCTGATAGCCTCTGAACCGAATACAAGATCAGGAACAATCAGGTACGACGTAAAACGGCATGCAGGCAAGCCCGGCAACCGGGTTATCGTCATTAAAGCCGCATTAATACGCGGGGAAGATTTTGACCCTGAAAACTTGCCAAAATAACCGCTAAAAATGACCCCAAAAAGCCATTTTTAAGGCTTTTTAGTATCAATTCCCCAAAACCACTCCCCACGAGCTTTTAAGGCTACAGCCCACGCCACACAAGGCTTAAGACGGTTTTGTCCATACTTCACTCCCCAAGGGTGTGGGGAGGCTGCAAGGTACGTATACCAAGGCTTTGAGGCATAATTCCCCAAATTCCCCACGATTTTGAAAACATAGGGGGGTCTACATATAAAAAATAGTATTTGCCACACCACACTAAATTTTATACGGACCCATATATATATATTCTTGGGGAATTAATAAATATATATATATATATAGAACCCCCGCCAATTCTGGGGTTGAAGCCTCCCCACACCCTTGGGGAATTCATGGGGAGGCGTGGGGAGAAAAGTATGGACAAAACCGTCTTAAGCCTTGTGTGGCGTGGGTTTGGCGTAGTGAATAGTTTTAAAGGCTCGTGGGGGAGGCAATAGTGGGGAAACTACCTTCTAAACTGTTATGAATAGCCCAGACAAGCAACAAAAATACCCAGCAAAACATAATGTTTAGTTAATATAATAGCGACTAGCTACTAAAAAAATGCGCGTTTGCTCACCCGCATCGAATAAAGCGCTTGGAAGTACCTTTTTTATTTACACGGCTTAAATAAGTCTTAACTCAACACCCGAAAACTTAAACTTCACCGCAGTCTTTAAGTAAGACGTTTGCCAGCACGGAAATATAAGACTAAAAAACTGACAGCATGGCGCAACCATCCGAAACCAATATTCTTAAAATTCCAACGTGCTGCATATATATTGCCGACCCTATGTAAATGGCTAATAACCTACCAAAGATAATTAAAACCGTTTAGATACGGTTATGCGTCGGGATTCTGGCTATTGCGGGGCATGAGCGGTGGTACAATGACGCAATGGCGCGTTAATGCCACTACTCAGCTACTGCCAAGTAAACACCTAAGTGTTATCTCGGCTAAACCGCATTACAGCCCCTTAACGCGCCATCATTAACCATCGGGCATAATGCCCGGCACAAACAACCAAAGCCCTTAAAACACGCCCTACAGGGATAGTTAGGCTGGCTATGGGCAAACTAAGGGCTTTAACCCGTATTTATGGGCTACCTTGACACAACCAGCAACAACCCCTATCCTTTAGCCACTGCCCCCACATTGGGGCAGGCGGGTTTGACAGCTCGTACTAACGGCACGTAAGCCGCATAACAGCGGTTTTTTTATGCGTGTAAAAAAAATCTATCCCCTGTTTATGTGGGGCTGGATTGGGAAGCTTTAGGGCTTGCCGGTCGTTAGCCGGTCTGTCAACCTGATCCAGTCCCACACCACTGTTTGACAGCCTTGGTGTGGGTTTTAAAACCTACTAACGAGGGCTTACCATGCCTACACAACCCAACGCCCTGCAAGGGCAAAACCTACCCAAAACCCCCTTATTCACCGCATTTTTTGACGGTGTTGCTATCATCAGCCGGCTAAGCTTTGCTGATATTTGCAGCATATCCGCGCGGCATTCGGGCGTAGTGTTTAAAAGCGATCTAGGCCACATAACCCAACCTGCAAGTTACGAAAGGGGTGTGTTATGAAGGATATTACCAGCGCCATTAATTTGTTATGGACTCGTTCAGCACCACACCTACGCATTGATGAGCTTAAGGACTTGTGCTTCTGTAGCGAAATGGCGGAAGAGGCAGCCGACAACCTAGCCCAAGTAATGATGGGCATAGGGTGCCTAGTCCACGATGACAAGGAGTCAGGAAGCTTTCAATCCGCTTACACAGCTGCAACCTTGTTGTGGAACTTAGCCCACCAAGTACAAACCATTCAGGCGTTAATTGCTGTAGGATCTAACGCCGATGACACACTAAAGCGGCACAAGGATTATTTAGCCATACTCGCTAAAGCACCCGGTGAACCACCCAAACCGAAAGAAGAGTTGTTTGATAAAAACCAAAAGGCGGCACTAAAAACCCTCGAAAGGCTTTATGAAGAGTTCCGGCTAAACCTTACAGGTGAAGGTAAAGACCCGAATGATGCCAAAGTGCCTTTCAGCTTTTGGCGGGAAGAAACCGGATTAGCTTTAGGCAGTTTTGACAAGGTAAGGGATGGACTGCTAAAAGCGGGGTTTATTACGTTAAATGACGGGTTTGTTTATTTAAACTGATTTGCGCTGGTAGTCCGTTCTGAACTGGTGCCGGTATATGTACTGGATCGGAACGGACATTTTTTAACTACCAATCACAAGTGGTTGCAGTAATGTGACCACTTTCACAATAAATTTTCCCCATCTCTACGCAGTTATTATTATTATCATTTGTAACACCATAAACCCCTTAACTCACAGGTAGATAAAAAAACTTAACATTATGATTTATATATATAATCAATGAGTGCGGTTAATAATGTAAAACATAATTTAACATAACGCCCGTTATAAGTAGTTAAAAGCGTAAAACATAATTAACTTGACTTTTACAGATACCTTGAATTAACGTACAACATTTATTAGGTGCTTGAAGAGCTAAACCGATGGAAACAAAGAAAACACGAGCCAAAGGTGCAGGAAGAAAACCAAAGGCACCGGAAGAACGGGCAAAAAATACCGCCTTTCGACTAACCGAAGCGCACTATAAGAAATTTATGGAAATTGGGGGTGTTAAGTGGTTGAGGGAATATCTCGACAAGGCTTAAGTGTGATCACTAAAAAACACTATTTTCTGTAAAAAGAGGGGGAAAGCTATTTGTTTGGGGGTACATTTG
>JBEBJQ010000019.1:0-53663 GCA_040079795.1 Methylococcales bacterium
GCACTCTACCAACAGCTACCTGAGTCCCGTAGGTTTTGAGGCAGGCTTTTATCAACAACTCGCTTCTTGATGTGTCCATTTTTTCTGGGATAGATCAGTGTGAAGCGAGGCATTAAACGTGGATTAATACCCGGGGAGCCGCTGTTTTTGATGACTTTCTGACCCTCAGGTGGCTTCGCTTATTGTGCCTGGGATTTTCCAACCAATATGGAAAAGGGTTTTCCTAAAGTGGATATACTTGACCACGATACTGAAATTGAAGTTCGGGCAGCGTTACCAGGGGTTAAAAAAGAAGATCTGGATGCCACCATTAACAACCCGAGCATTACAATCTGAGCCACAACGAAATCAGAGAGAAAAATCGCCGGAGAGTCGCTGTTTTTGATAAAGATTTTTGTGCGGGTATCCTCCCCAAAAAATCGTCAAAAACGACGCGACGATTATATGCTACGCAGCCCCGATACCCCTGGTATTTTTGTGTTTCAGGATTAGCACCCTGAAACACAAAAATACCAATAGTTGACGCCGCCTATCGGGAAGCCTCTGTCAACGTCAAGCCATTCTAATACGGCTCAACACCCGGCCCTGTGCGGCTATCGGGGACTAAAAATCTTCACTTCGCTAGCGCTACGTTTCCAAGATTTTCAGCGATTGCGCCGACACATGCAAGATTAGGTATACACTAGAGTGTATTAGTTCACACTTGCTGTCAATTATCTGCCATTCACAGGAAACGCACATGCCCACGGAACTTGAAATTATTCTGGACAAAATTAAAGCGTTAGAACAAGAGTTGATTGGGGAGTTACACAAGCAGCAGGAAGAGTTTGCTTATAGCATCCAGAAGCGCCGAATTCATTTTGAAGAGAACGTTGTACTTCGTCAAAAAGAATATCTTAAGCAATTGCTGGATTATATACACGATGCCCCAATAAAACACATCCTTTGCGCCCCATTTATTTGGTTGTGTATTTTTCCGGTACTTTTGCTAGATGTCACCGCCAGCCTGTACCATCAGATTTGCTTCCCTATTTATAATATCCCTAAGGTTAAGCGTAGTGACTATATTGTTTTTGATACACAATATTTGCATTACCTGAATATTTTTGAAAAAATCAATTGTGGTTATTGTAGTTATGTCAATGGCTTAACGGGATATTTACAGGAAATAGCCGCCCGTACCGAGCAATTTTGGTGCCCAATTAAGCATGCCAAAAGAATTAAAAGCTTACACAGCCGTTATTACAAATTCGTTGATTATGGCGATGCCAAGCAATACCGCTCGCAAATAGAAAGTATCAGGCGAGATTTTAATGACTTAAACTAAGTAATTGTTATTGATTATGTCCATGTGTATATTGTTCCCCGCGCGCGTTTTTGCCAGTTTTTATATAAAAAACTCCTGACCTTAGGCAGGCGGTACAAAGTTTGTTGGGGACATTTGACAGTATTTACAGCTAGGGTTTTCGCAGTGACTCATTCGAAGGGGTAATCCAAGTACTCTGTGAAATCAATTCAGCACGCTGATTAAGTTCCATTATGTAAGCGCCCTGTAAACCTATTTTTGAATGGGATGAAAAATTTAACGGCGGCAAAAAGTCTGATGGGAAGTTATGAATTTCTTCCAGCGCGGTTATTAGTTTCTGGCGGCTGGCGTGCCTGCCGATATGTTTTAATCCTTCGACTAATACTTTTACCGCATTACAGGCAATACTTTGTAATCCCGGATTTTGTAGTGGGATACCGTGGCGTTTCAAGAGAGTGGTAAAGTTATTAAGGGTACTTTGATCGTAAGCAAATGGGGTAGCCAGTAAAATTCTGCTAAAGGATAAATTTTTAATTTGCAAGGCTTCCCGGCCTAGCATAGCCATTAAGCCCAGCAGCATAGGGTGTTGGGCTGTTTTGATTAACTGGGCATTGACAGTTTCAAATTCATTAACATCGCCCAAGAAAAAAATCGCAGCTGGTTTTTTGAAGAATAATTTTTTAAGTGCTGCATTGTTTTTTGACTTGTCTGATTGCCAGTGCATAACATCAATCATCATCCCCTGTAAATATGCTTGGGCACGGATGCTTTCTGCCGCTAGTTTATCGGCTGCATGATCGCCGATAATGAGGGCGAGCGTAGCGTTGCTTTTTATGCGGGTAAATTCGGGAAGGGTGAGCCAATAATCAACCAACGCTCGGGCCTGATCAGCGTAACTGGGTAAAAAATAAAAAGTGCGGGTATCAGTTTCGGATTGCTGATTGGGCATAAAGGTGATGGGTGCCAAGTCAGGCAATTTGGACTTTGCCAAACGCGCATTAACTTCATCGGCGTTATCGCTGTCAAAACGGGCGATGAGCGCAAAGGTTTTGTTACCGTCAAGTAGATGCTGGGTTGCGGTTAAAGCACCTTGGTCAGTGTCGCCTGAATCCTCTATGTAGATACTTAAGCGTCGACCATAAATCAATCCCTGTGCATTGGCTTCATCCAAACAGGCCTCTAAGGTATTTTTGAGCAACCTGCCGGTCTCTCTAAGTGCGCCGCTAAGTGGTAATACACTGCCAAGTTGGATTTTGTCATCAGTGAGGCCAGGATCAAGGTCCATTGCGCTACCTAGGCGTTTTAGATACGCAATAAGCGCCGCCATTTGTGCTTTAGAGAGGCTATAGCGCGGCATGGCAGAATCCAGGGATTGACTGTTGCTTTTATACCCCATGCGGATAGCTTGCGTCAGTGTCCCTTCATTATAAGCAGGGCGCGAACGGCCTTGGAGAGTTGCATTGGCGAACAGGCTGCTGGCGGTTATTGCGGGAATTGTTAAACTGCCTTCTACTTTTCCTTCCCCTTCTGCACCGTGGCAATTGATGCAAGGAAAGGTTTGGGCGGGGAGGGTGGTTTTTGTTAAACCCAGAGTGACAGAAATTTCTACATTACTTTCATCCTGACTCTGTTGATAAATTTGGCGGCCTTGCAATTCCTGTGGTGTAAGCGCATCGGCACTTTGAACTGCCATTGTGCAGCTTATTATGCTGAGCACACCTAAAAAAGTCGCTTGACGGAAACTAACGAATGGATACGCGTGCATTAGTGGGTTGGGTGGTAACATTTTTAAATGCATTGATGATCATTTCAGCGCTGGGCAAACCAAATAAGCGTATCCAGTTGTGGGTGGCATCATTACCGACTAAGACCATATTGGTGTGCAAGATTTTGTCTGGGGTATAAGCGTCCAAATCTTCCAATAAAGCAGTGATTATGGCTTCTTCACCGGTAATAAAACTCCAGCCGGATTTAATTTTAAACTGTTGGGCAAATGCATTCAGCCGCTCTGGTGTGTCGGTTCCAGGATCGACACTGATGGAAATAAGCTGGACTTGTTGTGCCCCTAACTGGTTTTGCACTTGTTTAAAGACTGCGGTTGCCAGCGGGCAGCTGCTGCTGCAAGTAGTGAAGATGAAGTTGATGGCGACGGTTTTGCCTTTGATAAGATCTTGATAGAAATTTAAAACCTTAGCGTGGTGGTTGACGACCGGTGAATTTCGCCACAGAGGTTCTTGATCACTTGCCGCCAGCATTGGCGGCGGTAATAAACAGAGTATTATCAGAAATTGCTTACAAAATGTTTGCATTGATTTTACGCTCAATGGTGAGAAATCCTAATACTGATAGCCCAGGGAACGTTAAACGCTCCCTGGGCACAGTTAAAATCATGGCTTAGCTTGTGGACAAAAAATACCCGGAGGCTGGTGGGTCGATTTACTTGGCGTGGTTTGTATTGGCAGTTGCTCAGATGCAGGCCAAGGTGCTAATGGCATAACAATCGGTAAATTAGCATCTATACTGGGGCAATCTGCATTGGCTTCAGGGCAGCGATCGAGGGTATCCAACGGGCCAAAACCAACTGACAGAAAACACAAATCTTCAAAATTCGCTGGAATTAATCCTGGTTGTGGTGTTTTTCCGCCAAATACGCGGCCTTCTGGAAAAATGTATTCAGCTACCGGTGCATCGTATTTTCCCCATTCCAAGCCATTAGAAGCAGGATCTTGGTCACTTTTACCCGCAGTGTCCTTGATTTGTGCGCGTATTTCACGGGGCGGCGGCATAAAAACTTGCTGGTCAACGGTGACTTCAAAACGACCCAGTGGTGGTTTTATTTCTGGTGGAATGCTTTGCAGTAGTCGCGGTGCTTTGTCGAGGCTCTTAGCATCTTTGACATCCAGTGCAAATACATCTACGTTTCTACTGGGATCGGTGGTAAAACCGACAATTTTAAATCGCGTTACCAATGTTTGACCTGGAGTCACTTTGCCTGGCCCGGTTTCCTGATCAATGCCTGGGAAGGCGGTACCACCCGCGCCCAATATGCTTACTTCAATAAATACATAAGCAGGATCAGTTTTAGGTGAGGTGTAAATACCTAAGTCGGCTTCTAGCGAATACGCTGAAATATAAGTGCCTTTTGTGTCTTTTTCTAAAGTACCAGAATAGATAATATAATCACCCACGGCCAATGGCACCATAGCGTGAGGCTCACAGGTGTTACAAATGGGCGCATCTGACACGGGTAAACCATTTCTATTGCTGGCGATTTTTTTACCAATAGTGAAGCGTTTGGCGTTGCCAAATCGGTTGCTTTTTGGGCATAGCGCATCGTTACCACTGGCAGGGTCAACGCGCGGGATACAAACCGGGTAACCGGTTGCTGCATGCACGGTTGGATTGCCTTGATCAGCTTTAAAGCGGTCGTCTTGTTCCACTAAGGAAGCCGCACCGAAGCGTCCTCCCTGTGCATTCACTTCAGGGTCATTTAAGCGCACCCGACCGGAAATTAACGGATTATCCTTTTGCGGACCGACTAATAATTCCCCCTTCATCATGCACTCTGCCGATTTTTCATAACAAATCTTTTTGATGAAACCGCCACTGGTTTGCAAGGGGATCTGACCAATATTAACTAAGCCGGCGATGTAAGTATTATCAACAATATTACCAACAATCTCAGCCGTATAAGGAAACTCTGGTTGGTCTTTGGGGCAAATGGCATCAATATTGTTGCGGTCATTGAGCGCAATGCAAGAGCGTTTTTTTACCGGTGTTTTAGTATCGTCTTTAGTGCCATGTGGCCCTCGAAAAATATCATTGGCAGTGAGGTATGTTCCAGGCATTACAATTTTTAAATTTTTAGGAATGACTATGCTGATACCGTTGACGGTAATTTTTGCGGCAGAAAGCGGATCACTCAGATTATCGACTGTAAAATCCTGTATATACCCAATAATATTAAAGTTGGTTGTGGGTTCAGCTTTATTGGGAAGTGCTAACAGTGAATGGCAGAAAAATGTACTTAATAACATAACGAAATGATGTGTTTTCATAACCTTCTACTCCCGTTAGTTAGCGTTGCTTATGCAAAGCTAATAGTGGTAATTATTGCTTTAATGTTTTGTGCCATTAGTGCCTTAAGGCACCCGTGGGGGATATTCCCTAACTTTTTTATTTAGGGGGGCTTTGCTACGGATAATGTACTTAGCGGCTGATCAGTAAAGGCTAGGCCTTTTGAAAGCGCTTCCACCAATAACTTAAAACGTCCAGTGTGTGGAAATGTGATGATGGCTTGGTAAACCCCTTCACTTTCTTCCGTTAACCAGAAGCGTTGCTGCCAAAGTCCTGGGGGTTCAAACGCCAATAACCGCGCATCCCGAATGCCGCTTTGTAACTGTCCGGTAGCTGCATCTTGCAATTGGAAGCGAATAGTTGTTGCAACGCCAGCCGTGACTGTTGCCGGTAAAGGTAATAACTCAAGCTTCAGTTTAGGGGTGACATTTTTAGTGGGCTTTTCAGCATTGACGGACAACTTAGTGGTAAAGCAGTGAATAATGCGCGGCTGATCAAGCATCACTGCCACGTCATAATTTCCGGATTTTTCAATAACTACAGGCGCTTCAAAGACGCCAGGTGAAGTTTCGCGCAAGCTCCGATCCAGAACCATCAAGCCACGCGGGATACGCTGGTAATTGTCCAAGGTTCCCATCGGCACCATCATGCCCTCGGTGTAATAGTAAATGCTCTTGCCCGGCGCGCTGGCAATCATCGCGCCGTTTTGTTCAGGAATTGGAACAATCATCGGTGCAACACCAATGGCTTGGGTTTCTGTTGAGGGCGGTTTTTCACCCGCCTGGATTTGCGTGACTGCTAATTCATGCAATGTATTGGCTGTAGCCGCGTTGGTTTTTTCAGACAATTTAGCAACCTGACCAATTTCTATTAGCGAAAATTTTTCCGAAGCCAAGCCGCGAATGTAGGCGTAGCCAGTAGTGAATACAATTTGGTCTGGTTCGGTGGCCACTTGAGCCGTAGCCAGTTTGGTATTGGTTGCCGAATCTATCACCACCACCTTGGAAGCCAATTGATTCACCACCCACACAAAACGCCCTTGCGGATCAACGGCGACATCTACCGCGCCTTGTCCTACGTCGATTTTACTTACCACCGCCAACTTCAGCGGATCAATCACGCTGAGGTCAGTACTGTTAATTGAGGCGACATAAAATAAACCAGCTTTCTCCACCCAAGCGGCCTTGAGCGGGGTATTGCTGACGGCAATATCGCCTAACTTTTTATGCGTCGCCACGTCAAATAAGGAGACCGAATTTGCCGCCGTATTAGTAACCAGCGCCTGTTTGCCGTCTTGCGTAAAACTGATCTGGTGCAAGCCTTTAGCGGCTTCAAGCAACTTTAGTTCCGGCTTGTCGCCGCGTGACAACACCGCGACAGACGCCGAACCATCCAAGCCAACCCACACCGACTGTTGATCCGGTGTCAGGGCAATGCGGGTTGGCTTCGTGCCTTTGCCGGTAGATAGGGTACTGACCACTTTATGGGCGATAGTATCAATCACCGCCACCGCCGAAGCATCCGGCATGGTCACATACAGCCATTTGCCGTCTTTGGTCAGCACCCAATCCAGCCCCTGTTCCGGTAGCACCACAATGCTTTCCAGCTTGCTGCGGCTCCAGGCGACCTGCGGATTGATGAAAGTGACAGTCTTATCTTGATTCAACGTTAACAACAAATAGCTGTTGAGATCCACATCCGCGCGGGCCGTCAGTTGCCCACTGGAAAAACTACGGACTTTGGCTTCACAACTGGTTTCGGTGGCGACTTGTTCGGAGCGGCGCAGCGAGAGCCAGGCTTTAGGCCGTAATTGCGAGATGGCTTTGCCGGTTAATTTTTCTTTAAATTTAATGATAGCTCTAAGTGATTGATCCTCAATAGAATCGGTTGTTTCTTCTTTCTGGGAGCTGGCCAATTGCAGAGCTAAATCTATACCTTGAATTTCAACGTGCGTTTCCACATCTTGCGTGGCATTTGCCGTAAATGCATAGGCAACAGAAAAAATTAACATTAGTTTAACGATAACATTAGTCATGATTATTCCTTATTCGACACGTAAGATTCCCCACATGCCACCGTGGAATTGGAAATTCTCTTGTACTCTGAATAAATAATCGCCAGGAACTTTGTTAACCCCTCCAGCCGTGGTGACAATGTTAAAATGCCTGCCTGGGCCAATCCCACCTATTGCGCCTAGCCTTGCAGTTCTAATTTCTTTCTCATCCGGCGTGGCGATTTCGGTAGAATCATTCTTCCAGGGCTGGTAATCCCAATTGTGTCCATGCAAGACAAAGGCATGCTGACGGGAATGGCCATTAGGGTGTACTAACCTGAACCGTATGTCAGAACCCGCTTTGGCTTTGAATACTGGTGTTGCAGGATCGCCACATGCACTGTTGGGCTTAGCCCCACAACCAGGATTGGGTAAGATTGAGCTTAAGGTGTTACGATAATCCAAACCATTCAGGACATTAAAATCAGCGCCCGATGTTCCCACGCCATTTCTCGCCCACAGCGGTTCGGTACGGTAGTTAAAACCCTTTTGCCCCGTATCCTCGGCATCATCGGCCATACGGTGGTTTGGCATCGGTTGGCCGTTTTGGTGCAAGCTGAGGTCGTCCTGGAATACGGTGACGAATTCGCGGAAAGACTTATCTTTACCCTCTTTGTCTTTCCACTTAACGTCGGCGGTTATGCGAGATGAAGAATCAGGAAAACTAACGCTAGCCCCCTCAGGCTCAATCACTAACGCACCGACCGCGCCATGGGAAGACTGCTTTATGACATCGCCGAAACTACGCAATGAAGCGACACCAAATTCTATCGGGGTATAACATACATATCCTGTAATGATGGCGTTTTCATCCTTGTCTTTTTCTTTGCCAATTTGATCTTTTACCGGACATTCAAGGGTTTGTTGATTTTTGTCATATTTTTCAAAAGTATCAATATCAATAACCTGACGATTGCCCGCATACCAAATATATTCGGTTATGTTGTTATCGCAGCCGCTAAAATCGGCCTTGCCGTTCCCCATGACCTTACGACAACCGGGCAAACCTTTGGTTTTGCTCTCAGGATTGAACGCTTTGTTGAGCCCTATGTTGCCACCGCCCATCTCCTTGACATCATAGGCAACCAATTGCGGGATTAAGTTAACGGTCGAAGACATCTGCACCTGATTAAAATTGAAACCCGAAACAATCGGTGGCATCAGGTTATAACTCCAGAAATTAATGCCATCTTCCGTGTTATCCACGCCATTTGAAAAGCCTTCGGGCAGCAAGTTGTGCAAGGCAACTTGGATACACTCGCCAGCTTTGGCACGCAAAACCAGGGGTTCCAGATGCCTGCCGTTTTTATAGTCCGCTATAAGTTTTTGGATAATTTCCTGGGCAGGCAATGGGTAACTGTTGCCTTCTGCAGGTTCCTTTGCATAGCCTTCGGGATCGGCTGTTTGGGCGTTTTTAGCCTTGCTTTGTTGCTCTGTAACCCATTCTCTGTCGAGTTCTATGAAAACGATGCCTTGTCGGTCGGTTATATTAAACTGCCCGTTGTAGTTGATTTTTTTGCCGTCAAGAATATCTTCAGCCATTACCGCAACCACATGCTTCATGTGTTTGTTCGATTCTGCGTAGTCAGAAAATGGGCATGGTTGCATATTCCAAACTTCTTCATTAAAGATGCGCCGGTAAGAATCTTCAATTATTGCCAAATCTTTGCTTCCGCCTTCTGTATCTAGCATGTCATTAAATTTCTTATTGAGGTCATCGTAAACTTCATAGATATCTTTCCAGACACCAGTTTCTTTTTTGGTATTCAATAGGCTTATTATTTTGTCCCGTTTTGCCTTATCGTTGGCAAACCGTTCCAGCAATTTTTTGCTTAATCTATTTGAATTTAAAGCATCAAGCTTCAGATCATCTTCCGGCAATTGTTGCAGGTCTGGAATATCTTTAACTGTCTTGTCCAGATTTTTGGGAAGCACAGCCAGCGCGTCAAGGACTTTGTCAGCTTTGTCCTTGTCATTGATATTTATAGCCTTCCCGCCTTGATCTACGTAGTTAAACAATTTCTTTAACCTTTGTTTTCGGTCTACTCTGTTTGGATCTTCCGCTGCATTTTGTCCGGCAACCGTAGCTTGCTGGATCTTTTCTGGAAGAAACATTTTTTGCCCCCCCATTGCGCGGACTAATCCCCACATGCCATCCCAAAAGTTTTCGACGCTGGGCGAGCCGAACCAATAATCGGTCAACATATCAGCATTGGGGAGTTTAACTTCCATTTCAAAATGCTCAGAAATACCAATCTGTTGCCCATTCATATAGCCGGAGTTTTTCGATGCAGGTTCCGCTTTCCATTTGAGTCCATTTGCAGAAAATACATGTTGTTCCTCTTGTGCGCCCTGTATAAGGTGAATATTCAGGCTGTCGCCAGCATAGCCCGGCAATACTGGGGTTGATGGGTCACCATCCACCCGCCAAGGTTCGTTTTCATCTAGCAGCGAAGTGAACGTATTCGTGTTTTTTATTTGTTGCGCCAATAATTCAGCCAACCAGCCTTCATCGAAAATTTCATGGGGCACATTTGCTTTTAGCTTCGTAATTCTGTCTGAAGTGGAAGCCAAGGTAGGGCTGCTATGGGCTAACGAACTAAATACGTTTGCCATATCGCCATCAGGCGCGATTTTGCAATATTTATCCCTTTTTTGGTGGTATTCCAAGCTGCCCTTGTCCTCTGCCGCTATCCGTAACGGGATCGGTTCATTCCGGTAGTTCAGCAAGCGTGTGCCTGGGTCTTCCGTGGATATGCCTTCCGGTTTGGGTTTCAGGCCATCACGCACGACATCGGGCAGCATCAAATCGGCTTGGCGACTGGGCGGGTTGACCGGGCGCAGATCGGCGTTATAAAGGATCGCAAAATCGGCAAAGGCTAGATTGTATTCGCGCCGGATTTCATGCTGGTGTTCAGCGTCACCCGCGTGCGGATGGTTTTTGGGTAACCCGATATTGGCAGCAAAGCTGGTGGGGCCGCCATCAGGTCGGCAAGGCTTCTCGGCGGAGCCGCTCAAGGTGGTTTCTTCGCACTTGTCTTGGCTTAAGTCCACATCAGCGGGAGATGCCGATAATTTTGTCCAGACGGTGCCTTCACGCTCGACGACCAAAGCCGCATAAAACCCATGTTGTTGGTGCGAACTGGGTCCGTAGTGGTCGTGGGTAAACACGGCGCGCATGGTGCGGTCGTCCCATTGGTCATTCAACACGGGATCCGCCCACCAGCGTTGCACAGTGGCTTGGGCGCCGCACCAAGGATGGTTTTTGTTGTTGTCCTTGGCACTGCCGGAGCATTTGCCCAATATATCGGTATGGGCTGTGCCTTTAGGCAATTTATAATCAGCCCATTCCAGATTTTTATATGGCTGTTTATCCCACTTGATCACACTGCCGTGCTTACTAGCCTCTATACGTTCCCTGACCTCATCCGGCGCGAAAGTGCCGTCTTCATAATTCCAGCCGTTAGCAGAGCCGTCGGATGACGTGACATCAAACTTGACAAGATGGATGTGCTGGCCGATGGTGTCGGTCGGCGTGTAGACCTGAAAGTCATCCAAGTTCAAGACGCCTGGTATGAGGTTGGTCGCCTGGAACTGGATACAGTCGCCCGAAGTGGCGCGGAAAAACAAGGGTTCGGCTAAACGATCGCCATTAATCGTGGCGGCGGCGTCTTCCTCCAATACCGGCATCCGCGCTTGCGGGTCGTGCCATCCGTATTTGTTGACGGTCAAGTCGAATTGAATGTAAGCCGATTTATAAAGGCGCGGGTGTTCGATATTGACACCTGTTTCTTCCAAGGCTTCTTGATGATTGGATTCATCAATCTTTTTGAAGTATGTTGCCGGACAAGGTTCCGCAAACGGCGCCCCTTGACGGGGTTTATAGCCGTTAATCCGGAAATATTTGCCGGGGTCGTAGTTGCTTCCTGCTGAGTTGTCGGCGACAGAACTGTCCTCATAGCCTTTGCCCTTCCATAGCGGTTTCATTGGCTGGCCGTTATACGTTTTCTTTGGCCAAGAAACATCCGGAATGCTTTGCTGCCAAGTAAAATTGTTATCAAGGCCAGCCAGGGTTTGCTGTACTTCCAGGGTACACCAAGGCGGCATCAGTGTGGTCTTGTTGCCCTTTTCGTCTTTGGTTTCATTGATGCCTTTTTTCAGGTTCATCAGGTCGTTTTTGCTCCAGCCAGCATGGTAAGCCATGGCGAGAATTTCTTCCTTGCTGCCGCACTGCGGGGCGATTTTTATGCTTGCCCAAGCTAGTTTTTGCGCCAAACCTAGGTTATTGGGGTCGCTGTTTAGTTTCCAGGTGCGTTCGGCGATGTAACGGGACGCATTGGTCGCCAATGGGTCGCCTTGTCCTTTCAGCAATTCTTCTGGTTGCATTTCTTTGTCTTCAGGAAGTTTGATGCTACCACCGACAATGACATGCCGGGGCAAGCCGCCGTTGAGTTCTATCTCTTGGTTTGTCCCGCCTCGCGCCATATCAAGCGGCGGTTGCGGCGGACGATGCCCTGGCACGGCGGCCATAAAGAACGGATAACCACGCACTTCTTTGTTGGGCGCAGGGGCATGTGGAAAATAAGGGATTGGCACGATGGCGGGATTTGGGGTTCCCGTTTTAATTTCAAAGTCGGGCAAATAACGTCCGCCAGGGTTATTGGATTCATCAAATAACCCTGGCGTACCATCTTCAAACACATCATGGTTGCGCCACAACTCCCACATGCCAGCGGCAAAATGCGGATACAAGTGGCAATGGAAAATCGCGTCGCCGACCGTTAAATTGCGGTTACCGCCGCCACCGTATTGGATGTCGTAAGTGTAAGACGAACCCGGCGAAATCGTTTGTGAATCCAAGTAATTGGCATTCGGGTCGTTTTTGTCCTGTAGCCATTGGTGTGCATGGAGGTGGAATACATGAGTTTCTTTCGGTCCAGCGTGGATATTCCGAAAACGCACTGGGTCGCCCAAGTAGGAATGATGGACGTTGGACGGGTCGTCAGGGTACAAGGCTTTTACCGCTTTGCCGTCCATATTCCTTTGCACGATCATGGCCGGGTCGCCGTTGACCCAGGAGCTTAAGAAAAACTCTTCCAGCTTGCATTCAGGGCAGTCCTTGCCGGGGCCGATATGTTTCTTGGCCGCCAGAACTGCAGAACCCACACCGGATGCGCCATAGTTAATAGCCATGCCGTCGGAGATGGCGCTGATGGGGTTGCCTTCGTCAGACAATTCGGCAAAGGCCTGAAAGACCTTGTTTTCGTCGTGGAAGATCGTGGTGAATTCCCGGAACGACATGCCACAACTGCTGCCAGGGGAAAGTTTGGAGCAGTCTAAACCTGTGCCTGGAATCGCCTTGCCATCCTTGTCAAAACTTCTGGACTCCCATAAGTTACCTTTATCGTCCTTTGTATTTTCTTGGAAAATGATGGCATTAAGATCTGAATGGACAATTTCATCGCCATCAAGAATGGCTAGTTTTTCATAAGTAATTTTTGAATAATCGCCATTGCTGTCAGCGGCATCGACCATATCTTGGTGCGTCACTTGCGAGCGGTACCAAATCGATCCCTTGGGTTCTACATTAACCGAACCAAACAAACCTAAACCCAACTGGCCACCATCGCCCTCGCCGCCAGCCAATGCGCCAGCCGAATACATAAAATATCCGCCTTCCTGACGGCCATACCAAACGTAGGTCGTCGATTCCCCAGGCTCCACCAAAGAGGAAGGGTTTTTACCGACATTGGCACCGTCGGCACCTATATTTACGTAATCTAACCCATTGACATGGATAGATGCGGCTCTTGTGCTTGGGTAATCGGGCTCTTCCTGCCTGGGAAAAGGAAACAAATTTTTACAATTTTCGCTGGCATTATTGGGATTGGCATTGCCTTCTTTGTCAAAACAACGGGGCGGGGTGGATATATCGGTCGCTTTTAAATCACCAACTGGCGTTTCTTGTACAGCATGCCTAACAACGCCACCTGCTTTGAAATCCTCCCTTTTCAAGAGGGTATGCACACTTGGTAGAGGCGATAATAAATTCCAAAATGTGACTTGCAGGCATTCGTCTTCATGGACACGTAATACCAGTGGCCGGGGCCGCTTGTCGCTCCTAAGTTTCACCCAGCCAGCAATTTTTGTGGTAAATTCAAGGTTACTCAACTTGCTATTGTCGGGCAACGGCAATTGTTCTTCCACTTTGGTATCTGGGTCGTCATACACGACATCTTGTTTTAGCGCATAAACCATTCCGGCGGGATTAAACGCCCCAAAGCGGTTAAAGGTGATGATTTGTTCTAATGCCACGACTTCTGCTGTAACGGTGCTTTTGCAAAGCCTGGATTGTGGCGGGTTGTTATCACTGGCTGAATTGGAGCCAATTAGGGGAGGTTTTTCTGGCGGGTTAAAACAGCTGCTCAGGACAAGCAACCCGAGTATAGTGAAGAACCGGTGAGCCAGTTGCTTAGCAGAATGTTGATGTCCGGCAAGGAATACTGGCGTTACTGAGGTATTGCGGCTGAAGTTTAGCATTTGCTTATCCTCCCGTGCTGACGTCTGGGTCAGCGTTACTTATTGTTGTTATAAGTTTGAATACAGCGCATTTTTGAAATTATGAAAAATAAATTGAAATGTTGATCTGGATCAACTTGATTTGAAAAATAACACGATGCGCTGCAAAAATATGTGAAGTGGTTCACATAGTCGAATTTTTTTGCTGGCAGTGTTGGAGAAGTTTTGTAATGAAGGGAAAAGCAAAGTGCGAGGCAAGGTTACGCAGGAATTTTTTAAATGCCCCATGCGCTAAAGTATGGGGCATTAGGGGACGTTACATACAAAAATACTAAGCTCTGCGTTTAGCCCCTTTTAGAAAAGGGGCTAAAGCTTTGTACAATCATCGGGGCTTTTCAGGAGGGATTTAAAACGCAATGGGTAGGTTCTATCTTGTTACTGTTATTGTGGCTTGGGTAATAGGATAAGATTTTAGCTTTGAAGCATTAAACATTTGTTTAAACTGGCTCACTTCCGGCGCTGCGTTTGTAAACATATCCTGCGCAAACGCATAGCCAAGGGTTTGGTAAATTAATTCTACGTCAATGGTGTAAGACTTACCGGTTAAACCGGCGAGTTTAAAATGGATTTCGTCACTTCCTCCGATAAAGTTAGTATCGTTTAATGCTTCACCAACCACTTGAATATCGGCGGGCGCGATGGCTTTATTAAAGCCGGGCGGTAGCAGACGATTGTCTTTACGGTATTTTTTGGCGCGCAGTAAGGTGTAAGTAATATTGCCTTTATAATCTTCCATGATGTCTTCATAAACTTGCACCTGATCTTGGCTAGTGATCAAATCGTAATGCGATTCCGCTTTGGTTTTGTCCATATCCGCATCTAAATTAATCACACTGCCATCACTGTTTACTTTGCCAGACTCAAATACAATAGCTTGGTTTTGGTCTTTAATAACCACATGCACAATGACCCTGCGCGATGGGTAGGAGGAGGGCAGTTTATGCCCGGTTTTACTGGTCAGATTAAGGGTAAATTGCAGTGCTTCTGCATTGATGTCCGGATTAATGATAGTTAAGGTTGCCGCGCCGCGCATCAACTCCTCGGTCTCTGCCAAAACTGCGCTAAAGTCTTTGGCGTTCACACCCAGTGCTGCACTGTAGTCTTGCAACATAGTTAACATCAGTTTATTTCCCCCCACTAAGCGATGCTGTGCAAAATCATCCCGTTTGGTGGTTAACATCGGGATTTGTGAGGCTATAATCACCCCGTTTGCACGTTTCATGTGGCATTGCTGGCAGGTTTGGGTTTTGGAAAAGTCGCTGTGCTTCCATTCGCTATAGGCCATTTGTTCCGGGAATTCACTGGCTTTGTCGTTACTTAAAGGCGTTCCGGCTTCGTCGGTGTAAGGGGTTTTTAGGTCGTGGCAACTGGCACAATGTTCTGAGGCTTTAATATGCGGGCTAAAAGTGGGCGTAAATTTAACAAATTGCTGCATAGGGCTGGTCATGACATTTTCAAAAGGCCCGTAAATTTTCCTGTCAGTTGGATTGTCATAACTGTCAATCTCAAAATTGCCGGAACTACCAGCGAGTGTCCCCAAAGTTGCGCTGCTTTTAATTTGATGGCACAGGGAACAACTTACACCTTCTTGAGCTAAAGCAAATGCCGTGTGCTCAGGATTTAACAGGCCTTCGCCAAATATTGGATAAGTGGTGTTTTGTTTTTTTGCTTCTACATTTGCCATCGGTGCATGACAGCGTGAGCATCTTTCATTAATCAATGCACTTTGGCTCGGGGTACGGGTCAATTCGTTTTTAACCTGCGCTTTCCAGAACGGATCGCGTGCGGCATTCGCCATCATGGTGGGTTGCCAGGCGGCGATAATGGACACGTCTTTACCGGTATTGTCTTTGATGCCGTTATGGCAGCCTTGGCAGTTTCCCGATCCTGAAAAATGCTTAGAGCTTACTTCTGCCGGTGCGACTGGTGTGAACAGCGCTGCGGATAGTTGTAATACTTTAAAGCTTCTATCTTTTTCAAAGCTGACATCTGCCTGGTAGTTTTCACCGTTAGCGCGTAATTGCGCTAAATGAAAACTTAAATCAGCGTAAACCGGTACGATTCTCCCGGCTTCTGCTTCACCCGTATTTGGAATAAGCTGTTGCAGCGTTAACTTATCCGGCGCTTCAAAAATTAATTCTGCTTGATAAGAGCGGCCTTGGTAGCTTACATAGGGAATAGTCAGTTTATTGGTAGCAGCTGAAAATAAAGCATCGGGCAATGCCCAGGCCATGGTACCCAAACAATAAGTGATAACAATCCAAATGTGCCAAAAAGTGAATTTTTTCTGCATGGTTTTACTCAGGATGAAGGTATTCAGTTGTTAATAGGCATAAATCAGCAACCAGTGCAGGGCAAAGAAAGGGCATGAAGTAACATTAAGGAAAGTTTTAGGAAAGGCTTATTCTTTAAAGCCGCCTATTACCTCAGGGCCTGGAATAATATTTGACGAGCCTCTTACAAACCTTGCCAGTTCATAAGCATCACTAAAATAGCTGTAATAAACATGACCATAGTTAAAGGATACGGTTAGGTTATAATCCTGCCCCGGATCGCGACCAAGATTAGTGCTCGTCCAGTAAACGCCACCTGCTGTATAAGGAAAGGCTTCTTCAGCTAACGTCGGTTTTCTAAAATCGCCGGTACAACCGTAACCGGAGGTATTCCAATATTTAGGCTTTGCGGAGTTGCAATAGACCAATGATTTTAATTCGTCAACACTGGGTAGCCGCCAATCTTTTTGACCTGCAAAGTTAAGGTTAAAAGCAAGAACCGCAGCATTTTCCCAGCCTATTGCGGCGGCAAGGCCGTCACAGGCATTACCGTTCCAGGTTTGTCCGTAACTGCAACGCATCCATTGCAGGCCAGTTTGTTTGTCGGTGACTGTGCCATCGTTATTGATGGTATAGCGTTCTTTTGGGGTAAGGGCTTCTAAGGGATCGGGTTGTATAATCACTTCTGTGGCAGTCTCCAGTTTAAATACCAGATTGCCGTTATGTTGTAAGGTTATTGCCCAGGCTTTCCCTAATGCGGTTAATTGCGGGATGTTCACGCTGCCCGTATTGGCATCATAGCTGGGGTAACTATCAGGAACGACTCCGGCATAGGAAGCGGATTTTTGTAATTTGAATTGATACTCGCCTTGGTCGATCAATTCCGCTGATAAGTAATCCCGACCCACTTTAATAACCGGAATTTTGAGTAAGCGGGATTGCGTGTCATAGCTGGATTGGCTTTCAGAGGCTTGAGTTACACCAGCGCTGCCCGTGAACAATAAACCGGCTAATAATATAGGTCTTGGTATCATTTTGTTTCGCTGCTCTTTTAATTATTATGGGATATTCCTGATGAGGCGATTGCAGGGTTACTGGCTTAACACCACGCGATTTACAAAAGCAATGCTGGGAAAAGTACGGTTCAGGGTCTTACTGAAAAAATCTTTCATTATCATGCCTTCATCAAAGGCGACCAGATCATTTTTTTTCACTGCAACTGTGGGCGCTGCGATCCAGCGGGATTGATTATTTTGTGATAGTTCAAGATAAGTATATTGCGGCACATTAATCACCTCGAGCACTTTTGCTTTTTGCCCTAAGGTGGCTGGCGCTGTTGTAGCTTTATTGCCATTTATAGGCGGATGTCCCGCAGGTAAATCTATCGCATAAGCGCTAAAAGCAGTGGCAACGAGTGCAAGTGTTAATATTAAAAATTTCATAGGTTATGCTCCGGGTTTAAAAAAATTGTCAAAACGATTATTAATATAGCCTTTAATTTCCTGCATTTTCTGGTACGGAAGGCTGCATTAATAAAGGGATATAGGTGATTAAAAAAAGGGAAGCAGTTCGGACAACCACTCCCCTTTAATAACAATCCCTATGTTATAAACAGCTTAAGTAAAACGTATTTTTAAACATCCAAAATAGCGAACCAGCTAAATTGGGTGGTTTGAAAAATAATATACCCCGCATGTTCGTCATTGTCGGCTTTAACATCGACAATAGCTTTCGCATCCAACTGGTTAATCACGCTACCATCGACGCTACTTAAAACCCTTATGCCAGCAGCACTGGTCGCTTTGCCTTTGTAAGGCATTTTGACATACACCGGTGCTGTAAATTGCGTAACGGTTTGGTTTTGCCGGTCTTTAGCATGGAACCAGTAGGCACTGGAGGTGAGTTTACTGCCTGCCACTTTGCTTTCCAGCAGTTTTACCAAGCCGTCCGGTAAATTACTGTAAACATCCGCAGTCAAACGGTATTGCGGTAAGACTAAATCCGCGATACCACCACCCAATGCCACGACCGCAGCGTTGCTCAAGTCAGCGGTACCGTGGGACGTATTGAAGTAAAACACCGGTATCTTGCCCGAGCCTGCTTCTAACGCTTGACGATACGGATCGTTGAACATATTAATGTCGCCCAGTACCGCACCTAAAGTACTTGATCTGAGGTCACCGAAAATATGAGTAGCACTGCTATTTTTGGCAATAGCGGTAAACGGATCAATTTTTGTGGCATTTAGCACATCACCGGTTCTGATCGTTATATTGCCGGTTTTGGGGTCACGTTTGAAGTAAGGTGAATCAAATCGCACATGGCCTTCATCTAACAATCGCTGATCAGGGATTACCCAGGCTGGGCTAGGAACAGCTGCTGTGCCTTTGTAAACAGCCACATCATAGAGGTTTTTAGGACCTTGATCTCCTAGAACGCTATCCGGCGCAATCAATGCACTCCATGCGCCACTTTGCTTACGAGTGTGGCATTCACCACAAGGCATGGCTTTATCTGAAGGATCTGTACCGTGATTCATCTGATAAGCATTTACCATGCCCCACACCATTTGCATATCAGTGCCAGGGAAGCCACGTTTCTCCATCAACTTATCATAAGCTGTTTTAAGGGCCATGAATTGCTCATAGGTTCTAGGTGCGTCATAGGCCGCCCCAGTTTTACCTACACGCCCCAGTTCGCTGCCATCCAGCGCATTAATAATAATGCCTTGTGATACCAAGCCGGCTGCATCTTTTGGAGCATCTTTGTAGACCATTGCCAGCTCAAGCCTTGACAGTACCTTATCACTTTTCCGATCTCGCCAGAGTAAACGCACACCTGCACCAGGGTTCATCGGGGTGATTTTAAGCTTACCGTCGTCTTGTTTTTTATATTGATAAAGAACCACTAATTTTTTACCATTTGCATCCTTTTGTTCCACAATGTGGCAAGTTTGACAAGCCACTACATCCATATGAGTTTTTGTGATTTTGGTTAAAGTTTCTTTACTGTAGCCAGCCATATCACCATTGGTTTTCCAAAGTTCTTCATGCGCCTTTAATAGTGTTTCATGGCCTGAAGGCAATACCGGATCAGGGTTCAAGGTGCTCTTGTCGTGACAATAAGTACAGGTTTTTACATTGTCGTTGTAGTCCAAGTCGTTGCGCACGTCAAAATCAGAGTTACCTTTTGGAAATTGATGGGCACTATCCAATTCGGGGGTGCTAGAGCTGGTATTAAAATAATTGTAACTGTGACAAGCATTACAGTTATCAATTCTGCGGGTTACACCATTAGGTGCCGTCCAGCCTTTACCTTTATGGACATCATCCTTGTAGTCTGAGAGGATTAAACCATCGGGGTCTTTGTTAATTTTAGCGACATCACCAAAACCGAAGAAGCCACGGCGACCTTTAGCTGTAGTATGGCAGTTCATACAGTTTTCGTTCGGTGTAAACCGTTTTAGCGGAATAGTCACTTTGCCGTCGGCATCAAAAGCTTTGGGGTTCCATTGCACAATGGGTCGCCCATCTGAACCTAGCTCTAGCTCAAAGTAATTTTTATAAGCGGTCGTTTTGCCGTCAGCTGAGGGTGTGCCAACTTGCGTAATATTTTTCTTTTTAAATGTCACTAACTGCAAGCCATTTGGATCGTCCATTTTAAGATTGACAAATTCCAGAAATGCCGTGCTGGCCTCCCTAAAAAAACCATTGTAAATTAAGCCGGAATTAGTTTTATTTGGATTTGCTTGCCCGTCACGCAACCAGCCCCAAGCTTGCAATGCCGTAGCAGAGTTATCTGAATTGGCTTTGGCTGTATCATTGTCTATGACTTTACCATCATCTGCACCTAAACCACTGGCAGGGAACTTTTTCAGTTCGTTTAGGCCGTAATGACACGATACGCAGTCAATTTCCACGACGCCGCTTTTTTTCCAGTCCCAGGGTTGCACAATGGTGTCAAAACCCAAGGTGTCGACGGTACCATTTGCGGCTTTGCCCATTACGGTGCTACCAGAAGCATCATGATCCATTGCTTTCGCCGAATGCGCCATCGGTGTCCCACCGGTGGTACCGGTTGTAGTGCCGGTTGCGCCTGCGGTACCTCGGCCTAAAACCGTGTAATAATCACCGTCTAAAGCTTTGATGCTGGCATCGGCTTTTTGGTCATAGCGCAGTCCGTCGCGGTCTTTTTCAGCAAAACCCCCGCCCATATGGCAACTGCCACAGCCCTTGATAAAATCGGCTGAGCCCCAATCCATAAAGTCATTGGCTTTGCCATTGTTCTTTTTTGACAACATTGAGGGCGTATTGCCGCTCATGCAGTTATAGCCGCCAAACCAGCCGGGGGATACCAAATGTGGTACGCCGACTTTTTTGCCGTAATTATCATCGGTCTCATCCCGGCCGAATTCGATATGAATAAGAATGGCCGATTTTTTCGTAATCATGGCAGCCGCTGCCTTCACAGGTTTTTTTTGGGCTGTATGGCTTACCGCTGGTTAATACGTTATTGCCTTGCTCATCCAGAAAAGGGATTTTAGGGTGCATGACGTATTGGTCAAAAGCGTTATCCACTGTTGGAATTAATCCAGTTTGGGCGAAGGCATTAGATTGCAACAGCAGCAATCCTAATAGCCCACTCCCGAGTATCGACACCAACCCTTTACTTCCGGGGGGAGCCTGCCTTGGTATTGTTCTCATCATAATTATCCTCTTGAAAATTTTTGAAACTAAAGATTAACCAGAGCCGTTTTTGAACGGTTTAGTTGTGTGACTTTTTGCGTTAAATTTAAATTTACTGCGTAGATATTAAGGCAAAAAACATACCAAAACACTGAGTTTGTGAATTAAATTATTTTAAACAATAGGTTATGAAATTATGTGTTAGGTTGAACGAGTGGGTATTTTTATAAATGATGAAAAAGTGTGTGATATGACCTATTTTGGTGTGTCAAATAACCTATTGTTTTTAATATATAAATAACTACAATATGCGCTTACTGATTGTATGGCCGGGCAGGATTTTTGTGTTGCTATCTTCGAAGTTAAGGTTATGACTAAGGTTATGAGTATTCACCCGCAAATACCGTCGGCTGTGCTTCTTATTAGTGGTTTGCTTTTGCCGGCGGCAGGGGGGCTGGCAAATTGTAGTGACCGTTTTCCAGAAAATACGCCGACGCGGGATTTTACCTTACAGGAGGATGGTACTGCGGTGCATGTCAAGACCGGTTTAATCTGGTCGCGCTGTAGTATGGGGCAGGTGTTGCAGGGTGATGCTTGTAGTGGTGCGGCAACCACGCATAGTTTTTTTAGTGCTGCTGAGCAGGCAAAGCGTGCCAATGAAAACAATTATTTAGGCTTTAACTCCTGGCGCCTGCCAACGGTTGAAGAGTTGCAGTCCATCGTGGAGCTGCATTGCGCTAATCCGGCGATTAATGAAACGGTGTTCCCGAATACGCCGGACAGTTGGTATTGGTCGGCATCTACCTTTAATGAGTTTCCCTCGTATGGAATGCCGGTTGATTTTGGCAATGGGTATGATGAGATTTGGTACAAGATCACTTATGAATCCAATCCATTTCCGGTGCGCCTGGTGCGCAGCCCCAAAACTTTTGATCCGCAGGCTTTGGGTGTTGATAGCGATGGGGATGGGGTGAGTGATGCGCTTGAGCTAACTCAGGCCACGAATCCAAAGCTTAAGGATAACAATATTGCGCAGGACGAGCGATTTGCCGCGCAGCTGTATCGTGACTTGTATTTGCGTGAGGCGACCGCCAATGAACTTTCTGAGCAGGTGCAAGCGCTAAAAACAAATCCTGACCGGGTTGGGCGGGTGGTTGCGCTGGCTTTGGCGCCAGAGTTCCAGCAGCAGCATTTAGAAGTGGCTATTCTGCTGGCGCTGGCGATTAATGATCAAATTCCACCGCGCGAATGGCTGAATGAATGGCGGGATAGTTTGCATAAAGGCAATACCAGCGAGGCTTTAGTTGATGCTTTTGTAAAAAAAACCGCGCTTAAGGAAAGTTATCTTAGTGCCAACGGGCAGGATTATGTAATTGCTTTGGGGTCACAGCTTTTAGGACGTAGTTTGACGCCAGGTGAGTTACAGGAGGGTGACTCCCTAATGCAATCAATGACCCGTGCTGAATTTACTGCTTATTGGTTAAGTTCGCTGACGTTGAAAAAAATACCGGTTTCTCAATTGGTGGTTATTCAGGTTGCTGATTTACTCACCCGTTATACGCTTGATTCGGCAACTTTAGGCTATTACAGCCAGCAACTTGATAGCGGCAGTATAACGATAGCTGATTTACTGAAGCTGGTGTTGATTTCTGACGGGTATATAAAACGCTTTTTGCCGTGACGTTGCGCCTTAATTAAGTCAGGGGATGATACTTTTTTAAAATAGGTCATATGACACACTTTTAATTATTGGTTCGAGACCGGTTGTTTTGTTGAGTGTGGAAGTAACGTAACAAACTGAAATACAGGTGTTAAATATTTTTAAAACCTCTTTGGCATGAGCTGTGCTGTACTTTACTTGTATGGCTAGCTCAATTTATTTGGCAGCAATAGCTTGTCGACAAGTTTAGGATAAGGCTATGCAAGGATGCTGGGTGGGGAAGTTGTTAGGGCTTCCCCATTTTTTTGATTTTTTATAACAAGAGGAAGTTATGTCTTTAATTATCAGTGAAGAATGTATCAATTGTGATTTATGCAGGCCTGAATGCCCAAATGAGGCGATAAGCCAGGGCGATAATTCTTATTACATCAATCCCATGTTATGTACCGAATGTGTTGGGCATCATGATGATTCGCAATGTATTTCAGTTTGTCCAGTGGATTGTATTAGCCATGATCCAAACAATGTCGAAGATCACGCTGCTTTATTGCAAAAATATAGCAATCTGGTGCATTAATTAAAATCTTAGTAAAGTGCATTTCTGGAATTAGTCGGGTATGGCCTAGTCAGTTTTGTGTCAAATGCCCTAAAAGTGTGTGAAATAACCTATTTTTTAGCGCTTAAATATCCTTCTAAACGGTTGGTTTAATCAGATATAAATACTAGGTATTTGGATTTTAACAGTAAAAAAATTATTTTATTTTTTGGCATTAAATTTGCGTTTATATTTACTTGAGTATCGGTGGTTAAGTGCTTTAGAGGGTTCGGGATGTGATAGCAAGGAGGCTGGGTGGGGGAGTGTATTTGCTCCCCCATTTTTTACAATGTTTTGGGGGTGAATGATGCAAAAAATACTGAATAAAAACGCTATGCCTACAGGTGTTAAAACGCAGGAAGCAATTGGCATTAATCAAAAGCAAACCTGGCTGGTTAAATTATCTCCCTGGATGGGGGGAGCCGGGATTGCGGTCGGACATGTATTGACGTCCTCCAATTGCAGTATCCCTAAACAGGGTAGTTGTAGTGCTTGTGGCAGTTGTGTGGTTGCTTTGGGTTCGTTGACTGCTTGGGCCGTCATTAAACAACGTAGCAGCGATCAACCTTTTTATGAGCAAACAACCAAATAACACGTTAGTTTTTCTGTTCAATTGCCATATTGGATCTGGATAGGGGGCTAAGGTTTTTTAGGAATTATAGGATGTGCTGAGGATTTATACGTATCGTTCGACCCTTCCACGACCGATACGCCTCCTACTGATCCTCAGCACACCCTATGGTTCTTGTAGATTTTGAGTGAGATGAATAACGGGAAGGGCCTTAAAATTTGTGGGTAGGCCGGCATTAAATTATTTTGATCCTGTTGGGGATCACAACGGGTTGATTTAAAAATACACACTGGATGCATTTACGCGTGATTTTAAAAAAAAGGGAAGCCGCAGTGCATAGGGAAAGTCAAGTTGCTATGCCTGGTGTTTTTAAATTGTTGCGGACAGATAAATATCCACATTCATGTGCTGTATTGAGTTTTTTTGTGCTGTTGACTGCGTGTGAAAGCAGTCATGCTGACAATTGGCACGGCTCGATTACCAGTAAATTGCAGGTAGATAACCGGCTGACTAATGACAGCAGTTTTTTTGCAGAGGCCATCGGCCGGTTTGAATATCAAAATAAACAATACGATTTACAAGCTGGCGCGGATGTTTTGCTACGGGGCGGGAATGATGACTTTAATAACCGGCAGGATTTCTACCGCTTATTTTTGCAAAAAGGCTTCAACGCGTTAAATACCACACTCAAGCTCGGCCGTTTTGAACAAACCGATGCCATGGGGTTTTATACCCTAAACGGGGTTAGCGCTGTGTATCAGAACGATGCAAAAGATCTGTCCCTGGAAGTCTATGGCGGCAAACCGCAGCGGTTTGATGATTTACAGTCTGCAAAAGGGGATGTGGTTGCGGGTGTAAAAGGTTTTTGGCATTACGAGCCTAAATGGCAAAGTGAATTTGCCAGAATTTCCCTTGATGCACTGGATGTGCGGGTGGGTTATCAGTATTTCGAAGGTCAGGATATGAGCCGTTATAACCCGGCGAATCCGGCGCCGGATCAAGCAATTACAACGGCTGGCGGGCATAAAGTTTCTTTGGGGGCTAATCTTTCCGGGCGGTTGTTATGGCCCTGGTTTAAAAAATACGAATCCCGATTGATTGGCATTTACCGGGTTGATACCAATACCCTGGAAGATTTACAGGCTGAAACCCAGGTGGATATTGATGATAAAACCCGGATTCGCGGGTCTTATGAATATTACAACCCGAACCGGTTTTCGAACCCGACCTTTAGGGAGCAGTTTTACAGTCAACAGGCTTTCGGAAAACAACAATTGTTGCGGGTCTCGGTACATCATCAATGGCAGGATTATTTAACGGCTTATTTAGGCGGTATCCATTCAGCACAAGTTGCTGGTGATGATGGTTATGGCTTTAACGGCGGTGTAAGCAGCCGGTATTTTCGGGATTTTAATCTGGCTTTTGAAGTTGATCATTTGCAAATCAATGCAGAAAAAGTAACCGCGTTTTACCTGAAAAATGAGTATTTCGTAAACTCCAGGAACAGTGTCATCCTGTCATTAGCACTCAGGAATGAAGAAAAGCAGTTATATGGTGAGAATTGGGCAAAAGGCGCACAAGTCCGTTGGGATTATATGCTTAAAAGTAATATTGTGTTGGGCGTGACCACCAAATATATCTCCAATTCCCGTGATGGCCTGTCTGATGAGTTTTTAGCTGCGCTACAAGTCACCTATTATTTTGATAACTTTAAGCCAAAAGAAGCGCAATGAATAGAGTGTTAATGCTGTTGTGCTTGATCTGTTTTAGCGGCGGTGTCTTTGCCGATAAGCCCTCTTTGAAAGAAAAAACCTGGTGGGAAAAACGGAATACCCGTGAAGATATTTATTATCCGCACAATATCCATAAACAGTCGATGGAGCAGGAGGGTGACAGCTGCATGTTATGTCACACCTTTGCGAAAAATAAAGTCACTAACGACAAGCATCTAAAAGCGATCAATACCATTGCCAATGAAGCCTTGGAAAAAGTTTGTCATGATTGTCATGTTACCGATTTAAGGGCGCCTTGGCGTTGTCAGCTGTGTCATACCGATAAGGCCAAAATCTGGCCGGATGACCATAATTTTAATTACATCCCCAATCATGGCGAGGATGCGCGCCGGGATGAAGCGATTTGCCGAACCTGTCATTTGGATGTGGCTTATTGTTCCGATTGCCACTTTAAACGCGATTTGTCAGGGGCTAATTACCATCCGATGGGCTATCAAACCATGCATGGCATAGAGGCAAGGGTTATGGCTTCCAATTGTGGGCGTTGCCACAACAGTTTTTATTGTGATGATTGTCACCGGGATAAGCGTTAATGTTTTCTAAGTATTTTAAGGGTATGTTACTGGCTGTTTTGGTTCGTGTGCGTTGGGGCATATATGGGTTATTGTTAATCGCTATGTCTGGGACTTTGTGGGCAGCCAATACGATTGATGTGTCGCTTGCTAAAAATAATCTGATACTGACTCCGGTTCATGGCGGTAATGGTGCGGCATGGGGAAGGGACCGCTGCCAAAGCTGCCATCTTATCAATGCAATTCACAAAGATGCGCCTAAGATCCAGGGGATAGTGAAGGAAAAAGGCTATCCTTCCTGCGCCGGTTGTCATGGTACGAATGGGGTAGATTCGACGGTGCGTTCCTGTGTGTTATGCCATAACGCCCAGGATTTACCACAATCACCGCTCATGAATGAGCCTAAAAATCATAATTTTGATACGGCTGCAGATGCGGCTTTAAAGGATAAAGACTGCCTGGCATGCCATGTGGCATCAGATATGGATGGTGAGTTTGAAAATAACGTTGACCTTACCAAGTTTCCCGATCAAGGTGGTAATGCCGCCCCTTATTCCAAGCAAACTGACTTCTGTTTGCGCTGCCATAATCAAAATCATCAGCAGGCAGATTTTAGGATTCAAAATACCGATCCTAACAATGCTTTGAATGCCTCGGAAGTTGATTTTTTAAGTATTGATGTCCACGGTGAACGTAATGGCTCTGGAGCGACTGTTTACAGAGGTTTGCGTGATGGCTACAGCTACCAAAGCAGTGTCGAGTGTACCGATTGTCACGCTATGCACAGCACCCACAATGATAAGTTGATTATTGGTAATTCGGCAGCGGGCGTTTTTAAACTGGATGCGCAATTTAGGGCAGCTAAATACAATGTGACGGTAACCCACGATGATGATTCGCAACTCTGTGTGTTATGCCATGTGATGAGCAGCCCTATTGGGCAGGCCGATAAAGATACCGGCAATGGTTTGGCGGGGGTGCATTTAGCAGGTGCTGGCAGCAATTGCCGTGAGTGCCATGCGCATGGAAAAAATGAGCAGGCATTAGTGGTTGATAACCCCACCAATAATCGCATGACAGGAAGTTTAATTTTAACCCCAACGCACGGCAAGGATGGTAATGGCACCGCATGGGGAATTGCGCAATGTGATGCTTGCCACTCCATCAGCTTAATTCACAGAAATGCGCCGAATATTAAAGATATTGTGCTCCAAAAAGGCTATGCCACCTGTATGGGGTGTCACGGCAGCAACGGTACGGTTGCGGGTGCGAATAACACGAATGCCGCTGGGTTTGCGGGTCTTGTTGATGCGAATGCTATCGCTAAATGCACGATTTGTCACAATACCTTGGATTTACCTGTTAAGCCAGATTTAAACGCTGCAAAAAATCACAGTTTTGTTTCCAGTAAAGAGCAGCCACTGGAGGATGTCATGTGTTTGGGCTGTCATGATGCTTCGGATATGGATGGCACTTTTGAGTTAAATACTGATTTAACGCATTTTCCCAACAAAGCCGGACGAACCATAGATTATGACAACAGTTCAGAGTTTTGCCTGCGTTGCCATAATCTGGATCATCAGCAAGCGGTTGCGCCAATTACCGGGGCTACAACCCCTAATTTTAGCGCACGGCATCCTTTGGTGGCGATGGAGGTGAATTGGAACTTTCTGGATGTCCATGGTAAGCGTAAAGGCTCAGGTGAACGTACTTATGCCGGTTTACGGGGAAATGTTTATAAGTACGGCTCGTTGGTTGAGTGTGTCGATTGTCATGCTATGCATGGGACGCATAATAATAAATTGATTATTGATAGTACCGCTAAAGGCGTTTTTAAATTTCCAGACTTTGCCCGAAAGATCCCTTTTCTGATTGATACACCACAAGGCGATTATTCGCAATTGTGTGTAACGTGTCACGCGATGGATATTCTAATTGAACAAGGCGATCAAAATACTCGAAACGGACTATCCGGGGTACATCAGGTTGGAACGGACTGTCGTGAATGTCATACCCACGGCATGGCGGCGCAGACAGGTTTATGAGGCAGGGTTTTATAGTGTGGCTGCTGTGGTTGTTGTGGCTGGCCACTCCAGCCGGACACACGGCAGAAAAGCATGTGGAGGGGCATTCTGCGACGCTGCCGGAGCTGCTTATCAATTGGAAACCCAAGAAGGGTGATCTTATTGACGGTAAACCTTATGCGGGGGATCCCGATGCCAATGGCCCTTGGTCAAAAACTAAACGATTGCCGGAGTTGCATCACTTAGTCGGTGTGCAACTGCTGAAGACTATGCATTCGCCCGTTGAAACTATGCCTTTAGGGGATAAAAAGGAATTGGTATGCAAAACCTGTCACGGTACTAAAAAAATCGAAGAATTGGCGTTCGATAAAGTTGATAAAAAAGCCGAGGATTTTTTGAAAGGGGGACCTTATGAGCCGTTGACTGATTTTTGTTACAAGTGCCATGAGAAGAAAGAACATGAGCGCCCTAATATCCATATGATGTTGGATAAGCAAGGCAAAATTATAGAAAAGACCTGCAAATATTGCCATGCCGAAGTATTAAAGCGGGATCGGACTTATAAAACGGAAGAGTTGAAACTCAGAATGCCTCGCGAAACATTATGTTTTGGCTGTCATTTGAAAACACCGCATCTGAATGCGTTTGAACATCAGGTGAAACCCAGCCAGGAAAAGTTAAAGCAATTGCAGGAATCAATTAAGAAATTGGGCATCATTTTACCTTTAAATAATAAAGGCGAAATGATGTGTGTGACTTGCCATTCGCCGCATCCGAATGGGGTTTTAGATAACAAACTGGCGGCGGCCAAACAAGTGCCTAATACCGACCTGAAAGCAGGCGTGAGTTATAAGAAACATCCCTGGAGTGAAGTGTATGCAGCGGATAAGCAGCTTCGTTTAGAAAAATTTAACCGTGAAAATAAGCAACACCTGCAATTGCAATATGAACGGATTACGGCGGAAGTATTATTGAGATTGCCCGCCAAGGATGGTTCGTTGTGCCTGGCTTGTCATACGTTTACAGACCGGGAGTATTAAAGAATGTCACATAACCGTGGCCTGATTGTAATCAGACTGGCAGTATTCAGGTTGTTACGTTGATTGAATACCTAGTTTAAGGAGTAACCCATGCAAGCAATAGACAAACTAAAAGCCATACCGTTCGTACAAAAGTATCGTTATTCAATTATCTTGATTTCCGCCCTGAGTTTTCTGGGGCCATTGGCATTTTTACCGCAACTGACCGGTAACAGTGATTTGTGCGGGCAGTTGTGTATGCGCCGTTTTTATCTGTATTTTCCAGGGATGACCTTTGAAGATTTGTGGACACACGTCTCGGTTGCTTATATCGGGGTGATAGCGTTCACGTTGATTATGCTCACCACTTTCTTTTTTGGGCGAATCTGGTGTTCATTTCTATGTCCGGTCGGCGGCTTAGCGGAATTAGGCAGCCGCATGTTGAATGACCGCTGGAAAATCGAGTTTCGCTCCTTACCGCAAGTACAAATACGTTATGGCTATTTCGGTATTTATTTGGTGTTGATGCCAATGCTGGGGATTAGCGCCTGTACCTTATGTAATTTCATTACTATTCCGCGGCTGATTGAAGCCTTAAGCGGCGAATATCGTGGGGTGGTGTATGTGTTGTCGTCGGTAGGACTAGTCAATTTAGGCTTATTGTTTATCTTGGGCTTTTTCGCCCATAAAGGCAGGGCTTACTGTCAGTTTTTATGCCCTATTGGCGCTGCCGATGGTTTGATGAATCGGTTTGGTGCAAGGTTTGGTTTTACTCATCACATCCGGGTCGCCAAAGAACGTTGTACCGGTTGTAATGTTTGCGCCAGGGCGTGTATGTGCGGGGCGATTAAGATGGTCGATAAAGTCGCTACGGTTGAGCAGCTATCTTGTATGTCTTGTCATGACTGCGTCGATGTTTGTGATTGGAACGCCATTGAATGGACAACGGCTTCGAGAAATAAAGAACCGAAACGGATCAAAAAAGGCGTGGAGATTTTCCCAGAACCCAGTTGGGCTTCCTTAAACATCATGCCAGAGCCTGTGCCACAGCGTAATGGCATTGTTGGAAAAGTGCATGTTGGACGATTGGTGAATGGTTTAATCGTATCGTTTGTGATTGCATTTGTAGCGACTACCAGCGCGATCCATTATTTTTCTCTGTAAATCCCTAGCTTGTTATTATCAATCATCGTTGGGTGCGCATTACCCAGAGGGCAAGAATGCGTACCTCACAACCAATGGATGCTATGAAACACCCACTTTTTTGTTACGCCGTAAATGCTCTTATGCGTTGTGTTTTTATGGTGCTATTGCTCAATAGCGTAGTCTCGGCGAATGAGCGCCAAAGCGACCCTGATGGTTGTTTGGTGTGCCATGCATTGGAAGGCTTGCAGTTTATCGATAAAAAAGGGGTGTTGCGCATAGCGACTATTGATAAGGCTGATTATTTAGGGTCTTTACATGGCAGTGTGCCCTGCACCGATTGTCATCAAATAAAAACCTATCCCCACGAAGTTAAAGATGGATTAGTGGATTGCGCCAGCGAATGTCATGTTAATGAGCCTTCTAAAGGCGAGAAATTTAGCCATAAGCCAGTGGTTAAAGAGTTTTTAAAGTCAACGCATGGCAATGGTCGGGTCAAGGATTTTGAGGGCGGGAACCGCTTAGAGGAAGACAGCGAACCAGACCCGTCTTGTCGGCGTTGCCATAGCAATACGCCGTATATCATTCCGGCGCAAATGGATAAATTTAAAAGTGAAATGAACCACGCTGATGCTGAATGTGGCAAGTGCCATGTCGGTGAAGTATGGATGAAACAGTTTGGCGGACATGTGTTACGGCGTTTGGTTGGGTCGCGTTGGAATAAAAATGATATTAATAAAAGTTGTACCCAGTGTCACGCGGATTATGAGCGTATGGCGAAAGTGAAAATTGAGGATCCGAATAAAAGGCAGCCCAATAATACCTTACCTGTTGAAGGACAGGGCATCACCGATGGCAAGTCTCCAAAAGATAAAAGGACTATGCCGGTGACTTACCGCTGGATTCATTCGACCGAAAGCTATGAGCGTACCTTACATAGCCGTATTCTGGTGGTAGGCGAAGAAAAAGGTGCTTCCTGTCTTGATTGTCATATTCAACGGGGTGCCGGTTTTAATGGACATGGAATTTTAAAAGATGAAGATAAAACCGCTTCTACACATCCAGAGCAATTGGGTGAAACCTGTGGTGCCAGCGGTTGTCATAATTATGCCAAAAGTTTTCTAACCCAAGGTTTTGTTAAGACCGATGTCCATGATATTAACCAAGTGAAGTTGCCTGATTTTAAAGCGGTGCTTGATCCAAAAAAACTAACTGACGTGTGGCATTGGAGTTCAATTGTCTTGATTGTATTTTCGGCAGGCTTTGGATTGTCCAGTCTGTATTGGTTAATTGTGGTCTATCCGAAATCCAAGAAAACTGCGAGTAATATTATTGGCGATGAACGCTTTGAAGAAGTCATGTTAGGCCGGAAGCCTAAAAATTCACCGCCTAAAGCGTCAGTAAAACCCGTGCCTGCGGCTGCTGTTCCGCCCAAGGCAGAGCTTGATAAAGCTTCAGTGCCCGTCGGGTCGACAGCAGTGGATGCAAAAGTGCCGTTGGTTGAAGATAAAACTGCTTCGCCAATCACAGGCAATGTTGATCCTAAAGCCGTTGTTGCGAAGGATGAACTGGCGCGCAAGGAGGTAGGGAGTGAACCTAAAGCGTTAGCAGAGACAGGCGCGATGACGACAACTCAAACATCAAGACCAACTGAGCCGGTGGTTAAAACACCTGAGCCTGATAAACCGCTAGAGACTAAAGTTTCGACAGCGGATGCTGCACCAACGAAGGTAGAAAAAGGTGCTATCGATACAGTAAACCCTACTGATATTAGTGAGGGTGTTAAGCCATCAAAGGAGGGTGAAAGTGATTAAGCTGGTTTTAATGGCATTACTACTGCTCACCCCTGCTGCGCAAGCCGAAACGACACCCTATCTGTTGGAACAAATTCAAAAAGCGCAACCTGATGCAACTGCGATTGAAAAAGCCAGAAAACAGGTGGCGGACTTAAAAGAAATTAAGTTAAAAAAAATCAGCCTGGTGCCGTTTCACCTGCGGGAAAAAAATCCGATTAACGAGTCTAACGGCTATTGCTCTGAATGTCATGGGTCAATTCCGCATCTTAAAAGTTTGCGCTCTCGGGCGTTTTTAAATATGCACACGGATTATGTGGCTTGTGAAACCTGCCACTTCAGACCCGAAAACACGCCGTTACAGTATGCTTGGTTTGATTATAACTTAGCGCAAGTGGTTGCAGGTGTGCCTGAATGTTTTCACTCCGGACGCAAGAAAGAGGATAAGAAACCTTGGGTATCCCGTGATGGCCATTTGAAAATTGTGCCGATATTAAATCAACAAGCCGTTATCGCTACGCGTACGAATGTAACCGCTAAAGCGTTGTATAAGCAGTGGAAGGATGCAGATAAAGTACAGAAGGGATTGTTGAAAGCGCAATATCACCAGCCCCTGAAAACTAAAGGGCCTGAGTGCAGTGCTTGTCATAATGATTTACAAAACGCCGTTAAAACCACAATGGAGGTGGATGGTAAAGTGGTAGAAAAAATCACCAAGCCGCCCCTGCTTGATTATCTTGTATTAGGCGCAACACCTGTCCAACAAACGGCGATACGTCAAAATAGTATTGCGGATTTCTTTGGGCATTATCAGCCAGAGGCAACGAAAGTGGAAGGCGAAGGGGTTGATGGTATTGCGCATGATGTTGAAGTCCCTAAAGATCCGACTAAAGAAGAGCGGATTCGTATTACTAATTTTCTTAAATAAGCCATGATGCAGTTGCTAAACACTTTAATCGTGTTGTTGGTATTCAGTTTTGCGGGTGGTGTTTGGGCGGACACGTTGCCGACTGTAATGGCGCAAACGGCTATTAAAGCAGATTTCGAACAACCAACGGCTATGACTATCGCTAAAGACGGGCGGATGTTTGTGGTCGATGGTGGAAAAAACCGTATTGTGGTGCTAAGCCCTACCGGAGCTTTTTTATCTGAGTTCAAGGGTGAAAGTCCGGGCTTGTATCTACCGATGGATATTGCACTGGAAAATAACCGCATCGCTGTAGCTGATTCTGGTAATAAACGCATAGTTATTTTTGATCTACAGGGTCATTTCATCAAAGAAATTCGTCCGGAATTTAGTAAACAGCCTAAGCGTGAGTATGTTGATCCCCGACCTGTGGCGGTTTTTATTCAAGATGCGGTGCTGTATTGGAGCGATCAGGCCAATCACCAGGTTTGTTATTTACCGTTGGATGCTGAAGAAGGTAGAAATGCAGAGTGTTTTGGAAAACGGGATGAGACCGAGGGTAATTTTCAATACCCGTATCAGATTACCAGTGATAAAGCTGGTTATTTGCACATCGTGGATGTCATTAATGCCCGGGTGCAAGTATTTAGTAAAAAAGGCCAATTGTTCTCACAAATTTCCCGTTTTGGGGTAAATGATAATGAGTTGTACCGTCCCAACGGTGTTGCGCTTGATCCAGATGATACGGTTTACATTGCCGATAATTATTTCGGTACCATCTCCTTGTTTAAAGGCGGGAAATTTCTAGGTAAATTACAGGATAGTAGCGGTAAAGTCGTGAAATTTAACAGTCCGGCCGGATTATATTGGCATGGTCAACAACTGTATGTGGTTGATACGCCAGTTAACACGGTTTACCGTTTAAATATCACTATGCAAGAGGCCAAAGCGAGTAACGCACCACCTAAACAACGCGTTGAAATTTCCCAGAAAAATTGTGTGATTTGTCATTTGGACTGGGCGGACGATCCTGCAACCGATGCACCGGCAGGAAAGAAAGATGTCATGGCGGTTGCTTCGAGCAAGATGTGTTACAGCTGTCATAACGGTGTGATAATGGATTCTCGCATGATTATTAATCATGGTTTTCAACATCCTTCAGTGGATGACAAGGAAAAAGACAAAATCACCCGCAAGCATATGAATGAGCGTAAGGACAAAATGCCGACGGTTTTTCCGCTGACCGAAAATAAGGAAATGCGTTGTACTACCTGCCATACCCCGCACAGCAGTGCTGATAAACACGAAACCCTACACAGCGAAAACAAAAATTCCTGGTTACGGGTAACTGCACATGATGGGGACTTGTGTGAGCGTTGTCATGAGTCTAAGCAAAAAAATGCGCGGGAGCTTGATGCTAAAAAGCGCGGCATGAATCATCCCTTAGCGATTACTTTTGACAAGGGGGATAAAAGAGATGATCCGGCTTTTGTAAAGGAAGAAAAGCTGACCAAAGGCTTACCGGAAGAACTGAAAAAACTGTCGGCAACCCTAGACAGCCGCAAACGTTTAATCTGTCAAAGCTGCCATCAGGTGCATGGTGGTGAGGATAATGAGCTACTAACGGTGAGTAAGCAACATGGTGGTTTATGTGTGCAATGCCACGATACTAAAAATTCCAAGGATAAAAAAGACGCGCATCGTAAGGGTATTCACCCTGTGCATGAAAAGCTTAAAAAACCAGTGCTGCGTAAAGATGAAAAAATTACCGTGGTGGAATGCGATAGCTGTCATAAAGTTCATTCCGGAAGTACGGGCACCGCATTATTGCCTAATAATGTTAAGACTTCGGATGATATTTGTGAAGATTGCCATAAGCGTCAATATGCTAAGGACAAAAAAGATGCCCATACCAAAGGGGTACATCCGGTTAACTTTAAATTAAAAGACCCTGTCGAATTTCGCACAGCCAGAAAGGCGGGCGGAACTACCGCAAACGGTAAGGATCCGATGCTACCAGAAAAAATCGATGAAATTACCTGCAGCACATGCCATGCAGTGCATGAGGGTAGCCCCGATAGCGCGGCGCTGGTAAAACTACCAAATGGCATGAAAAAAGTCGATGAATTTTGCGCCGATTGCCATAAACGTCAAAATGCCAAAGATAAAGACGATGCGCGTAAAAAAGGCGTGCATCCAGTGAATTTTAAATTGAAAGAGCCGCTTAAGTTCGGCAAAGAAAAAATTCACGAGATTACCTGTACCACCTGTCATTCGGTGCATGATGGGGGCAGTCCGAATACCGCAGCGTTGGTGAATAAGGTTAAAACTACTGAAGCCATTTGTGAAGATTGTCATAAACGGCAACACGCGGGTGATAAAGATGCCGCGTTGCTAAAAGGCTTACACCCTGTCAAAGGTAAGCTGGATGACCCAGTTAAGATTAATAAGGAAGAAGTCAAAAAACTAGGGTGCTTAAGTTGCCATTCGGTACATAAAGGTGTCAAAGAAACCCCCGCGTTGCTTGAACCTTTTAAAAATGGTGAGCTGTGTGAAAACTGCCATGCCCAAAAACAGGCGGTGGTTGGTACCGACCATGATTTACGGAATACTGCTAAAACGCGTAAAAATCACTATGATCAATTGCCGGTAGAATCTGGCGTATGCGGTTCTTGTCATAGTATGCACCAGCATAAAGGCACTGAAAATCAGACGGTGAAAAAATTGCATTTGGATGCAGTTAAAGCAGTCGGTAATTTACAGTCTACAGCGAGTGTCGAGGACGGTAAGCCAGCTAAGCGCGATGTGATTAGCTTTAAAGAGGATCAATTATGTTTGAATTGCCACCAAAAAGAGGGGGTGGCAGAGAAAAAAGTGATTAACCATTTTGGGCATCCCAGTAAAGACATTATTTTGCGTTCTGATAAAAACGTAATGCCATTACTGGACAGCCATGAAAAAGTTAAAGAATTCGGCGCAATAGCCTGTATCACTTGTCATGATCCGCATGCTTGGAAACCTCTGGAGAAGAAAGCCAAGGTGGTTCTATCGAGTAATAAAGAGAATATTGAAGGCACTATGCTCAATAGTTTTTTGCGGCATAAAGAGGTTAAAGGTACATTCTGCGTGGAATGTCATGGCCTTGAAACATTGCCCAAATACAAGTATTACCATGACGGCAAATTAGTCAGAGATATTGGGGTGGACTATTTGAAATAAGGGGAAATGGCGGTAAGCTGAATCTTACGGATTAGGAGATTTTATTTTGGAAGCCAGCCGTTTTAGAAACTGGCTGGTCTAATTTTGTCCAAAGACGCTTTCAATGGCATACTCTTAAACGAAGAATCGAACCTACTTGAATCCTGTATGCTTGGATGAAAGTAATTTAAAACGGTAAGCCGTCATGACAAAATTAAAAAATGAAGCGCAGTTGCTCAAAAAAGCGATTGAGGTGGGGGGGAAGTATGCAAAACATCGCGGTTACGCCGAATTCTCGTCCACCGATGCCGCTAAGGACAAAATTGAGAGCCTGTATCGACTACTGGTGCATGATAAACTTATCCAGCCCTTGGCGCTTGACCAGGAAAACAGTATTAATATGAAGCATAAACTATCACTGTGGATATCCCGGCAGTTGCCGAAAGACCATCCGTTATTAAAATGAAAGGAGATAAGCAGGCTTCGTGTTTCAGCTTGTGACGTTTTGGGTCTTAGGTTGAGTCGAGCTTGAAGATTTACAGGCTCGACTTTTGGCTAACCAAGCAATTAATGACGCCGCTGTATAATAAATAACGATAGATCGCGTAAATAATCGGCTTCTGCACCCAAGCCTGTTAAGCTTTGTAAGGCTCTATCATGGAGTTCCTGGGCTTTTTGTTTGGCACCGGCCATTCCTAACAACGCAGGGTAGGTAGGTTTGTCGTTGTCTTTGTCCTTACCTTGGGTTTTACCTAAGGTGGTGGTGTCACTTTCTTCATCCAATATATCATCCTGCACTTGAAACGATAAACCGATGCATTTAGCATATTGATCTAATTGTTCGGTAATTTTGGGGTCTAGGTCGGTCTTTACCAAGGTTGCCATATTGACACTTGCCCTAATCAAAGCACCGGTTTTATGGATGTGCATGTTTTCCAATTCGGGCAAGGTGATTTTACAGCCGACGGATTCAAGATCAATCGCTTGACCGCCTACCATGCCTTGCGAGCCGCTGGCTTTTGCCAGGGTAGTTATCATGTGGAGACGGTTTTCCGGGGTGGCGGTAATGCTGGGATCATTTGCTAATACGTTAAAGGCTAAGGCTTGCAACGCATCGCCCGCTAAGATCGCGGTGGCGTGATCAAAGGCAATGTGGCAAGTGGCCTTGCCGCGACGCAGGTCGTCATTGTCCATTGCTGGCAGGTCATCATGAATAAGGGAGTAGACATGGATAAACTCAACGGCACAGGCAGGGCCGTCCAAGGCGGATTCAGGAATATTTAAGGCTTTTCCGGTTGCATAGGTGAGTAAAGGGCGCATGCGTTTTCCGCCATCCAAGGTACTGTAGCGCATGGCTTGATGCAGGCGTTGCGGTAAAATGGCGGCGCTGACCAACCGCTGGTCTAACGCTTGTTCGACGCGGATTTGGCAGACGTTCATATAGTCTTTTAAGGCACTACTCATCGGTAAATGGCTCCAGGGTGGGTTGACCGTCTTTGGCTAATAAAATACTGACTTTTTGTTCGGCTTCTTGCAGGGCTTTTTGACAGGTTCGGGTTAAACTAACGCCGCGTTCAAAAGATTCTAAGGCTTGTTCCAGTGAAATATCACCTTGCTCCATTTTGGTCACCAGTTGTTCCAGTTCGGCGAGTGATTCTTCAAAAAGATGGCTGTTTTTTTTTCGTGACATGTAATAACAATAGGTTCAATGATAGGATGTCCGGTGTTTCCACCTCCATCTACATATTAAAATTCTGTAGGTTGGATTAGTGACAGCATAACCCAACATATCGAAGCCACAGCCCTCGGATTCCACTAGGGCTACCCCAACCTTCTGTGTTAAGAGCGAAAATATTATAACTGAAATCAAATGGAAAGATGTGTGAAGTATGAGTATTGAGTATAACGCTGCGGCGATTGAGGTATTAACAGGTCTGGAACCCGTGCGTAAACGACCGGGTATGTATACGGATACCACACGGCCTAATCATTTAGTGCAAGAAGTAGTCGATAATAGTGTCGATGAAGCGTTGGCTGGACATGCTAAAAAAATCGCGGTGACTTTGTTTAAAGACGGTTCGGTTCTGGTCACTGACGATGGCCGCGGGATGCCGGTGGATATGCACCCAGAGCAAGGTATGACGGGGGTTGAAGTCATTTTGACGCAACTGCATGCAGGGGGTAAGTTTTCTAACAGTAACTACCAATTTTCCGGCGGCTTGCACGGGGTAGGCGTGTCGGTAGTGAATGCCTTATCGTTGAAATTGGACATTGAAGTTAAGCGTGGCGGAAAAATGTATGCAATGCGCTTTGCCGATGGTGAAAAACAAACTGAGTTAGTCGAAACTGGCGCGGTAGGTAAAAATAATACCGGTACGGCTATCCGTTTTTGGCCAAATGAAAAATATTTTGATTCCAACAAAATATCAGTCAGTAAACTGAGGCATGTACTGCGCGCTAAAGCGGTTTTATGTCCCGGTTTAGAGATTATGTTGCAGTCTGAATTTACGGATGAAGAATGGACGTGGTGTTACCAGGATGGTTTAAAAGAATATTTGCTGGATCGCATCGGTGACATTGAATTTTATCCTGATCCACCTTTTATGGGCATGCAGGAAACTAAACATACTGCGGTGCAATGGGGCATTATTTGGACACCCGATAGCCTGCCGGAAGCGATTAATGAAAGTTATGTTAACTTAGTGCCTACTGCTCAGGGAGGTACCCATGTAAATGGCCTGCGTACTGGACTAACTGAGGCCATGCGCGAATTTTGTGATATTCGAAATTTATTACCGCGTGGCGTTAAAGTTGCGCCGGAGGATGTCTGGGAGAGCTGCCATTTTGTGTTGTCAGTGAAATTGGAAGATCCGCAGTTTTCCGGGCAAACTAAAGAGCGTTTAAGTTCCAGGGAATGTGTAGCGTTTGTATCCGGTGTTGCCAAAGACGCCTTTAGTTTATGGCTTAATCAACACCCTTCAGAAGGGGAGAAAATTTCCGAGATTATTATTTTCAGCGCTCAGAAACGCTTGAAATCCAGTAAAGCGATTATCCGCAAACGCATCACCGCAGGGCCAGCATTGCCTGGTAAGCTGGCGGATTGTTCGGCGCAGGATTTAACGCGCACTGAATTGTTTTTGGTGGAAGGGGATTCTGCAGGAGGATCTGCGAAACAGGCGCGGGATCGTGAGTTTCAGGCGATTATGCCACTGCGGGGCAAGATTCTAAATACCTGGGAAGTGGAACAACAGCAGGTAATGGGTTCACAAGAGGTGCATGATATTGCCGTAGCGTTAGGAATAGAGCCTGGTTGCACCAATTTAGCTGCGTTACGCTACGGTAAAATATGTATTCTGGCCGATGCCGATTCAGATGGTAACCACATCGCTACTTTGATTTGTGCCTTGTTTTATCAACATTTTCATGCATTGGTTGCAGCTGGGCACGTTTTTGTTGCAATGCCGCCGCTGTATCGCATCGACATCGGGAAAAGCGTTTTTTATGCCTTGGATGAATCAGAACGGCTAGGGGTATTGGAACGTATTAAAGCCGAAAAACTGAAAGGGCAGATCAATATTCAGCGCTTTAAAGGTTTGGGGGAAATGAATCCCAGCCAGTTACGTGAAACCACTATGAATCCAGATACGCGCCGTTTGGTGCAGCTTACCATAAGTGAGGGTGATGAAACGCGCATACAGATGGATTTATTGCTGGCGAAAAAACGTTCACTGGATCGTAAGGCATGGCTGGAAACCAAGGGCAATTTGGCGGATGTGGTTTAGCCACCGCTATATATCGTTTTAAAATAAGTAAAAGGGGAGATTATGGCTGCAACTCAATCTATTATGCTGCCGTTAGGCACACTGGCTCCGGCTTTTGATTTGCCGGATACAGTGACGGGAGTAAACAAAACTTTACAGGACTTGCGCGGTGTAAAAGGCACGCTGATATTGTTTATCTGCAATCATTGCCCTTATGTATTGCACGTTAAGGAGCAATTGATCAGCATTGCCAAGGAGTATGCCAAACAGGGCATTAACACGGTTGCAATCAGCGCCAATGACATTAAACAATACCCTGAGGATGCGCCCGATAAAATGCAGCACTTAATGGCCGCGTGGGGCAATCCCTTTACCGCTTACTTGTATGATGAAAGCCAAACTGTCGCCAAAGCCTATCAAGCCGCCTGTACGCCGGATATTTATCTGTTTGATGCAGGTTTAAAATGTGTGTATCGCGGGCGCTTGGATGGGGCTACGCCTAAAAATGCAGTCCCTGTGACTGGGGTTGAGTTACGCAGTGCGTTGGATGATTTTTTAGCGGGTGAGCCGGTTAGTGATCAGCAAATAGCCAGTATTGGTTGTAATATCAAGTGGATAGCAGGCTAAGTCCGGAAAAGCTTTTGTTGGTTTTAAGCTTTAAGTGGTGACCCGTCAGTTGATGGATAGGTCGTATTTTTTTAATTTATACCATAAAGACCGTTCGCTGATTTGTAAAAGCTGTGCTGCTTTGGCTTTATTATCCCCTGCTTGCATTAGTGCCTGTTCAATAAGATGCCTTTCCAGCAATTCAACTTGTTCAATCAGGTTAGGTATCTCAAACAGAGGGACTTCCGCGGTGTTTTGTGGCGGCTCCGGATTAATTGTGACGGTGTAAGGATTAATTCCAAGATCCTGCGGCAGATGCTCCAGGGTGATGGTTTTACCACCGCTTAGAACAATCGCGCGTTCCATCATGTTTTCCAGCTCCCGGACATTCCCCGGCCAGTGGTAAGTCATTAAATATTCTTCAGCTACCGGTGCAATGCTGTTAAATGCATAGCCAAATTCTGCGGCATGTTTGCTTAAAAAATGCGTTGCAAGGCACAAAATATCTTGTTGGCGTTCACGTAGCGGAGGCAGCGCGATATTGAAGACATTAAGCCGGTAGTACAAATCTTCGCGTAATTTTTGATCTTGGATGGCTTGTCGTGGATCGCGGTTAGAGGCGGCAATGATGCGAATATCTACCGGGATGCTGCGATTACTGCCTAAGCGTTCCAAACAGCGTTCCTGCAATACCCGTAACAATTTGGCTTGCAGATTAATGTCCATTTCGGTGATTTCATCAAGAAACAGCGTGCCGCCTTCTGCCAGTTCAAATTTGCCGATATGATCTTTATGTGCCCCGGTAAATGCCCCCTTGCTGTAGCCAAATAATTCACTTTCTAAAATATCAGCGGGAATGGCAGCGCAGTTAATCGCGACAAATAACGAATCCTTCCGCGGCGAAGCCCGGTGTATGGCCCTGGCAACCAGTTCTTTTCCGGTACCGGTTTCACCTTCGATCAAGACCCCGGTGCGGGTAGGCGCGACTTGCTGAATTAAGGTATATATTTGTTGCATTTCGGGGCTGGCACCGACAAATTCTCCCCAACCGGCTTCGATACTTTGGCGTAAAAATTGATTTTCACGTTGTACTTTACTGAGCTTTAAGGCCCGTTTGACGGCTGCTTCAACGGCATCCAGTTCGAACGGCCGGATAATATAATCGGAAGCACCGTATTTCATCGCTTCAACGGCACTTTCTACGGTTCCATAGGCAGTGACGACGATAACCGGCACCTCATTGTGCAGTTCCCGTAATTCGCGCAATAAACCGATTCCATCCAATTGCGGCATCCTTAAATCAGTAATGACGAGATCGACGTTGTTTTCTTTGATAAAGTTTAATGCTGCCTGCCCGTCCTCTGCCTGATGCACTTCATGACCTATTTGGGTCAACATGATGTCTAACAGTCGGCGCATTTTGGGTTCATCATCAACCACTAGAATACTTTGATTAGGCATGTTTTATCGTTAAAGTTTGGGGCTAAAGTGTTTAAGAAAGGGGCCCGTACAATGGATAAAGACGCTTGATGGCCTTAGTGAATTTCTGTTGGCAATAGTACATTAAAACAGGTTCCTTCTGGTGGGTTATCGGTGATAAAAATCTTACCCCGATGCGCCAGAATAATTTGTTGCACGACGGTTAATCCCAAGCCGATACCACTGATACGCCGGGTAAAAAACGGATCAAACACACTTGTTTTTAATTCATCGGGAATACCTGTACCTGTGTCAGAAATTTTAATATGGATTCCCCGAAGTTGTAGTTGGGTGCTGATTAAAATATGACCTTTTGTGGGGGTATGTTGGATTGCGTTAATAATGAGATTTAAAAATACCTGTATAAGTTGATCGCGGTCACAATGAACCATACAGTCATTGCCGTTTAATGCTAAGGTTAAGCTGACGCCTTTGCCTTCAGCTTTCGAGCTGATTAAGGTACAGGTATGGGTAATAATCGCGTTAATATCATGTTCGGCAAAATTCGGTTGTTTGGGACGAGCGCATTCCAACAGGGTAGTGACTAATTCTTTTAGGCGCTCTGATTCACTGAGGATAAAGCTAAGCATTTCTTGTCCAACTTCGCTAAGCTGTGCTTCGCGTTGCAACATTTGAGCAGAAGAACGTAAAATGCCCAGCGGCGTACGTACTTCATGCGCCATGCTGGCGGCCATTTCCCCAATAACCGCCAGTTTGGCAACACGAATCACATCTTGTCGAGATTGTTCCAGATTATTAATCATTTGACCAAACTGCCGGTTCAGCTCAGCAATTTCACCACTGGCTTTTAGGGTTGGTGGGGTTTGTTGTTTGCCCTGCATAAAGTCCCGGGTAAATTCGGTCAGCTTAATGATGGGGTTGGCAATTTTGGCTGAAATCCACAATGAAATCAGTATTCCTAAACAAAGGGTTAAGCCCAGGAATAATAATAAAGTTTGCCGTAATTGCCAGATCGAAGCAAACGCATCTTCATTTGGCTGAACGATGAGAACCCGCCAACCAAAGCCCTTAAAATTACGATAACCGCTAGATTGGGCGTAGCCAATCAAGACCTCGCTATTATTTAAAATCTGCAAGTGGGTACTAAACGTCCCACTGCTGGTTTGCATCGGCCAATCGGCAGGCAGTATCGCAAAGGGTGATATTTTATCCTGAAACCCATAAGAATGGGCAATGACGCGCCGTTGATCATCGACTAGCACTGCATAATTGCTGTATTTGGTTAGGCCCAATGGCAGGGGGGCCGTTAATAACCCGAATATTTCCCCCCAATCAAAACCGGCATAGAGCGTACCTAATTCACCAGTCTGGAAATTATCTGGAATGGTGATGGAGAAATATAACCGTTTATTGGCAAAATCCAGCGGGTGTAAAGACAGGGTTTGATTGTTTAAGGCGATCTGTAGCCAGGGAGGGGTATTTTGCAGTTGTTGCCCCAACAGTTGCTGGTCAGAACTGGCGATAATTTCGCGTTTTTTGTTGCTGACTAATAGTTGTTGATAAACGCCATCATAGCCGATATGTAATTCATCCAGAAATTGCGATAGGCGTTTATCTACGTCACGGGTCCTGATTTCCTGCATCATGTCCAGACGGCTCCAGGTCGTGATATTCTGCATCCGTTCAAACAACGTGGTGTCAATATGTTGCATCACTGTGGAAGCTTGAGACTGTAATTTATTTTCAATTTCAGTATGCAAGGTTTCACGTAAATGGGCAAAAATCATTAAAGTGATCAACAATACCGATGTTAAACTAATGAATAGGTAAGAAATCAGTAAGGTGTACCGAATAGTCATGTTTTCTCTTTTATTAAAGTTTCTGCCCAATGCGTAAGCTTTTCGCACTGCCGGTAATGATAGTGCTTTCTGTGTTGCTTTGCCAATCGGCGGTAGCGGAGCATAATGACGACCATGCCGATAGTTGGTACACCTACCATTGGGGGCGGGGATTGACCCTTCCTGCTGCTAATTTGAACATTGGCGGTTATTTTAAAGGCTCTTATAATCGCCTTGAAAATCAGCGTGAGACATTTGCTCTGGATGATTTAAGTTTATTTATCACCTGGACTCCGCACGCCCGTTTGCGATTTTTTACTGAAATTGAGCAACATAACTGGATTAACAATGATGGCGTTGAAAACTTTGTTGACAAGCTTAATATTGAGCGTTTATTTGTTGATTTCTTAATTACCGATTCTTCAAGTTTTCGCTTCGGTAAGTTTTTAACGCCTTTTGGACGCTGGAACACCATTCATTCAGCACCGCTGGTGTGGACGACGAACCGTCCGGTGGTGACCTACGATGTTGCTTTTGCACCGCGCGCAAATGGCTTAATGTACAACTATACGCGCATCGTGGATGAGCATAATCTGGATGTTTCCATATATCTGGATAACTCCACCAATCTTGAGCCTAAATCTTTTAATAACGTTACTTTTGATAAAGCGGCAGGATTACGGATTAATTATGAGTTGACTGAAGAATTTCAAATCGGTACCTCGTATCTTGCTTATCAACAACTTGCCGATCTTGATCCCGCTACTGGTTTGCCGGTTCATCACTTATTTGGCCTAGATTTTTTGTGGCAGCATCAGGGCTATGAACTGATGCTGGAATCGCTTTACCATATGCGCGGCAGTACCGGTAACCGTAGCTTGGAGGAAAAAGGCCTCTATTTACAAGGTGTAGCACCGTTGGGGAGTAAGGTCTCAGCGGTAGCCCGTTATGAATATTTTGACACTCATGAGTCTCAAACGTTTTCATATTCCAGCAGTAATGTTAGCCATATCGGTGTGGCTGGCTTGGCTTGGCGGCCTTATTTGCCCATTGTATTTAAGAGTGAATACCGGTTTGGAGATAATAATAGATCTATTGCACCGAGTGGTTTATTTATTTCTGTTGCGATGTTTTTTTGATGATTTTGCAAACAATCGCGCGGCTATTACTGTTTTTAGGGGTTATAAGCTATAGTCAGCGGCTATGGGCAGATGATATTTTAGTGGTGATGGGGCAGGCTTTTGCGATTGAAAAAATCACCGTTAAAGAACTGGCGAATATTTATCGCCGTAGAACTGTGATTAACTCTGCGGGTGAACGCTGGAATCCGATTAATTTAAGTGCCAACGACCCGTTACGGATCGCTTTTGCCCAAAAAATATTTCAGCAATCCCCGGAGATCATGGAGGTTTACTGGAACACGCAATATTTCCAGGGCATTATGCCACCTTACTCGGTCAATTCTGTAGAAGCCATGTTGCGGGTATTAGAAACTACGCCGGGCGCGGTAGGGTATATTTCGCCCTGTCATCTGGATAAGCGGGTGAAAGTTGTGCTTAAATTAAGCGTGGGGGATGATCTTGCCGCGGTGTGTAATCATTAAGGCAACCGGTTTTTTTGCAGTCAGCTATTTGATTTTGATTCAATAATCCCGCCGCCTAAACAGACTTCACCCTGATAAAACACGACGGATTGTCCCGGGGTTATGGCCCGTTGCGGTTGTTCAAATGCTACCCGGCAACGGTCATGGCCAATCGGTTCCAGATAACAAGCTTGATCGGCTTGCCGATAACGGGTTTTAGCCATGCACTGTATCGGTTGGGTTAAAGGCTGGTCGTTGCACCAATCTAATTGACTGGCTTCGAGCGCATTATGCAGCATGAGCGGATGCTCATGGCCTTGCCCGACAATGAGAATATTATGCGGAAGGTCTTTTTCCAGTACATACCATGCCTCATCCGGCGCATCTTTAACACCACCGATGCCTAATCCCTGACGTTGGCCTAGGGTGTAATACATTAAGCCGGAATGTTTGCCGATATATTGCCCTTCAGGGGTGCGCATTTCCCCGGGTTGGGTGGGTAAATAGCGTTGCAGGAACTCTTTAAATTTACGTTCGCCGATAAAGCAAATGCCGGTGCTGTCTTTTTTGCGGCTGTTGGCAAAGCCGGCTTTTTCAGCCATGGCGCGGATTTCCGGTTTATGTAAATGACCAATAGGAAAAAGGCTGCGTGCAAGTTGCTTTTGACCGAGGGTGTACAAAAAATAGCTTTGCTCTTTATTAGGATCTAAGCCTTTGAGCAGACAAAATTCGCCGTTCAGTTGATGGATCCGTGCGTAGTGTCCGGTGGCGATGTATTCCGCCCCTAAATCCTCGATAGCGTAATTTAAAAAAGCTTTAAATTTAACATGTTTATTGCATAGAATATCAGGGTTAGGCGTGCGACCGGCGGCGAATTCAGAGAGAAACACTTCAAATACTTCATCCCAATATTCGGCGGCGAAATTGACCGTTTTTAATTCGATGCCCAGCTTATCGCAGACTTGCTGGGCATCCGTTAAATCTTCCATCGCGGTGCAGTATTCGGTGCCGTCATCTTCTTCCCAATTTTTCATGAACAAACCGGTGACACGATGGCCTTGTTCGAGTAATAACAGGGCGGTGACGGATGAATCAACGCCGCCGGACATGCCGACAATGATGTTTTTAGGCATGGTCGGGGTCAATAAACGACTGTAATAGGCTAAGTGGGAAGCGTTGGCCTGTGAGGTACTGGTCAATGCCGGTTAAGACCAATGGGCTGCGCAGGCGATGCGCTTGTGCGGCGACTTCAGCGCGGGTTAGCCAATGGGTTCGGATAATGCCGGTGTCGAGGATTTGTTCAGGGTTATGTGAGTGGCAGTGACCGGTAAAACAAAAGCGCATAAAAGTGAGCGCTTCCGGGTTTTTACGCCAAAGCTGCACAGAAATTAGCGCATGGGGTTCAAATTGCCAGGCAGTTTCTTCGTTGACTTCACGGATCACCGCGCTTACTAAATTTTCACCTGGTTCAAGATGCCCCGCAGGTTGGTTAAATTCCAGACCATTAGCGGTTTGCTCTTCGACCAGCAAAAAACGTTGGTTTTGTTCAATAATTGCGGCAACGGTGACGCGTGGTTTCCAAACCATTGATGTATCCGGGTTGTTGAAATAGCGGGCATTTTACTTGATTTAGATGGGAGAGGGTGATAAACCTTAAGCTATGGATAATTTCTGTGGGCGCATAGCCAGGGTATTTTTTGAACAATATGAGTATTCAAATGGTTATTCGTAGCATGACGATCAGTCTTTTGTTAGCGGCTCTTTTGGGGTGTATGCAGGCAAAGTTATTTTTGATTAATGGTTTGGCGCGATGGGATGATTACACTTTAATCCCCGATATTGCTTATGGTGGACAGGCGTTAAACCATTTGGATTTATATTTACCGCCAGCTGACAAATCCAAACACGTCACGGTGATCTTTTTTTACGGGGGCTGTTGGGGCGGCTGTGAGTTATTGCCGAAACAACACTACCGATTTGTTGCACAAGCGCTTACGGCTCAGGGTTATACCGTAGTTATCCCGGATTATCGCCATCATCCCGAGGTTAAATTTGCCGTAATTATGGAGGATGCTGCAAAAATTGTGCTATGGGCGGATAAGCATATTGCAGACTTTGGTGGCGGTAAGGAACCCTTATTTTTGATGGGGCATTCCGCAGGGGCGCATATCGCGGCAATGCTTACACTCAATGAAAACTATTTAAAACCGGCAGTTTATGATCATATTAAAGGGTTTATCGGCTTGGCAGGGCCGTATGATTTTTTACCGATGACGGATGAATATCAAAAAGTAGTGTTTGGGCCGGTGGCCAATTACCCGGCGACGCAACCGGTTAATTTTGTAGGGGGTACTGAACCACCCCTATTATTACTTTATGGTCAGGGGGATGAGACGGTTAAGCCAGTCAATATTGCGAGTTTGCGCCAAAAAGTTCAACATGCGGGTGGCTGTGTGGAAACCCACGAGTATAGCGATTTGGGCCATGCTTTTTTATTGGGTGCGCTGTCTTTGCCGTTTCAGGAACAGGAACCGGTATTAACCGATATTGTGCAGTTTTTGGATTATTATGCGCAGCCCAATCAGCCTTGTAAATCATGATAAATTTAACAGCCGTAAAATCCGTTGAAGATATTCAGGCGGTGGCCACTTTAGCCGATGAAATATGGCATCAACATTACCTTTCAATTATTGAACTAGAGCAGATTGAGTATATGCTGCAAACCATGCAAAGTCCGGCAGCGATTACCCAGCAATTAACGCAAGGTTACCAATATTTTGTTATTGCCAAGGAGGCTGTACCCTTAGGGTATATCAGCGTACGTACTGAAAGCAGTAGCAAAACCTTACATTTAAGCAAGTTTTATATACAGCAGCAGCTGAGAAGACAAGGGGTAGGGCGGTTGGCGCTGGGGCAATTGGAAAACATGGCTAAGCAACAAGGGCTTGAACAAATCCGCTTGACAGTCAATAAATACAATGAATCGGCGATAGCAGCGTATCAAAAAATGGGTTTTGTCATTACCGACTCAGTTGTCAACGCAATTGGTGGGGGTTTTGTGATGGATGATTATGAAATGTGCAAATATTTGCTCAATAGCCAAACCTTGCCTTGAGATAAGGGAGTCTGGCTATCGCATGATGTTTAACTTATGCTGTTGGTTTTTGCCCTGAATTCAGGGTATTTTTATCCAAGCTAGAATAAGCAGGGCACCAGCCGGAATAGCCAGTAGCAACCAAGGCCATGCCGACAACTAATAAAATTATTTTAGCGGTAAAAATAGAAACCAGTATTAATGCTGCGCCGCCCATGACGCGGTATTTTTTTTCTTGATCGCTGATATTCAATTCAAATTTGATTAGGCGTTTATAATCAAAACTCATAGTTAAAACCTTGTATTATGTGAATGTAATGGTGACTTAAAGCGTGTATTAAGTTGTAACGCGCCGTGCCAATCAATATATACAACTCCCAAAATTGTGCAAGAAATAATTTAAAATAGCGTATGGATGTAACAGCAATTATAGACAGTTTAAATGACGCGCAACGGACTGCCGTGGCGGCACCAGCGCAATCCATGCTGGTGCTGGCGGGGGCGGGCAGTGGTAAAACCCGGGTGTTGGTACATAGAATAGCTTGGCAAATGCAGGTGTTGGGGGTGTCTGCACACAGTATTTTGGCAGTGACGTTTACCAATAAAGCGGCTACCGAAATGCGCGGACGCATTGAAGAGTTGCTGAATATTTCTGCGCGTTCGATGTGGATAGGCACTTTTCATGGTTTGGCGCATCGCTTGTTACGCAGGCACGCCGAACAAGCGAAACTACCGCCGACCTTTCAGGTCATGGATTCGGATGATCAACTGCGCCTAATCAAGCGGCTGTTAAAAAATATGCAATTAGACAGTGACAAATGGCCGCCCAAGCAAATTCAGTGGTATATCAATGCGCAAAAAGATGAAGGCTTGCGCGCCGGCCATATTCACAATGCTTACGATTTATACCAGCAACAGTTGTTAACGGTATACAAGGCCTATGAAGAAGCCTGTCAACGCTCAGGATTAGTTGATTTTGCGGAACTATTACTACGGGCGCACGAATTATTACGTGATAATCTGGACGTTTTGGCGTTTTATCAGCAACGTTTTACGCAAGTGCATGTGGATGAATTTCAGGATACCAACGCCATTCAATATGCCTGGTTGCGCTTACTGACTGAAGGTAAGGATAACCTGTTTGTGGTTGGGGATGATGACCAATCTATTTACGGCTGGCGTGGAGCCAAGATTGAGAATATCTATAATTTTCAAAAACATTATCCCAACCATCAAGTTGTGCGTTTGGAGCAAAATTACCGTTCTACCGGACACATTCTCAACGCGGCTAACCAATTAATCGCCAACAATCAAGGGCGTATGGGCAAGGCTTTATGGACAGATGCTGGGGTAGGTGAGTTAATTTCTTTATACACCGCATTTAATGAGCAGGATGAAGCTTATTTTGTCATTGAAAAAATTCGTGGTTGGAAGAATGAAGGTGAAAAACTGAGCGATATTGCCATTCTTTATCGTTCTAATGCGCAATCACGGCAATTTGAAGAAAAATTAATGAGTACCGGTACGCCGTATCGGGTCTATGGCGGCTTACGATTCTTTGAACGCATGGAGATTAAAAATGCGTTGGCGTATTTACGCTTAAGCGCTAACCAACACGATGATGCCTCCTTTGAACGGGTGATTAACACCCCCACGCGCGGCATGGGTGCCAAAACCCTGGATGATTTACGCTTGATTGCCCGCGATCAGTCATTGTCGTTGTGGGAGGCCGCAGTCTATTTGCTCAGCCAAAACAGCTTATCCGCCCGCGCCGCCAATGCGTTGAAAAGTTTTTTGGTGTTGATTAAGCAATGCCAAACTGATTGTCATGATCTGGAATTATTTGAAAAAGTAAAATTGGTCGTGGAACGCAGTGGTTTAATCGCCTTGTATCAAAATGAAAAAGGCGACAAAGGTGAGGCACGGGTTGAAAACCTTGAGGAATTGGTTAATGCCGCACGCCTTTTTGATTTTGACCAAGAAAATGAAGAAAACCTCAGTGAACTGGATTTGTTTTTAGCCCATGCAACCTTAGAGTCGGGTGAAATGCAGGGGGATTCCTACGATGATTGTGTCCAATTGATGACCCTACATTCTGCGAAAGGCTTGGAATTTAAGCGGGTCTTTCTGGTGGGTATGGAAGAGGGTTTGTTTCCTTCGCAGCAATCCTTGGAAGATCCTGGGAAGCTCGAAGAAGAACGGCGCTTGTGTTACGTCGGTTTGACGCGCGCCATGCGTGAATTGTTTATATGCTATGCCGAATCACGCCGTTTATACGGACGGGAAACCTATCCGCGTCCGTCGCGCTTTTTACGCGAAATCCCTGCCGAGTGTATTCAGGAAATTCGCCTGCGTGCAAATATTAATCGACCGGTTAGCGTCATTAAATCAACACCGTCTTATGATTGCATTGAACAGGCCAAAAGCTATAAACCTGGTCAAAAACTCAGCCACGCCAAATTTGGGGAAGGCGTGGTTTTGCAAATGGAAGGCGAAGATGCCGGTGCGCGAGTGCAGATTAAATTTAAATCGGTGGGGGTTAAATGGTTGATGCTGGCTTATGCTAAGTTTGAATGAGCGACTCTCCGGATTGAATTTAAATGATTTAAGTACGAAGAAAAAGCATCGGTTCAAAATTCTCACAATGACTTCCGGAAATTTAATATAACGGGATAAATTTAAGGCATGCAGCCCCTTATTTTCGCCTATCGGGCTTTCAGATATTTTATGTTTGACTTACACAAACAATTACCAATATGTACATCTTAAAACAGATTCCAGGCAGTATATGGATATTGGGCTTTGTTAGCTTGTTAATGGATATTTCATCTGAGATGGTACATAGTTTGTTGCCATTATTTATGGTAACCACACTGGGCATGAATGTCTTCGTCGTTGGTGTTATTGAAGGATTAGCCGAAGCTACCGCGTTGATTGTGAAAATTTTTTCAGGGATGTTAAGTGATTACCTCGGTAAGCGCAAAAGTCTCGCAGTCGCAGGCTATGCAATGGGGGCGTTGACCAAGCCCTTGTTTGCATTAGCGTTAAGTGGCAGCATGGTATTGACGGCGCGCTTGATTGATAGGGTGGGTAAAGGGATTCGCGGTGCGCCGCGTGATGCGCTAATTGCAGACATTACCCCTCCGCATATTCGGGGTGCGGCATTCGGTTTGCGGCAAGCTTTAGATACGGTGGGGGCTGTGCTTGGACCCTTGTTAGCGGTCGGTTTGATGCTACTGTGGGCGAATGATTTTAGGGCGGTATTCTGGGTGGCGGTTGTTCCAGGCTTACTTGCAGTTATACTGTTAATAGTGGGTGTGCGTGAACCAGCACGATCCTCATCTGAGCAGCGCGTCAACCCAATTCAACGTAAAAATCTGTGCCGCCTTAACACCGCCTATTGGTGGGTGGTAATGATTGGGGCGTTATTGACCCTGGCGCGTTTCAGTGAGGCATTTTTGGTTTTACGAGGACAACAGGTGGGGATTCCAACTGCATTTGTGCCGATGGTGATGGTCGCCATGAACCTTATTTATGCGGTTTCGGCGTATCCTTTCGGCAAGTTGGCTGACCGGTTTTCGCATAGGGGCTTACTGGCTTTAGGGCTGATTGTATTAATTCTCGCCGACCTTATTCTAGCCAGCGGCAGGGACTGGAGCACATTACTATTGGGCGTCACTTTATGGGGGATTCATTTGGGCATGACGCAAGGCTTATTGGCGGCAATGGTCGCTGATACGGCACCAGCAGATCTGCGCGGAACCGCTTACGGGTTTTTCAATTTGATTAGTGGAATAGCGATGTTGCTTGCCAGTGGTTTGGCGGGTTTTTTATGGGAGGGCTTTGGGGCTGTTATGACCTTTTATGCGGGAGCTGCATTTTGCGGATTAGCACTGGTTAGTTTAGCGGTACATCCGAAATAACCATCTAATTACACGATACTGAAGTTAATGGTAAACGTGTTAAGTGAAAATAAAAAAGGGGCCATAATGCCCCTTTTAATAAAATCCATTTATATTCAGCGCATAAACCGGACAGATGCCGCTCCGGTTTAAGACTTCAAGCCGTTTGCTTATGCAGCAAGTGCGGCTTTACGTTTTCTGAATGAAAACAAACCTATCATTGCAGAACCCATAAACCAAACTGCGGCAGGCACAGGGACAGCACTAACACTGGTAAGAATTGAATATGCGCCACCAAGACCACCACTGTTAGTTCCGGTAATTAGAAAACCGTAATCACCTTTTTTAAGGCCCGAAAAACTTAACCCTGCTTTAAAAGTAGGGCTGATTTTAGCTCCATATAAATCAGTAATTTCTAAGACACCTGGGAACCATACTTCATCAAACTTAATGCTCGCTGATTCACCTTCACCTACTGATAAGGCAAAGCTATCAATGAAAAAACCATTACCCAAGCCTAATACATGAGCTAGGCTTGTAGTACCCGGGTTGATAGGATTATTAAAGCCGTCTCCTGTATTGTTGCCTGCGTTGGAAGCAAAAGAAAGCGTAGTAGCATTAACTAACATCGGTACACTTAAACACACACTCAAAATCATCAATTTAAAAATTGACATAAAGGAAGATCCTCTTTTAAAACATAAAAAATAATTTAAGGACTGTCGCGCCCAAAAGCCAGAAATCCAAAGGCCTTAACCTCCAGCTCTTAACTCAAAGAACGTTTCGCCCTTACACACACCTTATAAACATAAGCTGCCCTTGTTATCCTTACAGTTACTATAGAATAGCTGCCTGTAAGGTAGTTTTTTCAAAAACAGCTTAGCGTGCAATTTTGTCCTTTTAAGCTTACCTATCCCTGAGAAAATATTTTTTAAATACACGCGCTAACATTGTAACGTTTCCAAAGAGTTTTTGCTATATTTACTGGTAACCCGCATTAAAAAACTGGCTATGTCAAACATAGCCCTTCCGGTTTTGGCCAAAAACTTAAGTGTTCAAACGTAATGCCTATGTCTTTGACTGGAATGTCAGCAGCTGCGTTTAGCAGGTTAAATTCCGTGGCTGAACCAACGCTGGCGGGTGGCATCGTCCGGCTAGATACTGTCGTCACAAGATTATGAGATAATCTCTCTATCTCAATAATTTTGAAGGAAAAGCATGTCAAATACAGGGCATCGCCGACATGATATAT
>JBEBJQ010000114.1:0-9947 GCA_040079795.1 Methylococcales bacterium
CGCTAAGCTTCGGGAAAACACCGGTAGCAATCATGCTACTCAGGACTAAAATTCACGCCTCTCCCGACTCCGGTTCAAGGCATTCCCTGAATTTCAGCGGTGGTGTCCCTAATGATTTCTGAACCCCGCGTATCCTTAACATGCTGTGGTAATAATACCTATTTTACGATACCTTTGGATTTGCATACCTATATACCTAATGAGCTTAATATTCCATTGGTCTTTTTCAATCAGTGAGTTGGGTTAAGTGATTTTTCAGTAACATACTGTAATGATTTGACATAATTGAGAAATCATTAAGCAACAGTTTTCTGCTACCCTGAAGCCTCTTAATGACTGTAGTGAATTGTTTATGTGTCATTAGCCTAATCTTGAGTGTGAAGAGAGGGGATCTTATACAGAAATAAGGCAAATAAGGGTTTTGTAACACTGAAACAAATATGCTGGTTCTTTTAAATTAAATCCGGCATTTAAATGAGGAGGTTTGTATGGCTAAGCGTACACTTTCATTTCCCGTTAATGGCATGCACTGCGCAGGTTGTGAGGCAGTTATTAACACTGCTGTGAAAGAATTACCGGGAGTTGATACGGTAAGTGCAGATCATATCGCCAAAAAAGTGCGGGTTAGTTTTGATGATTCCCTCACGTTACCGTCTGAAATCCTTGCTTGTATTGAGCGTAATGGCTATAGCTATGTAGAGCCTGTTGAGCAAGCTTCATGGTTGCCTCAATTGAAACAGATTGCTGTATTTTTAGCGTTGCTGGTTTTGGTTGGGGGAGTCGCTTTTTGGGGCAAAAGCCTGATGCCGGGATTGATGAAGCAATTCAATGCTAATTTAGGCTATGGCGTAATCTTTACCGTCGGATTTTTTACCGGTTTTCACTGCATTGGCATGTGTGGTGGTTTCGTCGTGAATTACACGCAAGGGATCGTAGATCGAAGTCGCCGTGCGGTATTGTTAGCCCATTTGTCTTACGCAATTGGTAAAAATTCTTCTTATGCCTTATTGGGTGCCGGATTTGGTGCGCTAGGTGCAGTATTTACAGTTACCCCCATTATGCGTGGCGTTGCTGCGATTGTGGCGGGAATTTTTCTGCTCCTTTTTGGCTTGGGGATGCTCAAACTCATTCCTAAGTTTCGGTTGCCTTCATTCGGTTCTAAATCAGCAACGGTGACACAACGGATATATCAGGATCTTAAGCCTCGACGTAATCCTTTTACAGTTGGCTTTCTGAGCGGTTTTTTACTGGGCTGTGGGCCCTTGCAAGCCATGTACATCATGGCGCTAGGAACTGCAAATCCAGTAGAAGGCGCTTTGTTACTGCTGTGCTTTGGCACTGGCACCCTCATTCCTTTGTTGACCTTTGGTGTGTTCGCCAGCACTTTAAGCGGCAAAGTTCAAAATCAATTGCAGGCCGTGTCCGCAATTTTGGTCATTTTGATGGGATTGATGATGACTGATCGGGGGCTTAAGCTAACCCAGTCCGGCTATAACTTCGGGGCAATTGTAGAACGGTTTTCAGCGCCGCGAGTAACCGATTAAGTAAGCATATCTAAAGGCGTAAGCAATGAAAGTCTTGATAATTTTTAATCGTGAACCATATGACAATACCGATGTAACTTGGAATGGTCTACGTTTGGCGGGCAAACTTGTGGAAGCAGCCCAGGAAGTGAGAATATTTCTGATGAATGACGCCGTCGATATGGCTCGTGACGTTTGTAAGCCACCGGAAGGGTATGATCAGGATTTGTCCAAAATGCTTAAAGACCTTATTACACAGGGTGTCTCTGTAAAGGTTTGTGGAACCTGTATGTCACGGTGTGGCATATACAAAAATCATCCCTATTTCGAGGGTGCAGAAAAATCCACAATGCCTGCTTTAGCTGAATGGGTTGTTGATAGTGACAAAGTCATCACATTTTAAGTCACTACGATGTGTTGGCCGCCTCAAATGATTCAGGTTAGACATATTCAGTGAAGGGGTCGCATTGATTATATTTGGTTTTTTATTTACACCCCAAGCTACCAGGAGCTAATCATGTTGAAACATAAATTGATAATATCTGCCTTAACCAGTATCTTGGCGCTTTCATCCAGCTTGACTTTCGCGGTTGATCAGGTGCAAGAGCAGGTATACGGCAGAGAATTGATGACGGAGCAAGAGCGGGAAGCACAGCAATCTAAAATGCGTGCAGCGAAGACTAACGAGGAGCGGGAGCAAATCCGTGCCGAACAACACCAGCGCATGAAGGAGCGTGCTAAAGAGAGTGGGAAGACGCTTTCTGACAAACCACCTGTCAATGGTGGTGGCATGGGGCGTGGTCGTCGCATGGGTGCTGGCGGAGGTCGCAACTATTGATCAAAGTCAGTTAGGAGATATATGGGTGGATAAGCATTTGTTCACCCTTTAGTATTCAGTTGCTTTGAGAGATTGCTAAAAACAGGTGCCCCTCTTTGACAATGGACAGTTTTTATTCGAATCAATTAAACGTTTACAGGAGTGTTCCATGAAGAAACAGCTACTGATGTTGAGCCTGAGTGCATTATTGGCTGCTTGTGGCGGCGAAGATAAACAAGCGCAAGCGCCAGGGCATACAAATTCAACTAACGGGCAAACCAAAACGTCTGCTAATTTTGATAAGGCCGCATTGACCGAAAAAGCCAAAACGGCTGTGCAGACACTTGGCGCTACCTTGAAAAGTGAATTGGAAGTTGCCATGAAAGCAGGCGGCCCGCTTAATGCGCTGTCTATCTGCAACACCAAAGCACTTGAAATCGCCAGTAAGGTCTCTCTTGGTCAAGGCTTACAAGTGAGCCGGGTCAGCCTCAAAAACCGGAATCCTGGTAACGCAGCCAACGATTGGCAAATTAAAGTCTTGAATGATTTTGAAACGCGTAAGGTAGCTGGGGAAGACCCGACCACATTGAGCTATACGGAAATGGTGGGCGATGAGTTCCGTTTTATGAAAGCCATACCAACGGGCAACGTGTGCTTGGGTTGTCATGGGACTAATATAAGCCCCGCCGTTACTGCTAAATTGGCTGAGTTATATCCTTTGGACAAAGCAACTGGGTACAAAGAAGGTGATCTGCGTGGGGCTTTTGTTGCGGTAAAAAATTTCGCACTCTAAAGTCAGTATGAACATAGGTGATCTGCGGCTACTTCCTAGAAGTAATTGCTTTTAAGATAAGTACAGAAGACGGCTACGCTAAGAATAGGATAACTTTCGGTTTTCGGCTAATACGATAGGACATTTAACTATGTTAAATATAGCGTTTAATTTTTAATGAACAGGGACGCCATGTGATGAGGTTACGTTCAGCAAAATGTCACAATAACCTTGCTTTTACGACGATTCTAAGCGTTTTTATCCTTAATGCGTGTACCGTGGGGCCGGACTATCAACGGCCAACAACAGCAACGCCAGCAACATTTGTGCAAGCAAGTCATCCCGAATTTTCCGAACTAAAAGTGGAAACCGCCTGGTGGAAGCTGTTTAAGGATGCACAACTGACTCATTTAGTTGAACAAACTATCCTGCATAATCATGATCTTCAGGCCGCACAAGCCAACCTTCGTGAAGCTCGTGCGCTCTATATGGAAGCTGGCTTGAATTTAGCGCCTAGCGTAACCACGCACGCCAATTATAACGATCAACAACGTAGCGTTGCGGCACTGAACAACCGCACCTTTGTGCCGCGTGATTTAAAGCTCTATAACCTGGGTTTTGATGCATTTTGGGAAATTGATTTGTTTGGGCGAGTGCAGCGTAATGTCGAAGCCAGTAATCATGAAGTGGATGCTGTGGAAGCTGATCTTAGGGATTTGAGCGTAAGCCTGATTGCCGAGGTGGCCAGGAATTATTTTGAATGTCGCGGCTTGCAACAGCAATTGGACATTATTGTTAAAAATGCTGAAAATCAGGCACAAACATTAGCTGTCATACGGGTAAAACTAACCAATGGTCGAGGTAGCGAGCTGGATGCCGCCAGGACCGCAGCGCAACTAGACGCTACCCGGGCAAGCCTTCCGCCATTACACACGGCTATTGGACAAGCGCTACATCGTTTGAGCGTGCTCACCGGACAAGTTCCAGGTGCGTTAACCCAACAACTTACCATACCTGCTGCAAGTTCAAAAGCACCGTCAATCATCCAAATCGGCAGGCCAGCAGAACTGCTGAGACGTCGTCCCGATATTCGTTCAGCCGAGCTTGCCTTGGCAGCTTCTACCGCGCGGATAGGGGTGGCAACGGCGGATCTTTTTCCCCGTGTTACCTTTGTCGGTACTATTGCCCTTGAAAGCAATTCGCTGTCTGGCCTTGGCGCAGCAGGCGCAGACAGTTACTCGCTAGGGCCGAGAATTAGCTGGGCAGCACTGGATTTGGGACGTGTGTACGCCCGTATTAAAGCTGCTGACGCCCATGCTGAAGCCAGTTTGGCACACTATCAGCAAACCGTTTTAAATGCGTTGGAGGAAACTGAAAATGCTTTGCTAACTTATAACCAGGCCCGCGCAAGGCAGAGCCTGCTGACTACTGCTGCCCAAGCCAGTAGCCAAGCAAACAGCTTAGCGCACTTGCGTTTTGAAAAAGGTGCCATAGACTTTTTGCCGGTACTGGATACTGAATTAAGCTTATTACAGGATCAAAACCAGTTGGCGCAAAGTGAAAAGGCCACGGCTCTAGCCTTAGTGGCCGTATATAAAGCATTAGGAGGCGGCTGGGATACTGCTGTAGGGCTATAGTAGGATTTGGATAAGCAATGGTTGTAAGGTGAATTTTATGCTAAGTTTTTAGACGCCCGTCCTCCATCTCCAAGGTTCGGTCAAACACATCCAAAGCACGGGTATCATGTGTAACGACAATGACGCCCGCGTTACTTTCATGTGCCACTTGGGCAAATAACTCCATAACTTGGCGGCCGCGATGGCTGTCAAGTGCAGCGGTGGGTTCGTCGGCCAGAATCAGGCTCGGCTTATTGGCCAGTGCCCGTGCTACGGCAACGCGTTGTTGCTGACCGCCGGAAAGTGCATCGGGTAGATAGTTAAAACGGTCACCGAGGCCTAAATGCGCTAGTAAGTCTATCGCCCGTTGCCGCGCATTACGTGTCGGCATGTCATTGATTTCTAGTGCGACCTGCACGTTCTCTAAAGCCGTGAGAAACGGAATCAAATTGGCCTTTTGGAACACAAACCCCAAGTGGCGACGGCGAAAACTGCGTAAATCAACCTTTGCCTGCGCCCCTTCCATAACCCATTCTCCGCCGATGATGATCCGTCCGGTGGTGGGTGGATTAATGAGTGCCATTGCCGTCAACAGTGTAGATTTACCCGCCCCGCTGGGGCCCAACAGCGCGACGACTTCGCCACGGGCTACGCTGAGCGTCACATTGTCCAAGGCGACGACTTCCGTTTGACCCTGACCATAAATCTTACTGATATCAATAGCCTCAATAGCCGGGATTAAATCTGTGTCGGTGTACATTAGGCCAACACCGTGTTAGGCTCCACCCGCAGTGCTTTCCAGATCCCCAAGAGACTGGCCAGCATTGAAATCAATAGGGTGATAAACGCCAGCTTGACCAAATCCGGTGATTCCAGCATGACCCGACGTGGAAAATAGGGAAAAATATATTGTCCCATCCACCACCCCAAAACGTAACCGAATGCGCCCATGAGTAGGGCTTGTTGCATAATTAGACCGACGATCACCCGGTTGCGAGCGCCAATTAGTTTAAGTAACGCAATGTCATGGATTTTATCCAAGGTCAGCGTGTACATAATTAGCGCGATAATGATGGTAGAAATGATTATTAGCAGCACGCTAAACAGACCCAATTGGCGGCGGGACTTATCTACCGTCCCTGAAAGCACCAAGTCTCTTTGTTGCTGGGTGGTATAAACGGTGATATCAGACCAGGTTGAAAGCAGCGCTGCGATACGTTTGCTATTCCCGCCGGGCCTCAAAGTTAGCAGCACTGCACTGACTTGCGGTGATACCAGTTCGGGAATGCCTTTCGACAACCCTGAAGCGCGTTCCAGTAGCGCAGGTTGTACTTGTCCTAACTCCCCGCTTGCCGTGCGGGCTCGACGGGAGGCACGCTCCAGGCGCATTGCTTCACCTGGCAGGTCGGACTGGATTGCCATTGCATCGTTCACGCTGAAGAAAGCTAAGCCATCGCCAGCGATACCAGACATCCCGCGAGTCAGGCCGACCACCCGATAAATATCCTTGCCGAATTTGACTTGCTCGTTGAGCGCAAGCCCCAACGAATTATCCGCAATCATTTCGTAATGCGACTGGCGTAGCGGATGTCCAGCAACCAAGGGCACCCAGTCACCTTTGTCTTCCGGCCACTCAAGCCCCTGAATCATCATGCGTAAGGGTTTGCCTTTATGTTCACGCTGAATGCCTTGGGATATTAGCCGACGCGCCTGGGCGACTTCCGGCAGCGCCCTTAGCCGGTCTGCGAGAATAATTGGGACATGGGAGTTTTCTGCGAAAGGGCCCCGCGTATCACCTTGCACAACCCACAAATCAGCCCCGATACGGTCTACAAGCAGGGTTGCTTCAAAGATAAGTCCACGGTATATGCCAGCCATGCCCATGACCACCATCAATAACAGGCCGATACCCACGGTCGTGAAGATGAAGCGGCTGAAATTATGGCGGATATCGCGAATAGCAAGGTTCATCGTACAACTACGGCTTGGCTGTCTTGTAAGAGCTTGCTTTGTCCTTCGGACGGCTGAACGATTTGTTCACCAACGCTTAGCCCCTGCTTTACTTCGACAGCGTCTGCGCCGTATAAGCCCAACACAATACTGCGCCAATGCGCCTTATTGTGGTTATTGAGGAACACGCCAGGCTTGCCCTCCTGCCAGAGCAGGAATTGCTGCGGTATCACTATCACGCCGGTTTGTCCTTCGGCTTTAATGCTCACTTCCGCCCGCTGGCCTACAGCCCAGTTGTGGGGTAACTGCTCCACATGCACATCCACGACAAACTCGCGGGTCTCCCGATCCGTCTCACGGCCCAATCGTACTATCTCTCCAGGGTATTGACGCTCGGGTTCCGAACGGAATACAACCTTGGCCGGTTGTCCAACCCTCAGGGACGCCATTGCTGTTTCGTCCACCCAAGCGCTGATCCAAATTTCACTCGTGGCAATCAGTTGCAGAATGGAGCCGCCAGGTACTACCACATCGCCTGGATTACGGTCGCGTCGGATGACCAAGCCATCATAGGGGCTGCGCAGCTCGATAAACGTTAACTGCTCCTGCCGCAGCTTTAAATTTTGCTTAGCTGATAGGGTCAAGCTTTGAGCTTCCTCAATAGTGGACAATGAACGCTTAAGATCGGCTTCGGCTAAACGCAGGTTTTCGATGGCTTTATCCAGTTCTTCTTGCGAAGCCGCTTTTTGGGAAACCAGATCAGCCAGCCGCCGCTGTTGTAACTGTGTTTGCTTAAGGACTGCACGGGCTCGCGCCTCATCGGTGCGTACCTTCTTGACGGTTGCCCTGGCTGCGGACAGAGATGCTTCTGCGACGGCAACTTGCTGCTTGAGTTCGGCGTCGTCAAGTTGAGCCAGCAATTGGCCTATTTTAACGGTGTCTCCTTGATCCACCAGCACGTTAACAAGACGCTCTTGAATGCGCGGGCTAATCGTGGTCTTAACTCTCGCTTCCAAGGCCCCAGTTCCCGTGACTTCAGCATGGAAGTCACCCTTGGCAACGGTGTGCGCCATGACGGGCACGGGTTTGAATTTCAGCCAATATACGGCAAAAATTAAAATTATAAGTATGGCAATCAGCCAAAGGAGTGTGCTGACGGTAAGGCTTTTTAAGGCGTTCAACATAACAAGAAAAATTCAGGCAAATTCCAGCGTGGTAAGGTGCCACTTAAGAGCGACTGTTATTGGGTTAGTGGCGACACCACGCTGCAATCATTTTTTTGCATTCTGCTCGCCATTGGCAGTCCTTTTCATGGCAATCTTTCTCTGAAATGGATCGAAAGCAGGGGCGATGCTTGCTCACAGCCTGGATAAATTGGATCAGTTCTAATTTTTGATTGATACTTTCAGGATTATCAACCCCAAGCGCTTTGGCCAACTGCTGTAAACTTAAGATGGTCATGCCGCCATCTTCTTCTGCCATCGACAGATAATGGGCGATTTTCATCTTTACATAGTCATTTTCAGCCACCAGCCAATCATCCAGTGCCTTGCCCGGTGCGAAATGTCTGGCTTCGGCTTTATAATAAGCGGCTTCTGAAATCCATTGTTGACGGGTTACGCCTTTCATAAAATTGATTCCCGTACATAATGTTTTTTGATGACCACAAAAACACTATACTACAAATCAACGAACTGGCAGTTCTCTTAAACAGGTACTTCCAACGGCAAATGTAAGACTAGCAAGGCAGGCAGATTTAAGTTTACCTAAAATTCATTGCTAAACGCTTGGGCAGGAAAGCGTTGCCCAAGCTACCGGGTCTTTGAAAGGAGAGGTTGAATAATTACATCATCAACTATCACTTAACTCTTATATAGTTTTTTGTTATTCAACGTCCAAAATGGCATCGAATAAAATTTGATCAATAAATTGTGGATTATAGTCAGCCCCTTGTTCCCGCAACAAACCGACAAACTTACGCAAATGTTGTTTTGAAGCTTCCAACAAATTCTGGTAAGTGTTTTTTAGCGCGACATTGTTGGTGGCTTCTATAGCGGCGTTCAAATCCTTAATGTCCCAATCCTCGACTATCGCCCCAACTCGCAGTGCATCAACAGTGGACACATTGCCCTGTGCAACCCATTGTATAAATTGGTCATAAAGGGTTTGGAATGTCGGATTGCTAAAACGCCCTGCTTCTGGCAAGGCCGGATCAGCCAGTCCAAACATTTTGATTTTTTTCAAAATGGCATCCATATGTTTTTGTTCAGATGCCCCGATGTTTTTAAAGACCGGTTGCTCCCAAACGCCATATAAAATTTGGTAGGCATCGCGCGCCAATTTTTCTTCCTCGCGCATCACGAGCAAGGTATTTATTTCTGCATCACCAATAGTGTTTTGTGAGGTAGATCCTTTGGCCAGGGCCTGGAAAGGTGTGGACAGACAAACTATCAGTGCTACGGTGGTAAACTTCACAGTGGTGTTCATAGACATTCCTCTTCGTTAAAAAAATCGGGTATTTAATGTTCCTAATCAGGAATTAGGGTGAGCAATCCGGCTATTTCTTGACTGTATGATCCGCATAACTGCTACGAATTTGATATGTTGCATGGCAGGCAATACATTTACCCATCGTCGCACTTAATTGTTGTAACGTGTGTTTAGGGTTTTTTAAGGATTCTGCATCGGCGGCTATCCGGTCAAATTCTTTATGCATCGGCATGCCAAGTTGCATAAAGGCTTTCGGTAAAACATCATGGAGCGGGTTTTCGGCTTTATGTTTCATTTCAAAGCCTAAGGCACGGGCGGATTTGGCAACCGTTGCCATATCGTCCTTGGCAAGCGCCCCTAAAATGTATTGCGTACCGGCCAATAAATCACGCATTTCTGTTAGCACCTGATGTCGTTGGGGTTCGGTTAGACTCAGGACTTGACGCTTATCAACGTTTTCAGCAATGGCAGACAGGCTCACTAAACCCAAAGCAAGAACTGACCAGCATTGGGTCTGAAGAACGTTGAACTTACTGGCAATGAGCCGGCTGAAAGTAATGTTTTTCATGATTAAAGATTCACTCTTAATTAACGTAGGTTAATATACTAACGAATAAAGGTTTCCTCTTGATTTCATGAACGTAACAGGTTGTTTCAAGTTGTTACACCCGATTTTCGTAACTAGTGTTTAATTGCGTAAATTAGCTATTGTATTTTTTATTTGACTTCCCCTTACTTCACGGCGGAGCCATTTAAAGGGTTTAGCCATTTGGTTGTGC
>JBEBJQ010000020.1:0-52009 GCA_040079795.1 Methylococcales bacterium
ATGCAAAATAGTAAAGGAATACAACAGAAGAAATAAATAATTAAATAATGTGAAATAGTTCACAGACAGTCGGCGTAAATATAAATAAACTGACAGCTAATTAGTTACGGTTGAATTTGCTTAATGTTGGGATGGATTTTTTTAGTTTAAATGGCGGGGCTTTCTAAAATTAATGTCTTTGGTCATGTGATGTTTTGTCAAATGTTATACCCTCCTTTGAACCACGCCGAAGCCTCTTTAAAAAGTTCTGTTTAAAACCAGGAATCTAGTTTCTGATTAGCAGAATAAATACTAAGGTATCAGAACGCGTTAGACACTACTTAATAAGTAAATAGCTGAAGACTAATCTACCCTCACGCATTTTATTTTAAACCTGGAGGTTGTCATGGCTTTACTTTCCCCTCGAGTAATTGGGCCGCTGTCCGAGTGCAGCGGTAGCGTCAGAGTGCAAGGACAGCTCACTGGGTCGATGGTGACTATCTTTGCAGATGGTGCAATCGTCGGCACCGGCACCGCATCCTGGTCCGATCAAACGTTTTCCTTATCGGCGACTCTCGCTGCCGGTCAGCAGGTCACGGCCACGCAGACCGTCGGCATGGACACCAGCCCCGCTTCGCCCGAGGCCGTCGAGGTGCAGACCAAGCCCCCCGTTATTGGCATGGTCGGCTTTCGCAGCCATCTGAACCAGTGCGGCGAGTGTGTATGGCTTGAGGGTCTAGTGCCGGGAGCCAAGGTTGAGCTGCGTGACGGCGGCGCCCTGCTCGGTGCTGGCGAGAGCTACGATGGCAACGCGCGCTTCCACTTGCCCACGCCCCTGGCACCGGGCATGGACATCAAGGCTCAGCAGACGGCCTGTGGCACGCCGGGAGTAGTGACCGACGGCCCACCAGTGGACGTAGTGGTTGAAAAGCTGCAGACCCTGCCAATGCCAGTTGTGCAGATGCCGCTGCGCGAATGCGAGCGGCGCGTCACGGTCAGCAATGTGGTACACGGGGCTACAGTAACTCTGATGCGTAGCGCTGGCCCCAACTTGCAGGCCTGCTTCGATCTGGATTCGCTCTGGATGGGCGTGAACCCGCCGCTGGTGCTCGGCGAGACAATCAGCGCTCACCAGGAACTTCGCGGCCGCTGTAAGCTCAAGAGCGCCGACGCTCAGCCTGTGATGGTGCAGGACAACACCCCCGTGCCTGTAGCCAACGTGGTGCCGCCACTTTGTGCTGGCAACACCACTGTCGTGTTGAGCGGCCTGGTGATGGGGGCCCGTGTGAAGATATTTGCCGACGGGGCCGAGTTAGGAATGGCCGAGTCTCCGGTGGACGGCAGCTACGACTTTCTGGTGCCCGCGCTGGTCGGCGAAACCACCATCACGGCTATTCAGGAACTGTGTGGCGAATGGAGCGTCCCCGGCATAGGTGTGTTTGTCGACAAAGCCCCGGAATCGTTGCCGAAGCCCAAGGTGCATGAGCCGCTCTTCGAATGTGGAGCGGCCGTTCGTGTTTCGAACCTGCATGTTGGCGCGCGCGTCTTCGTCTACTCGTCAATGCTCGGTGCACCTATTGGAGAACGCACGGCAAATGCTGATGAAGTCGACGTGCCGGTTGCCCCTCTGCTTATCGAAAACGACAAAATTTATGCCGTGCAGCGCGGATGCGGACTGGTGAGCTCTAAATCTGACGCAGTTGTCGTCGGAAAGACCGAGCGCCTCAAGGCGCCGCGGGTCGCTGAGCCGCTCTATTCCTGCGAGAATATTGTCCGGGTGGTGGACGTGGTACCCGGCGCCCGTGTGGATGTATACATCAACGGGATCTTCCGTGGCAGCGCCGTCGGCGGAGGCACAGACCTGACGGTGGGCGTAAGTGGCCAGCTGAACGTGGGCGACTCGGTGACCGCGCTGCAGCGTCTGTGTCAGCACAACTCACCCTTGAGCAAGCAGGTCTCCGTCCAGGAGTTTCTGGGGCGCTGGTTTCAAGTTGGCGGAAACACGGCTGCTGAAATCCTGGCCGTCCACGCAGCACTGCTGCACACCGGCAAGATCGTCTACTTCGGCGGCGACCAGCACACCAGCTCGCTGAACAGCTCTGGTGATGTCGACCATACTAGGCTATTCGATTGTTCTACCTTCGCCATTACTGCCGTCACGGGCTTGCCAGGCAACGTAGATCTGTTCTGTTCTGGTCATGCTCAGCTGGCTGACGGGCGCATTATCGCGGCCGGCGGCACCCGGAACTGGGGCGGTGGCGGCATCCACCCGTCCGGCCACTTCATCGGCATCCGCGACGCATATCTGTTCGATCCCTCCGACGAGCAGTGGCACGTCACTGGCAAACTCGTAACCCAGCGCGCAAGCGAAGTCGCTGCGGGGTTGGATATCGAAAAAACTGGCGGCAAATGGTATCCCACGCTAATCACCTTAGCTGATGGGCGTGTGCTGGCTGTCTCCGGTCATCCGGAAGTGGACGACAGCCGACACAACAACAACTCGCTCGAACTCTATGATCCCGCCACCGGCGTTTGGTCAATCGTGGGTTCTGAGGATTACCCCAACATTGATACTGTCGATGCGCGCCGATATGAATACCCGCGCTTGCATGTGCTACCTGACGGTGGGGTGATTTCGATGTCACCGATGGCCAACCGGCGGCTCGAGAAGTGGTATCCCTACACGGATGCCACGGATTGGGACGATGTGATCGCACCACCCCCTGAAGGCATCTACGACAACTGGTTCGCCCAGGATACGACATCAGTGCTGCTGCCACTCTCGCCTGCCGACAAATATCGCGCCCGAATCATGCAGGCGGGTGGCTCGATGCCCTACATTCTCGATTTGGGCAATCTCGCCGCCGGCTGGATTCCCGCCCCACGCACGATGATCGATCATCCCAGTCCCGGCGACATGAACCCGGTGCGCGAGAACGCCGACTCGATCATACTGCCGACTGGCGAAGTTTTCATCGAAGGTGGGCTGAAGAATGGTTCTAACGATGCCACAGGTGTACGCGCACCCGAGTCCTACAATCCGGCAACCGGCACTTGGCGTGTTCTGCCGGCCACATCGGTTGTGCGCGGCTACCACAGCACGGCTCTGCTCATGCCAAACGGCGCCGTCTGGGTAGCGGGCTCCAACTTCAACGCCTCGACCGGACTGGCAAACCGCGAACTTAGGATCGAGATCTTCGAGCCCTGGTATTTCTGCGGCCGTAGACCCAACATTACCGATGCGGCACCGAAGGCCTGCCACGGCGACAAGCTTGAGATCCGTACGCCCGATGCCGCCGATATCAGAAGGGTCGTGTTGGTTCGCTGTGGCACAGTGACCCACAACTTTAATCCTGATCAACGCCACATCACCTTGGAATTCACTCGCGAGAAGGGCGATGTGGTTCTTGCGCAAGTGCCTCCCGAACCCAACGTGGTCATCGTTGGTTACTACCTGCTGTTTGTGATCGACTCGACCGGCCGCCCCAGCCTCGGCCGATTCGTGCAGATCTGCAAAGGTCGCAGCCGGCGGCCAAAGCCGTGGTTCGATCCGGAATGGTGGGAGTGGCTGCATGAACTCATGCGTGATGGCCGGATACTGACGACGAAGGAGATACGTGAGATTCAGCGCGAAACGCTAGGTTCGGCATTTCCAGTTTGGCGACGTCCGATATCGACCGAGCCACACGGCCCTGGCGACCAAGGGGGTGATCACAATGAAGACGGACACGACCATGGACATTAAATTAAACCAGTATAAAAACTATTTGAGAGACAACATAGATATTTAAGGCGAAAACTTCTCTTTGACGGCCATGCCCGCAAGAGTTTAGTGAAACAGAGCCGTTAGATTTTTATCTTTTCAATACCAGTAAATATTTCACATACAGCGAGTGAGATACAACTGATTGCGGGTTTTAATCGGAATGGGTATAGTGCCGGTACGATACTGCCAAAAACAGAAGTAAGAAACGAAAAATGGCTTTAAAGATACAGTTGGTAATAGTGTTTGTGCCTGATGGAGGTGTTTTTGGCATTTAGCAGACGAGCGGAAACACGGCGTACGATGCGCCAAAGTCAAACCCAACGCTAGACCCCGAGCTTAGACCTGGTAGTAGCGCCGAAGGTTGATCAGACCAAAGTCAAAAGCGGCGGCTCTACCAAATAAACTGTGGCGTATGCCATACAGCATTAAGAGTGATGACCTTGCCCGTAAAATTGAGGCTCAAATACGTTCTATCGCAGAAATTGTCACTGATCCAACCATGGCGATGAATGTAGTAACTCGCAAATCTAAAAGCGGTATTATCCAAGGGCAACCAATACCATCTTTTTGCAGTGCCACAAGCAATTTATTCGCAGCGGAAGGTCTGAGCTTGCAATTGGTAAGGTTCGGCGTTAGTGGTGTTTTCGTACAGATTTGGATCCTTTAATATTGAAGGAAGGTTACCCGGCTTTCTTCGCAGCCGCATAAAAAGCCAATTGCAAAGACAACTGTGATCCATTGACTGATGCGACACAATGCGTCCGCCCCCTAAGCTAAAAGGCCGACCGCTAAACGGGATTTGGGCTTCGGCTCCTTATTTACACACTGGTTCGGTAGCTAGTCTTTGGGATTTACTGCAAAAACCTGAACAGAGCAGCTCTAAATTTAATGTCGGTAGCTGGGAGTTTGATCCGGTAAAAGTGGGTAGTGAAACCAAAGCAGAACCTAGCACCAGTCAATTAGATACCTAACGTCCCGGTAACTCAAATAAAGGCCATGGGTACGGTACGAATTTGACTGATAAAGAAAAATGGGAATTGCTTAAATACCTTAAATCCATTTAGGAAATCATAAAATAATTGAACATGGGGCTTCGATAGACTCCTATGGCGAGCCTATCGAAGTGCGCACTATCTTGATACTGTTAAATGCCAATAAACATAGGAGAATCAAATGCGCATTTATTTTGCAACAAACCGAAATCCAAATGACCCCAAAAATCCAACTGATTTTGGCAATCATTTCAGTGCCAATGGCTTAACCGATTTACGTTTTGGTTGGGCGGAAGTGACGGGAAAAGATTTGGATCAATATAAATTAACGGTAGCCCCGGAATCTTTAAATGTAGGATTGGCAAAAGCAAAGGTTAACGATCTGAGTGATCAAAAGTTGGGTAGCCAAGCGGTATTTGAAACCGTCCGCCAGGAAATGCTCAGCCAAAAACAGGATTGCGTGATTTTTATTCACGGATTCAACACCACCTTTAAAGAAGCCATTCTTGGAACAGCTCAGCTGAAAGAATTTTATGGCGACTTACCCATGACATTTTTCTTGTTCACCTGGCCATCAGATGGATCATTACTTCCATTTAAAGCTTATGCCAGCGATAGAGATGATGCCCGAGCTTCTGGAGTTGCCTTGGGTCGGGGTTTACAAAAATTTGCCAGTTTTCTACATGGAACCCGACCGGAAGACTTTTGTGGACAAAATGTGCATCTGTTTGCCCATAGCATGGGTAACTACGCCTTGAGATGGGCATTGCAAGGCATAAAAAGCGCATCCGGTAGCAATCTGCGGCGTTTACTGGAACAAATTATATTGTTTGCCGCCGACGAAGACGATGACGCTTTTGAGCTTGAGTATAAATTACAATCGCTGCCAGACATGGCGAAACGGGTTTCTGTTTACCATAATTCCGGCGACAAAGTACTGGTTGCTAGCGATTTCACAAAAGGCAATCCGGACAGATTAGGTGCAGGCGGGCCAAGAAATTCTAGGGCTTTGCCTGATAAAGTTTGTGTGATTAATTGCGAGCCGGTTATCAGCTTCAAGGTTGATCCAACCGGGCATCAATATTACCGGATTGATCAAACAGTTAAACAGGATGTTTTGGCGGTACTGAAAGGCAAGGAACCACAAGATATTAGGATCAGAAAATATCAGCCGGATACGCGTAGCTACCGATTAAAGCGTGACAAAGATGTCTGAGAAAGCGAGTGCATGCAAAGTTGGGGGAGGCTAAGCGGCCATTTTGAGCTTAGTATCATTCTCAGCCCGAAAACCTGGATGGCACTCCCGAAAGGTTTGTTCCAATTCGCCCTTGAGCACTTTTGTCGGTTCTGTTGCATTAACGGAGTGGATGACATTTTGATAGAAGGCGGATTCAACTCCGAAGTGCAATCCTAGTCATCAGGCGGCCTTTAGCAAAGTTTCAGCAAAAAAGACCGAATGGGGTGTTTTGTAATTAAGCGTTTTTCGAGGTCGATGATTAAGTTTTTCCATCACTTCCTCGACATCCTTATCTGTTATGTTTTCAAAACTACTCCCTTTGATAAAGTACTGCCTAATCAATCCATTAGTGTTTTCGTTCAAACCGCGTTCCCATGAACTGTAAGGATGCGCAAAATAAACGTCTGCGTCCAGCGCCACCTTGATTTTTTCATGCCCCGAAAACTCTTTACCGTTATCTGCGGTAATGGTCAATGTCTTATCCAGATAGGGCCTTAGCAAGGTTATGGTTGCCTCTGTTACAACATCAGCATGTTTGCTAGCCACCTTCTTAATTAACGTCAGTTTAGATACCCGGTCAACAATCGTGACCAATGCGCCTTGATGGTTTTTTCCGATAACCGTGTCGATCTCCCAATCGCCAATGCGTGTCTTCTCATTGGCTATCATAGGGCGGTCATCAATACTGACACGGTTCCTGATCTGCCCCCGCTTGTCCTTGGAAGCGTATTGTTTACGTTTCTTGCCACTCTGCCGCAGATGCCTATATAAGCTGCCGCCATTAAGCTTGTCTGTCCAAATATGCTGATATATCCGCTCATGGCTAATTGATATATCCTGCCCCTCTTTTAATGTGCCTGATATCTGCTCGGGGCTCCAGTCCAGTAAAATCATATCCTCAATCAGCACAATGAGCGCCGGCGTCATTTTCAATGTTTGTGGTGCCTGTTGTCGTCGGCTTTCAGCCTTGATTTGGGCTTGTTTAGGGCGATATCCCTTCTTTCCCTTGTTCCGTTTTAACTCCTTGCCAATGGTTGATGGCGCAACATCCAGCAGGATAGCTATCTCCTTTTGATTATTCCCTGCTTTCTTTAATATCTCAATCTGGTATCGTTGTATCTGGTTTAGCTGATTGTAGTTCTTCAAGTGCTTTCTCGTCTTTGGTCGGATAGAAAAAGCTTGGAACTATAACAGCTAGCCTTCCCTATATCCTATTTTTGGCGATTGCACTTCGGAGTTGAATCCACCGAATGAAAGCTGGCTTTGCTTTCAAATAATCACCATGATCAGTTTCAAAGGACACCGTTTCGAAAATTCTTTCATTTTGCTTTGTGTGCGATGGTATCTAGCTTATCCACTCGGCTACCGAAATCTGGAGGAAATGATGCCGAACGCGGTGTCGAAGTTGACCATACCAACATTTACCGATGGGTCCAGAAGTTTTCCCCAAAGCTTGAGGCAGCATTTCGAAAACGACACAAACGCTCGGTTGGCGAAAGCTGGTACATGGATGAGAAGTACATCAAAATTAATGGCGATTGGAAATACCTTTGTCGCGCAGTTGAGAAGAAGGGCCAGACCATTGATTTCTTTCTGACCGCGCGCCGCGATAAAAAGGCAGCTTTGCGTTTTTTCAAGAAAGCCATCGGGTTACACGGTTTGCCGAAAAAGATCACCATCGATAAGAGCGGATCCAATACTGCTGCCATTGAGGCGGTTAAAGAGGAAACCGGGCAAGTAATTAAACTAAGGCAGATCAAATATCTGAACAACATTGTCGAACAAGACCACAGGTCTATTAAGTGTATTGTCAAACAGATGCTTGGATTCAAATCGTTTAACTCTGCACGGAACACATTACGTGGAATTGAACTCATGCACATGATCAAAAAAGGTCAGATGATTACTGATGAAAAAAATTTATCAGTCGCAGGACAATTCTATTCATTGGCTGCCTAAAAAGCGGTTGCGGTAGCCCGACATCGCTTGAAAGATATTAATGCAACAGAACCAACGGGGGTAGGGCAGGGGAGTGCTGCAGATATAACAGGATTTGTGATTGCCCGTAGTTTTATACTTCAGTGTGAAACGGTATGTTTTAAAATGTATCGAAATGTGAAGTAGTTCACAGACAACTGGCATAAATATCATTACACTGCCGACCGGAATCTCGAGTTTGTTACCTATATAGACGGGTGTGTTTCTATTTACCGAAGTTGTAGGATAACATTTCTTCGGCAATAAAAAGTCTCAATCCACTGAGTCTAAATGTATAAGCTTCAGGGCGTTTCGTTATTCCAAAGTGTAACTTTCAATTGAACTACGCCAAAAAAATCCGACTTTAATAGTTTACGCGCGAATCTTTGGCGTCGGTCAGCAAGTTAGAAAAAATTATGCCACATGACTAACAGCTGAGTTTATTCGAAAAATTATTTTAGAAATGAGGTGACTTATGCCAATAGAATATGGTGTTTTAGCTGGTAAAGTTGATGCATTTAGGCGTGAGGATGGTCTTGACACGCCACATCTTCAAATTCGTATTATTGATCGTAATAACTTGGCGTGGCGGATTCCTGTTAATGTTTTATCTGGGGACAAATCATTTTTAATATTCCATCGTGTAGATCCGCTCCAAGGACACCCAATCTTAGCGAATCTACCTGACCTTGAGCCTGGATTTGTGGCTCTTTCCCCCAACGCTCAATCTGTATCCCGTGCCTTAGATTTCTTTCGTTCGCCATTATTTGATTGGCCAACAGGCGTGGAAGTACTGCCTTCAGCGCCTGGGGAGAATGACGATCTGCAAGATAGCCTAATCACAGACTTAAAAAACCTGAAGTCTCAAAATGGCGACATTTTCGTCTTCGGCGCCAAATTTCCTAGACAGGGCGAACCGAACAATCCCAGGCCGATTGATCGAGAATTTGGCACCGACCAAGGCATTCATGATATTCACATGAATCAAGGCAATCCTCCTGGTCCATTTGAAAAAGACAATGGTGTCTTGCAAGATGGCGGGTTAATCCTGAAATTCGCAAATCGATATGTTGGTTTGTTTCTCCGTTTTCAGACCCAATGGCTGCCGACAGACGACCGTACGGGAAATCGGCTACCCGGCGCAAGACCTATTCCAGCGGGTAGTAATTTACCCCCGGATGATGGTGGAGGCACTCCGCCCAGCGTGTCGACCCCAGATGTTTATATTGAACGCGCTTTAGTTAATCCCATTGGTTATGACCCCGGTAAAGAAGCGGTGGTCATTGGCAACGCCAGTTCATCAGGGGTTGATTTAACCGGATGGAGCATCGTCGATCGAAATGATAATGCAGAAGCGCTTTCCGGATTGTTGGCACCCGGCGAGTCTCGCCACATTGTGTTATCCGGAAGCACAGTTCAGCTCGGCAATAAAGGCGGGACGATCCGGTTAAAAGATGCCTCCGGTAATCAGGTTCATGCGGTCAGTTACGCTAAAGAAGATGCAAGAACAGAAGGTCGCTATGTGAGATTTATCACCTAGCCTAAGCAGACTCACCTTTTTAATCAAAGCTGCCATGAGAGTAAAAATTACAAATCAAGGGCTTACGGTTCAGGGTATAGCCGGAACCTATGTGGTATTGCTCGGTTTTGATATGGATGAAGCCGATTGTGAGGGTTTATTGGGCTTTGCCATACACCGAACCGACCATACCGAAAATGAAGCTTACTGGCTCGAAGGAATGAAGGCCTTTGCAGAAACTGATCCTGGTTTTCCTGCTGGAGCCAAATACTCAACCCGCCAGCAGCCCATTCAGGGTTTTACTTGGTCGGACTTTTCAGCCAAACCAGGTCATAACTATACTTATCGGGTAGTTGCCCTGAAGGGGACACCGCGTGACCTTCAACCGGAGGCAGAAGTGTCGGTAGCGTTGAAAACCGAATCTCCTGAAGGAGGGATGCATGACATTTATTTTAATCGGGGTGCTGCGGCATCTCAGGAATTCAGTCGCCGCTTTGGCAATCGTCAACCGAGTGAGGTAGGAAGCGCAGCCTTTACCTGGCTTTCCCGTGGACTATATGAATCGATTCTAAATTTCATTGCCAAAGCGAGTGGCCCTGGCTTTGAGTTGCGGGTTTGTGCTTATGAATTCCACTATCTTCCGGTTTTAGAAGCCCTCAAGTCTGCTGGACAGCGGGGAGTGCAGGTTAAGATTATCTATGACCGCCGTCGTGATGAACCCGGTGAGAAAAATGATTTGGCTATCAAAACGGCGGATATCCATGAGCTTTGCATCCAACGTACCGCTAATCCGTCTGCAATTGCGCACAATAAATTTATTCTGCTCATCAAAAACGGGCAGCCCCAATCAGTTCTGACCGGCAGCACTAACTTCTCAGAAGGGGGGATCTTTGGGCATTCCAATGTAGTGCATGTTGTGGAAGAGGCCCAAATAGCCAACGCCTATTTAGACTATTGGAATTTACTGTCTAATGACCCGAAAAGTGTTGCCATCAGGCCCGTCTTAAGCCAAATGAAGCCCTTGCCAGTTGGTGATCCTCCTTCAGGTACTGCCACCATTTTCAGCCCTCGAAGCAGTCTTGACGTGTTGGAGTGGTATGCCACGCTTGCTGCCAGTGCTAAAGAAGGCCTGTTTGCGACGTTTGCTTTCGGTATGCATCCTGATTTTCAAGAAGCCTATCGCGCCAGTCCGGCTAAGATGCGTTTTGCACTGCTTGAAAAATTAACTCGTCCGATGAAAGCCGGACCAGAACGTGATGCTGAGGAAGCCAAGATCATTGAATTGCGAAAACTCCCTGAAAACCGTTTTGCGGTTGGGTCTTTTTTGAAGCTCAACCTGTTTGACACCTGGTTGGGAGAAAGGTTAACAGGCCTCAATAATAATGTGAAGTATGTGCATACCAAATACTTGTTGATTGATCCATTGGGATCCGATCCAATCGTTATATCCGGATCGGCTAACTTTAGTGAAGCCTCTATCGAAGATAATGATGAAAATATGTTGATCATTCGCGGCAATAAACGGGTTGCGGAGATATATCTCGGAGAATTTATGCGCCTTTACAATCATTATGCCTTTCGTGAATGGGCTTCCAAACAGTCTTCCAATTTAACTAAAGTGCCCAAGCATCTCCGGACTGACCGCTGGTGGAAAGACTATTTTGGAGATACAGAGCGCTCTCGACAACGCGAATATTTTTCTAAATGATATTAACAATAATTAGACTAATTTTAATACCAAAATTACAAAAAGCTAAATATATCCTTACACTATAAAAATGGTGGTGTAATAATCCTTAGAAAAATGCACTTAGCAGGCTTTAACCAGGAGACAGTCATGGGCATCAGAAAAAACCAATCCACACTCACTGCGGACGAGAAGTCCCGATTTATAAACGCGGTTTTACAACTCAAAACTAACGGCGTGTATGACCGTTACGTGCGTCAACACCGGGATTTATTTAATGCCGGGATTCATCATAGTGCGCTGTTCTTGCCGTGGCATCGGGAATTTCTAAGGCGGCTTGAATTGGACCTTCAAGCCGTTGATCCTTTAGTGACCCTCCCTTATTGGGACTGGACGGTCGACCGGACTGTTACTGCATCGCTTTGGGGGAATGATTTTATGGGTGGTAATGGCGTACCGGCAGGGGACGCAGTACAAACGGGAGCCTTTGCGTTTAGTAACGGGCGTTGGCCGCTGACTGTACGCGATAACCCTGCCGGCAGGGTTGAACTCACGCGGGCTATTGGTTCAGGTGAGACGCTACCCAACACTAATGCCGTGCAAAGGGTCTTTACCCGCACACCCTTCTCGGCTTTTACCGCCGATCTGGAAAACCTTATCCATAATATCGTACATGTCTGGATAGGGGGTTCCGCAGGAACAAGAAGCTCACCCAATGACCCTGCATTCTTTCTGCTGCATTGTAATGTGGACCGGCTGTGGGCTATTTGGCAGAGGCTTCATCCCGCAGAGTCGCCATTTCAAGGTGATGCGCAATTTAATATTAATACCCCCATGCCACCCTGGGAAAATGAGCTCCCGCCGCCAACACCAGCGCAAGTATTGAACCATTTTGCGCTTGGTTATTTGTATGATACAGACCTCAGCAGCGTGATTACAGACCTTATAGTCGGTGCCTTGCCTCGGCAAGATAATATCAGCCAACCAGGAGAAAGTGATTGGTATCGGTTTATTTCGCCAGCGGCATCCACCTATTTTATTGAAACACAAGGGCCAACAGATGTGTTTATGGCTTTGTTTGGGCCTAATAGCCAAAGCCTGTTGGTCACTGAGGATGACGATAGTGGTGGTGCGGGTAATTCAAGAATTGTTAGCAACCTTTCCGCGGGCACTTACTTTGTGAAGATTCGGCATTTTCAGGCATCAGGTACCGGTAATTATGGCATTTCGGTGAGTGGCGCTGTCCAACCACAGCCCAATCTGACTGAGATTGTCGTGAACGGGCCGGTACTCCAAGGCAACATTGCAGCAGCTAACGAAAGCGATGTCTATACCTTTAACGCAACGCAAATCGCAACTTACACTATCGCGACTACAGGCAATACCGATACCTTCGTCTCCCTAAACGGACCGAACAATCAAAACGCCTTTATAAGCCAGGACGATGACAGCGGCCCTGGTCAGAACTCCCAGATCGTCCGCGTCCTGACCCCTGGAATGTATTTTGTGCGTGTACGGCACTATAGCCCAACTGGTACTGGCGCTTATGGTATCTCCGTGATACGCACGTAGGCGATGCAAAGTATCGCTTACTGGAAGCCGCTGTTAAATCAAGCTAACTAATTGAGGAAAGAGAAGCATGCCACAAAATAAACCTGACCTTGTTAAAGTGATTTGGAGATAAGGGTAGCCCTACAGTCGGGTATAAAGTAACTTGAAGTCGCTCTCGATGGTTATGTTTGAAGAATAGAGCCTGGGTTAGTGATTATATTTAAACTGATATGAGGAGAATATTATGAAATAGTTATGAAAATATTCCGGGTTATCTTTGCCCGATTAATCTATACCTACGATATTTATGGAGATATTCCCATGAACAAATACATCATACTATTAATGGGTTGTTGTTTTTCTTTTATGCTTGTCGGGTGTAACGACAAACCGGAGCCAAATTTACCCCCTAAGGACGTTATTTGCGGAACCATCAAGGGGTTGGTCTGTTCAACAGGACAGTATTGCAACTTTGGTGTCGGCCAGTGTAAGGTTGCGGATGCGCAAGGGATCTGCAAAACCAAACCGACTATTTGCACCAAGGAATTCAAGCCTGCCTGTGGTTGCGACGGCAAGACCTATGGTAACGCGTGTGAGGCTGCTGCTGCGGGTGTATCTATCGATCACCCAGGCGAGTGCGCAGCACCAAAACCACAAGTCTGTGGTGGTTTTGCGGGAATTAAATGCCCAGATCAGCAGATTTGCATTGATGACCCAAGTGACAACTGCGATCCCGCTAAAGGGGGTGCAGATTGTTCTGGAATCTGTAAAAGCAATTAAAAGGGGCGGGGGAGACTAGTTATTTAAGGCGTTCTAAGTGCGATAAATAACATCGTTGAGATGTGATATATGAAGTAAGTTTCAGCCCTTATTTGGCGCAATATGCTCATGTTATTGCGCCAAATGGGCTAGACCGCCATACGGGGAAAAAATGGCAGTGTTTGTAACTTAGAAAAAACATATGGTAACGTTATTTTCTAATGCGGAAACAAAAAAATGAACAAACAAAAAACGATATTTCTAATAACAATGATCATTGTATTCCCAAGGGCATCGCTCTCAGAAGACAAAGGAATAAATAATCCTGTCCATAAATTTTGGACTTGTGCAATCCTATTCTATAACTCCCTTGTGGATGGCAAGTATCAAGAAAGCAAATGCCGAGCAAATACCCAATATTCAGAGCCGCCATGCCGGGAGTTTTTCGTTGAATATGAAGGTGTCGGTGGAATCCGTCCGGGTGTACCTTTCAAACAAACCATCGAGCATAACACACAGAATGGTTCGTCCTCATACGAGGATAAAACCAATTTCCCGATTCAATCAACGATAACAACTATTGAAATCAGAAAAGATAACGGGCGGTATTGGTATGCCCATACCATTGTGAAAACTGAAAGTAAGTCCACAAATAGATGGTTTTACAATGGAAGGTGTAGCTATTTCGAGGCTCCTGTAGATGAAAAAATTTATCTGGACAGTGGATTAGTAACATCCCGCTAATATTAATTCAACCAATAAATTGAGTGTTTTAGTCAAAAACACCCCTAAGGTAGGTACTGGAGGTTTTATATGGCTATTAAAGCTTGGATTAAATGGGTTGGTGGAAATCAGAAACAAACCGCTTATGAAGTTGTAGATCTCCTGACCCAAGAAGGCATTGAAGTGCAGGACTATAATGCAGGTCTTTTGAGTTGTCCTGGAGTGTTATTTAGCAGTAGCAGTGAAGTGATTCCGGAAACCTGCGGACAGTTACGCGAGCTCAGCCGTAATGGACAGATAAAGGTGCTGGCTTGTTGTTGTGCAGCTATTCCTGGGGATGTGGCTTGGCGGTTGATAGAAGCAGGCGCTTCTGATGTATTGGTTTGCATGGATTGTAGCGAGGTAGTCCGTGAAATTGCTGCCCGCTTGCAGCGCTGGGAAGTGGTAGATCGTTTGATAAACTCATCCGTCGTACAGGATGTTTTGGTGGGGGAAAGCCAAGCCTTGAAGGCGATTCTTCGTCAGGTGGTGGAGGTGGCCCGTTTCACCGACGCCTCGGTGCTGATACTTGGCGAAAGCGGTACCGGCAAGGAACTGGTGGCGAACCTCATTCATTCCCTGGACACCCGCCGTGATAAAGGTGAACTGGTCATCCTGGATTGCAGTACCATTACGCCAGAGCTGTCCGGCAGTGAGTTTTACGGCCATGAGCGTGGTGCATTCACAGGCGCGATATCCGCCCGTGACGGCAGTTTTGCTTTGGCCGACCATGGCACCCTATTTCTTGACGAGGTTGGCGAACTGCCCATATATCTGCAAGCCCAATTGTTGCGCGTTATTCAAGAACATTCGTTCAAGCGTGTTGGCGGAAGTGCCTGGCAACGTACCTCGTTCCGACTGGTCTGTGCCACCAACTGCGATCTTTGGGCTTTGGTTCAGCGCGGCGAGTTTCGCGCCGATCTCTATTATCGTATTGCCAGTTTTGTCTGTCATTTGCCTCCCTTGCGGGAACGTCCCGAAGATATTCTGCCCTTGGCCAACCACTTCTTAAAGGAGAGCCGTTCAGATCAGGAACTTCCTTCCCTGGATTCTTCCGTCCAGGAGTACCTGTTGCGCCGGGAATATCCCGGCAATGTGCGTGATCTAAAACAAGTTGTGGCACGCATGTTGTGCCGTCATACTGGCAAGGGAACCATCACCGTGGGTTGCATTCCGCCGAATGACCGGCCAACTTGGGTCGAGGACTTGAACAATTGGCGCGATGCAGGCTTTGAGCGTTCCATCCGCGTGGCTCTAACGCGCGGCGTGGGACTCAAAACCATCAGCCGGGAGACCGAAGAGACTGCAATTCGAATTGCAGTGGAGGAGACCGGTGGCAATTTGCAACGTGCCGCTTTGCGTCTGGGCGTGACTGATCGGGCCCTACAGATGCGTCGGGCGGCTCAGCGCCAGGAAAACTAATTAAGCATCTGATGTTACGCACTTACCCATTAAAACCTGTATTATTCTGGGATGGAAAAAATAAAGCTAGATTTATACACAGACTACCTTATATGCAATAACGGGTTTGCAACGGCGACCGGATTGTCGGCAATGATGGAAGGGGGCATAAGCCATGACCAGATGACGCGTTTTCTGTCAGCGAAAGCATTTACCTCCAAAGGCCTTTGGGGGCAAGTCAAAACAGAGGTGCGCCAGATAGAACGGGAAGATGGTTGCCTGGTTTTTGACGGCACCATCCAGGAAAAGGCGTGGACAGATGAGGACGAGATCATGTGCTGGCACTTTGATCACTGCAAAGGGCGATCAGTTAAGGGGATTAACCTGCTGAACGCGCTATATTATAGTGGGGAGGTATCAATCCCTGTTGCCTTTGAAGTGGTGCGCAAGCCACACCAGTTCAGTGAGGTGAAGACCCGTAAGGTCAAGCGGGCCAGCGGTGTCACCAAGAATGAGCTGATGCGGGAGATGATAGCGACAAGTGTGGCAAATGCCATCAAGTTCCGCTATGTGCTGACCGACAGTTGGTTTGCCGCCAAAGAGAACTTCGGGTTTATCCTGAAAAAAGGCAAGCATTTTATCAGCGCCCTAAAGGACAACCGCTTGGTGGCTTTAACAGAAGAAGACAAACAATCAGGACGCCTTGTACGGATCAGTCAGTTGGAATTGGCAGATAAACAGGTAGTGCGCGGTTGGATGAAAGGCTTTCCACAGGAAGTGCTTCTCGTCCGCCGGATCTTTACAAACAAAGACGGCAGCATTGGCTTATTGAATCTGGTATGCAGCGATTTGGCGTGCAGCGGCGAACAAGTTGCTACGATCTACCAAAAACGGTGGAAAGTCGAGGAGTTCCATAAATCGTTAAAATCCAATGCGGGGTTGGCAAAGTCACCAACCCGCACTGTCACTACCCAGAACAACCACGTCTTCATGTCGATCTATGCGGTGTTCAAGCTGGAGTGTTTGAAGATAAAGCACAAGGCCAACCATTTTGCCAAGCGGGCGAAGTTGTTCATCAAGGCAAACCAGATAGCCTATGCCGAGTTGCTGAAATTACGGGCTGCGTAACATCAGTTAAGCATTTTATTAAATCAACTACTTTAACTGAAACATTTAGGCCCATGGTGAGTTTGTTAAACCGCTTACTCCGGGTTCATTTTGGCCTTCGGTAAAGTAATTATTCTTGAGTGAACCCAGAAGGGGTAAACCGGATGGTATTTGTAATCGTTTTGGGGTGAACAGACAAAATAGGTGGCCTACTCGCCATCAGAGACGTTTGATGATGCCAAGCAGTGCTGATTAAATTCAGGAAATTCCCACCCAAAATCAGATTTTCCTGGGTTGTCGGTAATCGCAAAGCCCTGATTTTTGCAAGTTCAACGCCGGGATGTAACCACGGCCCATCAGTCCCAAACAGGATCTTGTTAGCCCCCGCCCGTCTGACGGCTTGTTCCAACAGGTCAAAGCGCCGCACCCCAGCGGTATCAGCATAAATATTGGGATGACGAACCAGGTGATCTGTTAAGGCGAGTTGGGCACGCCAGTCGTCGGCAAAACTGCCGAGATGCGGAATGATGAAGTTGACGTCTGGGTATTCCTGGGCGAGTAGTTCACAAACGGACACTTCACCCGCCACGTCGTAAAGCACCGGCAAAGCAAAGACACGCGCGGCTGCACAGATCTCGCGAGTAATCGCGGCATCGTGCCGGTGTACCTTGATGCCGATAAAGCCATAGCGTTTGACGGCGATCTTGACCAGTTCATGCACGCGTCCGCGGTCATGTTCCGGGTGTATAAAAGCAAAGCCGTAGAAGCGGCCGGATCTGCTGGCCACAATGCGCGCCACTTCCTGATTGGCGACGGCATAGTTCGAATGGAAAGCGGCGAACAATACCGTTCGGTGTATGCCTGCTTCCGATGCGCGGCTAAGATAATCTTGCAATGGCGCCCTGGTGTCCCAAGGGCCGGTCAAACCATCGCCAGTTCCGGCATGGCAGTGGCAGTCGATAATCATGGCTTGCCTCCTATTGTTTATACATCCGATGCAATTTTTAGGCTAGATTACGCTACGCCGTCGTTAACCCAGCATGTTGCCTTTTGCCAGCAGAAGCGGGAGCTTGCTGGAAAAATGGTAACACTGGGTATGACCAGGAGAAATGGCCGTCATAGTATTTCACCAAACTCCCACTCAAACGCTTTGCTTGGTTGTATACATCCGCCAGGATCGTTATAATCCGGACGCAAATTTGCTTTGCCTTTCGGTAGTTTCTTTGAATAGACGCACCAACTGTTATCCCGACCGGCGCAGCCAAGATTATAGTGGCCATAGACTTTCGGATTTTTTAACGCGCCTGCCAGGTGTTCAAGCAAGGATTGGGCAAAATTGTTGTCGTCTCCTTGTTCGTTGCAGCCGTACGCCTGATTGCAACCGTGCAGGACAAAAATAACATTGTCGGAAAGAATGTCAGTCGGGATGTCGGCAATAATCCGCCCGCCGCCGCTGCGTGATGACGTATCCAATGCGGAAGAATTCTGGTACAGGCCAAAAGTGTTGCCGGAAGGCCCGAACAGACCACTCGAACCACTGTGCCCGAAAATATGAATGCTTTGTAGCGGCTTTTTGCCCGTACACTTCCAGGCAGCACGCATCGCGGCAATAATCTCGCTGCCGGTCTTGTAAGGAGTTGCACCTACGCGAGGCTTGCAGTTATTTGGGTTAGGTTCACCGATAGCGCCTATTTTACGGGCTGTACCAAGTGCCTGGTGGTGGAAATGATTCCGGTGGCTTGTGTTGCTGGCGTCCTGATACAGGCACAATTTAGCTTGTACACCGATGCCACTGCGGGGTGCTTCCAGTTCCCACTCCCCAAGCTCTGCACTAATCTCGAATTCACGCGCACGGCTTAGGGTGGGTACACCACAGCCCGCCGTATCCGGTGGAAGTTTTTTGCCGCTGCCACTTAATGAGCAACCTTCGCCCCGAACCCGTTCGGAAAGCAAATGCACATCTACTCGGCGATTACCCGCCCGCGCCACCGGTGTTTTACTTTTCTGGATCGGCTCCATCTCACCCATGCTACTGACCACAAAGGATAAGGTCTTGGCGTGTTTGCCCAGCGCCTTACACAGGGCTTCTTTTACCGTTTTAGCCCGCTGGAGACCCAGGTTGTAATTATAGTCCTTGCTTCCGGCAGCGTCTGTGTGACCCACCAGACATACGCTTGGAACAGGTTTACGTCTGACTGAACGGGCCATGATCTCTCGGGCAATAGCCTCAATTTGTGCAGGGTGGTTACGGGTCGCATCTTGACGTAAGGTTGATTTGTTAAAACTGAAATGGTCGAGGACAGCGGTGGGTTTGCCGCCGCATATCACCACTTCTCCAAGATTAATGGGGCGGCGCACCATGTTACCGGTTTTAAATTCTGGGTTGAATTCAAACTCGTTGGATAAGGTTTCACCGGTATATTCGAATTCTGGATTGAATCCGAATTCCGCCGACAGCGGAAATGTCATGCCGTGTCGTGTCTTGCCTGTCATATTGAATGGTAGATAAGGCACATGTTGCCGTAGCGCGGACATAACCGCCGCTCTTGCTGCCGCCTGCGGGTTGTCATCACTACCAGACAGCGCCGCTTGCTTTGCCGCCGTGCCCATAATACGGATAATGCGCCGCGCCATCTCCAGTTCCTGCTCTTCTTGCTCCAGCTCGCCAAACTCCAGTTCCAGGGCTTTACTTAAAGCGCCGCCCAATGCCGAACCCAGCGCTGTTCCAACTCCTGGGATAGGGATGAATGAGCCAAGCGCCCCGCCCACCAATGGCAGGGCGGCTTTGGCAACACCTTTTAAGATACCCCCTAAAGGTTTGGCGACCTTGCCGACAAAACTGCCGACTTTTTTGATGCCTTTCCAGATGCCCTTGAACATGTTTCCAAGAAACTGTTCCAGTTCTTCATCGCTGGAAAGTGACAATAATTCAGCGGCAAGTGCTATTTCTTCAGCCTCGCTAAAAGGGCTTTCCAGACCTATTTCACCATAGGGTATTTCGGCATAAGGAAACTCCCATTCGTTCATTTCTAATTCAGCCGATATTTGGCATATCGGACATTTGCAATTTTGGCCGTGCATAACCGCCTCCTGTTGTATCCATTAAATTGATAAACGCTTTGTTCACTTATTCATTAAACTTCAGGTGTTCTGAATATTTATCAATAATTACAAAAAATAGATGTATTCATTATTTCGGGTGGCCTATCGCTGTAAACCAACCTTAACGCCCCAGTACGTTCAAACTGCACACATTCTGTGGCCTTATTGCCCGGTGGCTTTTGTTTATGTATAAAGTGTTGTTCTACGGCACGCAGCAAGGCTTGCCGTTTGGCCGTTACAGGACTCCACTCGGCCTTTGATCCCTTGAGGCGTGACTTAATCCCCCGTGCCATTTCGGAACCTTCGATACTCAGCAGGTACCAACTCACCCGTACTTGCCGTAACCAAGGTGAATAAGTAGTGAGAGGAATATTAAAATCGTTAAAAGTTTTAAACCTATCTTGAAAGCGGCCACGGATACTGTCAGCTTTACCGATGTACCAAAGCCTCCCATTGATATGGATTAAGTAAATACCTTGTTGAGTTGGTAGTTGTCTCAAAGAATCCATATCTGATAGCGATACTGCCGCCCCTTTTTTTAACTTCACTTCATAAGGTGCTGATATTTGCAACTCTTCATTCAGAAATTCTGTTTCTGAAGTCATTTCAGAAAAGGACAGCTCTGAGTTTTGGCTACGAAGTGATTTATAGGGTTCAGCATCATTAGGATATAGAACCCCAGAACATTGTGTTCTTAAAGCCTGTTCTGTAACAGGATCCATCAGGCCATTAGCATAGATAGCTTGTCGGCGCTGGAAACTTCGCACCGCACTGCGTGTTCCAGCATCCATAAAACCGGTCACCGGCAACTGCAAATCCAAAACTCGATTAAGGCAATCCTGTATCCAGCGAGTACGCTCTGAATCAACGGGCTCGTCTTCAACCGGATTAGGCGCGCTAATTACCCTGTAAGGATCACCGATGATGCCCCAAGGTCTTCGCTGCCTGCTTGGGTATGATTTTGGAGTCGGCATGCGGTAATTGGCGTTTGGACGTTTCCCAACCTGTGGATTAGACCTGAAGCGTTGGCCTGTGCCACCTGAAAACGGCCGGTAGCCTCGTTCTTGTTCATTTTCAAAGGCTGTGCCGTGGAATTCGGCAGCCATTTTGAAACGGTTGGCTTCAAAACCATATTCTTGATTCATGATTCACCTCGTATTTGCTTGCCCCCGCCTTTTGTGACCAGACTGCTAAAAATACTGGATAGCGGGTAGTTGCTCTGGTTTGGCTGAAGTATTGGCATAATTAGTCACTACAGCCAATATGTCGATACATCGATCAATATCTTTGGGGCTGTGCCTAGCGGTGATTAAAAAATTCAAGCGCGGTTTTGATCCATTGTGTGTTCGGGTTAATACGGTTTGTATCCCCAACTTGAACAATTGGTGGTGCAATCTCACCGCTGAACGCCCGACAACATTGCGCAGCGACTGCACCGGAAACCACCCTCCGGTAACGGAGAGGCCAATACCCGCCAAGCCATTCCGGAATTGCCTGATTCGATCTGCCAATTGTTGCCTTAGCCGATTGCCCTGCAGTTGATTGATTGCCAGTGCCTGTGCAGCGGCATTAATGACAGCTATAGAAGGCGGACTACAATGTACTCGTGTGTCACTATTGGCAATAAAGTGCCCGATCATTGCCCCGCTACCTGCAAGTACGGCTATGGGTACACCAAATGCCTTCGCCAGTGAAGAACCGACCAGAATATCTGACCCGCCTTGACCGCTCCAAGGTAATATTCCACCGCCCTCTCTGCCATACGGCGCGTTACTTTCCGGCAATGCGCCCAAGATACCTAGCGCCTGGGTGTCGTCTATCACTAATAAGCCATTATGCGGCCGTATGATCTTCAGGTAATCAGCCAAAGGGGCAAATTCGACGCAAGCAGGACAATAGCCATCAATGACAACAACCGGCCGCCTTTTCGAATCGGCTTGCCCTCTGATTTGAGCTAACAGCGCCGCAGCACTGTGATGGCGAAACTGGCATACGGGAACGCCATATGCGGCAGCATGCTTTGCACCCCAGCGGGAAACCGTATAAGCATGTTCATCTAAATAAATGGCTACCGGTTGCTTGCTCAGCATGCCAAATAAATCCCAATACAAATGTAAGGTTGATGACATTAATACCCCCTGTTCGCAGCCTTGGAGCCTTGCGAATGCCTTTGCTACATCAGTTGCGCCAGGCGGCTCTGCAAGTGCCGCAGGATAGCCCGTAGTGAGCGATTGCCACGGTGGCAGCGAACAGGCTGGATGACGCATCCCCAAATACAATGCCGAAGTAAAATCGAGCATACAGCTTTCATCCTTTTAAATATCCTTCATTTGTTTCAAAAACCGCCCTTGCCCTGACGCAGATATTTCAGCAATTCGGCTGCGCTGGGATGTCAAGGCCACAGTCTCCCTGGTCAGTGTAGGAATCCGCCCTTGCTGTGCATTGCCTGCCAGCCTGCGTTGCAGTAAGACAGACGGCTGCACCAAACGCAATGAGGCATCGCGGCTGTCAATGACATCGGCCATCAAATCCACGCCAGTAGCGGTTTGGTAATCGTGCATGTAGCGCTGTATTTCCGGTTTCCAGTACCGCGCCCAATTCTTGGCCTGGTCGTCAATATTGTCGATATTGCTCCAGTCACCATAACGTATGGAAAGAATGATCCGTTCACCGGTCACCGCCAGTTCATGGAAATGTGTCACAGTGGTATCTGTCCAGCCTTGCAGCTTTTTCATGCAATCAACTGCACCCATCCAGGGCTCCTGATAAGGTACCATGTGCCGTCCACGTAGAAACTCACGCATTTCCGGCCTTGCCAATAACCACTGCATGGTTAACATTTCAGCACGCGCCGTCCAGGGGAGATCACCAAACTGGTTATGGGCACCTTCTGCCAGTAAAAGATGAACTTCTTTTAAGGCATTGAGCAGCGGGAAAGCATCGGCAATCACAGTAGTATCTGAATCTTCCCTGTAGAAAATGGCTGTCCGGTACAAAAGGTTATGGAAGGATTCAATAAACTTGGACCGGCTATCGGCGGATGCCAGGTTAGGCACAGCCTTGCCCAGCAGTTTCAAACCATAGTGATGGTCATATTCATATGATCGGCGAGGGATGGTAAGACGATTTTGCTCATCTTGTATAAAGCCCCACAACAGATTGTTCAACGGACGCAAAGGGTCTATTTCCAGCTCACCCAGTGGATCCCTTGGTGAGCTGCGCATATTCTGGAAGCGTAGGGTGATGGCATTCATCGTTTGGATCAACATGCCTTCTTCTTGCCAATAAGACCAGATCAACTCGAGCAAACTGGGTCTTGTCAGCCTATGTTGCAATACCCCATAGCAATAAGACAGCACCTCTTTTTTCCGTGATGGATCCAGACCCACAAAAGTAGTCACTATGCGGTCAAGATAAGGAAGGGCTTGATTATCAAAATGCAGATATTGTTGCAAGCGCTGGGTAAGCTCGCCGACTGAAACGGAGGGTTGGTTTAGACGGATACTTTCACGCTCGGAATCAAACAGTCCAGACTTATCATCTCTAATAAAAACGCCAGCTTCCAGGGTCAAAAAAACCTGGGTCGCCAATTTCAGCAAGGTATAGGCATAAGGCCCCTGAATAGATAAACCTTGTTCCTTAGTTGGAATATTAAGGCTGTTTTCAATGGCATCATGACCTCTCAGAACACTCGATACATCGAAGTTTTGTTTACATAACAGATCATCAATAAAGCGCTGATAACGGTCAAACTGTATGGCTGAAGTACGGTTACGGATGGCCGCCCAGAGCGACTGGTCACCTGTAGGGAAGCTTCCGGAACGCTGCATGGTTACAGCGGCTTTGACCTGCCCCACCATAACGCTGAACCTTGCGGTCGCAGCATTAACATCACTCAGCACACCTATTGGTATTCCAATCGGCATGTTTTGCCAGTCAATGACGATAACTTCTGCTAAGGTAGCAATATAGGTTTCTGCTATCAGACCAGCGGTATTAAAGGGATGTACTACACAACCCTCCTCAATTATAGAATCATCAATACCGTTTTCAATAGTGTATTTATAATTCACTTTAGCATTGGTGGGTATATCCACCTCAACTTCACTCCCATGTAGGGTTCGAAACAATGTGGTTTTCAGATTAACTATCCCACCCTCAAGCACATTGCCAGGCGAAGCTGAAAGTTTCCACTTGTAATTAGTTGCTGTTGCCATGATTGTTTACTCCTGTTTAGTTAAATTTCTGGTATGCCCCCGTTTCTTGGGTAGAGTGGCACAATGCATTGATGTATCCAAAGTACTGCTCAGCGCCCAATGGGTTAGCAGTTTTGCCAAAATGGTACTTTCCTGTTCTGGGCTTATCCGTCCATCAGAGCGCGCCTGACCAATCACCGCAAATGCCAAAGTAGGTGGTGCTTGATACATTTTCGCAGGCATCCGTCGCCACGCTTGCAGCAACAACTGTAACTGGCGTGGTTGGCGATTCTGCACCCCCAAGACCTCCGCAAGGGTTATCCCGCGTAAGCTTTTCGGTCGATGGTTGACCAGCAGTGCGATAAAACCGGGTAATGTTGCTTGCAGGCTGGCATAATTTTGCTGTTGAGCCAGATCCAAACCAATGAGAGGATAATAAGCCTCCCAAAGCTCAGCTAACCGCTCCCACTGCGGATGGGGGTATAAAGCCTGCCCCATCGAGCAGCTCAGCTTGACCCGAATCCAAGGCGGAGGGTGAGGATCATCGGTATTCAAGCGAAACACAAAGGCACGCGGCAGACTCACCACCCCCATCAGTCCCAACGTAGATGCAATGCCCACCCTGGCCACCGACCAGAAATCCGCAACAATCTCGGAAATCCAGCGTTCCCATAGCGACCAAGTGGCGCTATGGGGTCCGCTGCCCCGTTGTAGCCCTTGCAACACGGGCCTGAGCGAATTGACCAAATCAAGTAATGCGGCGGCCTGATGACCTACCTCATGCACTAGTGAAGAGGCAATGCCGCTGCCAATGAGCCGCTCCCGCGGTACACGAATGATCGCCACTGGATTCTCGCCACCACCTGGTAACCGAGTCCTCGCCCGCCGAATTGCCGCGCCGACACCCCGATCAAGATAGCAGATGACGGGCGGTGCCTCGTAATAAGCACCGGGTAACCGCAACGCGTCGGCCGAGACCACATCCAGCCCTGAGAGCCAAACGCCAATTTCGTTCTCACTGCGCTGCGTAAGCACATCATTAAACAAGTCGAATTGCGTCAACACCGCATTAAACCTAAGCCGAAGCATTGAAAATACCTTTTGCGCCTCTGCTGGGGTAGCACTCTGTCCTAATGGCCCTTGCAACCAGCCAATATAACCTTTAATTAAACCCTTCAGTTCTTGCCGACCTTTGACGAGATAGCGCTCAATACCGGTTTGCGCCTCTGGCAGGATGTTTGCCGCTGGTAGCATCGTCTCATGCAATGCAAACGGCTTGACCCGTTCCAGCCGAGTCATCAGCGCCCGAGCCTCTTGCTCTAGCATCCATGTGGCGTAGGAAACGGTGGCCATGACGGTTTAAGCTCCTAACAATACAATCTTGCTGCCACGGCGAAACCAGCGACCACTGTTAGCCGCCCGTCCGCAAGCCGTGCAAGCTCTACCACCGGTTGCAGCCGTTGGCGTAGCTGTTGCTCCACTGAGTAGACCTGGGGCAAGTTGACGGGCTGCTGTAGTCGCAGCCTGTTGGGCAATCGCTTTTGGATTGGTCGTTTGAGGTGCAGAAGCCGCATTTTTGACAGCTTCCCCAGCGAACTGTACGAAGCTTTTTGCGGCTTCGAATTCCTGGTCTTCCAGACTTAATCCTTCCAATTCCAGACCGAAGATTCGACCTGCTGTGGATGCCACCTGACTACCGATTTTGGCACCGCCAGAACCACCAAAGTAGCCGCCGACAGCACTTCCTACCATTGGTAGGGCTTTTTTGGCTGCGCCTTTCAAAAGGCCACCTAGTTGTTGCCCTACCGGTGATTTAATAAACTGACCGGCAGCCTGACCAGCTTTTCTGATGAGATCACCTAAAAAGCGATCCAGCTCTGCTTCGCTGCCGACCTCCAACAACTCAGCGGCAAGCTCCATGGTTTGCGCTTCACTGAAAACACCGGTTTCGGCACCCCATTCGGTTTCACCGTATTCATATTGTTCATATTCGTAATTTTCCAGCTCAGGGCTGTATTCCAGTTGGGTACGGTCGATATCGTGCATGACACTATCCTCCTCGGATAAGGTGTTGGTAATAATTGTTCAGCAATTGACGATGATAATGTTGCGGCCTCGCCGCATCCAGCGCCCACTATGACCTTTGCCTTGCATGGGCGATGAGGTAGCTGAGCTCGAACCCGGATTTAACAGATTGGGCGCATATTTTTGGGCGGCTGTGGTTGCTGCGGTTTGCGCAGTACTGCGCGGATCAACGGATGGCGGTGCTGAAACCGCATTTTTGACGGTATCGGCGGCGAATTTAACGAATTGCTTACCACCTTCGAACTCACGGTCTTCCTGGCTTAATGCTTCAAATTCTAGTCCCAAAGCGTTGCCTGCTGCGGAAGCAAGACCACTCCCGATCTTGGCTCCCAAAGGTCCACCGAAATAGGCACCTAACGCACCGCCGGCAATCGGCAAGGCTTTTTTGGCGACACCCTTGAGTACACCCCCAACCGCTTGGCCGATGGGGGATTTCACCACCGTGCCGATGGCTCGACCGGCTTTCTTGATTAGGTCACCCAAAAAGCGATCCAGCTCCGCTTCATTGGTGATCTCCAAGAGCTCGGCAGTTAGCTCCATCAATTCACCCTCGTTGAAAATTTCTCCCCATTCCGACTGACCAAACTCGAATTGTTCGTTCTCATAACTGGTCATTTCAGGATTGAATTCAAATGTGTTTTCGCTCTCATACATGGCTTAGTCCTCCAATTGTTCTAGTTGCCCGTAACGCCCTAACATATGATGCTCAAATCATAAAGCCTAGCATTAGCGGATAGTGGTTTAGGTCACAAAACTTATACAGCAAGTGTTGTGCCAGAGCAAAAAGGCATGAGGAGGTAACGCTTTATATAGAAGCAAGATATTGAAAAATACAATATATATACCTAACAATATCGTTGATACAGGAACTAGGGGTATCAAGTAGGGCGAAGCTAGTTTCGGTAAAAATGGTTGAAGATTGATGACAAGCGAAAAATGCTTCGCAAATAAAGGGGTGGTTGGGAGAGCGGCCAAAAACAAGGGCAATTATTTTGTATCAACTGATTGCGGGTTTTTACAGCGGGGGCAAATTGTCATCAATCCTTGATGATGTGGTATTTTGTCCGGTGCTTTCGAAATGGGTTACAGTCTTGTTTTCTGTGGGTGCCAGAATGGCTGTAAATCAACGGTGTCAAGTGATTCCAACGCAATTGGAGGTCCGGCAATTTGAAGAATTTGTTTTGCCGCATCTTTCCGTTGGCCGCCGTGGCCCAATACCAAAGTTGAGTTTGCACAAGATCTTCTACTACGTTTTGCGGCTGCTGTATCTGGGTTGCCAGTGGAAGGAACTGCCGATCGAAAAAGATGGTAAGTGTTGTCCTGAAATTCACCACACGCGGATTTATCGCATTTGGTGGTGGTGTGCGTATTCCGTTCCAAAGCTGCCACCGATTCCGGTCGATTGCTGCCACCCCCAAGTGATGATGTTTTAGCGTAATTGACGCGGGATAACTAAACGATATTCTGCTTCCTCTTTTCAATAACTAAAGACGTACGGCAATGGGATGGACACCTCCCAACCATCGGCATCGTTGAGCTGTTCCGAAAATCGACAATCGCCGCCTAAAATAATTTTCTGATCTTCAGTTTATCGATACCCTAAAATGGGGGTAGGATTACTATTTGGGTAAGTTTAAACAAACGTCACTAAAGTTCCATAAGATTTTGCGAAAATCCACAAACGACAAAGCCTTGCGTCGATTATCCACTTCCCAATTTTAGTCATGAAAAACTGGTATTTTTTTGGGAAATTAAAAATGGTTCAAAGCCGCGCTATCTGTAGTGTTGCAAAAAATACTATGGAACTTTAGTGTCGTTTATTTAAATTCACCCTATGTTTTAAATACATTTTGAAATGTTAAATAGTTCACATACAACTGGCATTAATATCATTACATTGCTAACTGATATCTAGTATTTGATATTTATGAGGGAGTGAGGCTATTGAAATTCTTTCGATGTATAGTCGTTTCTGGTATGTGATTAAAAACAAAGTGGTATAACCCGTTGGTAACGATCTCGTCAGAACAGCTTGATCTATTACAATAACTATTACGCGAAGATGTACGCAGGATGTTGGCAAGCGCGATAGTAGCAGACGTATCAGTTTTTATTAATCAACATATCACCTTAAAATCCGAAGACGGTCAAGCGGTCAGTTTTAGAAATGGTAATTTACCCGGACGCACAATTCAACCGGGCATAAGCGATATTGAGGTTGATGTACTCAAGGTTAGAGTTCGTTCCGGTTCAGGCATTAATATTAATAGTAGGTTGGTACCACCGTATTTGAATAGAACGAAGAGTATCGAAGTATTTTTGCTTTGGTTATATTTACAAGGCATTTCACCTGGTTATTTTTAAAACCTTACGCCATTTAATCGGGCCACAAGCACCTGGATCATAGGCGGTCGTTATTTGCTAATTAAAGCAAGATTGGGAACATATTAATAAAGATTAAATAAGGGGTGGGTTAAATTCCAAGTATATAAAATAAATCGGGGGGGTAATTTGGCAGAAAATGAGGGATTTTTGACTGTATACAAGTAATAGCTATGCGCTTAGACTTGTAAAAATAGAAATTATAAAAATCAATATGTGGCTTTTGAATTTACTATCAAAAGAAAGCGTTCATACGATTAATAAACTTTAAAAGTGAGGAACCTAAAATGAAAAAAATAATTCTACTCATAAGTTTTTATTGCAGCTTGACCCCCGGTGGTACCCTAATAGCTGCCGAGTATGTGCCTGTCCCCATCGTAACCCAAACCTTAGTTGCGCCACCGTTTTTACCGGAACACACTCAAATTGACCTCTCGCCACCCAAAAATATCCAAGTCAAAATGACGGTGGTGGAGCGAGAAGTTGAAATTGCGCCGGGCGTAAAAATTCATGCGCCCTCATACAATGGCAGTGTTCCAGGTCCGGTGATCGTAGCCCATAAAGATGATTATGTGCAGTTAACCCTGGTAAATCCTGCCACCAATACCCTGATTCATAATATCGATTTTCATGGCTCAACCGGTGCATTAGGCGGCGGCGCGATTACTAAAGTAGCGCCAGGCCAGGAAGTGACGTTACGTTTTAAAGCCATCAAAACGGGAGTATTTTTGTACCATTGCGCACCGGGCGGTTTGATGATTCCGTTTCACGTCACTATGGGCATGAGCGGAGCGTTATTGGTTTTACCCCGTGAGGGATTAAAAGACCATCTAGGTAACCCCATCCATTACGATCGTGCTTATTACATCGGTGAGCAGGCTTATTATGTGCCGAAAGATGCGAACGGCAAATATAAACACTATGACTCCATTTTAGCTTCCATACCGGATGTTCTGGAAGAAACCCGTAAGCTGACACCCAACTTTGTAGTCTTTAACGGTAGTGTGGGGGCATTAACCGGGAAGAATGCATTAACTGCAACAGTTGGCGAAAAAGTCTTATTTATACATTCACAAGCCAATGAAGATTCAAGGCCACATTTGATAGGGGGACATGGCGACCTGGTTTGGGAAGGTGGTTCGTTTGATGATAAACCGGTCACCAATCGCGAAACCTGGTTTGTACCGGGAGGTTCAGCAGTAGCAGCGTTGTATGAATTCAAACAGCCAGGAACCTATACCTATCTTAATCATAATTTAATTCAGGCAGTGCAGTTAGGGGCATTGGCGCAGGTCAAGGTAGAAGGTGTCTGGGACAATGATTTAATGGAGGCAACGGCTGCAATTGCGCATCAATCTTCAAAATAATACAAATGTTAATTTCTTATTCATCATTTTAGGAGAACGCAATGAACTATCAACAATTGATTAATGTATTTGCTTTGACTCTACTTTCAATTCCCCTCTGTCAGGCAGCGGGCGATGCTGCGAAAGGTAAGGAAATAAGTGGGGCGTGCTCCAGTTGCCATGGTGCCTATGGTATTAGTAAAAGTGAGAGTTACCCGAATCTTGCCGGTCAACATCAGGGTTATATCATTAAAGCGTTGCAACAATATCAGTCGGGCCAGCGCAGTGACCCAACCATGCAAGCAGAAGTTGGCCCACTCAGTGCGCAGGATATTGAGAACCTGGCAGCGTATTATTCCGGTAATGCCATTATTCCAACTTATGCAACTGACACAAAGCTTTTACACATTCCCTATATAGAGGTTGCAGCAGAATTTTTTCAAGGAGACTTACTGTTTTTACACGATACCAGCTTTGAATTAACCACAATTAAGCCTTTAAAATAAAACGCGTCTGCTGGGCAGTTCGTACTTAAATATTTCATCAGTTGGCCTAATTGCCAGCTTGCTCGCCTGTGCTGAATATTGACAACCTCAGGCTTTCATTGAATTCTCAGGCGTATGGGCAGCTCTTTTTGCCCACCCTGATTTAAACGCTATATTACATTTATGAAAAACTATTTTTTCTTATTTTTTTTATGGCTGTTAAGCACAGAGATTATTCTGGCTGCAATTCCCAAAGCAGAGCTGAGCATTACCCCGACCTATACTATGAGTTGGCCAGCTCAGTATCAATTGAGTTTATTCTTACCTAAAAACCATCATGCCTATTTAGATAGCGGTGATACCCACAGTTACCTTCCAATCACTATTGATCCACAAACAAAGTTAGCAGCCAGTGGCTTAACCATCAGCAAACTGGAAAAACCGACCGGGGTTTATGATCATCTGGTAAAGGCGACTGTATTACGAGGTAAAAATGATTTTAAGCTTTGGTTAATGCCCGCAAATCAGGAACAATTTTTTCAGAATACAACAGTTATCTCGCTGGAAGTAGAGTATCAGTTATGCAATGAAATAACTAATGTCTGTTTTCGCCCACAAACCGCCCGGCAAGAACTGACATTGCCGTCCGCCAGTATGAATACCATAAAAAAGGCTCCCGGCAATTTAATGGATAGCCTGCTGTTAGCGTTTAAACATAACCAAAATAATAACCTTCTGATATTTTTCCTGATGTTCTTTGCTGGCGTGTTATCGGTAGCGACACCGTGCGTTTACCCGATGTTGCCCATTACCTCGATGTTTATCTTGAATCGCGCTAATGGTAATGCTGCCAAAGAATCACAACATGCGTTGGTATATTTAGTCGGCATTATTGGCACCTATATGCTTTTGGGTTTAATCGCTGGAATCACTGGGGGTGCATTTAATGTTTTTATGCAGTCTGCTTGGGTTAATATTGCATTCGCTGCTTTTTTCACCTTTTTTGCGCTGGCCTTACTGGGCTTTTTTGAACTGGGCTTTATGCAAAATGAAGTACATATGTTAGACCAGCATTCGGCCAGAGTAAAAGGGCTGACCGGTACCTGGCTAATGGGGAGTCTGGCAGGTTTGGTAATCTCCCCGTGTGTAGGGCCTATTGTATTTGCTTTATTATTACAAGTCGCCGATAACATTGCCGCTAAAGCGGATGCTGTTGCAGCCTTAGGACAACCATTATATTTGTGGGATAAATTTAGCATTGCCGCAGAAGGCAGTTTGTTAATGGCAGGTTTTGGTTTGGGCGTCGGAGTACCGTTTTTTCTGGTCAGTGTGGTCAAGTTTAAGATGCTCCCTAAAGCGGGCTACTGGCTGAATAAAATTAAATATGCCTTTGGTTGTATCATTTTATATTTTGCGTTTAGCTACTTAGAAAAAGGGATGGGTGTGCTGAATGTAGCGCCATCAACAACGTTATACCTGGCGATCGGCTTGCTGGTCGTCTGGCTTGCGGTGGTGCATTGCAATGTACTGGCTTTCTTACCAACCGATGCACAGCCAAATCAAAAAATGTTCCATTATTTTGGCGTAATTACCCTAATTGTGGGTGGGTGGTTGATTATTGTCAGTTTAGGCCAATTGCCGTTAGTCCAATTTAAAACAGCGGCCTTGCCTGGTTTAAAGGCAGTATCGGCCTGCACTGATCCAACAACCGGCAATGGTATTCCACTTATAGAACAGGATGCGGGTATTTCCTGGTACCGGAGTTTTGCCACCGCACAAAAAATAGCACAGGACACGCACAAACCGATTTTTATAGATTTTTACGCAAGTTGGTGCGCTAACTGCGTTGCCTTTAAAGCGGAAACGGCCAATAATGCAGCGTTAAATAAGGCACTGCGTGAACGTGTAGTAGCTGTCAGGTTAGTGGATAAGGAACCGGAATTTGAATCTTTTCGGGAAAACCCCGACTACCGGGCGCTCAAGATAGGCCTTCCTTACTTTGCCATACTAACCAATACCAGTAAGCTAATATGGTCTGGAACTGACCATACAGCTATGCAACAAATGATTGATATTTTCAATAAATTTGTCGGTGATGGCGTTGTTGAGTAAATCGAATTTTGGTTGAATTAACCTGTTTTAAATTGTTCATACACAGGCGCATCTAAAATAGTCATTTGGTTAAGCACAGACACACTGGTCCATGCTTTAGTTTTTTATTGTGGTCACTTGCGTGTTTTCATCGTGTTACCGAAAGCACATTTATAACGCTGCATGGCATGCTCTCCAGAGTTGTTCAATTGCGACACAACTAATGCCGTTTCGTAACACGGCAATTTGTTTCATGTTTCGACGCTAACTATTCAAACACCAAATGAAATCGGTTGTTTGTTTTTGGGATGTACGTGGCTTTCGTTATAAAGTGCAGCAATTAAGTTAGCCTGATATACCATACCTACCAAGCGATTTTTGTCATTTATAATTGGAATTTGCCGATAGCCATGATTTGACATCAATGGAATAAGATCGGCGATATGGGTACTTTCAGGTAATACACTGACAGAGGTTGTCATAATATGCCCGACTGATTCCGGTTTATCAGTTGTTATATCTGGTGTGCGGCGTATAAAAGCCCGAAATTTTTCCTTAAATGTTTCATTGGTGTCTATCGTTATAAACTTAAAAAAATCGTTCCAGGTGATAATACCAATAACATGTCTATTTCTGTCTATAACAGGCATGGCCTTGAGCTTTTCGTGATGCATAATTTTCCAGGCATCTTCAACTTCAGTACCATATTCGACGGTCGAAATATTTTTAACCATAATATCCGAACAAGTTATATTGCCCCTATAGCGTTTAAAACTTTGTAGCTGTGCATCGGAAAGCAACTTGCTTAGATCTCCGGTAGAGACATCAAGAAACATATCCATATTATCTAGTGCTTGTTGCAGATCCTGTTCTGAAATGCCGGTACTTTGAGTAGGTTGAATGAGGGTGGTGTTTTGTTTAGTGTTTTTATCTTCTGTTAGCAGATGCAAATTAGGATATTCATGACGCAATACCCAGCGGTTAATCGTAATCGCCATGATCAACAATATAGCTACGTTTAACCCTACAGGCATTAGAACAAAACCATATCCAAGCGAAGTTATTGGGTCGCCTGCCATGACCGGTGTTAGCGCGGTTGCCGCCCCAGGCGGATGCAAACATCTAAACAGTAGCATAATAAGGACACTCCCCCCTGCGGCACTAGCTGATGCAAAGGCGGTATCAGTAAATACCTGCGCACAAGCGACACCGGTCATGGCTGATACCAGTTGCCCGCCAACCAGAGGCCAGGGCTGAGCTAATGGGCTGCCAGGCATGATAAACAAAATTACGGCAGAAGCGCCCATTGAAGCAACAATTATCGGGTAAGCGGCATTAACGCCAAATTTTTGAGTTACCCCTGCCACAATCAAAATGGCGCTGAAGCAGGAAATAACTGAAATCAGTTTGCCTTTGATGCTCAAGTTGACTGGATCAATGGTAATAAAAAGGAAAAGCCGCTTAATGCTCAACATAATAGTTGGAGGTTAGACTGGAGTAGCCAAAAAAGCATCAGCATATATATCAGTTGATGCGGCGCCTTTAAGAAAAGTCTGTATCTTCATTTGATTAACCATGTCAGGGTGACCACAAAGAAAGACCCTCCAACCCTTTAAATCAGTAAGTAAAGCCAATGCAACGTCATTGACGCGTCCACGGTTAAAGCCTTCAGGAACATGCTTGCCTGATATGCAGGGGATATAATGAAAATTTTGATGTTGCTGAGTCAGTTGCCGCATTTCATCTATCCGATAAAGATCTTCAACTTCACGGCTGCCGTGAAACAGATAAATGGGGCCGGAATGTCCTTGCGCCAAGGCATCAGTCAGTATGCCTGCCAGTGGTGCTAAGCCAGTTCCAGTCCCTATTAGAAGCAAACCTTGACCACTTCTTTCAGGTAGATAAAAACAATGCCCGCGCGCTTCTGATACCGAGATGATATCGCCGACCTTGAGTTCATCATGGAGCCATTCACTAAACTTGCCACCTGGTAAACGTCGAATATGAAATTCCAGGGTATTGGATTCTTGCGGAGTATTGGCAATCGAATAGCTGCGCGTTAACCCATCTGGCCTCTGGAGATTAACAAATTGTCCGGCATTAAATTCGAAGGCATCCTTAAAAGCAATGATTAATAGCAGCGTATTTCGATTGAGCATTTTGTTAGCTACAACCGTCCCATCAGTATAGAACTCGGATTGATCGGGCAGTTTAATGGCCATGTCTTGTTCTGGGTGGCACTGGCAGGCTAAAAAATAACGCTGTTTTTTCTGGGTGTTCTTTAATCCAGCTTGAGCGGCTTCAGGAGGGAGGGTGCTTGGGCTCTGCACTATACAGCTATGACAGGTACCTTTTTTGCATGCGTAAGGAATGTTTACATTTTCGCGCAATAACGCATCGAGTACTGTTTCATCCGCTTGGCATATATAAGTCTTATCTTCAATCGTTAATATGGCCATATCACCCTGCTTTAAATTTGATTCCCTGAATTCCGGTATACAACTCAGGGAATCGGGTTAAGCGTATTATTTTCCTAACACATCTTTACGGGTGCTTTCGGCAATTGCAGCGGCTTCTGCAATTAAATCCGCTGGCACATTTAATTCAACCAATGTAGCGCCCAGATGTTCCATAACCGCATCAAAATGAGAATCGTCCAGTCCCATTTTTACCAGATGCTCATGGGCGTTACGCATATCCTGGCCCGTATAGTTATTGGGGCCACCAAAAGCCATGGTAAAGAAAGCTTTTTGTTTGGCGATCTGTTTGTCCATATCGGATTTACCAAAAAAACGGTTAATGCGGTAATCATTTAGGACTTTGCGGTAAAAAAGCTCGACAGCTGCATTTACCGCGGCTTCGCCGCCTATTCTTTCATAAAGAGATGTGCTCATTGTTGCTTCCTCAGTGATATTGTTATCAGTCATTATTATGTCCTCAATAGTTATAGCTAAATGTAACCTTCTCTGGTTCACCGAAATAGAATAACAAATCAATTATGCTTATGCAATTAAATAATGTTATAAGCATTGTAAATGTTTTATGTTATATAATGCGGCTTAATAAAGGGTTTATTGGTATACTTTTAAGCTATTGAACGGATTAATAGGAGGCGTTTTTATGGCCGAGAAAATTAGGTCGCGACAGCAGCAAATTTTAAAGCTACTGCTTGAAAATAAAGCGGGGCTCAGTATTGATGAAATCGCCACAATGTTAAGTATTTCGCGCAATGCTGTACAGCAGCATTTTACGGTATTGGAAAAGGACGGGTATATCCAGGCTGGAGTACTTACTCAAACCGCCGGGCGTCCGGTGCGCAGTTTTATATTAACTGAAGCTGGCATCAACACTTTTCCAAAGCAATATGCCTGGTTTTCTGAACTCATCCTTACTGACCTTAAAAATGAAATGGGTTCTGAGGCATTTTTCCGTTATTTGCAGAAGTTGGGCAGTAACTTATCCCAAAGCCTTTTACCACGGTTTAAAGGGAAATCGACTGACAATCGGATTGAAGAGTTGCGGAAAGTTATGGACGAGTTGGGCTTTAAGACAAAAATTGCGTTAGATTCTAGCCGTCATGAACGGGCTATTGAGGCTTGTAATTGTATTTATCATGATCTGGCCCAAAAACATGAGGAAGTTTGTGAGTTTGACAGAACGCTCATGTCTTCATTATTGGATAAAGAAATTGAGCATGTGGAATGTATGGCAAAAGGCGGAGCAGTTTGTCGCTTTAACATCCTCAACAAATAATAAGGCGGATTCAACTCCGAAGTGCAATCGCTAAAAATAGGATATAGGGAAGGCTAGCTGTTATAGTTCTAAGCTTTTTCTATCCGACCAAAGACGAGAAAGCACTTGAAGAACTACAATCAGCTAAACCAGATATAACGATACCAGATTGAGATATTAAAGTGTCAGACAAATCTACAATTCATCCAATTCTGACGTTATTACAATAAGTGGAATATATTGGCATTATTTATGTCTTATCAGGATTCTGAAATGGTAAACCCCAAATTGAAATGGCTAATATGGTCCCAAAAATGGCAGATTTAACAGCGAGGATCAAACGATGTTTCCTTCGAAAATTGTTATACCCTAAAAATTAGTATATAGAACCATCCCGTAATATTTAAGTGTGGCTAGCGCCTTCCGCGATTCTTTTTTCACGATTTTCTTTGAGATGTTCAAGTTTTGAAAATACTCTAAGAATATCAGTGGCTGATACAATGCCAACCAATTTGTTATTATCTATGACGGGGAGGGCACCTATTTTATGTTCTGCCATAATACCCGCCGCACTTGAAACCAGAGCGTCTGGGGTGGTGGTAATGACGCCGCGGCGCATAATGTTTTGGACACGCGTTTCAACCACTTGCAGCTCGCTGGATTTTACAGAGCCTTCGATGGCATTGGAATTAGTTTTAGGGCCTAGTGCTTTATATAAGTCGCGGTCAGAAATAATGCCGATGACTTTACCTTTATCTACTACAGGAAGATGGCGGATTTTTTCGTAATTGATTAGAAAAAATACACGGTCAATTAAATCATGTTGTTTTACTGTGAAAACCTTAGTAGTCATTATTTCTTCAACGCGCATTTATTAACTCCTGATTGATCATAATTTGACAAGGATTGAGAAATCTCCCCATCCCAAAATAAATAGTTCCATAGTATGGATAGATATATTGTGGTTTTGCAGATACTCACTCTGCGTCTCAATATCTGCAAATCTCTTGTAAGATGATTCCCGGTGTACTGCCTAAAATTTAAAAACTGATGTTACCTTGCAACCATATTTTTTGGGTATCGGTGCTGAACTTATCTGCATCATAATAAGCATACTTTGCTAACACCGAGTAATGCTTACCAAATTTTTTGGTCGCTAAAAAATCCCATTCCTTACCGTAATGGATTTGTCCGGTATCATCAGAAAAATCATGGTATACGCCAGTTAACATTAGGCTATCGTTTAACCATTTGCTACTGACGCTACCGAATACATCGCGAATACCATCATTAGGGGTAACCAGAAATAAATCTGCCCAGCCTTGGAAAGCGTGATTCGTGCCCAACGGGGTAATAAAACGTTTGTTGTTGCCATAACCGTTTAATTGTTCCATAGCACCTTGAAAGCTTAGGTTATACGCGCTAAATCCACCCATCAGATTAATGCGGTTAGCCTCGTAGGCGACCGGGCTATGTTGGTAATCTTGTTGGAAACCCCACTCCGCCGTATACAGCAGCTTATAGTGCTCATAGAATTTAGGGGATGCACCATCCAGGCGAAGACCATAGGTTTGGTTTGATTTAGCATAGTTTTCTTTTTCAGTGTAATCCAGCCAATAGCCATAGCCAATTAAATTGCCATAGTCCCCAAGTTTATAATTAACATTCAATATTGGCGCATTAATATTTTCTGTCGTCGCGGTAAAGGTTTGGACATTACCAATATAGCCGAGATTTATGGTGAGATTTTGAATACTTTTATTGGTGATTAATGCCGCATCAAAGGTTGTTTCCAACTGCCTCCAACCTACGTTACCGATAAACCGGTCATCATCGAATTTAATGCGTTGCCGTCCCCCTTTAACAGTCGTATCAGGAATTCCCGCATAGCTAACCCATAATTGGTTCAGTTCATTGTAACCAGGGTCGGCTATGGTTGAATAGTCCGGCTTATTATTACGGCCATTGTTGTAGTCGCTCTGTAAGGCATGTGTGCCTTCATATTCGACATAGCCCTGCAAGCCGTGAAATTCAGGTGAGAGCAACCCTAAGCGCGTGCGGATGGTATTAGCATTGGCGGTTTTTTGAGGCCCCTGGTCTTGATCGACATTCTCATAGCGGTAGTTGATGTCAAATTTCACCGCACCATTATTGCCAAAGCTCAATGTATCTTCAATCGTTTTATTAAAATCTTCGGCCAATGCTAAAGGCGCAGCTAGAGGAATACCCAATAATGCGATAGATAGTGCTAACGTTTTTGTTTTTTTTAGCATGGGGCCTCTCATTTTGATTTGTAAATAAATTAGAAGTTTTTTATTGGCCATTAATTCTGTAGCAGGGTAACTGGAGCTGTTTCTGACAATATATCTGCCAAGGTTGCTTCATCCAGGATTTTTAAATAGGCATTTCCCGCGCGGCTTAATAAACGTTTTAAGCCGCAACTCGGCAGTAAACGGCAGCGCTGTTGCCCCGGATCAAAACATTCCACCCAGTGAAAATGATTTTCCATGTTGCGAACTACCTCGCCAATGCTTATTTGTTCCGGGAGGCGTTGCAACGAAAAGCCCCCCCCTTTGCCGCGGGTTGTTTTAACAAACCCCTTGCTCCCCAGTTGATGCACAACTTTCACCAAATGATTTCGGGAAATAGTATAGAAGTCAGCAATTTCCGTAATAGTGGCATGCTTGTTCGGTGACATAGCCAGGTAAATCAATACCCTGAGTGCGTAATCCGTGTAAGTGGTAATTTGCATGTTGCTTGCTTCCCAGAAAAGAATTATAGTATAAGTTGTATTTTGAATACACCTTTTAGTGAAATAGTATATTCTCATTAGTTTATTTTCTCCGAAATTTTATCGTAAGCCAGCCATTTTATGGGGCGTGATAGGAATACAGGAGATTGCAGTAACAACATAAATCACTTAACGCGCTAGCAAGGATTATTATGGCTATTGTTGATAACGTCACACCTGCCCAACAGACGCGTGCGCTCTGGTTAAGCACCGTTGCCTTCACCACCTGTTTTGCCGTCTGGACGATCTTTTCGATCATCGGTATACAAATTCAAAAAGACTTAGGGTTAAGCGAAACAGAATTCGGTTTGCTGGTGGGCACGCCGATCCTTTCCGGCTCGTTAATACGCTTGGTACTGGGGATATGGAGCGACCAGTACGGTGGCCGTATCGTTTATGCCATTGTGATGGTGACTGCGGCGATCGCAACATTTTTGCTCACCACCGTTGATACTTACCTGATGTATCTGGTGGCCGCATTAGGCATTGGTGTGGCGGGCGGCTCGTTTGCGGTAGGTATCGCCTATACCTCGCGCTGGTTTCCTACTGAAAAGCAAGGCACTGCCTTAGGTATTTTCGGATTGGGCAACGTCGGTGCAGCCGTTACTAAATTTATAGCGCCTTTTGTAATGGTAGCTTTTGGCTGGCATGCCGTGGCGCAGATTTGGGGAGCGGCACTGTTGTTGATGGCGGCATGTTTTTGGTTTTTCACTGAAGACGAACCAATGCTTAAAGCCAGACGCCTATCGGGCGACAAACCCGAATCATTTATGAAGCAACTGGAACCGTTGAAAAACATGCAGGTGTGGCGGTTTTCGATGTATTACTTTTGCGTATTCGGTGCCTTTGTCGCCTTGGCGCTTTGGTTGCCGCGTTATCTGGTGGGTGCTTACGGCTTTGATATTAAAACCGCAGGCATGCTCGCCGCCTCGTACTCCATTTTTGCCAGTTTGTTTCGGGCGCTGGGTGGCTGGTTATCCGACCGCTACGGCGCACGCTTGATTATGTACTGGACCTTCATTGTCGCTGCCATTTGCACTTTTTTTCTGTCCTATCCACCCACCGATTACGTGGTGCATGGCATTAAAGGCGATATCAGCTTTAGTCTGGCAATCGGCCCAGTGGGCTTTATTATGATTATGGCGGTGCTGGGGTTGTTTATGTCGTTTGGCAAGGCAGCCGTTTACAAGCATATCCCGGTTTATTATCCGGGCAATGTTGGTGCCGTGGGCGGTGCAGTCGGTATGATCGGCGGTTTGGGCGGCTTTTTATTGCCGTTGACGTTTGGCATGTTGAACGATCTGACCGGGATCTGGAGTAGCTGTTTCATGCTGCTGTTCGTATTGGTAATGATCGCACTGACCTGGATGCACTTCTCCATTGTCCAAATGGAGCGCCGTGTTGTTCCGGAATTGGCAAAGATTTCAACCGATTTGCCGGAGTTGAGCCATCCTTCATCACTGGTGCTGACTGATTGGAACCCGGAAGATCAAGGCTTCTGGGAAAAAACCGGCAAACGTATTGCAACACGCAACTTGTCGATCAGCATTCCAGCGCTGTTGCTGTCGTTTGCGGTTTGGATGGTCTGGAGTGTGGTGGTCATTAATTTACCCAGCATCGGTTTTAAATACACCACCGACCAGTTGTTCTGGTTGACGGCATTGCCTGGTTTATCAGGCGCAACTTTACGGATTTTCTATTCTTTTATGGTGCCGATTTTTGGTGGCCGTCGCTGGACAACCTTGAGTACTGCTTCGCTTTTGTTGCCGTCAATCTGGATCGGTTTTGCGGTACAAAACCCTGAAACGCCCTATATTCTGATGGTTGTTTTGGCGCTGTTATGCGGTTTTGGCGGCGGCAATTTTGCTTCCAGTATGGCGAATATCAGCTTTTTTTATCCGCAATCACAAAAAGGGACTGCATTAGGGTTGAATGCCGGATTAGGCAACCTGGGCGTCAGTACCGTGCAGTTTGTGGTGCCGCTGGTTATCGCCGCTAGTGTATTTGGCTCATGGGGCGGCGACCCGCAAGTCTGGGTTAAAGCCGAAGTCACTAAAAATATCTGGTTGCAAAATGCCGGTTTTATTTGGGCGCCGTTTATTTTGGTGACAACGATTGCCGCTTGGTTTGGCATGAACGACATTGCCTCAGCCAAAGCATCATTTAAAGACCAATCCATCATTTTCAAGCGTAAGCACAACTGGTTGATGTGCTGGTTATATACCGGAACCTTCGGATCCTTTATCGGTTATTCAGCGGGCTTTCCGATGCTGATTAAAATTTTGTTCCCGGATGTCAATCCTACCCAGTACGCCTTTTTAGGGCCGTTGGTCGGGGCGTTGATAAGGCCGGTAGGCGGTTGGCTGGCAGATAAGCTGGGTGGTGCGCAGGTTACATTATGGAATTTTGTCATCATGATTGCAGCGGTATTCGGGGTACTTCACTTCATGCCGTCAGACGGCAATCTGGGTGATTTTTGGGGCTTTCTGGCCATGTTCATGCTGCTGTTTATCACCACGGGCATTGGCAATGGTTCAACTTTCCGCATGATACCGGTTATTTTCATGACCGAGCGTTTGTGTGCTGTCAAAGGGCAAGCAGAAAATGTGCTGGGGCAAGCCAGAAAAGATGCCGCAAAAGAAGCGGCAGCGGTATTGGGCTTCAGTTCCGCAGTTGCGGCTTATGGCGCATTCTTTATTCCCAAAAGTTACGGTACAGCCATCAGCATAACCGGCAGGCCGGATGCGGCTTTGTATTGCTTTATTGTTTTTTATATCACTTGCATAGCGATTACCTGGTGGAATTACGCGCGTAGAGCGGCGGCGATGCCTTGTTGATTTTTATAAATAATCAAATTAAAACCCTAAACTATAGGTAAATCATAATGAGCCATTTTCTGGATCGCTTGCTGTTTTTCAAGAAAAAAGTAGGGACTTTCTCCGGCAACCACGGCATAGTGACCGATGAGGACCGAAGCTGGGAGAACAGCTATCGCTCGCGTTGGCAACACGACAAAATTGTGCGTTCCACGCATGGCGTGAACTGTACCGGTTCTTGTAGCTGGAAAATATACGTTAAAAACGGCTTGGTAACCTGGGAAACCCAGCAAACCGATTACCCGCGTACCCGTCCGGATTTGCCGAACCATGAACCGCGCGGCTGCCCACGCGGGGCGAGTTATTCCTGGTATTTATACAGCGCCAACCGGCTTAAATATCCGTTGATACGCGGCCGCCTTGTCAGGTTGTGGCGTGAGGCCCGGCTGACTTTAGATCCCGTTGATGCTTGGGCATCCATCGTAGAAGATCCTGCTAAAGCCAAGGAATATAAATCCAAACGTGGTTTGGGCGGCATGGTGCGCGCTAACTGGGAAGAAGTGAACGAAATCATTGCCGCGGCTAATATCTATACTGCAAAAACCTTCGGCCCCGACCGTATTATTGGCTTTTCACCGATTCCCGCGATGTCGATGGTGTCTTATGCCGCTGGCAGCCGTTACTTGTCGTTGATAGGCGGTGTCAGCATGAGTTTTTATGACTGGTATTGCGATTTACCGCCCGCGTCACCACAAACTTGGGGTGAGCAAACCGACGTGCCTGAATCGGCAGATTGGTATAACGCGGGTTTGATTATGATGTGGGGTTCCAACGTCCCGCAAACCCGCACCCCTGATGCGCACTTCATGACCGAAGCACGCTATAAAGGCGCGAAAATCGTCGTCGTCAGCCCTGATTATTCAGAAGCCAGCAAATTCGCGGATTTATGGCTGCATCCCAAGCAAGGCACGGATGCTGCATTGGCGATGGCGATAGGGCATGTCATCCTTAAAGAATTTCATGTTGAACGGCAAAGCCCTTATTTCAACCAGTACGTGCGCGAAAACACCGATTTGCCTTTTTTAGTTCTGCTGAAAAAACAGGGGGATTGCTATGTGCAAGACCGTTTCTTAAGGGCATCGGATTTCATCGGGCAACTGGGGCAAGACAATAACCCGGACTGGAAAACGGTGGCCTATGACGAACTGAATGGCCAGATTGTGCCACCTTGCGGCTCAGTCGGTTTCCGTTGGGGCGAAAGTGGGCATTGGAATATCGAGCAAAAAACCGGTGACGGTCAGAAGGTGCAATTACGCTTAAGCTTGATTGAAACCAAAGATGAGATTGCCAGTGTCGGCTTTCCGTATTTTGGAGGCTCCGAACACCCGCATTTTACCCATTCCGCGCATGATGCCATTCAACGGCGCAACGTTCCGGTTAAAAAAATAACCTTGGCCGATGGTACCGAAGTATTGGCAACCACGGTATTTGATTTACTGGTGGCTAATTACGGTATAGACCGTGGCCTAGGCGAAGTCGCAGGTGAAAAAGGGCGCGGGGCTAACGTCGCCAGTTCCTATGATCAGGATGTACCGTATACCCCCGCGTGGCAAGAAAAAATTACCGGTGTTTCGCGGAAAAACGTCATCACCGTTGCGCGTGAGTTTGCGACCAATGCCGAAAAAACCCAAGGCCGTTCGATGGTCATTTTGGGTGCGGGTCTTAACCATTGGTATCACATGGATATGAATTACCGTGGCATTATTAATATGTTGATGATGTGCGGTTGTATTGGCCAGTCCGGTGGCGGTTGGGCGCATTATGTTGGACAAGAAAAACTGCGCCCGCAAACCGGTTGGTTGCCGTTGGCATTTGCCTTGGATTGGAAACGTCCGCCCCGGCAAATGAACAGCACCTCATTTTTTTACAACCACACCAGCCAATGGCGTTACGAGAAACTGAACGTCAAGGAAATTCTGTCACCGCTTGCCGACCCGGCGGATTGGCAAGGCAGTTTGATTGATTACAACGTGCGTAGCGAACGCATGGGCTGGCTGCCGTCTGCGCCGCAGTTGCAAACTAATCCGTTGCAAGTGGTTAAGGATGCTGGAAAAGCAGGAAAGAATCCGGTTGAGTATGTGGTGGAAAGCTTAAAAAGCGGTAGCTTGAAGATGTCCTGTGAAGACCCTGATAATCCGCAAAATTTTCCACGGAATATGTTTGTCTGGCGCTCAAATCTGTTGGGCTCGTCCGGTAAGGGGCATGAGTATTTTCTTAAATATCTGCTCGGTACGCAGCATGGCGTACAAGGTAAAGACCTTGGCGATACTGGCGATCGCTACGGCAATAAACCGTCAGAAGTCGTTTGGCATGAAACTGCGGCGGAAGGCAAACTCGATTTGTTGGTGACGCTGGATTTTCGGATGTCCACGACCTGTTTGTATTCTGACATCGTGCTGCCGACCGCAACGTGGTATGAGAAAAACGATCTTAATACCTCAGATATGCATCCTTTCATTCATCCGTTATCTAAAGCGGTTGATCCTGCATGGGAGTCCCGTTCCGATTGGGATATTTACAAGGGCATTGCCAAAAAGTTCTCGGAATTAACCGTCGGGCATTTAGGCATCGAAAAAGACATTGTCGCCGTGCCGACCTTGCATGACACGCCCGGAGAATTGGCACAGTCGCTAGACGTTAAAGATTGGAAAAAAGGGGAATGCGAGCCAATCCCCGGGAAAACCATGCCGAATCTGGTGGTGGTGGAACGCGATTATCCCAATACCTACAAGATGTTTACGGCGCTTGGGCCCTTGATGGGCAAAATCGGTAACGGCGGTAAAGGCATTGCCTGGAATACCGAAACCGAAGTCAAGCAACTGGGTGAGTTGAATCGGCTGGTCACTGCCGAAGGCATCAGCAAAGGCATGCCGCGTATCGAATCGGATATTGATGCGACCGAAGTCATCCTGATGTTAGCCCCTGAAACCAATGGGCATGTGGCCGTTAAAGCGTGGGAGGCCTTAAGTAAAATAACCGGATTGGACCATACGCATCTGGCGTTACCGCGTGAAGACGACAAAATCCGTTTCCACGATGTACAGGCACAGCCGCGCAAAATTATTTCTTCACCAACCTGGAGCGGTCTTGAGTCCGAAAAAGTCTGTTACAACGCCTGTTACACCAATGTCCACGAGCGTATACCCTGGCGTACATTGACCGGACGGCAACAGTTTTATCAGGACCATAGTTGGATGCGGGCGTTTGGTGAAACTTTGTGCGTCTATAAACCTCCTGTTGACACCCGTTCCATTACGCCAATTTTGAATCAAAAACCCAACGGTAACGCCGAATTGGTCTTAAATTTCATTACGCCGCACCAAAAATGGGGCATACACAGTACCTACACCGACAACTTGTTGATGCTGACTTTGTCGCGTGGTGGGCCGATTATTTGGATGAGCGAACTTGATGCGGCGAAAGCAGGCATTAAAGACAATGACTGGATAGAATCTTTTAACGTTAATGGGGCCTTGGTGGCGAGGGCTGTAGTCAGTCAGCGGGTGCCTGAAGGCATGTGCATGATGTACCACGCACAAGAAAAAACCGTCAATATGCCGGGTGCGGAAACGACTGGCGGACGTGGCGGTATCCATAACTCGGTCACCCGTGCAACCCTAAAACCCACGCACATGATCGGTGGTTATGCCCAGCAAAGTTATGGCTTTAACTATTACGGTACAGTCGGTTCCAATCGCGATGAATTTATCATTATTCGCAAGATGAGTAAGGTCGATTGGCTAGAAGAACCCAGCCAGGACAGTAAACAGGAGAAAGCGTAATGACTAATTTGTCTGCAACCCATGTGAAAAGCGAAGCGGGCTCCGAAGACACTCAAGCCAAGGCAAAACCGCGCAATATTCGCGCGCAGATCGGTATGGTATTAAATCTGGATAAGTGTATCGGCTGCCACACTTGCTCGGTTACCTGCAAAAACGTCTGGACTTCGCGCAAAGGCGTTGAATATGCCTGGTTTAATAATGTTGAAACCAAACCGGGTATTGGTTTCCCCCAGCAGTGGGAAAATCAAGACAAGTGGAACGGTGGTTGGATACGCAAAATCAATGGCAAGATAGAGCCGCGTCAAGGTAGCAAACACCAGATATTGCGTAATATTTTCGGCAACCCTGATTTGCCTGAGATTGACGATTATTACGAACCGTTTGATTTTGATTATCAGCATTTACAAACGGCTAAAGAATCGAAAAATCCACCTACTGCGCGACCTTACTCGGTGATTACCGGTGAACGCATGGAAAAAATCGAGGGCGGCCCCAACTGGGAAGAAATTCTGGGGACGGAATTTGCCTCACGTTCACGGGATACTAACTTCGACAATATCCAAAAAGACATGTACGGTGAATTTGAAAACACCTTCATGATGTATTTGCCGCGTTTGTGTGAACACTGTTTGAATCCTACCTGTGTGGCGGCCTGTCCCAGCGGATCGATCTACAAGCGCGAAGAAGACGGCATCGTCCTGATTGATCAGGACAAATGCCGAGGTTGGCGCATGTGCGTGTCTGCCTGCCCCTACAAAAAAATCTATTACAACTGGGAAACCGGAAAATCGGAAAAATGCACCTTCTGTTATCCACGTATCGAAGCGGGTGAACCGACCGTTTGTTCAGAAACGTGCGTTGGGCGTATCCGTTATTTAGGCGTGCTGCTGTATGACGCGGACCGAATTGAAGAAGCCGCCAGCTGCGAAAATGAGCAGGATTTGTATCAAGCCCAATTGGAGGTATTTCTTGATCCTTTTGATGCAGAGGTTATCGCCGAAGCACGGGCAGCAGGCATTCCAGAGTCATGGTTAACGGCAGCCCAGGAATCGCCGGTTTATAAAATGGCGATAGACTGGAAAGTGGCGTTCCCTTTGCACCCTGAATTCCGCACACTACCAATGGTGTGGTATGTGCCGCCACTTTCACCTATTCAATCGGCAGCAGAAAACGACCAAATCGGTATGGATGGAGATATTCCTGATGTCCGCTCTTTGCGTATTCCAGTGCAGTATCTGGCAAATTTATTGACTGCTGGTAAAGAAGGGCCAGTCGTATTGGGCTTGGAGCGGATGTTGGCGATGCGATCATATATGCGCAGTCTTACCGTCGATGGCGTAGTTAATACTAAGGTATTGGAGCGCGTCGGTTTAACCCAGTTGCAGGTTGAAGAAATGTACCGTTACATGGCGATAGCTAATTACGAAGACCGCTTTGTCATCCCGACCAGTCACCGCGAATATGCCAGCTCAACCTTCGATGCTTACGGTGAACAAGGCGGCTGTGGGTTTAGTTTTGGTAGCGGCTGTTCTTCAAGCAATAGTGAAACCAATCTGTTTGGCGGAAACAGCAAACCGCAACGTAGCGGCGGAATTCCAATCAAGATTCCTATTAAAGTAGAACCGGCAAGGTAAGGCATCAATATGCAAACATTAAAAGTTTTATCGTTATTACTGAGTTATCCCGAAGCCGAGACGCTAATGGCATTAGACGAAATGGCCACGGTCATTGAGCAGGAAAATCTGTTGCTGGATGATCATAAAATATCGGTGCTAGCCTTGATTGATTCTTATCGCGGAACAGAACTGCTGGATGTGCAAGAGGCATATGTGGCGTTATTCGACCGGGGACGGTTTTTGTCGCTGCATATTTTCGAGCATGTGCATGGCGAATCCCGCGACCGTGGCCAGGCGATGGTTAATCTGCTGCAGATGTACGAAGCGCATGGTTTTGAAATGTCCACTCATGAACTGCCGGATTACATCCCGTTATTTCTGGAATTCCTCTCGCAACAAGATCCAGCAGAAGCGGTGCAGTTATTAAACGATGCGATGCCGGTACTCAGTTTGCTGGGTGCACGGTTAACTGAACGCGGCAATGAGTTTAGCGCAATTTTTGACGCACTGTCCGGCTTTGCAGGCGAACCCGACGCACTTTTGGAAATACGCCTACAAGCGGCAACTGAAGGTGAGGATGACACCTTGGTTAATATGGATGAAATCTGGGAAGAGGAATCCGTCAGTTTTATGGGGGCAGGGGATGCTTGTCAAAAAAACACTGCTACGGTTAGCCCTATTACGATTACGCCGCGGGAGCAGTTTCTTGCCCAACTGGCCACAGGCAGGGCGCAAAGCCGTCCTCTTAATTAATCAGGAGTCACCTTGTGAGTTATCTCAATACTTTATTATTTGGCTATTATCCCTATATCGCCATCAGCGTTTTTTTTATCGGCACTCTGGCGCGCTATGACCGTGACCAATACACTTGGCGCACCGGTTCCAGCCAATTGTTGCGCGCAAAGGATTTAAGGGTTGGCAGCAACTGGTTTCATGTCGGCATCTTATTGTTGTTCGTCGGACATTTTGTTGGTCTATTGACGCCGCCTGAAATTTATCATGGTTTAGGGGTATCCACCTCAGCTAAGCAAATACTGGCGGTAGTCGCCGGAGGTGTTTTTGGTGGGATCTGCTTAAAAGGTATCATCATTTTGATTCGCCGCCGTTTAACGGATGCGCGAATTCGGGCGACGAGTAGCCGGATGGATATCTTTATTTTGCTGCTGATCGCTGCGCAATTAGTCTTAGGTTTATTGACCTTACCCCTTTCGCTCTATCACTATGATGGTGCGAATATGCTACTGCTTTCTGAATGGGCACAGCGGATTGTCACGTTCCGTAGCGGCGCTGCAGATCAAATCAGTGATATTGGCTTTATCTTTAAAATGCACTTGTTTTTAGGTCAAACACTTTTTTTAGTGTTTCCTTTTAGCCGTTTGGTACATGTCTGGAGCGTACCATTGGGCTATATCACCCGTCCATATCAAGTGGTGCGCAGGCGTTGACCAAGTATATACCCATAGATACTTAAAATCGGCACCATAATAATAAACTGAGGGGCTGTTATGAACAAAACCTACAAATTGCTATTTCTTTCAGTAACCCTTAGTAGCTTGCTCACTGGTTGTTCGGATGAAGCAAAGTACCAGGAAATGGAGGGTAAATATCAAAGTTTACAATCCGAAATAGCCAAGATGCAGAAATTGCTGGCTAATAAAGATAAGTTACCACTTGCTAATCATAAAATGCATCTTGCGCAGTCAATGTCGGCTGTAAAGGATGCGCCTAAGCTAGATACTACTGAAATCAGCCGTAATGCCGATGATTTAGCGCCGCCGCTTACACGTAAAGAAGAGCAATTAGTTACTGTTAATCTTTACACCGATGAGCTGGTCGCCGAAATGATGCCTGGCGTCACTTACCAATATTGGACCTATAATGGCAAAGTGCCAGGTCCGTTTATTCGGGCCAGAGCTGGGGATCAAGTCGAAATCCGTTTACGTCACGGTAAACTGGGTGCAGAACCTGAAGGCCATAACCAACACACGGAAGCGCAACATGCGGACGCAGGGCATTCGTCGCATTCCATCGATTTACATGCCGTCATCGGCCCTGGCGGTGGTGCTCCCTTGCTGCAGGTGGGGCAAGGTGAGGAAAAGCGCTTTCGTTTTAAGGCGACACACCCCGGAATCTATGTTTATCACTGCGCTAGCGCACATATCCCAACACATATTGCCAACGGCATGTATGGGATGATCCTAATAGAGCCTGCGCAAGGGTTAGCCAAAGTTGACCGTGAGTTTTATGTCATGCAGGGTGATTTTTATACTACCGGGAAATTCGGCGCTAAAGGTTATCAGGCATTCAGTAATGAAAAACTGTTAGCTGAACAGCCGGAGTATTTTTTGTTTAATGGCCGGGTTAATGCGCTGAGCGGTGTGCGCGCATTAAAAGCCAAAGTGGGTGAAAAAATCCGCTTATTTGTCGGCGTCGGCTCGCATATCGCCACCAATTTTCACATCATCGGGGCCATCTTCGACAACTTATATCCAGAGGGCGCAATATTGAGCCCGCCTTTAAAAAACGTCCAAACCACCACTATTGCCGCAGGTTCGGCGGTAATGATTGAATTCACAGCGCAAGTACCGGGTAAATATCTGTTGGTTGACCATAACCTTACGCGTGCCATTGATAAAGGTGCGCTTGCCGAGCTGATTATTGAAGGCCAGGATCAACCGGAGCTGTATCAACAAATAGAACCCTAATGTATGACCAAATTGCTGCTGAAAGTAAAATGTATCAATATCATAATCTCCATTGAGGAGTGCCTTAACTATGCGGCCTAAAATCTTAATTGTGGACAGCAACCCGCAAAATCTCCGCACTATACAGGCTATTTTAGAAGATTTGGACGCAGAACTTCAGGAGGCCAGTAATGGTTATGATGCGTTGTCGATAACGCAGATTGATGATTTCGCGTTGATTTTAATCGATATACAGTTGCCTGATAGGGATGGTTTTGAAGTCTGCAAACAACTCCGCAATAATCAGCGTACTGCACAAACACCGGTTATTTTAATAGCGGCTGATTATAAAGACAATGCAGATAAAATTCGTGGTTATGCAGCAGGCGCTAACGATTGTCTCTGCCAGCCTATTGATGGTCTCATTTTAAAAGCTAAAGTGCAGGTGTTTTTGCGCTTGTTTCACCAGCAATACGCACTGCAACAAGCTGATGCAGAATTACGTATTGCGGCGATTGCTTTTAATTCACAAGCTGGCATGGTTATTACGGATCCGAAAGCAACAATTTTGCGGGTGAATGCTGCTTTTTCTAGAATAACAGGCTATACCTCCCAGGAAGCGATTGGTCAAACACCAGCAATTCTAAAGTCAGGGCGTCATGACCCAGCATTTTATAGTCAGTTATGGAAAACATTAGAAGAACAACATTATTGGCAAGGTGAAATCTGGAACCGTCGCAAAAACGGCGAAGTATATCCCGAAGGCCTTACCATAACGGCGGTTATGGATGAGGATAATCAAACAACGCATTATGTGGCGGTATTCACTGACATTACCGAACGTAAACGCTATGAAATGCAGATCCGCGAAAACGAGCAACACTTGCTCGATATTCTAAACGTGAGTCCTATCGCTGTTAAAATCGCCACCCATCAAGGGAGCAGAGCGGTATTTTATAACCAACGTTATGCCGACCTGGTCAATAATGCCCATGCGATAGGTAAAGATCCCAAGAGTTATTACGCCAATACGGAAGACTACCAGGAGATCCAAGCAGAAATTGCCCGGGGCAATGTTATCCTCAATCGCCAGATCGAATTACGTACCCCGGAAGGCTTGACGGTATGGGCGCTCGCCTCTTACATGCCTACGAAGTATCACGGGGAGGAGGCTATGTTGGGGTGGTTTTTTGACATTACTGAACGGATTGAGGCTCAAAGGGCCCTGTCCCGGCAATTAAAACAGCAGCGCCAAATGGAAGACGCCCTGCGCATTGCCAATGAAGAGCTACGTGCTATTTTTGACGCTGCATTATCCGGTATCGCGCTGATAACAGACCGCATTATTCTGCGTTGTAATCGTAGGCTAGAAGAAATATTCGGTTACGGCCCGGGCGAACTCGACGGTGAGCCTATCCGTTTGTGGTTTCCGGATGAGGCTGCCTATATCGTATGCGGCAGTTCTATGTGTAAGGAGATTGCAGAGGGTAAGTATCTATGTTGTGAACATCGGCTAATAAGAAAAGACAAAAGCCTGTTCCAGGCCAGGATTTCGGGGCAGGCTTTAGAGAGTAAAGATCCTTCAAGAGGTGTTGTTCTAATTATTGAAGACATTACTACCGAAAAGGATCGTACCAAATTTTAGAATTATGGTTGATCACGATAAGCTTGTGAAATTGCATGCGGAATTGATTATTGAAGGTAGTAAGCAGCCGGAACTGAATTGGCAAATTGGTTATTAACTATTCAAATCTAGAGGAAACATTATGAAATTTAATCCATGTATAGCGGGTAAATGTACTGAGGAAGGAACACATTGTGAAGGGTGTGGCCGCACTCATGAGGAAATTGCAGAAACTAAAAAAATGGTAAGGGCGCTGGTCGTTTTTGCTCAAAAGATGGACTATGACAATGTTGAAGATTATTCAAGTTTTATAGGGCAAAGCGTGTTTAAAAAACTACAAAACCCATCTTAAAATTAAAGCCCTTAATTTGTTCATAATTATCAACTGGTTGCTAGTTTTAACCGACATGGATATCTGCACCGAGCGACATTTCCAGAAACCAAAATATTAGTCGAGAAAGTAGCTTGATGAAACGGATG
>JBEBJQ010000115.1:0-9523 GCA_040079795.1 Methylococcales bacterium
TCTTATTCAAGAGGAAAGCGCCAATGATCAGACTAATGAACAACAAAAAGTTGCCGCCTAACTCGAATAGGCGCATACACCAGAATTGACAATATCTCTAAGTATTACCCTACACATGTTAAAAGAAAAATTAAAATATGAACGCACAATTTGATGTCGTCATTGTTGGCGGCGGTATGGTAGGCGCGGCAGTTGCCTGTGCTTTAGGGAATAGCACCTTGCGCGTAGCGGTCATTGAACAACAACTTCCGGAAGCATTCTCTCCAGAGCAACCCCATGACTTAAGAGTTTCTGCCCTAAGCATCGCCTCCCGAAAAATTCTGGAAACCGTAGGTGCCTGGGAAGGCGTTGTTAAGCGCCGTTACTGCCCTTTCAAACGTATGCGAGTCTGGGAAACCGCCGGAGACACCGAATTTAATAGTGCCGCCATTGATTATCCAGAGCTTGGCTATATCGTTGAAAATCGCGTCACCCAACTGGCCTTGCTAGAACGCTTAGCGGCTTTTAGCAACATCACCTTGATTTGCCCGGCCAACATTCTAAACATTGTTTATTCCCCTTTAAATACAGATTATGCATCGGTAATCGAATTAAGTGATGGTCAGCGGCTATCTGCCAAAGTACTGGTTGCAGCAGACGGCGGGCAATCCCGGGTAAGGCAATGGGTCGGCTTAGGCGTTAATAGCCGCGACTATGGCCAGCATGCCTTAGTCTTATATGTTGAAACGAATTACGAACAACAGGATATTACTTGGCAGCACTTTGTTGCATCAGGCCCGCAGGCCTTTTTACCCTTGTCCGGCCATTTCGCTTCACTGGTCTGGTATCAATCGGCTGATGAAGTAAGACGTTTGAAAAGCCTAGCAGAAACCGAATTACTGGCTGAATTAGGTGCCACTTTTCCCGCCTGTTTAGGATCTATAAAAACCATCTTAGGTCGTGTCAGCTTTCCCCTCAAGTGCCAACATGCACAACAGTATGTAAAACCCGGCGTCACCTTGGTCGGTGATGCTGCACACATGATTAACCCACTAGCGGGACAAGGCGTTAACATCGGTTTTTTGGATGCAGCTGCCTTGGCGGAAACCCTCTTAAATGCACATAAACAGGGTTTGAATATAGGCGATTTAAAAGTATTAAAAGGCTATGAAAAATGTCGTCGGACTGAAAACTTAAAAATGATGACCGTGATGGAACTCTTCTATCGGGTCTTTAGCAACGACATTTTACCCATAAAATTTCTGCGCAATTTAGGCTTAGGCCTGGCCGAGCGCTTACTCCCCGCAAAAAACAAAATTATGCGGGCAGCCATGGGATTAGAAGGGCCATTGCCAAAATTAGCCCGGGGCGAAAAAATCTTATAGCGCGGATAGTTCACAAGAATTGAACAACCTAACATTTTAGAAAAATAACCCGCCTTTCAGTATAATGGGCTTCTTTTAGCCTTGGATTTACGTTCCGGCTTGCCAATGGAATACGCTATGTCGCAAATTGTTGTTTGTGCGCTCTACAAATTTGTCACCCTTGAAAATTATCAATCCTTACGTGAACCGTTACAGCAAGTCATGCAAACTAATCGGATCAGGGGCACCCTGCTATTGGCCCATGAAGGCATAAACGGTACTATCGCCGGCTCGAGACAAGGCATTGATAACACATTATTATGGCTGCGCAATGATCCAAGACTGACCGATCTTGATTACAAAGAATCCGTAACCGACAGCCTACCTTTTAATCGTGCCAAAGTTAAACTTAAACAAGAAATCGTTACCATGGGCGTAGAAGGGATTGATCCAAAACGTGTGGTCGGTACCTACCTAAGCCCTAAAGAATGGAATACATTGCTCGCCGATCCCGAGGTAATTTTAGTCGACACCCGCAATGACTATGAAGTCAAAGTAGGCACCTTTAAAAACGCCATCAACCCAGGTACGATAAGTTTTCGGGAGTTTCCTGGCTATGTCAAAGACCATCTCAATCCCCTGCAACACAAAAAAATTGCCATGTTTTGCACCGGCGGCATTCGGTGCGAAAAATCTACCGCCTACCTAAAAGAGCAAGGTTTTGCTGAAGTCTTTCACCTCAAGGGGGGCATTTTAAAATATCTGGAAGAAATCCCGCTTGAGGAAACCTTATGGGAAGGCGAATGCTTTGTATTTGATGACAGAGTCACGGTCAATCACCAGCTTCAAAAAGGCCTATATGATCAATGTAACGCCTGTCGCTTACCAATCACAGAAGCTGATAAGGCCAGCCCGCTTTATGTAAAAGGAGTTAGCTGTCCGCATTGTTTTGATAAAATCACGCCGGATCAAAAAGCCCGCTTTATGGAGCGTGAAAAACAAATGCACTTAGCCAGCCAGCGTGGTGAAGCACATATGGGTGCAGATGCGGCTAAAACCTTAGTAGTGAAACGGACAAACAAGCTACAACGAAAGCAAGAATTGATAACAAAATCAAAACGGATAAATCAATAACCTGTCGATATTCTGATGGTTTATATAACACTCTAATTTATCCAACAATATTATCACCCAACTATACGCGGAGTAGTCTATGCGCTGGAAAATAGGTCGACGCAGTACTAACATTGAAGATCAGCGAGATGAAGAGTCCGCCGGTGGCGTTAGCACTGGCGGCTTTCGCATCGGAGGCAAAACTATGCTACTGGTGGTCGTGGTCGGGTTAATTATGGGGCAAGATCCACTGCAATTACTCAGCATGCTCTCAGGGATGTCTGGCAGCGGCTTAGGTGTCCATCCGTCCGGCCAAGTAAGACACCCCCCTTCAGCTGACAGCAATGAGGAGGCCGATTTTGTCTCGGCTATTCTGGCTGATACTGAAGACACTTGGTCTTCACTCCTATCAAGTGCCGGAAAACAATATCGAGCCCCACATCTGGTCTTATTTACTGATCAGGTGAATTCTGCCTGCGGCATGAGTTCAGCGGTAACCGGACCTTTTTATTGTCCGGGCGACCAAAAAGTCTATATAGACCTCGGCTTCTTCCAAACCTTAAGCCAACTAGGCGCGCCCGGTGATTTTGCACGGGCCTATGTAATTGGTCATGAAGTAGGGCACCATATCCAGAATCTGTTAGGTGTTTCCGATCAAGTCCATCGCTTACAACAACGTATGAGTCAAGCTGAAGGCAACGGCCTATCGGTCAGGTTAGAATTACAAGCCGATTGTTATGCTGGAGTCTGGGCACATCATGCCAATCAACAACGGCAATTACTGGAGCCAGGAGATGTAGAAGAAGGCTTGCAAGCCGCTGCATCAATAGGTGATGACAGATTACAAAGCCAGGCAGGGCATAGGGTAAGCCCGGAATCGTTTACCCATGGCTCAGCCGAACAACGGGTCAGCTGGCTAAATAAAGGCTTGCAAACCGGCGATATTAATAGCTGCAACACCTTTACAAGATAAACCTCCCCTCTAAATCAACCGTTAATTGTAGAGACGCAATATTTTGCGCCTCTACGTTAGAATCATTGAGACGGTATATACACATGAAATCCGTTCAGAAACTATGCCGGTGACGCTCTTACACTATTGAAATGAGTAACACAGAGAAATATCGATTAGAGCCAAAACGTACCAATCAGTTCAGTAAATACCTGAAATCACGGAATCACTAAACCATTAGGTAAACCAAATCAGCTGAAGAGTCTTAAAGGGTAAAAAACTCGAGGGGTAAAACGGAACTGCAGAATAAAGCGCAATGCATTACTTACTTTAATGATCAGTAAGCTATAAAAGAGTTTAAAAAACGTATCTCCCGCTTACGCCGTAATGTGCTTTCGTCCTTGAACCGATGGTTCAAGTGGGAACAGGCTTGACATATCGGGCTTCCCATATCAAATGGGCATGCGCATCCAGTGTCAGAAATAGCTCCCTAGGTTAATACAGGTTCAGGAACACCCAGCACAACTCAAACGTTGCAGGAGATACTGTTTACAGTGTAGTCTAATTCTGGGAATTATCCAGAACATTTTCAATTTTATGTCGTAACTGGATAAGCTTGCTGGTCAATTCTGGGTCGGTAGGGTCACCAAGCTGCGATTTACCGGTTTCCAACTCATGGGCCAAATTTAACGCAGCCATTACCGCAATACGGTCGGTGCCAGTCACTTTCCCTGAATCGTGCAAACGGCGCATTTTTGAATTAAGCTGCTGCGCGGTATTCATTAAAGAATGTTGATCTTCCGGCTGACAGGCAATGATATATTCTTTATTTAAAATAGTGACCGTAACCGTCGGATTTTTTTTACTCATGAACCATGCTCCATGGCTTTCAGGCGTGCTATCATAGCTTCAACGCGGGTGCGCGCCATCTTGGTTTTTTCCAATAAATGGGCTTTTTCTTTAACCAGTTCACTTTGTTTGGTCTTCAATGAATGGTTTTCAGTTTTAGCAGCGTTATACTGGGCGATGAGCTGATCCAGTTTAACCTCTAAATCTCTCAACTCTAGTAACTGATTAGTTTCAGGATCGGTCATGATATTAGCAGTAGGTTAGCGTTTTAATGGATAAAAATCATGGACAATTGCTTTAAGGGAGTATTGTAATAAAAAAACACTGAGTTCACGTTAATTTTTATAGCACAACGGTTAATACTTCAAGTATTTTGATTCAAAACATAAAGCCTTTTTCCTTGGCAACGCAATAAGCTTTTAAACTCATAATCAAGATTAGCATACCATGTTTATTTTCAACCCCAATACTGATTAACTTTGAATACTATTACTTATCCTGATATTGAGGCCCTTTTAATACGGCATGATGCTGATTTGGATGCCGCTGAAGCACACGGTATCTTAACGGGAATGCTCAGTTTAGACGAACGCATTGATCCCAGCCTATGGTTAAAAGAACTCCTTCAACAAAACCCTGAACTATCAGAAACAGAAAGCGACTTATTAGTAGGATTGTTCAAAAAAACCTGCGCCTTGTTAAACTCAAGTGCATTTGAATTCGACCTCTTCTTGCCAGATGATGATGTTGAACTGAGTAAGCAAGCTGAGGCACTCAGTAACTGGTGCCGGGGATTTTTATTCGGGGTTGGCCATGCCTCTTCCAAGGCAATTTGGCCGGGCGATAGCGGTGAGATATTAAAGGATTTCATCGAGTTTACCAAAATGGATACCCGAATCCAGGCCGAAGAGGATGAACACGCGCTAATGGAAATTCATGAATATTGCCGTGCAGCCGTCATGCTTTTAAGGGATGACTTACGCGCCGATAGCAGCCAGAGCCACTGACCGATTACCTATGAAACAAACCGAATTCAAAAAGCGCCGAAAACAATTAATGCGTCAAATTGGCAGCGACAATATCGCTATCATTGCCAGTGCCGACACCCGTACCCGTAATCGCGATGTCAATTATCCCTTCAGGCAGGACAGTGATTTTTATTATTTGACCGGATTTAATGAACCGGACGCCTTAGCCGTTTTTATTCCCGGGCGTAAACAAGGTGAATACATCCTATTTTGCCGCGAATTTGATCCTCAAAAAGCGTTATGGGAAGGCGCCCATGCGGGTCTTGAAGGTGCAACCCAAAAATACGAAGCGGATGATGCCTTCCCTATAGATGATTTAGATGACATCTTACCCGGCATGCTTGAGAACAAAGGCAAAGTATTTTACCCGATGGGACGCAACAGCGATCTGGATCATAACCTACTCATTTGGTTAAATGAAATCCGCAATCAAACCAGACGGGGCGTGGTAGCACCCAATGAATTAGTCTCCCTTGAACATATTCTGCATGAGATGCGCTTATTTAAATCCGAGGCGGAATTAAAACTAATGCGCAAAGCGGCAAACGTCAGCGCTGATGCGCATATTAAAGCCATGCAGCAGGCCAAAGCTGGTTTATATGAATATCAAATTGAAGCCGATATTGTCTATACCCTGATGCAAGAGGGATTACGCAGTGTTGCTTACCCTTCGATAGTAGCTGGTGGTAAAAATGCCTGCACCCTACATTACACTGAAAACAAAGATAAACTGAAAGCAGGTGATCTACTTTTAATCGACGCGGGAGGCGAATGTGACCATTACGCGGCCGATATTACCCGAACCTTTCCCGTTTCTGGTAAATTTAGTGAGCCACAGGCGCTTTTATACCAATTGGTGCTGGATGCGCAATTGGCAGCGATCGAACAAATTCAACCCGGTTTAGCTTGGAATGCCGCACACGATGCTGCCGTACAAGTGCTGACTAAAGGTTTGGTTGAATTAGGGCTCTTAAAAGGACGGGTCGCAAAGCTGATCAAAGACGAAAAATATAAACCGTTTTTTATGCATCGTATCGGGCACTGGCTAGGAATGGACGTGCATGATGTCGGCAGCTATAAAATCAATAACGAATGGCGCATATTGGAACCCGGCATGGTATTAACCGTAGAGCCTGGACTTTATATACCGGTCGATTACAAAGGTATAGACCCCAAGTGGTGTGGCATCGGGATTCGTATTGAAGATGACGTTTTGGTTACAGCGACAGGCTACGAAATCTTGTCACAAAATGCACCCAAAAGCATTTCCGACATAGAAAAATTAATGCAGGCGCATTAATGGCAGTTGATTACGACGTCATTATTGTTGGTGCTGGATTAGCGGGTGGCTGTCTGGCGCTGGCGCTCGCGGCAACAGACCTGCGGGTAGCCATTGTTGAAGCAAACACACTTGAGCAACGGCATAATTCTCCGGCAGGCGACCGGGCTTTAGCACTTGCTGGTGGAACCATCACCCTACTGGATGGTTTAGGTGTTTGGCAAGCCCTATACCCCCATGCCACCGCCATTAAACATATTCATGTTTCCGATCAAGGATATTTCGGTAAAACCCGGTTATCTGCCGCCCGCGAAGGGGTTCCCGCATTAGGCTATGTCATTACCGCCCGCATCATCGAAGATCATGTAACTAAACTTGTTGAGCAATCCAGCAACATCACCCTGCACTGTCCTGCCCGCATCGTTGGCTTAAGCTCGTCCCTAGAAGAAGCCAACATTAGCCTAAAGCAAGCAAACCAAGCCAAAATCATTAATGCGCATTTAGTGATTGGTGCCGACGGCGGCCAGTCTTCAGTTCGCAAGTTACTTGAGATTGAGCAAGAGATTACCAACTATGGTCAAACTGCATTAGTCACCACAGTAAAAACCACAAAAACTCACGCAAACACCGCCTACGAACGCTTTACGGCCAATGGCCCGCTCGCCCTACTGCCAACTACTGACGGGCAATCCAGCGTAGTATGGACACGTAGCACAGAACAAGCAGAGGCACTAATGTCAGGTAGCGAAGCTGATTTTCTTAGCCAATTACAAGCCTGTTTTGGCTATAGGTTGGGTGAATTAACCTTAACTGCACCACGGCGAGCCTTTCCGTTAAGCCTGATTCGGGCGAAGCAAATGCAATCAGGGCGCGTATTAATCATTGGTAACGCCGCCCATCAACTCCACCCAGTGGCGGGGCAAGGTTTTAATCTGGGGCTGCGCGACGTTATAGCGCTAGCAGAACAACTTACCCGACAGCAACAGGCTGGCCTTGACATTGGGGCAAGTGATTTCTTACAAAACTATGCCAAAAAACGACTAAAAGACCATAATCAGGTCATAGGATTTACCGATAGCCTGGTCAAACTCTTTTCCAATCGATCCAGTGTGCTCGCCGTAGCGAGAAGCGCCGGATTAAGCCTATTGGACCATCTACCCGGTGCTAAAAGTTATTTAGCCCGCCAAGCCATGGGCTTAGATCAGAGGTAACTGCTGCAAATAAATTAACCCAACGACCTGTTGAAACTTTATAGATCGGGCTAAACCATCCACCCGATCTACCATTAAGTCAATTTATTCAGGCTTCTTATTGGTGACTTGGCTTAACAATTTTCTAAATAATGGCACAAGGGTATTTGCCCACTGCTCACGCCCTTTATCCATCACCAAAGTTACCATAGACACTACCCAAGCACGTCTTTCCGGGGTATCAATGGCTTTCCAGAATGCTTTCAGTTTTTGTCCATAAATACCACCACCTTCAATAAATATTTGCTGATACGCCCACATCTCCAAAAGTGAATTTACCCACATAAACATAAACGAAATACCCATACCCATCCCAGCCAGAATAATCAGCCAAGCAAACATGGGATCAATTTTTGTAAGCCACCAAGATAAAATATCCGCAACTAAAAATACATATGGCATCCCTATTGCGATACATTTATATTTAGTCGATGTCGCTTCTGAAAAACTAAATATCAGCCCCACAAACATAAAAATAAAGCTGATGCCAAACAAATGCACATGCGAGACCCGCGTTAGCGAACTAAATGTCGCCCCGGTATCTTCAGCAGTCAATGCTTTTATATTCTCAAACTTGTTAAAATCAGGTACGCCAACAGGGGCTTCCGCGCTGTGGCACATCACGCAACGCTCTTGAACAATCGCATCAATACCCGCTGATTTATACTCCTCTGCGTCAGCCCCATCCCTAACCCACTGAATAATCTTAAAACGCTGCTCCTCCGAGGCATTTTCTTTCATGGCACCGTTCAGTTGCGTTTCTAACACGGTTCCAGAGCGGTTGCCATAATAACTATACACAATATCATCCACTGACAACCCAAACTTGCCATCAGCCATACCGTGGGTAAACAAAATTTGTAACAGAGCGAAAAAATAGCCGATCCCCACTGCACAGAGGTAGCCAGTAAACAAAACTTTAATCGGGGTGTCGTGATCTTTTAACGGTAAATACTTTTGCGTCATATAATTTTCATAATAGTTGGAAAAATGAGATAGGTAACAAGACCTGCTTTAGATAATTCAATGTTTACTCTGGAACAGTATAGCCAATGTTTTCATTTTAACACTGCCTTTCCCCTCCCCTTCACATTAAATCCTTTTTCATCCTAATTAGACGGCTCAATTAAGCTGAATATGCCGTTCACTCAGACCCAGGAAAATTAGAATTACCGTTAGACCGCAGCCTAATTTTATTTATCAAACTGAAGATTCGCAGATTTCAAATTCAAATCATCATACGCGTATAAGGAAATACTGGCGTTTTGATTAAAGTCAGCCCTCCCGCACTTAGGCCAGGATGTCCTTGTCCTATGGAAAAATAATCAAAAAATTAAAAACAATCTTAAAAACAATTTGTTAATGGAAATCATCAAATACTCATCTACACTTTAACCAAAGAAAAATAAATTCAATTACCTGTATAAATGTGAATTAGCTCACAGAATTTTCTGATCATTCCGGGTAGTATGTTTCAAAGCTCAATTAAAACCAATTTGTAATAATTAATATCCGGTTATTCAAATTTTAAGTTTAATCACCATTTGCCGTAAACCATTTAATCATTCAAGGGTAAAAAGCAGAGGCTTAACTAACATGAATACTTTAAAAATCCATACCGACAAAATTGTACAACTTGGAATTATAGAAAAATTTATTCAATACTGCCTGTTTAAGAAATTATCTAAAAAACACCCGGTCGCTTATTT
>JBEBJQ010000116.1:0-9472 GCA_040079795.1 Methylococcales bacterium
TATATCATGTCGGCGATGCCCTGTATTTGACATGCTTTTCCTTCAAAATTATTGAGATAGAGAGATTATCTCATAATCTTGTGGCGACAGTATCTAGGGGTTGTTCTCATTTAAACCAAATCAACATGCTGGCTAAGCTCAGTATAGTCATATAGTTGACCGCCAGCCGTTCGCATCGGGTAGCGACACGGCGGTATTCCTTCAGTTTTTGGAACAAGCGTTCCACAAGGTTGCGTTCCTTGTAGATCTCCTTGTCGTAATCCCTGGGCGTTATCCGGTTGCACCTCGGCGGAGTCACTGGGGTTGCGCCGCCGACTTTAATAGCCTCCACAAATGCATCGGAATCATAGCCTTTGTCCGTCAGCACAAAGCCAGCGCGGAATCCGGCAACCAACGCCTCCGCTTGGGTGTGCTCGGACACTTGCCCCGCCGTCAGCAACAGACGCACGGGGTTGCCCAGCCCATCTACGGTGGCGTGTATCTTGGTGCTCAGCCCGCCCCGTGGCTTGCCCATCGCCTCGTTTTCTTGGCTGTTTTTTTGCCGCACCGTGCTGGTGGACGCGGACTATGCTGCCGTCCACCATCAGGTACTCCAAGTCAGGAACATCCGACACTGACGATGCCAACTGTGACCACACGCCTTTTTTTCCCCATCGGCTATAGCGCACATAAACCCGATGCCAATACCCAAACTCCTCTGGCAAGTCCCGCCAGGGCGACCCGGTGCGCGCTATCCACAATACTGCCTCGACAAACCGACGGTTATCCTTCGCCGTCACGCCACAATCGCCCGCCTTACCCGGCAAAAAATCCTTATTGTGGCTTCAAGCCTAAAAATCCATGACCACCAATATCTTTAGCACGACGCAAATCCAAAACCGCATATTGTAGCGCTTCTTCAGTTATAACCACAGAAGCGGACGCAACAATATTCCCCCGTGAAGCGTTAAACAAAGCAACGCCATCAGGTTTCCAGTAAAGATCGAATAAACCAAGTCGGCTTCGGTGCGGCGTGCTGCATTGCCCATTTTCATAGAAACACCGGTTAATTCTCCAAGATCGTCATTAATCAACATCTGACGGCTAAACTTAATAGCCCTTTGGTAACTGCTAATCACGTAAGATTCTTTACCGCCATCACTCAAACTTGAATAAGTAACCTCACCCAATTCAGCAACAGGTTTCAGCGATTCAAAAAAGCTCATGGCAATACGGCTTTATGGCTAAGTCAACAATTGAATCATTGAAATGACAAAAACGGTCATGTGTTTGTGACGCTTCAATCAAGCCCGTCAACAGTGATTTATTAGCCACATTTTCCAGTAAATAAGGTAAGTCGGAAGTGGACATTGCCCGTTTAACCAATGCCGCCGGTGAGTAATTCACGCCGTGGTCACCACGTTCACGTACCCGAATAAACAACGTGCCTCCGTGCTGGATATATGCGATCGGCACCCGTTTGGTTATTCAGCCTTTAAAAAGCGCATGGGAATTTATCAGCAACAAGGCTTTGAATTAGTGGCTGTATAAGCGCAGATGATCACGAGATATACGGGGGGTGCGGCGGGCCTGGTGAGGGCGCTTATTCTGGCTCTACGTGCCAATTTTGCCACGGTACAGGGCACAAGACAGACAACGCAGAACAACAACGCATTCAACAAGCAATAGCCGAAAGGCAATACGAGGAAAAACATTATGCCCATTAACAGCAGGACCAAAGGCGCAGCGGCAGAGCGCGAATTTTCAAACCTGATCAACGACCATGCTGGTATAAAACTGATTCGAAACTTAGAGCAATCCAGATCCGGTGGGCATGATTTGGTGGTACACCCTGAAGAATCGGGCATCGTAGCTGATGGGTTCAGAACCCTTGCGATTGAGTGCAAACGGTACAGCAGCGTTACACCCGGATTAATAAGCCTATGGTGGATGCAGGCTGGCGAGTAATTCTTCCATTGCATCTGGTTAACTCTACCCATAGCAACAGCTTAGAGTTGGAGCATGCCGCAACACTGAGCATCCCGGCTTTCTGTTCAGCCATGCGCGAGCCGTTATTATATATAAATCAAATACTTATATGTTATCACAGGGGTTATTCATTCACCACCGAACCGCCCAGCCTCTAACGACAGAGAGTCGATGATTTTTTGTGGTGGCAAAATTCAAGTAGGGGGGTATGGAGCGGGTAAATTGCTTTTTATAGCATTGGTTTTTGAATTCAAATATCGGCAACGATTGCGGATAACTTTATTCAACGAGATACATTAAGATACAACAGAACCAAAGTTTTAAGGTGGGGCAGAGCTTTATTTTAAAATAAAATTTACTTATAAAACAGGTCACTTACATGGTATAAATAGCGGAGGCAGAAAGTATAACTAAAGTTTAAAGAGATGCAATAATAACCAAAAATATTGTTAAATAACGACTACTTACAAAAGTTATTGTACAAACAGATGCAATGAAATATACTAAAATCCAGCGCCAAAGTTAGGGCAGAAGTTAGGGCAGGATTTTAGGATAACCGTATGAGCCGCATAAAAAATAAATTGACAGTCAAGCGCGTAGAGCACCTAAAAATACCGGGCTACTACTCAGACGGTGATAATTTGTATTTACGGGTTAGCGGGACATTATCAAAAAGCTGGGCTTTCGTTTACAAAAAGGACGGCAAACGCACCGAGATGGGATTGGGTTCTTTTCCCGATGTGACATTAGAAAATGCCCGTGATAAAGCCGAAGAACCACGCAAGACATTAAAAGCCGGTATTGACCCCTTGCAGGATAAACGCCAGCAGACACGTACCAAGCGATTAACTAAAGCCAAACTCTTCACATTCAAGCAATGTGGCGAGTCTTACATCAAAAGCCACACCCCAAGCTGGAAAAACCCCAAACACATCCAGCAATGGACAAATACACTAACCCAGTATGTGTACCCGTTTTTCGGTGACCTTGATGTTAAGGAAGTCGACACCGGATTAGTCACGCAATGCCTTGAACCAATATGGTTAACCAAAAATGAAACCGCCGGGCGTGTCCGTGGCCGCATTGAATCCATTCTTGACTGGGCAACCGCCCATAAATACCGCTCAGGTGACAACCCGGCGCGATGGCGTGGGCATTTGGACAAACTGCTTGCCAACCCCTCAAAGGTACAGAAAACCGAACATCACAGCGCCCTTCCCTATACTGAAATCAGCGCGTTTATTACACAACTAAGGCAACAGGAAGGCATAGCGGCAAAATGCCTTGAATTCACCATCCTGACCGCCTCACGTACGGGCGAAACAATAGGCGCAACGTGGGATGAAATAGACTTTAACCGCAAAGTCTGGACGATACCCGCAAGCCGGATGAAAGCCGGTAAAGAGCACCGAGTCCCCTTAAACCAGCACACAATTGGCATTTTAAGCAGCATGTCCGAGATTAAGACAAACGCCTTTGTTTTTGCCGGTACAAGCAAGGGTTTATCAAATATGGCTATGCTACAACTCTTAAAGCGCATGGAACGCACCGATATAACCGTGCATGGTTTCCGGTCAAGCTTTAGGGATTGGGCGGCAGAGTCGACCGCATACCCCGCTGAAGTTGTTGAAATGGCACTGGCGCACAGCATTAAAAACCAAGTCGAGGCGGCTTATAGACGCGGTGACCTACTAGAAAAACGTAATAAATTAATGGAGGAGTGGGGCCGTTACTGTAACGCGCCCAGGGCGAATGGTGAGGTCGTACCGATTAATAAAAACGCCGTCAAACTATAACCAATTAACCCTATAACTATAATCCTGCTTATTAGCTTTAACCTTACTGCTTTTGTAAACTATAGTTATAGGGTATCACTTTATGATACCATTTACCCATGAATTCAACCCACAAAAAGACCTTAGCGGAAATACGCGCCAATCCGGTATCTAAAACACTCGAATGGCGAAGGATTGAGGCGTTGTTAATTGCATTAGGTTGTCAGGTCATTGAGGGTAACGGTTCAAGGGTAAGGTTTGAAAAGAATGGTGTTATCGCTACTTTTCACAGGCCACACCCTGAAAAAGAAGCCAAACCTTATCAGGTACGTGACGCACGGGCATTTATTGAAAACTTAGGGGAGATAACATGAACACTATGAACTATAAGGGCTATGCCGCCCGAGTTGAATATAGCGAGGATGATGGTTGCTTTATCGGTCACATTGCCGGGATTCGGGATGTAATCGGCTTTCATGGTGATAGCGTTGTGGAACTACGCACAGCCTTTACCGAGGCGGTTGATGATTACTTAGACACCTGCGCCAAATTAGGACGCGAACCAAGCCACCCCTATTCGGGACAGTTCAGGTTAAGGCTAAAGCCTGAACTACACGCACGGGCAGCCATTACAGCCGAAACCAAAGGCAAAAGCCTTAATGCTTGGGTAGCTGAAGCAATAGAAAACAGCCTAACAATCAGCGGTTAAGGGTTAAACCAGTCACCAGCAAGATTTTATCAGTTTGCCAAGCCTAGCCCGACGGGGCGAACATCGGACTCCTTTACCGATTGGCTTGGCTCCTTAATTTAAGGGAGTTGACACTTAAAGGCGTGTTATGACTTTTGATCGTGAATACTACCCGCTAGACTTGGCGGCAAAAATACTAGAGTGTGATCGTGCCGGAATTGTGTATCTTGCAGCCAATGAAAAGCTCAAGGTTTATTTATTAACAAATGAACAGGCTTTTATAGTTAATTCAACCCGCATAGATGATGAGCACCCCAGAGCGCCACTTGGTTTTTACACTATTGAAGAGATAAGAAGCTTTAAGCGCCCCGAGTATTTCATAGAACATATTGAACTTCCTAAATTAGCAGAGGTTAATGCGAAATACTTTAAAAAATTGAACTTGGGAAAGTGCCGGGCTTTCGTGATTTTAAGGTTGTAAAAGAAACGGCTGATGGCCGGAGAGTCGCTCATTTTTGCTAAAGATTTTTTCGGGCATCCTGCTTGAAAAAATCTGCAAAAACTTAACGCGACGGTTTATTTTGCTGCGCAAGCCCCGATTCGTCCTGCGTCCGCCCGCTCCGACCCGGCAAGGGGATCGTCGCATAGCTCCCACAATGACTTGACGGCTATTCGGGAAGCCTCTGTATTTCGCCTGTGCTTACGCTTCGGCTCAACACCCGGCCCTGCGCCTATCGGGGACTAAAAATCTTCACTTCTCTACCGCTCCGCTTCCAAGATTTTCAGCGTAAGAGAATCGGCAACCCTTTAAATTACGCATTCAATTTTAATTTTGGTTTTTGTGTTGACTCTATAGAACCAACAAACCTTGTGATTTTGCACGATGATCTTATGCGGTTTATGAATAACAAACCCCATCCGGCCAGCAATAGCAAAAAGTCAGTGACCGTCAAACTAACCCCCCTCATGGAAAAGCGTTTGGCCTGTATTGAAGCTTATATCAATTCGTTGCAGAAGGCTTGTGACGAGAAAAAGGTTAAATTTAATCCACAAACCATGGTTTTAACAAAGAAGCAAATCCACGCACAACTTGAAAAGTACCACCCTAATGATTTCAATGTTGAAAAAGATACGTGGGAGAAAATCTGGAAAGCCGCAACCGATGACGGCATTTGCAACAATTATCAACCAAAGACAAGTAAAGGAGAATCTTTTTTAAAATCAATTAATTTTTAAAATTCATAATGTTATAAACATTTTTACCTAGGTATACCTAGGTATACCTAGGTACTATACCTAGGTATACCCACTTTAAATATCAAAAATTATGTGAATAATAAGACGCTTCATTAACCACGTTCAACAGGGGCGTAAAAAATGCAAGCTGTATCAAACAACTCTACAAAAAAACAATCCAAAACCCGCAAAAAAGTCACCTACATTTCAAAGGCTTTACCTCCAGTGGGTAACGTCAGATTACCAACCATCATAGCGGTTTTAGCTATCAGCAGAGGCTCATTTCTTAACGGCATCAAAGAAGGTAAATTCCCCCCCGGCAAGCTTATAACGCGGCGTTGTCGAGTTTGGCCGGTCGAGCAAATCCGGGCATTACTGGAAACAGCAGAAGCCGAAAGTGAGGTGTGATATGAGCGAAGCCGACTTCACCATTTCACAAGAAAAATTTTCTTGTTCTATAGCTAAACACACTTTCCCAATAGCGAAGGTGTTAGCAAATATCCACGCGAATATCCTCAATACAGAAGGCAATTTATTATGTCTTGTTGTTAATCATGTACCTGAAGACGACCCGGCATTATTGGATTTTTTAATAGAAATTCAAGCTTTTAAAAAAAATTTCGAAGCGTATTTGGACAATAGCTTGGATATTGTCGAATTCGAAAAAGCCTCAACTGACTGAGGTTTATTCATGAATAGAATTGATGAAGTCGCCCGAGGCGCTTGCCTGCGCCTTGGAGTTGAATATCGGCCAACGCCAGCCGATGGACGATGGCACGCTCTGGATTTACTTGACGACCCCAAAGGCAAGCAGGATGCTCGGATCAAGATTTTTCCGGGCGGTACCGGAGGGCTTCTTTGGAATCACAAAAGCGGAGCCCACGAAAACTTTTTTGCTAATAGTTCACGTATTCTAACCAATCTAGACCGGGGAAAAATAGCCGAAGCCAAGGAAAGAGCTGTCCAACAAATCTCACAAAAACAAGCAATCACAGCACGCAAGGCGCGCTTTATTCATCAACACGGAAGGCCGGCCACATCGAAGCACGACCAATTCTATATGGTCGAAAAAAACATTGCACCGCCGCCAAATTTGTTACGAATTGCTAACTGGCACCGGCGTTATTTAGACCCTGACACAAAAAAATGGCGCGACCTACTCATTAAGGACTGTTTAATCGCCCCGATGCTCAATGAATTCGGCGCAATAGAAAACGTTCAAGCGATTTTCCCCAAAAAAAACAAATTATTAGGCCGAAACAAGGATTTTTTGCCCGGCGGTCGAACTGCGGGGCTGTTTTGCCCAATCGGGCAAAAAACACCAACGGTTTGCATTTGCGAAGGCCTGGCAACCGCAATATCTGTTAACGATATTACAAATTTCCGGACATACGCGGCCTTTAGCGCCGCCAACCTCGAAGCCATTGCCTTGCTGGTTAAAAAGCACAGGCCGCAAGCCAGAATTATCGTTTGCGGTGACAACGACGCATCTGGCGTCGGTCAGAAATACGCCGAACAAGCGGCTGAAGCTGTCAATGGCTTAGTATGCTGGCCGCCGGAAACGGGCGATTTTAACGATTACATAAACAACACGGAATCCGCTCATGGCTAGCAAAAAGGACGCTTTATTAGTAATTGCGGGCGGGAAGCCCCCGTCAAAAAACAGTGCTGGTGGCGGAAACGGCGGCGGCTCAAGTTCTCAATCAATCGAACAATTCAGCAATTACTGCGTAAAAAATGGCGCGTTCCACCAGATTGTACAAAGTAGAGTCCGGCCAGAACCGGACATATTCCCGCTATGCAATTTTGTTTGCTGGATAACTCGGAGCGTAGTCGTATCGGACGGCCAATATGAGGAATCATTCTTAACTCTACAAGGAACTCGCGATGATGGATACCCACTAGCACCAAAAGACGTAGCGTTAGAAACGTTTTACACCCACAAAACATGCTTTAACACACTCTGGAGTACAGATATTTGTGTAGAGCCAGGTCAGGCAAAAATTAACAACTTAACCACTGCTATCCATAAATTTACTACCCACAAAAAAAATGGAACGATCATGAAAGAATATCAATACGCGCATACAGGCTGGCAATTACACGGCGGTAAATACCGATTTCTGAGCGCTTCAGGTGCATTAGGGGCTGATAGTTTGGATAAATTGGTGGTGGTTAAATTAGAGGATAGTGCTAACAAATACAATCTTCCCTTTCCGCCGTCAGGTGATGAACGCCGGGTTGCGCTGGTTCATGCGTTAAATCGTAGCCTTGACCTACTCACTATATCGCGCAGCAGACCCCAACTTGGGGCGTTAGCCCTTTGTGCGGTGTTCCGTGCGCCTATAATTGAGTTGTACAAACTTGATTTTTCATTAATCTTTTTGGGACGTTGGGGATCAGGTAAGACAGAATTGGCAGCGGCTATGCTGGCTTATTTTGGTAACTTTGACGCCCGTAGTATTCCATTTAACTGGGAAAGCACTGATAACTCATTAGAAAAGTCACTTTTCGCCACTAATTCTGTAGTGGCGGTGATTGATGACTTTATACCCTCAATAAGCCCGACGGAAGCTAACAAGCTTCACGCCAAGGCACAGCGGATACTAAGGGGGGTCGGTAATCAGTCAGGGCGTGGCCGCATGGATCAGCGCAACATGCAAAAACGCACCTATTTTCCGCGTGGGTTGTTGGTATCCACCAATGAAGCCTTACCCCGTGGCGCTTCTTTAATAGGTAGAACCTTGGTTGTCGAGCTAAACCGTGGCGATCTTGACAGCAGTATGTTGGATAACTTGCAAGAGGCGGCCCGTGAGGGGTATCCACGACTATTGATGGCGGCTTACATCCAGTGGTTAGCACCGCAAATGCCAGAATTGAAAAAGACCATACCCGATAAATTCCGGTTATTGCAAAATTTAGCAGTTCAAGATCGTGGCTTGATGGCGCACCCACGTTCAGCGGGGGTTTACGCTAACTTGATGATCGGATTAGAGATGTTTTTATGTTTTTGTGAGGATGAAAAACTGTTAAGTGGTATCCATATAGCCGAATTGCAAAGTGACATAGAAGTCTACATTAAACAGATTGTCAAAGCCCAAGCGGATTACCAAGAAACCCAAGATGAGCCAACCCGATTTATTGAAATATTATTGTCGGTACTAAGTAGTGGCCACGGGCATATTAATGACACTTTCAAGAATAGCGCACCTCTTAAAAATCCGTATTTATTCGGCCACCGCAACGTAGGTAACATTAACACACCTGAGTTTAATGACGACAATTACAGAGATTCATTTTCAACACAAAACACGCCAGTTTATAAGGCGATGGGGGATACTTTAGGGTGGATAAACGAGCCTAAAAATGAGATTTATCTGGATATGCAAGCGACCTTTGCAGCCATTCAGCGGTTCGCAAGCCAACAAGGTGATCCTTTCCTGACCCCATTAGCGGATATTGTTCGGCAACTTGGTATTCGTAAAATCGCTATAGCATCCGAACAGAACGCGAAATCCGGGACAATTCGTTACTATGTTAAACGTAATGCAGGGGGAACTATGCGCCGTGTTGTGGTAATTAGCGGCACTTTGATCCGGGTAGTGGCCGGTTAAATGCCTAGGTTTTACTAAAAACATTCCCCAAACTCCCCAAACTCTAAAACCGTTGGGGAGGGCTCTACCCCTTGGTTGACGTGGCTTTGAGGGGTCTCCCCAATCTCCCCATGAAATTACACCACCTATATATTATTGTGTGAAATTACGGGTATAGGGAACGTATATCACTTACACGTACCCTATATTAT
>JBEBJQ010000117.1:0-9143 GCA_040079795.1 Methylococcales bacterium
TGACGCCGCCTATCGGGAAGCCTCTGTCAACGTCAAGCCATTCTAATACGGCTCAACACCCGGCCCTGTGCGGCTATCGGGGGCTAAAAATCTTCACTTCGCTAGCGCTACGTTTCCAAGATTTTCAGCGTCAGCATTATTCTCCTGGCAAGCATTTTCGATATACTGATTCTTCAAAATCACATAATGTTTTGCAGAATATTCTAAAAACGCCTTTTCAGCCTCACTTAATGGCCGTATTTGTTTAGCGGGAGCGCCAACATACAAATATCCGCTTTCCAATATTTTACCGGGCGGTACTAAGCTACCAGCGCCCAACATTACGTAGTCACCCAAAATCGCATCATCCATGATAATTGCGCCGATACCAATTAAACAATACTTCCCAACCGTACAGGCGTGAGCAACTGCCCGATGACCAATAGTAACGCCTTCGCCAATGGTTAATGGATGGCCGTTAGGCGAAAATTCCCCTGCATGTGACACGTGCAACACCGTGCCATCCTGCACATTGGTACCAGCACCAATAGTAATTTTTTCGACATCGCCCCGAATGACGGTAGTTGGCCAGACAGAAACATCATCGCCTAAGGTCACATCCCCAATCACTTGGGCACTGTCATCAATATAGACCGATTGCCCTATAATTGGGTATTTATCTTTATAATTTCTAATTGCCATGAGAACACTTCGGAATAATTTAAGTCTCCAGCCAATAGGGAATTTCCACTGAAGATCTGGAAGATATTACGTTATTATAATGGATTATTAACAAGGAGGTCAGCACCTCAAAAAGGACTTATGCGCATCACATTTGCTTATCTATGCCTCATTTTACTCTGGTCAACTACCCCGTTAGCCATTCAATGGAGCAGTAAAAACGTCGGCATTTTGTTTAGTTCAGCAGGACGCATGAGCATTGGACTTATAGGCGTGGGTTTGCTACTAATACTATTGCGGCAACCACTGCTTTGGCATCGCAAAGCGCTTTTAAATTACCTGGCGGTAGCAATGCAACTATATGCATCCATGATTATAGTGTACTGGGCAGCACAATTTATTCCTTCCGGTTGGGTGTCGGTGGTGTTTGGCTTAGTCCCCTTAATAACCGCGATTATCGCCGCGCTTTATTTAGGTGAGCGCAGTTTAACTATCGGTAAAATAGCTTCGTATTTCTTAGGGCTGGTTGGTTTAATGTTGATGTTCGGCTCAGCATTACAATTAGGCTCAGCCGCCGTTAGGGCAATTGCTGCATTATTAGGGGCCGCATTTTTGCAGGCTGCCAGCGCGGTATGGGTTAAACACATTAATGCGCAATTACCGGCATTGGTACAAGTCGGAGGGGGGTTGAGCTTAGCTGTACCCGCTTATTTGCTGACTTGGTGGGTTTGGGATGGACAATGGCCGAGGCAAGTCGATCTAATGACTTTAAGTGCAATAGTGTATTTAGGCGTACTCGCAACCACTTTCGGGTTTAGCTTATATTACTTTATTCTCAAACATCTGACGACTACCCGAGTAGCCCTAATTTCATTAATATCACCGGTAATGGCCTTACTGCTCGGACATTATCTAAATCATGAACCCCTGACGCTAAAAGTAATTCAGGGTGTCGGATTAATTTTGTGTGCATTAATACTCCACGAGTTTACGGATTATCGGCTGCGCCAAACTAAGCGTTGATTAGGTGAAGGAAACTATTTTTTTCCTTTCAAAAAGAAAAGCTTAGAGGGGTTATAAACACCCCCCCACTTTTGCAAAAGCCAGATGAACAGAAGATGGATCTAAACCACACTACTTTTTCCTCAAGCCTCTAAATCGTCTAAATACTTTTCAGCATCCAATGCCGCCATACACCCGGCACCTGCTGAAGTGATCGCTTGTTTATAAACGGAATCCATGACATCACCTGCTGCAAATACACCTGGAATACTGGTTGCGGTAACGTTACCATTAAGCCCGCTTTTAACCTTGATATAGCCGTGGTCCATTTCTAACTGGCCTTCAAAAATACCCGTATTCGGTGTATGGCCAATCGCAATGAACACGCCATGCGCCTCTATATCTTTCGTAGAACCATTAGTCGCATGTTTAACTCTTAGGCCAGTTACGCCCATAGCGTCACCCAATACCTCATCTAACTGATAATTCCATTCAATAACCACATTACCGCTTTTAGATTTTTCAATCAATTTATCGCTGAGGATTTTTTCTGAACGAAACTTATCACGACGATGCACCACCGTCACTTTGGAAGCAATATTAGATAAGTATAAAGCCTCTTCTACGGCGGTATTGCCACCGCCGATAACTGCAACCGACTTGTTACGGTAGAAAAAACCATCACAAGTGGCACAAGCGGAAACGCCCTTACCTTTAAAAGCTTCCTCTGAATCTAACCCAAGGTATTTAGCAGAAGCGCCGGTGGCAATAATCAGTGCATCACAGGTATAAATACCTGAGTCACCCGTTAATTTAAAAGGCCGTGCCGATAAATCGGCAGTGTGAATATGATCAATAATGATTTCAGTATTAAAGCGTTCGGCATGTTCGAACATACGTTCCATCAATGCAGGGCCTTGTAACCCTTCAACATCTCCGGGCCAGTTATCTACTTCAGTCGTGGTCGTTAATTGTCCGCCCTTTTGTAAGCCGGTAATCATCACCGGTTTTAAGTTAGCGCGTGCTGCATAGATTGCAGCCGTATATCCGGCAGGACCTGAGCCCAAAATCAAAAGACGGCAATGTTTAGCGTCACTCATTAAAAAATACTCCAAAGAGAAATAAATAGCAGTTGAGGTGATCGAAGGAAACTAAAATAAAACGCATTACGCCCAGTTAAACACTGGGTCGCAATGCGCTAATCAAAAATTAAACTGACAACTTAGTCAACTCAGCGACCATTTTTTGTGCAGCTTTATAATCGGTACCTGACCAGCTTAACTTGCCATCCGGTGTCAAAATAGCAAAATAAGGCAGACCAATTTTTAATTGACGATGTTGTGCATCTTCACGAAAGGCTTCAAAGTCTGGCTCTTTATCAATCAATTTGACCGCAATCGCTTTCTCTCTCAAAGCTTGGTTTAGCTCACTGTTATTGGCAGTTTCAGCTTTAAATGCCACACAGTTAGAACACCAGCTGGCATAAAAGTCGATGAATACCGGTTTACCCGTTTGCTTAGCCATTTGTTGTGCAGCAGCAAAATTTCTATACCAGGAAATACCTGCTTCTTGTTCAACCGGAGCTGCAGTTTTTGTTGCAATAACATTCGCATTGGCATCAGCACTGGCTATAGGCGAAAGGCCAGCAGCATTTGCATGTGCACTGTTGATACCCGGCATCTGACCAAGGCTGCTAAACATCAACCAACCACCAATCAACATCGACATAACGCCGCAATAATGGATCATTTTTTGGTTAGGTTGGACATCTTCGGGAAGTAAAGTAAACACATTACAATGCACAATGGCAATCCACACGCCTAACATACCAAAGACTAACGTTAAGGTGGTGCTGTGTTCAACACCCAGAACACCCATGCCTTTTTCCAGATAATTAAAAGCAAAATACAAGATCGCAAAGCCAAATCCATATTTGACTTTATTCATCCAGTAGCCCGCTTTAGGTAATTTTTTAAATTTCATTACACTAATAAAGAAAAACGGCAATCCCACGCCCAAACCAAAGCCAGCCATCATCATACTGCCCTGAGCAGAGATGCCGAATTTATCCCAAAAGCTTAATTGTTGATTCAACAAGGCTAAAGCGTCGGCTTTAGCAGCGATATTATCTGCCACTTGTAATAACAGCGCGAACACAATCGGCCCAACACACGGTGAAATCACCAAGCCTGCAACGGTTCCCATTAACCAGGTACCCGTTAAGCCTTTAACTTTTGAAGATTGCTGATCTAAGCTATGCACTTCATTTTGCATAAAACCCAGCTCATAAAAGCCTAACAAGGCCAAAGCAAAAAAAGCAAAAAATAACGCAAAACCAATATTCACCCAAGCTGATTGCATCAGGGTGTTAAAGGCACCGCCAGACATACCGGCTACTAAACCCAATAACATATAGGTGCCGACAATACCAATCAAATACACGAAGGCGTGCTGCTTTTCTTTTTCAGGTACCCCATTAGCACGATTAACGATAAACATCGAAGTAATCGGCAACATCGGGTATACGCAAGGGGTTGCAACCGACAACAGCCCTGCTATAAACATCAAACCAAACATAATCAACGTGTTATCATGATTATCCTGAAACAACGCCAATAATTTATCCATAAAACTGCCCGAATCCTCTGCTTGAGCAGCAACCGTATTAGCGGCTGGTGCATTCAGGGTTTCAGCGACCGGTGGCAAAGGTAAATCTACGCTAGTCAATTGTGGCCGATAACAGACATTGGTGACTTCGTTACACATCTGATAACGGACGGTCAAATTGAATGCTTTCGCCGATGGCACATTTGCAGAAGCACCGGCTTTATCCAGCCAGAGTGTAAATTCGCCAGATTCACGCAAGACCTGCGCTTTAACCAGACTATCGTATACACCAACCGGTTTATCTAATTTAACTACCGTTAAACCAGCATTTGCCAATGCCGCGTCTGGATCAACTGTAACAGGAATATAGATATGCTCATCACCTTCTTGCAGGTAAACATGATGATCCGCGGGAACACTTAAACTTAACTGATATTGTGTCGGCCAGGTTTGCGTGTTCACGGGCGTCATGCTCAGCGTAGCTTTAGGAATATCGGCATTCGCCAGCCCCAGGGTTAATAACCCCATCAGGAATATTGCTATAAAATTTTTCATCATTGTTTACCTTTATACATCTCTACATTAAGTCCGACATAAGCCTGACTTAAGTTAATTTATTAACAATCTGCCCGCTATTTTTACAACACAAAAAAGCAACGTGCAATTTTTGTAGCCAACCCAAACCGGCATTGGCTTGCAGCATAGCAATGGTCGCCAAACTACCGGCCACCACACATTGCTCCGCAACGATACTCACCGCACGTAAGCCAGCAACTGGCCAGCCGGTTTTGGGATTTAGAATATGGCTATAACGAATGCCATCAATTAGTTGAAAGCGTTCATAATCGCCACTACTGGCCAAAGCCCCGGATTTTAGTTCAAACTCCGCCACAGTTTTGTCAGGTTGACGAGGATCACGAATGGCAACAGGCCAACCTCGACCATCTGGCAGCGGACCGATAATACGAACATCTCCCCCCAATTCAATAATCCCTGAGTTTATGCCCTGCTGCTGACATAAACCAGCCGCCACATCTGCGGCATACTCCTTTACAATCCCTCCGAAATCCAATTCCATACCAATCTGCGGCAAATAAATAGTCGTGTCAGTCCATTGCACTTTTTCCCATCCAATCAACGGTAAAACCGCTTGTATATCCCTTGCACCAGGCAATTGTGTTTGATCAAAATGCCATAAACGCCGTAAAACCCCTGATGTGACATCAAACAAATGCCCACTCTCCTGATAACATTGCTCACTGTAGTGGAGCAAGGCAACCGTTTCGGTGTCTATCTGCGTTTCTACCCCCGTTCCAGCATTACGGTTAATGTGGCTAATTAAACTGTCTTCCCTGTAACGGGAATAACGCTGTTCTAATTGTGCAATCCGCTTAACAACTGAAATATTAACGGCTTCAGCCTGTTGGGGAGAATCTGCATAAAACTGCAATTGACAGGGCGAACCCATCGCTTTAAATGCAAAATGAAATACCCTCCCCTTCACATCTGTATTTAAATTAAAACTTCATGCTAACGGAAGCTGTTAACAGGTAATAATTGAAGTCATTAAATCCATGGTTACCATTACCCCCCAATTCATAACTGGATTTATGGTCGTAATATTCAAAACCAGCCTGGAGTTTTAATTGCTCTACATTTTTCACTTGCTTAAATTCTTTAGCAAATTTGATCCCTCCAGACAAGGTACCAAAACCATCTAAACGATAATCGCTGGAATAGACGCTGGACTGGTCACCTTTTTCAAAATACGGCTGGTAAAAATCAGCACGGTCTTGCGAGTAGTAGCGGAACCGGGGGATCACCTGCCAACCATCAGCAATAGGTTGGTGCCAACTGAGTTCTAGCGTGTGTGCATTTATTCCCCAATCATCCGTATAAAAACGATAATCAGCATGCAAGGCCGCGCTATTAAACTGTTGGAAATGGCGCACATACTGTGTCAACCATGCCCATTGAAATTTTTCACCCGGGCGTATGTCTGAGTGGCCCGCACCACCGCGATCACCTATAAAGAACACCGATTTGTACGGATCACCCAGATAACCGGTTTGATAACCAAAAGTGATATTGCTCTGCACGATCGATTCTTTATCAATAACCTGCGAAACGCCTAATAAATATTGCTGGCTGGTTTTACTGCGGATTGCGCTGCTGGGACTGTCTTCAGCGTCAGATTCGTTAATAACCCTATTCGTTGGCTCGACAATATCAAAAGCGCCGGAGGCACCGAAATTAAGCGTAGTCAACTTATTATTTAAATCAATACTGGCATTAGTATTGACATAACGGGAGGTATAGTCATTTTCCCTTGAAAAACCACCGCCAACACCTAATGCGCCCTTATCAAAAAAATAGGTCAAATTAGAACTGATTGCATCGCGTTGTTCGGTAATAGATGCACCACTAAGAAATTGTTTTATATTTCCTTTTGCATCCGGTCTGGTATACATGGGGGATGCACCCGAAATAACATCGCGCACCAGATTTATCGAAGCGGTCATGGATTTTCCGATGGGCGCTGAAATAGCCCCTTCAAAAATATCCACTTTCATACGGTTATCGCTTTCAGCGTATTTGCCATATTGAAAATCGGCATTATAGGTTTCTTCAACCCGTCCAGCGCTGGCATCTTGCATCAAACCCGGTAAGGCCAGAGCGGCTAAACTTAAACGGCTAATGAGCGGGTGTTTTTTAATTTTTTTCACGAGTATCCTCAAGGTTAAAGTAGAGACGCGCTATTTTGCGCCTCTACGTTTTCGTCTCTACGAAGCTATGGTCAGGCACTGGCCTTTAAAGCGTAATATTCTGTATTGCACCATTACGCATCTAATCAGTTACACCCACAACCGCCGCCGCCGCCGCCATAACCGCCGGATGCAGCTTCTTTACTAAAAGCAGTATGTTGACGCAAGCCAAACTCCATCGAATCCGTGTTTAACGCCATTTGCGAAAGCGCCAAATTACCCCGTTGTCTGGGTAACACTTCCGTACAAGCCGACGCTGAAAAAACCACCGCCATCAATAAAAAAAGTTTAAGGAATTTCATAAACGACCTATTTTTTCGCTAACAATTCGGTTATTTTCGCTTCCAATTCTTTAATGTCGTCGCTGGCAAAACCGTGATGAATATTTTGCACCACGCCTTTTTGATCCAGAATGTAAGAAGTCGGCATGGATTCAACACCAAATTTATCTGCCCATTCACCTTTTGGATCACTCAACACTTTAAAGGCAACCGGAATTTCTTTTAAAAATTGTTCTGCTTTAGCTTTATCTTCATCCAAATTTACTGCAACCACTTCAAAGCCTCTTGCCTGCAACTTTTGATGCAATTTATTCAACAGGGGGAAAGAGGTACGGCAAGGCGCACACCAGGATGCCCAAAAATCCAGATACACCACTTTGCCTGCATACTGCGCCAAAGGGGTCGGGGTATTTTGTTGTAAGGTTGGCAAAGTAAAAGTAGGCGCGGATTGTCCCACTTCAACAGCATTTGCTGTTAAACTTGCAACGCCAGCTACTAAAGCAAAAACGGATGAATATAATTTAATTTTCATGTTATTTCCTGTGTAAAGGTTGCATCACAACCTGAATAATTATTAGTTAATGTTATTTTTTAGTTATAAAGTTTTAAAGTAATCTGCAATGGCTTGTAAATCCGCATCAGTGATGTTTTTTAACAACCCCATATTGCCTTTATTTTTATTAATTGCATCCCGAACGCTATCTGGATTTTTGCCTTTCAAAACGTTGTAGCGATTTGCTTTAGCATTTGTGCCATGGCAACCAGAGCTGGAACAATTGTTATTGTATAAACCCTTCCCATCCAGACTTACCGGAGTTGGTGTTGGTGTTGGTGTTGGTGTTGAACTGCAATTGCCAGTCTCTTTTTCATTTTTTTCATCATCCGCGTCACTCTCTTTCCCACTAATATCCTCTTTTTCTGCCGTGCAATTATCCGCATCAGGGGAACTTGTTGGAGTAGAAGTAGGCACCGAGGTAGGCTCAGGTGAAAAAGACGTATCAGGTATTGTCGGCTCCGGTGTCGGTACTGTAGCAACAGTGGGTGAAAAAGGTGTATAGACCTCATCGGGTAAATTAATTCGGAACTTTAATTCACTTAAACCACCCAGCCAGTTATTCCCATCCAAAGGATCTTTACCCGGAGCGGTAATCACCTGAAACAAGCTATACTCATCCGGTGGAATACCTTCTCTGGCAATTTTCATTAATACCCTATCCCCGGCAAAACTAGCATTAGCCGTAAAAGGCAAAACCGTCGTTACTAACTTAGTGCCGTTATCAGCGAAAAAATGCAATCGTCCGTTTAAGGGCGTAGCCAAATATAAGTCGCCCGTCACTGGTTTAGCCACACTCACGCTAACCGTTGCAGCACCCGATATAGTGTTAATCACCGTTTTATCAGTTATTAACTCTGCGTAGGCATGGATCGTAACAACCATCAACCCTAAGGCACCTAATAACTTTTTAAATTTAAAACTTATCATCTCGACTTCGACCTTTCACGCAAACAATAAAAACTTATTGCCATATAACAACATTACACTTTAAACAACAAAAGATCGAAGCCGGGATCATGTAACAGCTACCTTAAAACGTACTCAGATAATCAGCGATAGCTTGTAAGTCCGCATCCGTTTCACCACTAAAATCCATGGAGTTTGGAAACTTTACGGCAGCATCTCTGATTGAAGCAAGGCTTTTACCCAAAAGCACCCTGTTGGTATTCGCAGCCGGGTTTGTACCGTGGCAAACCTTATTTGAACAACCGAGACTTTTATACAACGCGGCGCCATTCCCTGAAGCTACCGGTGCTGGTGTCGGGTTAACCA
>JBEBJQ010000118.1:0-9068 GCA_040079795.1 Methylococcales bacterium
GGATTGGATTTTGCATAAGTATATGCAGATAACTAAAACTTAAAGGTTGTAATGGTTTTAGATTTTAGGTGTGTAGTGAAAGTAAAACGTCATAAATACGAGGCAATAAATAATGAAGACAGTTTTAGGTAGTGGGTTTGCAATGCATATCAGCAGTCAGCGTGGTTTAGCAACGGAGACACATTTTTTTAGCAAGTTGCTTAAACCAATGGCAGTCTAATTGAAGCCGTTTATGAACAATTTAACTGTAGAGACGCTTGCGGATATTGCTTCTGTGCAGGCAGAAATTCTCCCTGATGCGATTGCGTTTGTATTTGAAGAACGTAGCTTAACTTTTTATGAATTGAATAATTATGCCAATCAAGTCGCTCAAGGGTTGATTGCTGAGGGCATTAAACCGAAAGCCAGAGTTGCGATGTTAGGCAAGGACAGCGAGTTTAGCTATGAAGTATTGTTTGGTTGTGCCAAAGCCAGAGCCGTGCTTGTCGGCATTAATTGGCGATTAGCCGCCCAGGAAATTTTGTATATCTTGAACCACGGGCAAGCCGAAGTTCTTTTTGTGACCGCAGAATTGTTACCGGTGGTTGAACAATTTCAGGCCATGTTATTAACGGTCAAAAAAATTATTGTGTTAAATGCCACACTCGGTAATTGGCCTTCCTATGTCAGTTGGCGTTCAAAGCAAATTAAAGAACCGCCCAATTTAACATGTGCCGCTGAAGATATTGTTGTGCAAATGTATACCAGCGGTACAACGGGGCATCCCAAAGGGGTTCAAGTGCCAAATTATGTTTTTTTTAGGGTCATGCAAGGCATGCGCGCCCAAGGCGATAATTGGATGTCATTGAATCCTGATGACAAGTTATTGATCGCACTGCCGCAATTTCATATGGGCGGTATTTGGTGGGCGATACAGGGGTTTGTTGCCGGGGCGAAGGGCATCATTATGGATATGTTTGTAGCCTGGAAAGCATTGGAGTTGATTGAACAGCTCAAAATTACCAAGGTCGAGATGGTACCTTCAATGATTCAAACCACCTTAGCGGAACCTGCCTGCCAAACCACTGATTTTTCTTCTGTGCAGGGGTTTCTGTATGGTGCCTCACCAATTGCCCCGAGTTTATTGCGCAAAGCCATGGCAACGTTCAACTGTGATTTTTTCCAGGTTTATGGCTTGACGGAAACCGGCAATATGGCGGTTTGTTTGCGTCCTGAAGACCATAGTTTAGGTGGCAATAAAAAAATGGAATCTGCCGGCAAACCTTTGCCGGGTGTGCAGGTGTGTATTATTGATGCCGATAATAAGCCCTTGCCTGTAAATCAGGATGGGGAAATTTGCATTAAATCGCCAGCCAACATGCTGGGGTATTGGCAGAATGAATCAGCAACCCAGCAAATATTTTTAGACGATTGGATCCGCACCGGCGATATGGGCTACATAGATGAGGAGGGATATGTCTATATTTGCGACCGTATTAAAGACATGATTATTTGCGGTGGGGAGAATATTTTTCCGGCTGAAGTTGAGGCTGCCTTAAGTGAACATGATGCGGTTGCAGAGGCCGCGGTTATAGGGATACCGGATGAGCACTGGGGAGAAGCCGTTAAGGCTTTTGTAGTGATGCGTCCGGGGCAAATGATCAAGCAACGTGAATTAATTAATTTTGTGCGCAATCGGATTGCTGATTTTAAAGCACCTAAATCCATTGATTTTGTCGAGTCGTTACCCAGAAACCCCAGTGGCAAAGTGCTTAAACGCCTGTTGCGTGTGCCCTATTGGAGCGCACAAGAACGTCAGGTTAACTAAAACACCGATTAACGGAAATAACAATGATTAAGTATGTACGTGATGACAGGGTTTGCTCACCGGCAGTCGCCTGGTTAATAACAGAAGGACAAGAGCATGATCTGGATACGGTTTGTGCTTGGTTACAGGCTCAACGCGTTGCAATTGAAGACATATTAAATACCTCGGGCGGATTGTTGATCCGAGGCTTTAAGCATCTAAAAACAGCGGCTGATTTTGAAAAAGCCATTACTACGCTAGCCCCTGATTTAAGGGATTATGTCAGTGGTGCTTCTCCCCGGCGGGTTGTAAAAGACAAAATAATGACTTCAACAGAGGCTCCACCGCCCTGGTCTATCCCCATCCATCAGGAAATGGCTTACATCAAAAATCCGCCTGACCGGATTGCTTTTTTTTGTGAATACCCTGCGACGACCGGCGGAGAGTCAACGCTGTGTGATATGCACAGTTTGGTCGCTAAAATCAGACCTGATGTTAAAGAAAAATTCTCCCGGTATGGGTATCGGATTCGCCGTACTTTAGCGACACCTGCGGTAGTTGACAATAAACCGGGCATTCAAAAAACCTGGACTGAAGCATTTGCGACTACGGATAAATCGGTGGTTGAACAGGCCGTAAAAGACAATGGTTGGGTAATGAAATGGCTGGAAGATGGCAGTTTGCAGATTTGGCAGGATGTTATTCCGGCGCTAAAGCATCATCCCGTTTCTGATAAACCCGCATGGTACAGTCTGGTGCAGATTTATAACCCTGCTGCCAGTTTGGCTTGGATGGAGAGGGATGGTCGCACGGAAGATTATCAGCGGTTTTCGAACGCCATGCAGGCGCAACCGGAGTTACTGGATAACATTTTTTATGGTAATGGCGAAGCCATTGCGGACGATGATGCCTTGCATATTGCGGAAGTTATTCGCGATTCTGAAGTTAAAGCCTTACTTAAAGCCTCGGATCTATTGGTGCTTGACAATATGCTAATCGGTCACGGCCGTATGCCTTATTCCGGTGATCGAAGAATACTGGTGGCATTGATAGATGTCCCGGAATTTAAACAAGCCAGTAATTAAATCAGAATGATGTTACTTAACATTATTCAATTGCAGCAAGTGAAGGAACGCATATCAATAATAAGGATTAATACGGCAATTACCTCTTTGGGCAAAACTTCAAAGGCTTGCAAAAGGATTGCCGTTTTTCGATAACCTCATAATTAATAATTGACATAAGGAAACAAATGAAATGACTGCACAAACACTAGCGTTAGAAATTGTTGAAGCTAAACCCGGCAAAATCGGGGCGGAAATAAGGGGCTTGGATGTCAACAGCTTAACCGGGCAATCGCCCGAACTTTGGATGATCCGTAATTTAATTTACAAAAATAAATTGGTGGTATTACGCGATCAGGAGTTAGACGAAGATCGGTATGTTGCTTTTACCCGTAAATTTGGGAGACCTCAGCGGTATTTTCAACCGCAATACCATCACCCTAAATACCCTGAGATTTTTGTTTCTTCTAATGTACCGGATGAAAACGGCAAAAAAATCGGCGTTTCAGGAACCGGAAAATATTGGCACACTGATTGTCAGTTTGAGAAAAACCCGTTGTCTTTTACATCTGTTTATCCCCTGATATTTCCTAAAATGTCCAGGGAAACCTCTTATATTGATATGGTTGAAATGTATAAGAAGTTACCGGCGGATTTAAAAAGCTACGTGGACGGTGCAACTTTTATTCATGGGGGTCAACTGCGATATAAGGTGCAAGCCGAGGATATTGATAAATCGCTGCGTGAGTTGTTAGATCGAATTAATGAGCAGGTGCCGCCAGTGGCGCATCCAGCGGTTATTGAGCATCCTGTCACCGGTGAAAAGTGCCTGTATGTCAGCAGTGGTTTTACAACCAAGCGAATCGGTTTAAGTTACGAAGAAAATCAGCAGCTTATGAAAGCTTTGTTTGATTTTATCGAACAAAAAGAGCATATCCATACCCATTACTGGGAAGAAGGGGATTTGATCATTTGGGATAACCGCTCAGTGATCCACAAAGCATCGGGGGTTCAACCTGGCGAAACCAGCAAAATGTATAGGGTCGGTATTTACGATGACCTGCCTTTTTATGTGGGCATAGAAAACTAACCAATATTATTAATAACTTAACTAAAAGAGCCAGGAACAAATGACCACACAAACAATAGATTTAGACATTATCGAAGCTAAACCCGGCAAAATCGGCGCAGAAATAAGGGGACTGGATGTCAATGCTTTAACATCCCAGTCTCCTGAGCTTGCACTAATACGCAATTTAATTTATAAAAATAAATTAGTGGTGTTGCGTGACCAGGAAGTCGATGCAGCGCAATATGTTGCCTTTACCCGCAAATTGGGGAGACCACAGGTTTATTTTCAACCGCAGTATCATCATCCAAATCACCCAGAAGTGTTTGTTTCATCTAATGTTATTGAAGCAGACGGTAAAAAAATGGGCGTTTCAGGAACCGGCCGTTATTGGCACACTGACTGCCAGTTTGAGAAAAATCCCCTGTCGTTCACCTCGATTTACCCTCTGGTTTTCCCGAAATCTGCCCGGGAAACTTCTTATATTGACATGGCGCAAGTTTACAAAAAGTTACCCGCAGAACTGAAAGCTTATGTCGATGGTGCAACGGCTATTCATGAAGGTCAAATGCGTTATAAAGTACAAGCGTCAGATATTGATCGTTCCTTACGTGAGTTGCTGGACAGGATAAATACCGAAGTACCGCCAGTTGTACATCCTGCGGTTATCGAACACCCAGTGACCAGAGAAAAAAGCCTTTATATCAGTAGCGGTTTTACTACTAAACTGCAAGGATTGAGTTTTGAAGAAAACCAGCGGGTCATGCAAGCGTTGTTTGATTTTACCGAGCGGCCGGAATACATCCATACCCATTACTGGGAAGATGGTGATTTGATTATCTGGGACAATCGACCGTTACTGCATAAAGCGTCTTCAGTTAAGCCCGGTGAAAAAAGCAAAAGTTACCGAATTGGGATTTATGACGAGCTACCTTTTTATGTGGGGTTATAAATATGAGTGCCATTCAAGTAATTGAGCGTGAAAACCTTACTTTGACAGATATTGACGACCGGTTTGTAAGGAAAGTGCTAACCCCGTATCGGGACCATTGCACCTATTTGAAAAAAGCCTATTTTCAGCAACAGGAAGGAACCGGTGTACCTGGTATGTTAATGAACGGTGAATTTGCCATTGCAGAGTCCTGCTATATTGACGATACAGGACATTTCAATGCGGTTGAATATAACATTTGTTATAACCAGATTGCTTATGTGCATTTAGGCTACTGCATTCGAAATGGTTTGATTCCCGAGCTGGCAGAATATGATACGGAATCATTTTTCGAAAAGCAGTTGTCGAACTTCCTCATTGCCAATATCAGTTCAGGCTTTCAAAGTCTTATAAATGCTAAACATTTTTACGGTACTTTTGGTATCCAGTCTTTGAAAAAAACTGCTAAATGTACGTTTATAAAAACCTATTGCCATTTTCATGATGATGATAACGGTAAATCCAAAGGTGAAGTTATGCTGGCGGTTTTGCGTGCCTAAAGCACAGCAGCCGGTGTAATGGTTTTTCACTAAGTACAGCTCAAGATCATGAGCAGTACTTTATTAGCAACTGAAGCAAAAAAGTGCGTCATACCCGCCGGGAAGCGGGTATCCAGTGCCAAGGATGGCAAGCGCGGAGACATCCCTGTAGCCTGGATTCCGGCACCCGTTAGAGCGCGGAGCGGAATGACGACCTTTAAAAACAGTTGCACGTACTCACTTAACAGACAGCAGCCAGTGAAATAACAATGCTTCCCAATGAAATACTCAGCCACCTTGAAACGGCTTTACCTGCGCAACGTAAACCTATTCTTAATCAATTTATCCGTGAATTGTTAGTGGATTTTTTGGAATTAGATTCTCTGGAGGATGTCACGGAGGATCAAAACTTTGTGGAATTAGGGGCTGATTCGATGCAGGCGGTTGATTTCAAGGTGAAGATAGAAAAATTATTACAGTGCCCCTTAAGGTCAACCTTACTTTTTGATTATCCACGTCTTGATTTATTGACAGAATACCTGCTCGATGAAGCATTACACTTGCCCAATGGTGAAGCAGCAAGTGCCGATATTAACGCCCCCAAAACAATTGTAAGCCCCATAAACCGGGTAGAGGAAATTGCCATTATTGCTATGGCAGGGATTTTTCCAGGTGCCGATGGTGTCGATGCTTTATGGGAGAGAATTTTATCAGGCGAACCTTTAAGCCTGGCAGCGCAAAATAATGGGCAACGCCATAGTTTTGGACGTCTCAGTATTAATAATACGGTGTCACTCGAAAAATTAGGCATTACGCCGGCGATTTTTGTGGCTATGGATCGCCAGCAACAACTTATGCTGAAAGTGACCGCTGATGCCATGGTCAATTTTGGCATTACCAATCAGGCACTTTCAAGCCAAACTACCGGTGTATTTATTGGTGCCCAGCAGACAGCCCATGACCCGAACGTCCCGTATCAAATTCCGGTCGCGAATAAGCTTTCCTTTCAATTAAACCTGAAAGGCCCGAGCGAGAGCATGAACACTTTTTGCACCAGCGCTTACGTCGCCTTAAATAGGGCCATTCAAAGCATACGGGCTGGTGAGTGCAAACAGGCTATCGTCGGTGGCGTTAATATTATTGCCTCGGATGAATTTGCGGCGGCTTCCAAAGCTGGCCTGTACGATACGATATTAAGCCAGGATAACCAAACCAGAAGCTTTTGCGCTGATGCCAGCGGTTACGTAAGGAGTGTGGGGGCGGGCATCATTATCATTAAGCCGCTTAGCCAGGCTGAACTTGACGGCAATCATATTCTTGCGCTTGTTAAAAGCGCAACGGTTTATCACGGCGGTAGGGGCTATTCTTACGAAGCCCCTAATCCTCAAGGCCTTAAAACCACCATCAAAACCAGTATTGAAAAAGCGGGGATCAGTTCCGACAGCATTGATTATATCGAGGCACATGGCATAGGCAACCTCATGGCAGATGCGTTGGAATTAGGCGCAATTGACCAAAGCTATCGGGCTTTAAGCACCAACCCGAATAAAAAGTGGCATATCAGTTGTATTAAGCCAAGCATAGGGCATCCGGAAATGGCTTCGGGTATGGCCTCATTACTGAAAGTGCTGAAAGCGCTTGAGCATAACACCTTACCCGGTATTGCCGGCTTTGGGCGGGTCAATAGTGAATTGGCGGACGACCACGCGCTTATATTGCAAGCTGAAAATGCCTCCTGGCAAACGGCATCTGCCCCTAAAAGGGTTGCGCTCAACAGTTATGCTATCGGGGGTATGAATGCGCATGTGATTTTAGAAGAATACCATAAAGTGCGCGAAGCGGCATCTGAAGCTGTCAGTCCCGGTAAAACTGGCTTTGCCGCAGCTCAAGCTGATGTGGAGGTTATGGATAACGATAATGCCATTATATCCGGGCTGATGCGGGAGATTTTTAACCTGGAACTTGGGCAGATTGACCAGTCTTTATCGCTGGTCGATTACGGTTTTGATTCCATCAAAGTCATGCAATTTGTTGCCCAGCTTAATGAAGCGCTGGGGTTGGATATTAAGATCAGTCAAGTTTTAGGTGTAGATGATTTCGCGGGTTTTTTTGAACTGTTTCTCCGCGAGCGGCGTAAAAGCAAAGCTGCTGCGGTTAGTCAGCCAGAACATCTGACCGCTAAAACTTCGCAAGCAGTAATTCACAGCCCCTTATCAGCTGTGCAAAAAGGCTTATGGTATGTCAACGAGCTGGCAGCGGATTCCATTGGTTTTAATATTCCAATGACCTTCAAAATAGCTGGCAAAATTAATCAAGAATCATTGCGCCAGGCACTGGCGCTTATGCTGGATGAGCACCCGATGCTCAGGGCAAGCATTGTGCAAAAAGACAGTGCGGACGATATTATGCAGGTCATCCGGCCGGTACAAGCCTGCATCAATTTGCAGGTTATACCACTTGCTTCAGGTCAGGCGTTAAATTCCACGTTAATGGCTTTGTTAAAGCAACCCTTTAATCTTGAAAAAGATGCGTTGCTCAGGCTTTATGTGCTGGAGGCTGCCGATAATCTTAGCTACGTCTTTTTTGTGGTGCATCATATTGTTTTTGATGGCACCTCAGGGGCGCTATTTATACATTCCTTTTGGGATAAATATCATCGCTTATGCGCGGGTGAGCCACCGGTTACCAGACCGGTTGATTTGGCTTTTCTGGATTATGTCAGTTGGGAAAACGCTTATTTAAACAGCAATAAAGCGCTGGAAGACCAAGCCTGGTGGCAAACGCAATTAGCAGGACAGGCACCTACGGTTAATATGCCTTATGACCGGCTGCCGCATTCCACGCTGACCGCTTCGGGCATCGGCTGTCAAAGCTTCACCCTGGATGACGCCAGCTTGTCGGCGATGAAAAATCTGGCCACAACCGCAAAAGCAAATTTATCGGTACTGTTTCTAACCGCTTTTCAAATATTTCTAAACAAGCTTACCCATGAACAGGAACTGGCCGTTACCGTTCCGGTGCGCGGGCGACCCAAGCAAATCCATGAAAACAGTATTGGCTGTTATATCAATATCATGGTTATCCCATGCAGCCTGACAGCAGATAAAAACTTTATCCGCTTGGTGCAGGAAACCCGGCAACAGTTTTTTAATGGTCTCGATCACGCGAATTACCCTTTTCCGAAGATACTGGCTGATTTAGGCTTGACCCTTACTAACCCCAAGGAAAACCCGTTTCCGGTTTCTTATACCTATCAGAATTTCTTTGATGAACTGTTAAACAATGCCACCGTGATGCAAGGTGTAGAACCGCTTTACGACATCTATCAACAAACCGAGGACAATTACACACTGGAAATTTATGATTTCCGCAAAACTTTGCAAATTAATTTTAAATATAAGCGGAGTTTATTTAACGACGATACTATAAAACGCCATTTGGTTTATTTTAATAAACTGTTGGATGCCATCATCACCAACCCTGACTGGGCAGTCAAAAGTTATGCGCTATTGCCGTCGGATGAAAGGCAGCGCGTCCTGACCGCTTTTAATGCGACAGGCCACCATTATTCCAGTGGGAGCTGCATTCATGAATTATTTGCGCAACAGGCGAATAAAACCCCGGACAACCTGGCGGTCATTTTCGAAGACCAGCGGCTGAGCTATCGCCAGTTACACCA
>JBEBJQ010000021.1:0-48215 GCA_040079795.1 Methylococcales bacterium
ATAAAACGGATCAACCCGCCCACCGCTCACTTTACCAGCACGGGTATAAAAGCATTTTTTCTGTGTGCTGGGTGGTGGTAAGGTAATACCCAAGGCTTGCAATAAATAGCCTTCGATACTCGCCAACAACGCGGCAGCATTGGCTTCTTTTTGCTTCTTTTGATTTAGACCGTCATAGTATTTTTTTATAATTTCCTCTTGGGTACTTAAAGAGAAAATAGGGATTATTATTTTCCTTAAGGCGTCAAGTGTAATTTTTGGTTGTGCCCCGTGTGAACTTTGTCGTATTACTTGCAATTGACCAGATTTTAAAGATAAAAATATTCTTAAATATTCAGATAAAATAAACTCTTTAGCTTCCTCTGTAATTCGAATACCAACAACATTTTGACTTATATTATATTTTTTGTAGTCATTGGGAAGGATTGATACTTTTCCTATCGTGTGACCAATTTTTGCTATTACTATGTCGCCTGGAAAAAATTCAGTATTAAGCTCCTCTTGATGGGTATCATCATTAATAAATACTGTTGATGAAAAGTTCATACCCTCAAATGTAATATCAGCTACACGTAAAAAAGGGATGCCTGCTAAAGTATATTTTTCTGGACGCATATCAAAAACGCCTTTTTTAATATACGTTTTCAAGTCCTTTAAAGTTTTTGCATTTGGAAATGACTTTATAGCATCTACTACTTTTTTGAGCTCTTCTTTATAAAAATACGGATCAAATCTTTCTTCAAATTCGCCCCGATTTATCAAGAACAATTTGTTCTTATCTAAATCGAGGCTTAGACGAAAAAAGAGTCTTGCCCTGCTTCAATGGCGGTGATGAACCGAGTTAATTCTTCGGTAACCTCCGGCAAATCATTTTGCGGAATAGTCCGGCCAGTCGCGTCGTAACCGATATGCTCCGCAATCGCCATAAATATCGGGTAGTCCGGCAACTGCTTTTGTTTTTCGGTTTGATAGTTTTCTTCCAGTTCTTCTTTTAAGGCGTTCAGCTTTTCGTTGAATTCATCGCTTATGGCTTGTCGTTGCGCTTTGGTAGTATCGTCCTTGGCCTTTAGCGGTTTTAACAAGGCTTGTTTTTCTATTTCCCAAGCGTTGGCGGTTTCAATAAATTGCTTGTTTTGGATTAACCTGGTTTGCAACTTGCTTATAAGTTCGCGAATTATTTCCGTGGTGGCGGGGTCGTGTTTTTTCAGGAATAATACCGAGCTTTTCACGCCTGCGCCAGTATTGGTGAAGGCGGTTTGCGGCAAGGACACCACGCCAACGATACGAAATTTTTCTTCAATACCATCGCGCACATATTGCGAGCTGGAATTTGTCAAAATGCCATCGGGTACGACAATCGCTATATAGCCACCAATTTTTAAAAAGCGGTGGCATTGTTCAATAAACAAGACTTCAGTGCTTTGGTTTTCGCGCCCGGTCAGTGTATGTTTGCCTTTTAGCTTGGCGTCAATCCAGTTAACTTCTTTTAAGGAAAAATCGTAATATGGCGCGGTGCTGGTATTGCTAGCCATGTAGGATTTTTGTGATTGTTTGACGATGGAGCCAAACGGCGGATTGGTAACGATAAAATCAAAACTGTTTTCTTTAAAGCCCCGGTTTTTGGTGGTTTCAGCGATGTGGTCGATTTGATACAAGCCATCGAAGGTGATGACGTTGGTATGGCCGTCGTCATGAATAATCATGTTCATTTTGGCAACGCGGCTGATTTGGTCATTGATTTCAATGCCAAACAGATTTTTCTCGGCGAAGCCATGCCAGTGGTTGTAATGTTCTACCGCTTCTTTGGGGATATTCAGATCGTATTCCTGATCGGCTTGCTTGCGGACTTTATCCAAACAATACAGTAAAAAGCCACCCGAACCGCAAGAGGTATCCAGCACCCGGCTATTATGGGTAATCGGCAACACATCCACAGCAAATTTAACCACATTGCGCGGGGTAAAAAATTGTCCAAATTCACCCCGAAAATACGTGCCTAAAAAGGTTTCAAAGGCTTTGCCTTTACTGTCGAGATCGGTTTCTAAGAAGTTGATGCTTTGCAGGTATTCAACAACCGTTTTGATTTTTTCGGGTTCTAAATCGATCGGTTTATTGAAAATAAGCGGGTCTTTCACTTTGCCCATATCGTACAGCCCATCTATGCGCTTTTTGAGAGCTGCTAAATTTTTGGCTTCGTCATCGGTATTTTCGCCTATGATTTGGAAGGTATAGGGTTCACCTTTTTTGGTGTTTTTTTCGTCCCAAACTTTGCAAAAAATTAGCTTATCGAATTCATCAAAAGCTTGTGAAGGATGCAGCTTACCGCCGTCCCACAGAGCATCATGGGCTTGTTTGAAAACACGGGTTAATTCGGCTTCGGTTACGGCTTTCAAGTCGCCGGTTTTAATTTTTGCTTCTTGACCTTTAATTTTGCCGTTATAAAAACCGCCTTTGGCGTATTTGTATTTTTTGGCATCGGTATCGCCATAATAGGGTATATCCGCTTCTATGCTTTTGGTGTTTTTGTCTTTGTCGAAGCGGTAAAACTCTTCTTTGTTGCCTTTAGTGACCCAAATAAACTTAGTCGTTCCCGCCAGGGCATGCGCATAACTAAAGGCTTGGTCTACACCGTCTTTTTTAAATTCTTGTTCAGAAACGTCCTGATTTTTGCATTCAACAATGATATAAGGCTGGGTGTGTGCTGAATCTTTATAAACAATAATATCGGCTTGCTTGTTGCTAATGCCCATTTTAACGGGCACAAATTGCTCGATATGCTCAACGGGGTAGCCGTATTCCAGCACTAATTTTAAGAAGGTTTCAGCTTGGATTTGTTCTTCAGGATTAGTGTAGCTCCGGCGCTTATTTTGGTGAGGGTAATAAATATTTTTCTTTTCCTCATCAAAGCGTATTAGTTCTTTTGTGATGCCTAGTGCTATTAGTTCCATACTGTCCTTAAGGATATTTAAACAAACCACTTTCGGGTTATTGTACCAATTTGTTTTAGTTCAGCCCGTAAGTTTGGAATTGAAATGACACTGGCAGTGCTTTTTTTCGGCCAGTTAGCTAAGAATTCAGCGTACCAATATCAAAAACCGGTTCCCCATACTGCAATAGGGTTTGATCTACAGTCAGAAAATAGATTTTCTCCGTTAACGCTTGTGCGAGCAAAATACGGTCAAAGGGATCTTTGTGGATGGCAGGTAATAATTCTACCGCTATTGTGTGGTCGCTAGATAGCGCTAATCCCGATAGCCATGCAGTAATAATTGCCGCCATAAGCGCCTGGCGCTGACTTGGAAATCTGGGCGGCCTAATTGGGTTTTAATCGCAATTTCCCAGAGGTTTATCGGGCTAAAGAACAGTTCATTTTCTGCGTTGCTTAATAGATTTTGCAGGGTGGGGCTTAATTTTTCCGGCTCACTGGCTGCCCACAAGAGAATGTGCGTATCCAGTAAAAACTTTAATGCACTTCTCCCAGAAAGAGTTCAATTATTTCGCCCGAACCCATTTGATCAAAATTATCCGGGACAAGAAATTCACCCTGCATAAAACCTAAGCGTTGCGGATTTTGCTGTTCTGTTTGATCTAAGGGGATAACTTTCACCATTGGTTTTCCAGATTTGGCAATGATAAAAGCTTCACCTTCCGCGGCCAGTTCAACTAATTTGGATAAATGGGTTTTTGCTTCATGAATATTAATGGTGCGCATAGAACTCTTTTGAGACTTAGTTTAGTTTATGAAACTTAGTCTATAGCATGCGCATACAAAACCCAATAGCATCGTCGAAAACTGCTGATCAGTGTTACCTGGATTCTTTTGTTGAAGCAATCTAACCGGAACTCAACAACAGCATTAAAATCGGGTCAATAAACGGATGAAATAAGCATAGCGTAACAAACCCTATTGCGCCCAAGAATAAGGGTATCCAGCGATTGACAGGCAATTCCTGTTTTTTCCAGAGAAAATGAAAAATAATCCAACTGAAAAGCCATACTGCCAACGCTAAGGTTTCTTTACCTGCATATGAGCCGATGCTGCCGTCCGGGCCAGTGCCTAGCGATCCGGGGATCCAGTATCCGTAGGCATGCACCATTTGATCCAGTTGTTTGGAAACCCGGGAAACATGGTGCGCAATCATTAAGGTATAAAAACCCAATACCGGCGATAAGGTCGCAGCGATTAAAGGGCCTGAGTAGATGGGTGTTGTAATAGTGTTTTGCTCTTTTTCGGTGTTATTGGTAGGTTGTTGCATGCTTCCTCCTGAGGTTAAACAAAGCGCAATTTTGCCAATACCAGACCAGTCACAAAGCCCAGTAATAGAAACATCCAGGATACCAAAATAACAATACCGACAAATTGGGTAAGGTCGCGGCGCACATGAATCGCTTCACCGTAGTAGTACAAAATAAAAGTCACCGCCGCCATTAAGGGGAAGGGAAAGAGTGTGACAAACTCTTTAAATTCCATCATGTAATTATGAAAAGCGGGGGCATTGGCCAGTATCCACTCACGCGGCCCTCCTTCTCCGCGATAGCGCATGTAGATCCAGTTACCACTAACCGCGCCTAAAAAATTCAAGACTGTTGAAGCTAACACCCACAGCCGTAGGGAGTGATAGTTCATATGCACACCGCGCACTAAGGCGTAGGCACGATGGGTTAAATAGGTTCCGGTAACCACTGATGCAATGGCACTAATACCATGCAAACCCGCTTGTAATCGATAATTAGTGGGAAAGAAGAAATCCAGCCCGGCAAGTAATAATAAAATCAGTAATGCCAAATAAGCTTGGGTTCTAACTAAAATTTTGGACAGATTGCTGTGCGGTTGTGGTTCCATAGTCATATTGTCTCTTTAGGTTATTAAGCTTTTAGTTATTATTATTTTGGGCTTAAAGCATGTGCGCCCAGAAAAGGACGTTTAACGACTTTAAGGAAGCGCTGAATAAGTTGACAAGTGCTGCATGGAGAGTATTCCATCCCTGGTTCGATAAACTATCCACAAACTGAACCAAGAACTTATCGTTCGTCATGAGGGGTTTGAGTTTTCGGAAAAACTTAATCAGCGTTTCCTTAAAGTGTCTCAGGGTTTAACCTGAAACACTTCAGGTTGAATTATTACTAAAACTCGTATTTAAAACCGGCTTGGACAAAACGCGGCGCGCCAGGTAGTATGCCGCGAACCCGATCCGCAATATAATCATTATCGAATATGTTCTTCACCGACACAAATAGATCAAGCCCTTTGTAAACGCGGTAAGTGCTGGATAAATTGACAATGGCAAAGTCCTGAATTTTGCCGTATTGTCCGGAGCGTGCTTCCGCGCTGTTAGCGCCGTTAGGGTGATCCGCACCTGATTCGAGATTCATAAAATCACCAAATTGTTCAGCTACAAACACCGTTTCCAGATGTGCATCAAAACCGGATGGGTGAAAATAGCCTACCGTAGCGGTAACTAAGTGTTCAGGTGAGTAGGGGGAACGATTGCCCGCTTTTGATCCGTACACATTACCGCCCGGGCAACTTGGGGAGATGCTGCCATCCGTTAAAGGCAGGCAATGAAAAGCTGAGGTCATTTCAGCAGTGGGAACCCAGGTATAAGCTATCTGTAAGTAGGGGTTATGTTCCCAATTAAACAACTCGGCTGCATCAAATCTGCTCATAAATTCAATACCCTGAAATAAGGCCTTACCCTGCGCAACCGGGCTGTCATTGCCACCCACGGTACCTAGTACAGTCAGGCTATCAAAATCATTATGAAATAAGGTCAGATCGGTTTGGACACCGGGCATCGGCTTGCCCTTCACACCTAACTCATAATTCCAGCTTTTCTCAGCATCAATTTCGACGCTGTTACCATTGTTATAAATGCTGTCTTCTACACGCGGCGGCGCAAATCCTCTATGAAAGCCGAAGAACAGGGTCGCTTCATCAATGGGACTATAGGTCATAGCGAAAGAAGGCAAAACTTCAGTCAGCGAAGACTGTCCATTAGCACCGTTTAAGTTATTGATACGTTCATAGTTAACAGATTCTACGCGCACCCCTGGGGTAATACTCCAGTCACCCAGGAAAAAGCGATTTTGCATAAAGCCAGAGTAAGCATCAGCATAACGTTCATTATTTTCGCCTACTACCCCGCTGCGTGCAGTGGATGATTTGCCATCGACGGTAGTACGGTACTGGCTTTCGACGTGTGCGCGAAATCCCGCATCAAACTCACCTGGCAAGCCGAATGCATTGTGTTTGGCATGAAAAATGGAGTCAACGCCCCAAGCATCGTAGTCACGTAAGCGCCCACGGGTAAAGTTACAGCTATCCACGTTAATCACCTGACCACTGAGACGTTGCTCCCTATACCCTGGCACACCACCGGCAGTATCACAATTGGTATCGGTCGGCTGTTGATTCATCTGCCGCCAAAAATCGCGGTTAAAGGTTGACCAGTAAAAACTGGTCGATAAGGTTACATCATCCTTAAAGCGATGCTCATGCGTAGCAGAGGTCGCCCAGCGGCTGGTCGTAAATTGGTCGTTTTTGAATGGATTGTAAAATTGACCAAAATTTTTGTACTCTGCTTCAGTGAGTCCGAAAGTGGATTGGGAATCTTCCTGATAGAAATCACCCCGCAAAATTAATTTATTACGTGCATTAACATCAATGATGCCTTTAAGATTAACATCATCAATTTTGGCAAAGGTATTGTCGCGAGATCCGCTGCCTTCCTTGTGCAAGTAATCAATTACTCCGCCTAAACCATCAACGCCAGTGACATTTTCCGCCATGCCACCATAACGCACATGACCACTCAGATAGTCGCGATTTCCACCAGTGAAACTTACAAAACCACCGGGCTTTTTAGACGGATTGGGGGTAAGGTAATTAATGGCGCCACTGATAGTTTGCGGGCCATATTTTGTCAAATCTGCGCCCTTCATTATTTCGATGCCATCATAGCGCTCGACCGGCGGGTGATAGTAAATGTCATTATCCCCGTAAGGTGCATAGTTAAGAGGTAAACCATCTTCCAGAAATAAAACTTTGGTGGAGCGAAACGGGTTCATGCCACGTATACCAATATTAGGTCTAATGCCGAAGCCTTCTTCATCTCGAACGTATACGCCCGGCACTTTCCGTAACGCTTCGTTAACGTTGAAGACATGGCTTTTGAATAATGCCTCTTTATCCAGGAATGTTCCTGATCCTGATAAGCTATCAATTGGATCAGCAGAACCTACAACATCTAGGGCCGGTAATTCCAGGGGTTCATCAGTTTTACTAGCAGCTGATTTTGTTGAATCTGGTTTTGTTTCTGCCGCATAGGTTGATTCGGTGTAAAAATGGACGGCAAGTAAAGGCGCCAGCCATAAAAGATATTTTTTAGTTTGCATGTTGATTTTATTTTTATTTTTTTAGTGACGTAAATGCCAGAAGAAATAAAATCGTAGGCGGATGTAGCAAACGCTTTGAGATCATTATTGTCGGCAAAATATATCTATTGCCCGTTGCTATGAAACAGCGCCTCTAATCATGTAAAACAAAGGCATAAAAACTCGCTGAAAAAACAACTGTCTTTTTAGATATCTTTGCGCACTATAACCCTCGAACATAAATTCAAACTTAAAAACCAAACCGTTTTGCATTAATTAGCTAGGTTTAATAAATCAATTTAGATTTAGAGACGCAGGACAATCAGACAACGCCAGCTGGGACATGGCGAGAAAATAAAGGGGGGATAGATTTACAGTAGAGATTGGGCTCAAAAGCCCCAAAAGATTAATGTTTTGCGGAGTCACACGTACGCTACCTTACGGATAAGGTAGCTGCCCTTTATTCACCATAAAAGCTATTTCAACTTTATAAGGAGGGTTAGATAACTTTTGAAAACTGCTGCTGTTTTTGGGTCAGATATTTATCGAATACCATGCAGATATTACGGATCAATAAGCGACCGGCTGAGAGCACATCAACCCCGTCATCACTAACTTTAAGCAAACCGTCTGCCTGCATGGGTGCCAGTGCGGCCAGTTCTTGCGCAAAATAAGCATTAAAGATAATCCCATGCCGTTGCTCGATGTCGGCAAAGTTTAAATTAAACTGGCAAATCAGTTGCGTAATAACATCCCGCCGGACAAAATCGTCTTCGTCTAACTCAACGCCTTTGAACACCGGCAATTTACCTTGCCCAATACGTTCATTATAGTCTTCCAGATTTTTGACATTTTGAATATAGGCATCCCCTACCCGACCGATTGAGGTGATACCTAAACCCACCAGATCGCAATCGGAGCGCGTTGAATAACCTTGAAAGTTTCGATACAAATGCCCCTCGCGCTGGGCGACAGCAAGCTCATCATCCGGCTTTGCAAAATGGTCCATGCCGATGTATACATAGCCCGCAGCAGACAGTTTTGCGCCGACCATTTGTAGAATCGCCAATTTAACGTCAGCACTCGGCATATCAGAAGCATTAATCTGCCGTTGGGTTTTAAACAAGTTAGGCATATGCGCATAATTAAAAACCGAGAACCGGTCAGGGGCCACCGCGAGAATTTTATCAAGGGTTTCTGCGAAGCTCGCCACAGTTTGTAATGGCAAGCCATAGATTAAATCGATATTGATGGAACGAAAACCTTCAGCGCGCGCAGCGTCTAATACCGCAAAGGTTTGCGCTTCGCTTTGCAAGCGATTAACCGCTTTTTGCACTGCCGGATCAAAATCCTGTAGGCCCAGACTGATTCGGTTAAAGCCCAGCTCACGCAACTGCTTAATGGTTTGACTATTGGTTTCCCTGGGATCAACTTCTATAGAATATTCGCCGCTATCATCTGTCATTAAAGAAAAATGTTCGCGCGTCACGGCCATGAGCGTTTGCATTTGCTCGAAGCTTAAAAAGGTCGGGGTACCGCCGCCCCAATGCAGTTGATTGACTATCCGTGTGGAATCAAACAAGTCGCCTTGCATGGCAATTTCATTATATAAACTGGCGAGGTAAGGTTCGGCATGTTTGCGGTTTTTAGTGACAATTTTATTGCAGGCGCAATAAAAACACACCGTGTCGCAAAACGGGATATGCAAATACAGCGATAAAGGGCCGCCTTGCGTATTGGATTTAGTAATATGTTGGCGATAATTTTCCTCAGTAAACCCTTCATGCAATTCTAAAGCAGTTGGGTAAGAGGTATAACGTGGCCCGGCTTTATCGTAACGGTTGATAAGTTCAAGGTCGAATTGTATTGATTGATCCATCATGATGGTTTGCTGTTAAAAGCTAATTTCTAATATTGAGCGGTATTATAATCAACTCTGCCTCAGCTCTTTGCGTTTAATCAAAAAATACACCACCGGGATAACGACCAACGAAAACAGCGTTGAGGCTAAAATCCCAAAGATAAAGCTCCACGCCAAGCCGGAAAAAATCGGGTCTAATACGATAATGGCAGAGCCGAATACGGCGGCAGCGGCGGTAAGAAAAATCGGGGTTAAACGGGTTGCGCCCGCTTCGATCAACGCTTCTGTTATCGTGGTCTGTTCATCGCGGTTATAGGTACGCTCGATAAAATCAATTAAGATGATGGAGTTGCGTACCACGATACCCGCAAGCGCAATCATGCCGATCATGGCGGTGGCAGTAAAATAAATGGGCGTTGCATAGCCTGCTACCGGTTCGGTTAATAAATTAAGCAACCAAAAGCCGGGCATAATACCGATCACGGTTAAGGGTATTGCAATCATCATCACCAACGGAATGCCCAATGAGCCGGTTTGTCCGACTAGTAACACGTAAATCATCACCATGGCTGCCGCAAAAGCCAACCCTAAATCGCGGAACACATCCACGGTAATTTTCCATTCGCCCTCACCCGCCATTTCATACCGGAAGCCAGTGGGTAAAGGTTTGGCATCAAAGGCGTCAAATAAATCCAGTATGGCTTCGACCGGGCTGCGGCCAGCCATTTCGGCGGTGACGTAAGACAATCTTTGTAAGTTTTTATGATAAATGGTTTGCTCACTGGGTAAACTCACCATTGAGCCTATTTCGCTTAACGAAATTAGCTGACCAGTGTTATTTTTGAGGCGAAGGGCTAACAAGTCTGAAGGTGACGATCTTACCGCCCTGGGTAATTGCAGTAGCATTTCCAAAGGTTTACGCTCACTGACAATATGCACTGTACCAACAGAACTGCCTTGTAAGGCCATATTTAAAGTTTGGGCAACCTGGGCGGCGGTTATGCCTTTCAAAGCGGCTTTTTCATGATTTAACTTAAACTGCATACGCGTGTAGGTTTCATCCACCATATCATCAATATCCACGACCCCTTCAGTCTGCGTAAATGAGGTTTTGACTTGATTGGACGCTTGAATAATGTCTGCGTAAGAGGCTTCCGGCGGACCGTAGACTTCTGCTACAACGGTAGATAATACCGGGGGGCCTGGCGGTAGCTCCACAATTTTGACATTGGCGGCGTATTGTTTGGCAATCCGTTCGATATCCGGGCGGATGCGCAACGCAATAGTATGCGATTGATCTTCACGCTGTTCTTTGTCGATTAAACTGATCCTAACTTCGCCCTGATAGCTGGTTTGACGCAAATAATAATGCCGCACCATGCCATTAAAATCCATCGGTGCAGCCAAACCGACATAGCTTTGATAGTCGGTCACTTCATTCACAGTTGCTAAATATCGTCCCAAGGCATTAGCGACTTCATCGGTTTGTTCCAGAGTGGAGCCTTTGGGTAGATCAATCACCAGTTGCAGTTCGTTTTTGTTATCAAACGGCAACAGCTTTAACGGTACGGCACGGGTTACTGCCAATAAAGTTGCACCGACGAAAGCAATAATGACAATGCCTAAAAACAACCAGGCACGCTTAGGGCTGGCGATCAACGGCGCCAGAGTTGCCCGGTAAAGACGGTAACTGAAGCTTTTTTTAAGCTCAAACGGTTCATCATGGCTTTTACCATAATCCCCTTTCAATAGCCGATAACTCGCCCAGGGCGTAACGGTAAAGGCAATAATCAACGACATTAACATCGCAATGGGGACATTAAATGCCATCGGTGCCATATACGGCCCCATCATACCGGTGATATACAGCATCGGAATGAAAGATAAAATAACCGCAAAAGTTGCCAGAATGGTGGGCGGTCTAACTTCATCCACGGCGGTCAATAAGGCTTGCAGAGGCGGTTCTTTACGCAGCTTATAATGCCGATGAATGTTTTCAACATCCACAATCGGGTCATCCACTAATAGCCCCAGAGCTAATATCAAGGCAAACAATGTCACCCGGTTAATGGTGTAACCGAAAATAAGATCACACAGGAGGGTAATCGCAAACGTCATCGGCACCGCAATGGAGACAATGAGCGATTCTTTAAAGCCTAAACTCAAGGCCAGCAACACGATAATAGTGACTACTGCAATGCTTAAATGTTTAACCAATTCATTGACTTTATGATCGGCAGTCTCACCATAGTTACGGGTAATCGTGATCAATATATCATCCGGCACTAAAGTGCCGCGTAAACTGGTCGCGACTTTGATCGCTTCTTCCGCAACGCTTACCGCATTACTGCCTTTGCGTTTGGCAATAGCCAGCGTAACCATTTCCCTTTCTGCTCCGGCTTTAGGCAGTTCGCCGACAGCCTTACCAATAGTCCGCATGTGTTCGGCGGCTGGGCCGAAACCGATCCGCGTATAGTGCTTGGGGTCTTCCGGACCATCGATCACTTGCGCCACGTCGCGTAAATACACTAAGCGGCCATTGTCGCTTTTAATCACTGTTGACGCGACTTCGTCAGGGGTGGTTAAAAACGATCCAGCTTCCAATACAATCTCACGCCCGCCACCCTCAAAATTACCAGCTTGCACATTAATATTGGTGGTGGTTAAGGCCTGTTGAATTTCCAGTAGACTGGTATTATGCGTAGCCAACTTAGCCGGATCGGGAAAAATGGAAATCTGGCGCTTAGCGGCACCTACCACCCAGCTCTTGCCGATGTTGGGTGTGGTTCGTAGACGTTCGATTAATTCATCCGCGATCCGGCGCAAACCCATCGAATCATAGGCATCGGTTTGTGGCGACAGTGTTAAGGTCACAATAGGCACATCGTCAATTTCTACCGGCTTGACGATCCAACTGGTAACACCCGGTGGGATAATATCCTGATTGGATTGCAATTTATCCCGGGTTTTAATAACGCTGTTTTCACGGTCTTCGCCGACAAAATAGCGCACGGTGACAACCGCTTGTCCCGGTTGCGAAGCAGAATAAACATATTCAACGCCATCAATCTGGCTTAACAATACTTCTAGCGGTGTAGTCACCAGCTTTTCTACTTCTTCAGCACTTGCCCCCGGATATTGCACAAACACATCCATCACCGGCACGATAATTTGCGGATCTTCTTCACGCGGCGTCAATACCAAGGCAGCAGCACCCGCCAGCAGCGAAATAATCAAAAATAACAGCGACAGTTGTGAAGTCGTAAACAGCCGGACGATACTGATGGTCAGGCTGTCTTTTGCTTTATTTTCCGCAGTATCAGGATTAGTGCGCATGCCTATTTTCCTTTAATCGCAGTAGCTGCATAACGACTGCTATCAATTAAAATCGTTTCGCCTTCACGCAGACCAGATAACACTTCCACTTGTTCGCTTTGTCGTTTGCCCGTTCTAATATGGCGGGTGTAACTTTTATGGTCTTCGGTCACGACCTTGACGGCTTGCAGTTGTCCAAACTGTAAAACCGCGCTGACCGGAATGAATATCGCCGATTGCTGGGTAGTGCAGCTCAGTTCCAACCAGGCAAATTGCCCAGGCTGTAAGCCAGGCGTTTTAGGAATTGCGGCTTTCAGGAGTTGGGTACCCGTTTGCCGATCGACTTGCGGGACAATTTCATCTACTTTTGCCTGTAGGTTTGTGGCTAGCGCTTCCAGCCGGACATTTACGATCATACCCAGTTGGATACGTTTGGCGCAATCACTCGGAATAGCGGCTTCGATACGCAGATCCTCTGGCTTAAGTAAGGTCACCAGCGGGTCGCCCGGCATACTCATATCACCCGGCTCTTTTAGACGTTCAGAGATAATGCCGTCAAAGGGCGCTACTAAAGTGGTATCGCCTAGCCCGACTCGAATCTGCGTAACATTATCGGCGGCTTGGCTAACCGCTGCCTGGGTAATTTGTGCCTGTGCCAGAGCGGCCTCATGATTTGCCCGGGTTGTGGCCTCATGTGCAAATAATGTCTGGCTGCGCTGGGCATCGCGTTGCGCTTGGGCGGCGGTGGTTTTAGCCGCAACCAAGGCGGCTTCCGCTTGACTCAGGCTGGCTTGTATTTGGCGTTGATCCAGTTGTGCAATGACCTCGCCTTTTTTAACCTTGTCACCACTATGCACAGCGATACTCAGGATACGGGCGGTTATTTTAGGGGCAATTTTAGTCACCGTGCGTGATTGCACACTGCCAGGCCAGGATTGGCTGTTGTCTGCGGGCTGTTTAGCAATCCGTAAGGTTTTAGCGTCAGCGGGAAGTGTGTCGCTATTACTCGCCGTATTGCCGGGAGCCACTTTCGCTTCACCGCCGATGAGGCCTAAAGCGCCTAAGATCAATAGCATTAAACCAACAACGGCGATTAACGCGCCAACCCATTTCAATTTGCCTTGCAGCGTGCGATCAAACATTGCGTGCTCCTTTATTTCCAGTTGCCTAACGCTTGGTTTAGTTTAGATTCCGCGCGTAACGCATCGTAACGTGCCGCAATGACGCGTGAATGCGCCTGATCCCTTGCGACTTCGGCTTCTATATAACGGGTTACGGTTTCCATACCCGCGTTAAGTTGCTCATTGACCAGGCGTAACGCTTCTTCTGAAGCACTCACAGCATTAGTGGTAACTTCCAAACGCGTTAAGGCACTACTGAGTTGCAAGTGTGCGGCTTTAACATCATTTTCAATCCCCAGTTGCACTTGTTTAACAGCCGTTTTAGCTTCCTGTAATTGGCTTTTTGCTTTATTGATCCGTTCAGTGGTTGCGAAGCCGGAAAATATTGGCATTTCAACGGACACTCCGGCACTCACATTATCCCGATTGGTGGAATAGCCAAAGTCCTTACTGTCCGAACCATAACTGACATAAGCATCGGCTTTCGGCAAATGCGCGCCTTCAGCCGCTTTCAGCTGCTGCTCGGTAATCGCGACCTTCAGTGCAGCAGCCTGCATTTCCGGGCGCTGGGCTAATGCTTGATCCAGTAGTGCCGGAAAGGGGTTAATTTTAGGTAGGGTTGTCCAGGCATTAGTTTCAGCAATAGCAAGCGGCTGGCTGGTATTCAATCCCAGTAAAGTTTTAAGGCTGGCTTTAGCCAGCTCAACACCATTAGCGGTTTGAAGTTCATCATCCTGCGCTTCGGTTAGTTTTACCCGCAGAGACAACAAATCCGACTTCAATTCATTGCCCGCGTCATAGCGAACCTGGCTTTGATCCAGTTCACTTTTTACCGCTTTAATGGAACGTTCGGCGACTGTATGCGCTTCTTGTGCAGCCAGAATCGCGTAGAACGCTGAGGTGACCGCCTCAACTAATTGATTGCGGGTAGCAGACGCTTGAAGTGCTGCACTGGTAATGCCCAACTCTGCGGCCTTACTGGCGGCCTCATCTTGTCCACCGTTGTATAGCGAGTAATTCGCCATCACTTCCGGGCGATAGTTATTCACACCGCCTGGATGATTAAAATCAGTGCCGTTAAAATTTAAGCGACGTTGCGCGATGATCATCCCAAATGCACGTGAAGGATTATCGCTATAATCGTAAGACAGCCGTGAGGTCACCTGCGGATAAAAACTGGCCTTCGCGATGCCTAATTGTGCTTCGGCCTGCTGAATCCGTTCGTGGGTCATCTGTAGATCAGGATTATTGTCCAGGGCATAGTCAATTGCCTGCTTAAGTGAATAAGCTGCAGTGGCGTCCGCATGGACACTAACGCCGGTAGTGCTTAAATAAGCCAAGGTCACAATGCGTGAGAATTTTAGTAAATCAACCATAGTGTTACAGTAGATGATTAGCGTTTTAACTTAACGCAATATTAGCATGTTTTAATACTTATAAATAACGCCCTCTGGTGTAACAGCAACCCAATAAGCTGCTATACACCAAAAGTTATTGATAAACGGAAGATAACGCCTTAAAACGCACAACCTGGTTTAAAGCCCAATTTCTTCAATATCATCGCCAACGGACAAAACCCGGTAAACGCAGACTGAAACAAATTCGCCCCGACAAAAGCGGTAAACCATAACCAGTTTGCAGAATGATAGTGCGCCAGTAGCAGACTGATTAAAATAAAACTGCCTGCAGCTGCAAAAACAATACGGTCAATGCTCATGTTATTCTCCTTTCAGGCGTACAACGCCTAATAATTTCAGCATAAGTTTTTCATAATAAGGTTCACTAATGCCTTTTCTGATTTTACGCATAAAATATTTTTCGAACCCGATTTTAGCCAAGTGCACCCATTTTCCTTCATCCGACCAAGTGGTATTGCGCGGCGGGATTTGGGGCTTAGCCAGAAATGCCACGCCGGAATCTCCAAAATCAGCCAGACACAAGGCATTTAAGGTGGGTTTCGACGACGGCTCTTTGCCCGCCAGTTCACTGGCAATATTATGTGCGGTGGCGGTAACCATCGATTCGATCATATAGCCGGTTTTGGGCGTACCCACTGGCAATGGCGTTGCTTCAACCGGCGGGATTGCGACACACACGCCGACTGAATAAATATTTTTAAAGGTCGGATTGCGTTGATGTTCATCGACTTTCACGAAACCGCGCGGATTGACCAAACCTTCAGCCTTAACGTTACGCACGGCATCCACCCCAGTAAAGGCAGGTAACATCATCGAATGTTTAAAGGGTAACTCATGTTTTTTCTTATCCTTGCCGTCCTCGTCCACTTCGGTAATAAACATTCTGCCTGCCTCAACTTTATCAACTTTGGCATTGGTTATCCATTTAATGGATTTATCGCGTAGGGCACTTTCCAGTAGCCCTTTAGTATCACCCACGCCGCCTAAGCCTAAGTGGCCGATATACGGTTCTGAGGTGACAAAGGTCATAGGCACCTGATCACGAATCTGGCGTCTACGTAATTCAGTTTCCAGAATCATCAGATACTCATAAGCGGGGCCAAAACAGGATGCACCCTGCACCGCACCAATCACGATCGGCCCTGGACTTTCCAGGAATTTATCCCAATTGTGAGAGGCTACTGCCGCATGGTCAACATGGCAGACTGACGAAGTGAAGCCATCAGGGCCTAAACCGGGTATTTCATCAAAGGCCAGACGCGGACCGGTGGCAATAATCAGAAAGTCATAGCCGACAGTTGAACCATCAGCCAGTTGTACCTGGTTATTCACCGGATCTACTAATGACGCCGCTTTTTGAATAAACGTGATGCCTTTCTTTTTCATAACCGGCGCCAGTTCGATTTTCAGGTCTTCCGGGGTGCGCCATTTTGGTGGAACCCAAGGGTTAGAGGGGACAAAATGAAATGTGGGGCTGTCCGAGATAACGATTACCTCATGGAGTTTGCCAACGGTTTCTTTCATTTCATAAGCCATCGGTACGCCGCCAATGCCGGCGCCTAAAATTACGATACTGGCCATACAATACTCCTAATTTATGTGTAATAAGTGTTCTGTATCATTGATAATGCTGTTCTTTTCATCTACTAAGCAACGTTTTTCGCAGCCTATTCGTTAATCTAAAATCGTTTAAACCCTATTATTGAGAAGACTCCTAACAGAGGGCTATTTGCAAAAAAACGCTTCAGACTTTCCTCCCAGTTTACTGAACAGCCTCAACATCATGAAACCGGCAGTAATCAATCGAATGCGTGCCATCAGGGGAAACCGATAAAATATCAACGAATTTTTCTCCCCATCGAATATCCGCTGCATTGTAAGTTTTATGGGTTTGGGTCGTTTGCAATATCGTTTCATTCAAACCACTAAACGTTACCACAATCGTACAGTCTTGCAGTGTTTCAGCGGTATGCCCATAAAACGGACTGGACTCATCAATCACATGCATAACAGTCCAGCTCAGTGCCAGAATCGGGGCACGATCCCTTACCAAGTTCAAATCGTGAAATCGAAGGAAGTTATCACCTGCTTTTGACGCTTCGTTAAAGAACAGAAGGCTCATATGAATAACAGGCTCTATAATAAGGTCATGACGCTTGTTCGCCACGCGAATCATGAACGTTGGCAAGCCCTTATAAGAGCGGATAACGGCTACCTCACTGAACAATAAACACGGCCTTGGCCGGGAAAAGCGCGCAAACATTAAGCCGGTAGCCATAGCAAAGCCCAGCATCCCCGTTAAAACCTCTACCGTCGACACCACATGACTATGGAATGTGTGTGGACTCATAATGCCATAGCCGATAGTTGCCATAGTTTCAACACTAAAGAAGAACGCGTCCCAAAAAGAACCTGGACGCGCATTGTTTATGCCATTGTCATCCAAAAGGTAAACAATAGCGAACAACGTATTTGTCCCCAGAAAAACCGCAATAAAAATTGCAAAGAATACGGGCCAAGACAGCGTCAGCATTAGATGGTAAGCATCATGCCAGTTATATCGGGGTAAGCCGAGTTTCGACACTTTGGTGTTACCAATCTTGATATGGGAAGTTTTTTTACGCAAAGGCGATTTCATTGTCTCCCCCATCAGGTATGACATATACGGGAGCGAATTTAGCCTTGGTGAATTTACGTGCCATCAAAACACACTTTTACTGCAAAGCATTTTGCGACAATAATCAAAAGGCATTACCCGACACGACAGCAAGGATCAACTCGCCTTGCGATCCCTATTAATCATTAATTCCAGCGTTTTTATTGTACGAATTTTTTTAACGGTTTTAACTTAGAACCTCAATATAAGACCATACCGGTTAGCTGCAACAACCAGTTTTCAAGCATTTTGGGGTGGTGGCGAAGTGTATTCGTCACCACCTTGATCAACCTTATGCGTTAACTTTAAGCACCTATATTATTGTGAGTGCATTCAAGCTGCTAAGGATTGGGGCCGTTATGGCAGCTAAAACAGCTTACTTGATAATTCGCTGGCCAATTTTTAATCCCAAATTCACCCGCATTAATGGTTTTTGCCACTTTAATCGCACTGAGCGGCGTACCTGCCCTGGTTGTACCATGACAATATGCGCAACTAGGCGTGGTTGCTGAACCATTTTTATTGGCTTTCTCGTGTGATTTAACCCAGGCATCACCGGTCGTATGCATGCCATGTGGCCCACCATTGACAGTCGTAGGAATAGTTTTATGACATGCGCTACATTCTGCAACGGTTCCTGCATGCCCTTGCACCGCGATACTTTGGGTGTTGTCATCAACATGCGCAGACGGATATTCGGCATGGGTCGCCCCATGACAAGCCTCACATTGCAAACCACCATGACCTTTGCTGAACCGGTACAAATTTAAGCCCTTAACCGGGGTGTCCGCATTGGTTGCAAAGGTATGATCCGCTGGCACAAGACTTATGCCGTTAGCATCCACGCCCACCATTGCACGTTTATTATCTGCTGCACTATTATGACAAGACTCACAGGTTGGCTCATTAAACCAGCCTTCGCGTGCCGAACTACCAACCTCAGTCATTTTACCGTGACAATTTTGGCAACTCATCTGTTTACCGCCAGTATCTACGGCTTTGCTCATCGCGCCGCGCAGACATTGGGTTTCCGAACCTGGATGACAAAGATAACAAGCGGTGCGGTTGCTAATATCATTCAGCGTTGGCGGTGGAGTCGGGCCTGGATTGACTGCGTCAGCCGGGTTTACGACACCCGCATGTTTTGTATGCAAAGCCTGGGTAAACGGTCTAATGTCAGTGACACCTGGCATGACGGTTTTTAAATTTGCCTTGTCAAAGTACGCATTACTGGCATGACAGGCAACGCAGAGTACCGGTTTTCCGGCTGTTGCGGTTGCCAATAAACCACTTGGGTTATAACCATTTTGAGCAATGCCGGTCTGGTACAAGTTGCTAGACAATTTTTCCTGATCATGTAGTTTCAGGATATTCTTTTTCCAGTCTTTATTTGGATCAGGATCATTAACCCAGCCAGTAACTGGTTTTGCGGCAATTGCGGCTGAATTGGTTGACGTCGTTGAAGCATGGCAAGCCTTACAAGTCATTTCATCACTGACCGGTAATACGGTAGTTGTCGTCGCCAAAATTTTCCCTAAAGAATCTTTTGCAACCACTTTTACTGTCGGATAAAAATTCTTTTTACCCGCATCATCAAACGGTGTAATCGGAATGCCTTCGGCCTCATACCAGCCATAGGCTGCATTGTAAGTCAACGGTGCAGGACTAAACGAAGGTGCTGGACTTCCAGGCTCAGGTGATCCAGAAGCCAACTTGTCCAAATTGACACCGACATTTTTATCAGGATTAAGGCCTGTCATAGGCTGAACCCAATCCCAAAAATTAGTTTTATTAAGGGCATTTGTCGGGCTATAAGGCAGTTTTACACTATAACTATTAATAGAACCGGTACTATCTGCAACGGCTTCATAAGTAAGGTTCACACCAGAAGTGACTAATCCGCCGAGCTTATTTTTTAACTGCGCATGCAAGGTATTGTAAGGTGGCAAAATGGCGAAAACTGAAAAATCCAGGCCATCCATACAATGCATGCCTAGGTCATTCCACGCCAATAACGTATAGTCAGTAGCGGAAACCGTACCGCTAATGACTGAAGCACTTACCGTCTTGGACGTTTTACTGTCTTTTACCGTAATCGTCGCAGTTCCGGGTGTAACCCCTTTTACCGTGGCAGTACCGCTTGCATAACTGACGCTTGCAACAGCTGTGTTGCTTGAGCTCACTGCCACAGTACCGGAAGCATTAGTAACCGTAATAAGCGAAGTGCCACCGACATTCATCGCAACCACTACTGGGAAAACGCTTAGGGATGAAGAACTTGCAGCGGTGACAGTAACCGGTATTTTTTTGGTGGTTTTTCTGTCTTTTACTTCCACGGTGGTTGAGCCAACCTTCAGGGCTGTTAAGGTGAGCACCTTATTGTAATAAGAGGTACTTACTATTGATTTTTCGTTAGAGGTTGCAGAAACTGTACCTGAAGCATTTGATACCTTAAGAGAAGCCTTAGTACCGACATTAAAACTAACAGAAGCGGGGGAAACTTGCAGCGAGGGATTGCTTTCAGCGAAAGCATGAACAAAAACAAAAAAACTACAAAAAAATAAAACATACGCACTAAACTTAACTTTCATGATGACCACCTCTCAGTAGACAAAACCACCAAGGTGACTTTGAAATACGTGTTGTAATAATAAATATTAAATCGATAAAAAACTTTATAACTTTATTCTTATAATTTCGGTCGAGCCAAAAAATTCACACATAATTGATTAAAATAAAATTCTTTAAAAATTATGCCCAAAACAATACGGTCACACTCAGGTACATTAATAAGACGGGTCTGTGATTAACCCAAATCTATCCTGACTAAGCCGCTGTTTTTCTTCTATAACAAGCCGGTTTTCTAAAAAATCCTTTATAAACAAAAGCGTAACACTTAACACATAGTTTTTAAGCGAATCGCCGAATAAAGTATAGTAGCAATTGATAATATATCAATATATTTATAATTATAGCCACAAAAACTATTGTCAACCGAACATAACTTCAGTGTTTCCTATATCGCCTTAATAGAACAGAAAGAACCTACCATATCAACTGAGTATTTTACTCAAGATATAACTTGCAGCCTTAAAGCGCCCAATAATTCTGTTGGCGTTTTGCCAATCAGGTTGAATTTGCTGTTTTGGGCGACATGAACAGAATAATGTTAAGCGATGAAGGGCGGTGAGATATTGGTAAATTTGGAAAATGCTAAATACGGTAAATTCCGTATAAAAACAGGGGGAGAGCCGAAAGCCCCCCCTTGAGGCAGTCCCAATAGGCAAGCCCCGGTACGTAAACTCTGGGGCATTGAGGGAGAACCTAAGCATGCACGCAATAACCTTTGACATTAAAGCTATGCAGTATGCTCAGAAATTTTTTATGAAATAACTTAAGTGAACGCCTGACGACTATAGGCTGCTCAGGTTTTTATGCGTTGCGCATTATTTATCGCCCGGCGTTCATTGTGGCGGCTTGTTGTTACAAACCGCTTTACTGCTTAAAAGCCTCCTGGAAAGGATTTATTGTGATCTCCGCCACGTGTTAAAGCTGGAAACAGACAAAGCAGAGGTTGATCCGTTTTTAGCACTAACTTTATAAAAATAAGTAGTGCGACGCTTCAGTCCAGAAATTTTGACCGAATGTTTGGTACTTAAATTACTGTCACTAATTTGCGAACCGAGATTATCCACACTAAGTCCAGAATAAACCACACCAGTAGAAGGTATGTTGGTGGTCCAGTTAAGCGTAACACCAGTGGACAAGACATCTGTCACATAAGTGGATGTAATGCTGACCGGAGTTGGAAGCACTACTGGCGGTGGTGTAACGGGCCGAACAGCCGAAACAGTAACATTGGCCTGTGTCACTGCGGGCGCAGCTGCCACAACAGTTGAAGATGGTGTGCTAGTCGCCTTAGGTACTGGCAACACCGTCATTCTGGCGGTTTTCCAGAACGACGCGCGGGTATAGGGATAAGGCTCAGACTCATTCCACAAATACATATCCATTGCCCACCAAGGCGGATTCTTGCCCAATGCCAAGGTTGGGCCCGCTTTTTCTAATACCCGCTGGTTATTAACTGAAATTTGCAAAAGCCCCTTACCGCCTTCCGCAGTTGAGCGTTCGTCCAGGAATGCTTCAATCACAATAGGCACCATGGTATTTCTTAAGATACCATTAACCCGGCCGATTTCAGCCGGAGCCGCTTGGGAACCCACTGTCTGGAAAAAAGTAATCATCAACTTCGTGGGATCATTCGCGTCCGTATCAACGTTTGCCGCCAGCGGTGGAAAATTTTGGTTCAGGCTGTGCATTTGCCAAAATAACACGGGGCTCTCCCAAGGTTTAGTCAGCTTCCAGTCATTGACGCCATCAGCGTTCCCAAAAGCAACCTCAAAATCCCAACGGACATGGGTACGGACAGGGATTGGATAAGAATTAAGTTGTGACCTACACTTGTCATTTGTGATGTCATCGCCAGCGTTGTACCTGATCATGGTAACCGGATTACCATTTAATGTCTGCTTAGTAACCCGTCCTGGGACACCAGCATTGGTAACATCGTCACCGATAATCTTAATATTATCTGACGCTTCAATATCCTGTGAATTAGCTTTACCTGTCGCAGGATCGACAAACGGAACATTCCCACTGAAATCAAATTTGCGAGGTGCACCCCATAATGGAATTTTGACAGAAGCACCTTGCAAATTCATTACATATGGCTCGACCGCAACGAACGCACTGTTAGCAGTAGCACCAGAATAACTGACTTCGGAATCGGCCATTTTTAAAGGGCTAGCGAGGCTGGCGGGTGCTTGGGACACCTGCTTATTAGTCTGGTTAATGAGATTACTCGCCCCTTTTTGGTATCCTAAAAGACCAATCCCGCCGGGTAATACCAACAGGGTATAGAAAGTACATTGTGTAAGAAACTTGCCCACCTTAAATTTAGTGTATTTTTGCTTGCTTTGATTATCTTGTGCCTTAATACGCATAACGCTTATCCTAATTTGTGAAAATAAATCCGGGTTTGAAGAATCCTTCCCGAATGATTAAACGACCATTAACCAGCAATAATAAACTGGCTTTTGATCTATCAATCCATGCGCCATAAATCAGCGCAGGTACTGACCATTATGCATAACCGATCTACTCCGGCTATGCCATTTTTCAGATTAGTTTGTGTTTCTGAGTACCAAAAAGTAGTCAGGCAAAAGCCTCTTCTACTTTCTGATAGTCCGATGGTATAGCAATTTACATGATGAATCAACAAGTTCAGACTTTTTACTTTATTCGCACCCCCCTCCGCTCCAAAATTGCAACGTCAATTAACAGCGCATACCAAGCTGGAGATATAAATCCACAGCCTGATTTTATGGCACACTTAAACAAATGCATTTTACTTTGATTTACCAACCAAGATCCTTCAATAACCGCAACGTCAGGTCTTGAGGTGAAGCAACCGAATGTGTCAAATCGACATTAAAACTTGGCTCCATAAGCTGATTCGGTGTCATTCCGGGATCCCAATGAGATACTGACGACCCGGTGATAAAAGGATTGGGCGCATACAGCAACGCTTTGCCGTATGTATCAGTGCCCGCAAACCGGGCATCACTAAGGCTTAAATTAGCAATTACACCCGATTTAGTACGGGAACGAAATCTTAGGGCATTCTTAAGCGTTACCCCAGCTAACTTGGTAATACTTACACTGGGAATGGTGATAGACGCATCAGAACCCGTCATTGTCGGCGGAGTCGATGTACTCAAATTATCAGCAATGATCACCCCAATGGCGCCAGCATTCTGCGCATTTTTGACCTTAGTCTGGAAGCCGCACAATCCGCCACGGTCAATTAGCGCGATATTACCCTTGACGGACAGCGCATTAATCGGGCTAAACTTGCTACAAGCGAACCCCAGACGTCCAAAGGTATCAACAACCGGCATTAACTGACCGGTAACGCCGGGAGAAACGACTTTAGGCCCAAATTCAGCTTCACCTACCGTATAAACACCAGCCACACTCACTGGACCATTAATAGTCAACTGTGGAACAGGCGCTAATACATCAGCCAAGCTTTCCTGAACCGCCACACCTAACCAGGTCAATTCGCCTGTGTTAATTGCTGAGGCCTGCCGTTCAGAATCCGTCATTGCCGACCACGACAAAGCTTGGGTATTATCGAAAATATAATGATCCCATAAGGCCGGAAAACCATAATTACCCAAGGTTTGCCCAGTTGATCCGTCGGTTACCGTTAAAAACCCCAAGCCATGACTGAATTCATGTAATAAAACGGTGACCAAGTCGATATTGTTGCCATGATTATTGTCCAACCCCAAGTAAAAAGAGATGCCATCAAAACAATCAGGCTTACCCAGATCAACATTAAAGCGGGCGATAATATCATCAACGGTGGGGTCAAGATCGAAACCAGCAAGCCTGTTCGCCAAGGCGGGATGATACCAAGTCCCCGAATAAGCCGCCCCGCTAAAATCCCTAAAAACTGTAATCGGACCGGCACTACCCAATAAAGCTGAGGAAGCTGTACAGGTTAAAGCATCCATGCTGGCAAAAATTCTAATAGGTACAGCACTATCAAGCTGTGCCCCCCAAATATCGGCAGCGGCCTGAAAGACATTTAAGCGCTGTTGTCCCAAGGTGGTTGCATTGTTCCCCCCAACGGGAGCAACGACGGTAGGATCATTAAACCCTTCCCCCGCAAGGTCGCCATTAATAATGGTAATTGTCGCGGCAGCATGAACAACAGACAAACCAGAGCCAAACAGTATCAAGGATAAACCAGCACCTTTCAAAATCTGCGGAAAATTAACGGTCATGACCAGTCCCTTGATTTAAAGTTGCGGCAGACTGCTCAAGTTTATGTAGGGCTTGTTGTGCTGATTTGGATTCAGTATCGCATCGGCTGAAAACAGAGCCATCGCGATTTCGCTTGGCGACAACGTAACTCATGCCATTTTCACCAACAGGCATAGAGATCGCACCGGAGGGCAGCAACTTTTGCGCCGGAGCAGGCACCCCCCTTGCTGTTTTGCCCATGGGTAGCTTTGAACTTGCTTGCTGATTTAACTGACGCACCTCCTCATCTGTAGGAGTTCGCAGCTTACCGGTTTTAGGGTCTATGAATGCGCTCAGCCCCGTCGCAGCGCTTTGGTTAGGCTGCACTTGAGCCGCAAAGCCAGCATCGGATTGGCTGGTTGCTCCAGCCTTATTATCACAATACGCAGGAGATGCTGTCAGACCGACTGACAATAAAAGCAGCATTGAAGTACCATTTTTGGAATACCCAACCCTACGGGGATGAATCGAATTTGACATAAAAAACCCAGATACCACGTTCTAAAATTAATTGGAAAAGGCTAACATATCCACCAAAGCGCTGCGCCTATCGGGATGTCAGGAGTAAATTTTTTTAACTTAAGCGGACCATACAAACTTCCGGCGTAGTAGATAAAGCAGGCCACTACCCAGAAAATAAAAGGTGCCCGGGGCAGGAACAGGAGTCATGACTGAGAGGGTATCAATACCGATGTAATTACCATTATTGTCGGTATCAGTCACCAGATAACGAAAACCAATACGCCCATTTATCGGCGCACCTAAGCCGGATAATGTGACGGTCTCCAGAGCCCACTCAGGGGAAACAGAAGTAATATCAATCAGCAAAGTGCCGAAGTCCCCTACCGAAGTATCCGTTACCCCAACATTTTTACTTTGGCCTTTGTCACTTAGACGAACCTGTAAACGATCATGAAAATCAACCTCAGCACTATCGGCCCTAACATAAAACTTTAATTGATCGCCGTTGTTCAAATTCAAGCTAGGGGAAACCAGCCAATTACTGGCGTTGCCACCATCAAGGTCAGAGTTAGCGGCGCTTGCAGCAGCATATGAATCCTCCGCACCTGAGTGGGCACTAAAAATACCAGCGGTACCCTGAAACCAATCCTCAGTAGATGCAGAACTGTTATTAATCAAATCCCAGCCTTTACTCTGCAAAGCATTCACGTCATCAAAATTTTCATTCAATAACACCGTTGCATCGACATTGGCAGAAAAAAGTAACAGCAAACTTAAATATTTATACACTTTCATCAAGTACCTCTTGTGGGTGGCTAAGCAACAACAGGGCTAAGCGCAATTGCTGCTGAAAAATTTTAAAGCACATTACTTTACGGTTGTTTCGCTTTTGGCATTCATATTTTCTAAAACAAACACAGACTCCAAATCAGATTTTATTAAAGTGACATCAAACTAAAGTGCGGTGAATAACCACAACAACGTTTTTACATGAACGCATATACAAACAATTGCGCAAAATAAAAACTGAGTATAAGCGTAGCTATTTTACTGCTTATCTTTTTATAGTTATATCCGCCAAAAGTAGGGATTTTCTAACTTAATGAAGATTAGATGTTTATTTCAAACTTTGCGACAAAACCAGCCAATATAGCAAAGTGTCATAAAGTTCTTGTGGAACCACAGGCTTAGACACAAAATCATTCATCCCGGCGGCTAAACAGGCGGATCTGTCTTCATCAAACGCATTGGCCGTCATCGCCAGGATAGGTAAGTCTTTTTTGTCACTCAGTCCGCGAATCGCCCGGGCGGCCTCCAGCCCATCCATTTTCGGCATCTGGACATCCATTAGCACTAAATCATAGGACTGTGTTTGCACTTTTTCCAACGCAATGTGTCCGTTTTCTGCTGTGTCTACCAATAAACCAACCCCGCGCAACAGCTCTAAAGCTACTTCCTGGTTAATAAGGTTATCTTCAGCCAGGAGCAAACGAGAATTCTTAAAATACTCCTTGAGCCTAAATTCAGCATTCATTATCGGGGTAATATTCTCAGCGGGCATTGTGCCTTGCCCCCGCTGCAACCAGGCTGTAAACCAAAAGGTGCTACCTTCTCCAAGCGTACTTTTTACGCCGGCTTCACCGCCCATTAAAGCAGCCAGCCGCCTGGTAATGGCTAAACCTAGCCCGGTACCGCCGTAATAACGAGTCGTTGAAACATCTGCTTGCGTAAATGCTTCAAACAGCAGCGGGAGCTTGTCTTCCGGAATACCAATCCCTGAATCCTCTACCTCAAACCGGAGCAGTAACCCTTGATTGGTCTCTACAATAAGCTTTGCGTTTAAGCGGATAAAGCCTGTTTCGGTAAACTTAATTGCATTACTAACATAATTGAGTAGCGCCTGACTTAAACGTGTGGAATCCCCCTTCAACCAAAGAGGCACATGATCGGTATCCAATTGAATAGCTAAACCCTTAGCTTTTAACTGATCAGTGATTAAAGCAACAACCTGCTCCAGCATTGTTTTTAGTGCGAAATCATGCTGTTCCAGTTCTAAGTGGCCTGCTTCAATTTTGGATAAATCCAGAATATTATTGATGATAGAAAGTAAGTGTTGGGCAGACGAATCGATCTTATTTAAACGCTCCACCTGCAGAGGTTCATTTGCCGTTTTACGCAATAAATAGGTGAGACCAATGATGGCATTCATCGGCGTGCGAATTTCATGACTCATGTTGGCCAGAAATGTGCTTTTAGACTGATTGGCAAGATCCGCTTGGCGCTTAGCCTCTACTAATTCAATCGTGCGCTTGTCTACCAATTCCTCCAGATGGTGACGGTGTTGATCCAGTTCTTGAGCTAAGCGTTGCTTTTCAGTAACATCCTCCTTTATAGCCAAATAATGGGTGACACGCCCGTCCTCCAGTTGAATTGGGGTGATATGCTCATAGGCGAGATATTCGCTCCCATCCTTACGCTTATTGAATAATTTACCACTCCAGGGTTCACCGATTAAGAGCGCAGCCCAGCGTTTTTCATAGGTGGCGCTCGGGGTATTGCCCGACCTTAACATACTGGAGTTTTGACCGATCAATTCTTCACGGCTATAGCCAGAGTTTTGCACAGAAGCTTCATTTACATACTCAATCAGGCCATTAAGATCGGTAATTTCTATAATATTTGGGCTTTGTTCAACTGCCATTGATAATTTGCGCAATTGCGCTTCGTTATTCTTCCGCTCGGTAATGTCTTCGCCTGAACTCAGTGTTTCAGCAAGATTGCCGTGTTCATCCGATAAACAAACGCAATGCCACGCGATGAGGCGTTGCCGCCCATCTTTACAAACTACCTTACTTTCAAAGTAATTGGCGCAAGGCTGTTTTCCCTGCACCATTCGGCAAAAATCTGGGTAGGCTTCAGTCATTCCCATAGGTTGAGGTAAGCAGAGTTCAAACCAACGGTGTCCCAATAACTCACTTTCCTGATAACCCAGTAACTTGCAGCCATAACTATTGATCAAGGTAATATCACCGGCCGTATTCAGGACAAGCATAATCGTCTGTACCGTATCAAGATAACGCTGATTCCGGTCACGTTCCTTTATTAACGAGTTTTCAATTTGTTTAAGCTCGGTAATATCTCTGGAGATACCAAAACTGCCGATAATCTCGCCGTCGACATTAAATAAGGGTTCCTTGGTCGATGAGAAGGTTCGAAGCCCATCAACAGTTGTTAATTGTTCAATTACATTTTGTGCAAGCTTATCTGATCTTATTCCATGATCCCTGAGCATAATTTTTTCCGCTTGCTCGTAGGGAAATAGATGCCTATCGTCTTTACCCAGCACATCATCAATAGATTTACCCATAAGTCTTGCGGCTTCCCTATTAAACAGGAGATAGCGCCCTTGCATATCTTTGGCAAAAATCGCATCACGGGAATTATCAGCAATTGCAGCAAGTAAGCCAAGGGCTTCTAACCGTTGCTTCTGTGCCAGGTGATCCCGCTCGGTCTGTAGCAATAACCTATGCAACCAGTGGCTTAGGGCGCTAACCAATACCCCATTGAAGAAAAGAAAACCTAACTGAAATAAATCAAGGGGGACAATACTCTTGATGTGTTGTGACGACTGAAAACTCAAAAAATATTGACCTATAACCGCCATTAGTGTGGATAGTATTCCTGGGCCAAGACCGCCAATTAAGGCGCTTAAAATAATGGGCAACATGAAGAGAATTAACATGGGGCGTTGATCAAAAAACGTTGCCAAATTAACCCGAACAATCAATACAACTAACATGATTGTTATTGCAAATACATAGATCAACCATCGCGGCCAACGAAAAATCAAAAGCTGCGAGCGGAAAGCCCTGCCAATAGAAGCATTAGCAATATTATGATCAGGGACGGCGAGTAACCCGAAATACAAAATAGCCGTGGTAATAATTACAAAAGTAATGCCCTTTGCTAAAGACAGTCCCGTTATATGGGTAATATCGGTAAAGGCGTCCAGGAGCCCATCGGATAGAAGGATCCATAGTATCCCAAACACCAGATAACCTAGGGTAGCGCGTAAAATATAACGATAGCGGGGGGATTGCAGCATGGGTAGGCGTTATGGTCCGGTTTACCAAAAAAACAGAATGTTAATTTGCAGCATATGTATTAAAGGAACCAGAATACAAAAAGATGATTTATTTCCTTCATTTTCTTACACGCATCGATTTATAGTAATTCAGACTTTATCTGGCAGTTACTGGCTTTTAGACTAAACATGTTACTAATAGCTTTTGCGTAATCTGTATTACCCCCATAATCAATCCGCCCTGCTCCAAATCGCGAATTGCATTGCGTGCCGACATTATTGGAAATGATGAAGACCCAACAGTCCTGGCGTAGAAATGATTACAAACTTACCTCAATAAACATAGAATAGTCTAATGACCGCATCTTTCCAAATCTATTGTTTTGGGAGCAACTAAGGTTTTTAATCCGCCCGATGTAACATAAAGCAATATAAATTCCACTATAATAGCCATTTACATTAATGACTACAGGAATTCTCATGCTTGACGCGAATTGGTTTACCGAGCAGATGCCGGGTGCAGAATCGGCTTTTTCACTCAAAATTAAACGCAAGCTCCATGCTGAACAGTCGCCCTTTCAACTTCTTGAAATTTATGAAACCGAAGGCTTTGGCAACCTGATGGTGATCGATGGCTGCACGATGGTTTCGACCCGGGATAACTTTTTTTATCACGAAATGATGAGCCATACTGCACTCTATACCCATCCTAATCCTAAACGTGTCTGGATCATCGGTGGCGGGGATTGCGGCACGTTGAGGGAGGTTTTAAAACATCCCGGTGTAGAGCAGGCTGTACAAATTGATATTGACGAACGGGTGACACGTTTATCCGAAATTTATTTCCCCGAACTTTGTGAATCGAATAACGATTCAAGAGCGGAATTAAAATTTATTGACGGCATTAAGTGGGTAAAAGAAGCTGCACCTAATTCGGTAGATATTATCATTGTCGATAGTACCGATCCGGTTGGCCCTGCTGAAGGCTTGTTTAGCGAAGCGTTTTATCGTGACTGTTTTAATGCGCTCACCCCCAATGGCTTAGTCGTGCAGCAAAGTGAATCAGCACTGTATCATTTAAAGCTAATGGGTGAAATGCGTGATGCCATGAGCAGCGCGGGTTTAAGTCATTTACAAACGTTCTTTTTTCCGCAATGTATTTATCCGTCCGGTTGGTGGAGCGGTACAATTGCCAGTAAAACCGCATTAACTGGCTTTAGGGAACTGGATTGCGCGAATAAAGCCTTTGATACGGTTTTCTATAATGCCGATATGCACAAAGCCGCTTTAGCACAACCTGAATTTTTTAAAAAAGCGATGGCAAAGCAATAACGCACTATGCAATTTTTAACCAGCTTTCAGCTCCTGGAACGCATTAGTGCCCTGCTCAGCTCTGAAGACCGTAAACGATACGCAGCCCTTGGGATTCAACCGGTGCATGTGCAAGTATTGGAATACCTGTCTTTGTGTAACCATTACAGCGACACGCCTGCGGCACTGACTGAATATTTGGGGCTAACTAAAGGTACGGTGTCGCAATCGTTACAGATTCTGGAGCGGAAAGGCTATATCAGCAAAACCCAGGACAGCTATGACGGTCGTGTGGTACATTTGCAGATACTGGAGGCCGGATTGGCTGTTCTGCATCAGGTGCAGCCATTAGAAATTTTTACCGTAGCAGAAGAACAGTTGCTGCACCGGGAATTCAAATCACTGCGGCATGCTTTAGGTACAACGCTACAAGTATTGCAAAAAGCCAATAATACGAAAAGTTTTGGGTTTTGCACCACCTGCCGTTATTTTAGAGAGCTTGACGGTTACACCCTATGCGGCCTAACCGAAGAACCTTTAAACCGCGAAGCCTTGCAAAAAATTTGTCGCGAACACCGGTTTCCTTAATTTAGCAAGACCAACCCCCCGGCAACGAAGTACAGGCAAGGTATTACGTAGCCTTCTTGATCATTTTAACCCCACACGAGAAATCCCCATGTTTGATCCCAAAGCCATAGAAGACATCGCCAAACGTTTAACCGACTCCATGCCAGCCAGTTTCTCGCATTTAAAAGAAGAGCTGGAAAAAAACTTTCACGCGATTTTACAAAGCGTACTGGGCGCTTTAGATTTAGTGACGCGCGAAGAATTTGAAATACAAAAAGCAGTGTTAGCCAAAACCCGCAATAAACTGGAAGATTTAGAAAAGCGAGTTACTGAAATGGAACAACAGCTGCTGTCAAAATAACAGCCTTCTCTATAACTGAAATGTTCGCTAAAAACCCATGTCTTTAGCCATAGCATACAGCCGCGGGCGTTCCGGTATAGACGCCCCACTGGTCACCGTTGAAGTTCACGTTACCAATGGTTTGCCGAGCTTGAATATTGTAGGCTTAGCCGAAACTGCCGTTAAAGAAAGCAAAGACCGGGTGCGCGGCGCAATCCTGAATTCCAATTTTCAATTTCCCGCGCAACGCATCACCATTAATTTAGCGCCTGCAGATATACCCAAAGAAGGCGGACGTTTTGATTTAGCTATCGCCTTAGGCATCCTTGCTGCTTCTGAACAAATCCCTAAAGCCGCACTAAGCCGATACGAATGTATCGGTGAACTATCATTAGGCGGCGAATTACGCGCGATTAATGGCGTGTTACCCATCGCTATTCAAGCTAAACAGGCCGGACGCCAGCTTATTTTGCCAACCGCCAATGTTGCCGAGGCCACCTTGGTTAAAAACGCAGTGGTCATTCCCGCCAGCCATTTGCTAGAAGTCTGCGCACATCTCAATGGCCAACGCCCGATTCAACCGGAAACCCAAACTATTACCCCGCAAGGCGATCAATTTGAAATTGACTTCTCCGATGTTCAAGGCCAATATCACGTTAAACGGGCATTTGAAATCGCTGCCGCTGGCATGCATAATCTCATCATGCTCGGACCGCCCGGGACGGGCAAGTCCATGCTCGCCTCACGTATGCCGACCATCCTTCCGCTACTCAATGAACAACAAGCGCAAGAAAGCGCTGCGATAGCTTCTATAAGTGATCAAGGATTGGATGTAAACAACTGGCTGAAACCGCCCTATCGCGCACCTCATCATACCGCTTCTGCCGCGGCCTTAGTTGGCGGGGGTAGTAATCCTAAGCCGGGTGAAATTTCCCTGGCGCATTGGGGTACGCTATTTTTAGATGAGCTCCCGGAATTTGACCGCAAAGTATTGGAAGTTCTGCGTGAACCTCTCGAAACCGGGCATATCACCATTTCCCGCGCCAACCGGCAGGTGGATTTCCCCGCTAAATTTCAATTAATTGCCGCCATGAATCCCTGTCCCTGTGGCTATTTAGGGGATGCTTCCGGGCGCTGCCACTGCACTTCCGAACAAGTGGCACGTTATCGCGCCAAAGTCTCAGGACCATTGCTGGATCGTATTGATATGCATCTGGAAGTCCCGCGCATAGCGCATGATATTTTACGCAAAGGTTCTCCGGGCGGCGAAGAAAGCAGCGCCACAATCAGAACCCGAGTCATTACCGCGCGCAACCTTGCCCTTGCACGCTGCGGCAAAATGAATGCACTATTAAATCCGGTTGAGGTAAAGCGCTATTGCGAATTATCCGAACCCGGTCATCAATTAGTCGCCCAAGCCATGGAACGATTCGGTCTATCAAACCGCGCCTATCACCGCATTTTAAAATTAGCCTTAAGCATCGCCGATTTGGCCGGATCGAAACACATTGAAGTTCCGCATCTTAGCGAAGCAATTGGTTATCGTAAGCTGGACAGAACCCTTTAAATAACGGGTTGTGCAAAATCGCCAGCGCGATTAGAATCAACCATCAATTAAAAAGGCTACACTTATGCGTATTTATTTTGCTCTGTTATTGCTTTTGACCTTGACCGGTTGCGCACCGGAACTAAAAGTGTCGCTCAAGCCACCAAAACCGGGTTACGACGAGTTGGGCGCTGTCGAGGCTTTTTATGGCGCGGACGCAAGGCAGCGTGTTCAAAATTGGCGGCAATTACTTAGCCTTAATAAAAAACAGCCCATTGCCATCAAGCTCAAGGCAAGCAATGATTTTTTCAATCATTTAAAGTTTGAAGACGATATCGAGCATTGGTGGACAGATGATTATTGGGCAACCCCGATTGAGACTATCGCAACCAACGGTGGGGACTGTGAAGATTTTGCGATTGGGAAGTATTTTACCCTAACCGCATTAGGGATCCCCGAGCAATGCCTAAAAATAACCTATGTAAAAGCGTTAAGCGTCGACAAAGCGCACATGGTATTAAATTATCAATGCAACGCCAATGATGAAGCCCTTATTTTGGATAATCTTGTCACGGCTATTTTACCTGCCAGGGCGCGAAATGATCTTGTACCTGTTTACAGCTTTAACGCCAACGGGCTTTGGCTTGCTGCGCGACGGCACACGGGCACGCAGTTGGGTAATGGGGAGAATATCAGCCGCTGGCATCAACTTTTAGAGCGGGTAGATAAACCCCTAAAACCCTAACGTTAAATCTAAGTTAAACACAAGTTCGAGGCGCAATGCCACCAATTTTACAATACTGATTGTTACGTACGCGTACCGTTTCGGTAAGCGTTTGCGTTACGCCGGCATCATCTTTAAGTGCGCCGGTTAAACTAATGATTACGTTTCTTATGATTAAATACTGATCACCTACAATCACTGCCGTGCTAGCGGGGTTAAATATATTAAGTAAAGTTTCTTGCAAGGAAAATTGAAGTTGTGTAATAACCACTTCTGGGGAAGTAATACTTTCCCAGTTCCCGCTACCACATGCCAAAGAAGTCGCGGTTCGTCGCATACGCAATACATTACCATCCAATTTAAAACCTAATCTCTCGCTGGTTTTAACACCAGCTGGATTTGGAGGCGTTTTGTTGTACAAATAAGTAATGCAAGAGCCACTATTTTCAGTGGCAATATTGACATAAGGGTTGTACCTGATCTTATTCAGGAACGCCGATGCGTCGGTTGAGGTGGGGGAAAAGGGGATAGTCATTGTAACCGCAGGAGCCAACATATAGCCCGCCCGCCGGATGTCACGTGCCATAATATCCATCATAACGCGCAGGTCTTGATTTAACATACTAACGTTAATATTATCGGTACTATTTTTAGCGCTGCCGGTAAAAACCTTGAGCGCGCCTGCCACCACAACTGCACCCACCAATAAACCAATCATTAATTCAACCAGAGATAAACCTGCCTGGCGCTTCATTAACATGCCTGATACCCGCCTATCTCACCAAGATCAGAACAGATACGGACACGTTCCAAGTTACCCACTACAACTTTTAACCTATAAGCGCCTTGTGAAGAATTAAATGTTGCCGAACCAGCCTGCCCCTCGGTGGTGCCACGTGCATGGCTGAAAATAACATCGTCATCACTGAAGTTTTCAGCCAAGCTAACCGTTTTGAAGTCAGCGCTCTGGCTGCTAGTGACGGTCTTAAGCGGAACGGATGGAATTGAATCGGTCTCAATCACATATTGCCAGGCACCCGCATCGCCCGGGGTGAAAGTAATTTTAACATCGACATCACTGCGTTTGAGCGCCTCGCTACGGGCCCAACGCAAATCAGCCGAAAGCGCTTCGGCAACCGCCATAATTTCATTACGCTCTAAACTTGACCGAAAAGAAGGCACTGCAAGCGCAGCCAAAATAGCTAAAATGCTGATACTAACTAATAACTCTAGCTGGGTAAAGCCTGGTGCTGATAACCGCATGAGCATAATCGTTACTCGTTACACGTTGGTTTGCAATTGTGCTTTATGGTATATTCTAATCCTATTTTTACTTACTCGCCAAGGAAACACTGTGTTGCTTTCAACCCACCGCTCTTCCTCCGGGTTTACATTTCTTGAAATGCTGATTGCCGTCGTTATTGTCGGCATTTTAGCCGCAATCAGCTTACCCAGCTTTCAAAATTCAATAATCACTGGACGGCGTGCAGATGCAAAAGGCGAATTGTTACGTTTAGCCCAAGAAGAAGCAAAATGGCGATTATCCCATACCACGTATAGTAATGATTTAGATGATTTTGGCGGAGCTGCCGCTAATAATGATTACAATTTTGCAGTTACTACCAACGCCCCCACTATTCCTTCAACATTTACCATAACCGCCACGCCAACCAGCACCAATGGCCAAGACCAGGATGCTTGCGGCACCCTCAGTATTTCAGTAGACGCCAATATCGTCAGCGACGATACCAGTGCTTGCCCTAAACCTTAACCTCCCTGATTAAACTTAATTTTACAAACAGCGCGTATCTATCTTAGCAGCATAGAACCAGCTCTCACCTACGCAAGCCAGGTTTTTAGGTTTATAATGCTCGTTTGAAATCACCTTATCGGGTTACGAACACCCATTTCATGACGTATTTAAACCAGCACCCCAGCCCGCGCCTGCAGCGCCTATTCGATAATCAGCAGCAATCGCTACTTTGTGGCGGCTTAAAAGGTATAGAAAAAGAAAGTTTACGGATTTCCAAGACCGGTCAAATTTCGCAAACGCCACACCCAGCCACGCTAGGATCAGCACTAACCCATCCTTCCATCACCACCGATTACTCCGAGTCGCTACTGGAGTTTATTACACCACCGCTCAGCGAGGCACAAAACACCTTAGAGAGCATGCGCAGCATTCACCAATTTGTTTACGCGCAATTAGGCGAAGAGCTCTTACTCTCTACCAGTATGCCCTGTGGACTCAATGGCGACCTGAGCATTCCGATTGCAACTTACGGCTCATCCAATATTGGTCGGATGAAACATATCTACCGGCGCGGCTTATGGCATCGTTATGGACGAAGCATGCAGGCTATTGCCGGCATTCATTTTAATTACTCCGTTCCAGAAGCGCTCTGGCCTGCCTTACACGCGATGGAAAGCGCTGATAAGGATTTGCAAGACTTTATCAATGAAGCTTATTTCGGCTTAGTGCGAAATTTTCAAAAGCTCGGCTGGCTGGTGTTATATTTATTTGGTGCGTCGCCTGCAATTTGTAAAAGTTTTTTTGGGAGCCGTCCAGAATTAATGGCACAATTTGAAGAATTTGATGCAAAAACACTTTACCACCCCTATGCAACCTCGCTTCGCATGAGTGATATTGGCTATAAAAGCAAAAATCAGGAAACCTTAAACATTGATTACAACTCCTTAACAGGCTACGTTAAAACTTTAAGCCAGGCCATTGGCACCCCTTACCCAGAGTACGAAAAAATTGGTGTTAAAATCGATAATGACTATTTGCAGCTCAACAGTAATATTTTACAAATTGAAAATGAATTCTATAGCACCATGCGCCCGAAGCAGATTATCCAGTCAGGTGAAAAGCCTACGCTGGCATTAAAAAGACGCGGTGTGCGCTATGTCGAAATGCGCGCTTTAGATTTAAATCTCTATAATCCGATTGGCATAGAACTTTCAACGGCCTACTTTTTAGAAGCGTTCTTGTTAACCTGCTTACTGGAAGAAAGCCCCCTGCACACGGGCAACGAAGTGCAAGTGAACAACGCCAACCAATTGGCAGTGGCACATAATGGCCGTCAACCGGGTTTAGAATTAGCGCAAAATGGCTCGAAAATCCCTTTGCAAGCCTGGGCTAATCAAATTCTTAAAAATATGCAACCCGTTTGCCATATTCTAGACACTGACAATCCTAAGCAACCTTTTAGCCAAGCACTGGCTTTACAGCAAGCCGTAGTCGATAGTCCAGACTTAACGCCATCAGCACGAATATTGACTGACATGCGTAATACCGGACAGTGTTTTGGTGACTATGCCTTAAGCAAATCCGCCGAGCATAAGCAATACTTTAAAAATGCAGTCATGAGTGACGCAGTTACAGCAGAATTTAATGCTTTGGCGGCAACCTCGCTAGCAAAACAAAAAATGATCGAAGCCAAAGACACCTTAGCCTTTGATGACTTTTTAGCAAATTATTTTGCGCAACATTAATGTAAGCGAGCCTAAAGCTGCATCCAAGCACCGTTCGCGATGACGTAATGACTTATACTTCATTAAAACGCAAGCAATGCTTTGCCAATTTTTTACAATATTAAGTGAATACCGTGAGTACATTCGACATTAACCATTTCCAAACCGACTTAAATAACCAAAAACCCCGCAAAATTCTGCAAACTGCACTGGAAAGCTTCGACAATATTGCAATTTCATTCAGTGGTGCAGAAGATGTGGTATTAATTGATATGGCATTAGCCATTCGTAAGGATATTCAGGTTTTTAGTCTGGATACCGGACGCCTGCATCCGCAAACTTATCAATTTATCGAAAAAGTGCGCCAACATTACAAAATTGATATTGAATTGCTGACGCCAGATCGTGATCTGCTAGATGTTTTTGTAAAAGAGAAAGGATTATTTAGTTTTTATACAGACGGCCATCAGGAGTGTTGTGGTATCCGTAAAGTTGAACCGTTACGCCGTAAACTAGCCGGCCTGGATGCTTGGATTACCGGACAACGCAAAGACCAGAGCCTGGATACACGCCAGGCGATTCCAGCAGTTGAGCATGACAGCGCCTTTTCAACCGCCGAGCGTACGCTGGTAAAATTTAACCCACTGCTTAACTGGACGTCAGCCCAAGTGTGGGATCATATTGAAGCCTATCAAATCCCTTATAATGCCTTACATGCGCAAGGGTTTATCAGTATCGGCTGTGAGCCGTGTACCCGCCCGGTTTTGCCCAATCAACATGAGCGTGTAGGGCGCTGGTGGTGGGAGGCAGGCAATAAAAAAGAATGCGGGCTACATGCGGCAAATAGCCAAAAATAAGCCACAATCTAATCGCTTATAAATTGCAAATGATTAAGCAAAGGCAATGGGGAATCGTTTAAATACGATAATTACAAAATCAATACTTCCGGTTTTTGGTCACGGTTGAGCAAGTTTTGAACTGCATCCAAGGGGCGGGTATTTTCATACAAAACCTTATAAGTTTGTTCGGTAATAGGCATTTCAATACCCAATTTTCGCGCAAGTAAAAACGTTTCTTTAGCCGCAAAAATACCCTCAATCTCCTGACCAATTTCCCTGACAGTTACAGCAGGATCCTTACCTTGACCCAAGGCAATGCCATAGCGGCGGTTACGGGATTGATTGTCCGTGCAAGTTAAGATTAAATCACCTAACCCGGCAAGCCCCATCAAGGTTTCTTGCTTGCCACCGAGTTTCAAGCCTAAGCGCATAATTTCATTTAAACCACGGGTAATCAAGGCAGCCCGGGTATTCGCGCCAAAGCCTAAGCCATCTGCTATGCCGGCAGCAATAGCCATGACATTTTTAACCGCGCCACCAACCTGCACGCCTATAATGTCGCTACTGGTATAGGCCCGAAAGCGGGAATTATGAAAAAGAATTGCCAGTTGCTCCGCAAATACAACATCATGCGAAGCAATAGTGATAGCAGTGGGTAAATTTGAAGCGACTTCCAAGGCAAAACTGGGGCCTGACAGTGTCGCCGTAGCGATGTCAGGCGATAAAATCTGGTTAATAACATGACTGAGTAAAGCCCCGTCTTCCGGGTTAAAACCTTTGGTAGCCCAAACGATTCGAGTATTCTGGGTCACGTAAGGCTTTAATTTAACCAGAGTTCCCCTAAAGGCATGGCTGGGTACAGTAATTAAAAACAGATCACTGAAACTAGCGGCTTGTTGGAGATTGTCACTTACATGGAGCGTTTCAGGAAAGCTAAAGCCCGGAAGGTAACGCTGATTTTGGCGGGTTTTAGCAAGTGCCTGAAGATGCTTTGAATCATGACCCCAAATAAGCGTCTGGCAACCGTTTCTGGCTGCCAGCAAAGCCAATGCAGTGCCCCAGGAACCTGCACCAAACACACTGATGTTTGGTTTCATAACCGATTAATTAATTGTTTCTGAACCCGGCGCTTGTTGTAGCTGTTGAATATGTTGCGCATATAACGCATCAAAATTCACCGGTGCTAATAAAAGTTGCGGAAAGCCACCTTTAGTGACCAAATCGGATATTGCTTCCCTCGCATAAGGAAATAAAATGTTAGGACAAAAGCTCCCCATCATTGGCCCCATTTCGTTATCGTCAAAACCCGCCAGGGCAAAAATCCCTGCCTGACAAACTTCTGCCAAATAAGCAACGCTATCGCTACATTTTACAGTTGCGGTAACCGTTAAGGCCACCTCATACAGTCCATTTTCAAGGGTTTCTACGTTAGTCCCTAAATTAAAATCAACCGCTGGCTCCCATTTTTGGGTAAACACTTGGGGAGAGTTAGGCGTTTCAAATGAAACATCTTTAGTATAAATTTTTTGGATAGCAAATTGTTTTTCAGGAGCAGTTGTTTGTTCAGCCATGTTAATCGTTTAGGTTAAGAGTGAAATTGCAAACCCTGTGGCGGGTATAAGTGAAAATGCGAATATAAAATTATTGCGCCGGCTTAGCTTTATTCTTGCTGGTGATTTTGATCGGCAGCTTGTTTTCTTCCCAGGACTGCATGCCACCGGTTAAACAAAACACCTGAGTAAAACCGTTTTTTGTTAACAGCTTGCAGGCCGGTGTTGAGCGGGTTCCAGTTTGGCAAACCACGATAACCGGCTGATTTTTATTTATTTTAGGTAACTGTTCTGCCAATTTATCAAGCGGGATATTAAGCGCACTTTCTATATGCCCGGCAATGAACTCCTGCCCATCGCGTACATCAATCACCGAGGTATCTTCGGTATTCATTTTGGCAACAGCCAGCATCGGAGAAATAAGCTCAAATTTCCGCATGGCACTTTCAAAGAGCTCCTGTATCAATAAAAAAGTAACAACAGCAAGACCTAAAGCCAATAAGTAGTGGTTTAATATAAATTCTAAATAACGTTCCATTGTTTAACGAAAAAGTTGGATGATTAAGGATAGTTAGCGGTTATTGCAGAAAACATCATGCATCAATTCAATAAGCTTAAGTATACCCGGATCATTGATGAAATAATAAACCCGGTTAGCTTCTTTTTTAAAATCTATAATGTCTTTTTCCCGCAAAATCGCCAAATGCTGTGAAATATTACTCTGGCTGGAGCCTATTTGATCAACGATTTCCTGGACACTCAACGTTGAATTGCTAAGAATACAGAGTATTTTCAAGCGTAACGGATTAGACATCGCTTTCAGGCAGCGGGCAGCCCAAGCTATTTCAGCGTCGCTGGGTGGTTTCGGCTGGTTAGGGGTTTCCATTAGGGCGCGCTCACTATTATTTTTTATGTCAAAAGTACCGCGCGAAGCGGTGGTGTTTTTAAATGGCACATTTTACTTACTATTCACATGAAAAATAATTTTAACCCTAAATAATTATGGGGTTCGCACTAATCAATAACAATCCAATAAACGTATTGAATTACACTTTCAATTGAACTTTTTATGCCAACTGATTGCTTTAAAAATTAGCTGTTCGTTTTTTATATTTAAAAAACACCGCGCCATTGCTTTTGTACTACCTATCATTATTAGTTATGAGTAAAAGCAAAATCATTAAGCACACCCCAAATTACCCGTTTAATGATACCATAGTCCGCTGGATCATGTTATTTTTCATGCGTGTAGGAACTTAGGGCCCAATTAATAATGTCACAAAGACCTAAGCCTTTAGCTTTACTGATTATGGGTGGATTCGGTTACCGTAAAGAATCCGGGCCAAATGCCATCGCCCAGCAGAACAACCCAGCTCTGGATAAAATCTGTAATGCATTAACCGCCGAAAACTTTAAAAGAGCGTTTAACGCTATGCTACGCAACAATACTCAAATATTATTGACGGCAGACCAAAGCAATATTGAATTGGCGGCCAACAAAAGGAGCGTGCAATTACATACGGCAAGCACTACAAACCTTATGCCATTTGTATTTATTGGCTGCAAGCAGGGCGTTAGTTTAAAATCTAGCGGGGCGTTGTCCGATATCGCCCCTACGCTACTGGATACTCTAAGACTACCGCAACCTGTTGGATTGACCAGCCAGGCCTTACTTATCAGTTCTTAATGACTAAACGCTTAACATTAGCGGCGACCTTTCTGAGTATAGGAATGGCTCCTGCCCATGCTATGAAATCGACAGCGCCCGCGGTTCCCTCTAAGCATGCTGAATTAAAAACCGTACAGTCAAAAATTTTGGCGGTTGATAACAGTATTGATCAATTGCAAGCACAACAACAAGATGCGCAACAACAATTAGCAGAGCTTGATAAGCAGATAGGGGGACATGCCGCCTTACTAAAAGACTTAAAAAGCCAAATTAGTCAAAAAAGCCAGGGCATCAAAACGACAGAACACAGTATTCGCATACAAATTGACAATATTAACCAACAAAAGCAAACCCTTAAAGATCAAGTTGTAGCCGCCTATCATAGCGGCCGACATGACCGTTTAAAACTCTTGCTTGGTAATCAGGATCCGCTACTATCTGACCGTCTGCTGGTTTACTTCGATTATTTGAATAAAATCCGCGTACAAAAAGTAGCGCAAATTGAGACAGATGTTAGACAACTAAAAATACTTCAAGATCAGCAGAAGCAAGAAGTTGAGCTATTAAATGCAGCAATACAAACCAAACAAACTGAACAAAAACAGCTAGCTGAAGCCAAACAATCAAGGGCAATCATATTAAGGCAACTGCACAATGAATTATTAGATGATAAAGCGTTATTAAATCAGTTGAAAAGAAATGAGTATGCACTAAAATCGTTAATTGGGGAATTGCAGCGGGAACCTGAAGACAAGGTATTCGAACCTATTGCTGATGCGGCTCAACGAAATGAGCGAAAAGTAAACGCATCCCAAGCAGCTAAACTGCTAAGAAAGAAAGAGCAGCAATTAAAATCGATGGAAACGGATACATCATTAGTTGAGCAGGAAGCGCCTCATGCCGTTACCATAAGTATAGATAAATCACAGACTGAAATTGACGTAACAGATTTAGAAAATAATTTTAGTCAACGAAAAGGTCACTTGTCCTGGCCTGTTGCAGGAAAAATTCGCGCAGCAACCAACAGTGATTCTATTGAAGAGAAGCGAAATGGCGTTGTGATAGAAGCGCCCGAGGGAAATCCGGTGCGGACAGTAGCTAAAGGAAAGGTCGCTTTTGCTGGCTGGATGCGCGGATACGGTATGCTAACCATCGTGGATCATGATGATGACTACATGACAATTTATGCCTTCAACCAAAGTTTGTATAAAAAAGTTGGCAATCAAGTGAAAGCAGGTGAGATCATTGCAAGTGTCGGGCAAAGTGGCGGGCAAAGCCAAGTCGGATTGTATTTTGAGATTCGAAAAAAAGGTTTACCTCTGAATCCCGAAGCATGGTTTAGGAAATAGCGGCACTATAAAAAACCAGGGTTCCTATTTACAGGTAAAATTTAGTATAGTGCAAGGCTATAACTTGCGTAAAATAGAACAAATTGTAACGTTGGCAAAAAAAGGTTTTGGAGACTTAAAACACATGCTCAAAAAAAAGAACATTTTAATTTTAATCCTAGGTATTGTTCTAGGTGCTTTTATTGGCATTTGCGGCAGTGTTTTAGCGGAATTTGAAAAATCAAGTTCGTCGCAAAGAACAGAACTGGAAACATTGCCGTATGATGAATTGCGCAATTTTACAGAAATTTTCGGTCGGATAAAACGCGACTATGTTGAACCGGTTTCAGATAAGAAACTGCTTGAAGATGCTGTCCGCGGGATGCTAACCGGTCTGGATCCGCATTCAACTTATTTAGGCGAAGAAGAATACAAAGAACTTAAAGAAGGCACTACCGGTCAGTTTGGGGGGTTAGGCATAGAAGTCAGCATGGAAGACGGGTATGTTAAGGTAGTCTCCCCTATTGATGATACCCCTGCGAGTAAAGCAGGTATACAAGCAGGTGACTTAATTATAAAACTGGACGAAAAACCTGTTAAAGGCATGAGTTTAGTAGATGCCGTTAAATTTATGCGCGGCGAGCCAGGTAGTAAAATTGTACTAACTATTGTCCGGGAAGGTGCTGATTTGCCGCTTAAAATAACCCTGTCCCGCGCCATTATTAATGTTAAGAGTGTTAAAAGCCGCTTGTTAGAACCGGGTTATGGTTATGTCCGTATCAGTAGTTTTCAGTCGAAAACAAGCCAAGGGCTTATTGACGCTATCAAAGAACTCACCCAAAACAATAAACTGTTATTAAAAGGGTTAATATTGGATTTACGCAACAATCCCGGCGGCGTCTTGGATGCAGCAGTTGCGGTAAGTGACGCATTCTTAAAAGAAGGCTTAATTGTTTATACCGAAGGACGCATTAAAAACTCTGAGATGCGTTTTAACGCCTCTCCAGACGATTTAATCGTGGGGGCGCCGATTGTAGTATTAATCAATTCCGGTTCCGCTTCCGCGTCTGAGATCGTAGCTGGCGCCTTACAAGATCATCATCGCGCGATTATTATGGGCGAGAAGTCTTTTGGCAAGGGGTCAGTGCAAACAGTACTGCCCACTAGCAATGGTGGTGCAATTAAGTTAACCACCGCGCGTTATTACACGCCATCAGGCCGGTCAATTCAGGCGGAAGGTATTGAGCCGGATGTTTCATTAGCCAGAGTTAAACTTGAGTCAATTGATACCGAAAACTTCAAACCTGTTAAAGAAGCAGATTTGTCACATCATCTGGAAAACGGCAATGGCAATAGTAACGAAAAGCAAATAAAGCCAGAGACAAAAACTAAAATACTCGAAGATGAAACCGACGAGCCCAAAACCGACAAAAACGGTAAACCAAAAACCGATGTAATGGATTACCCTATGCAGGAGGCATTAACCTTATTAAAAGGGGTCAGTATTTTAAAAAAATAACCTTTGCTGTTCAAGGTAGATCTTACGTCCTAATATCTACCTTGAATGCTTTATAGTCCAAAATATATAGTTTAGATATTTTAGATTTGCAAAAAAACCAATACAAACTAAAGTTATAGCTTAAGACAAAAGGCTTTCATTGGTTTTTAATCCAAGAAGCCACATAAAGTTGGCTTTGATAGTTGGATTTTATTTATTATTTCAATCATTTTTGTGTCTTATAAAGCTTAAACCAAGCACTCATAAGGCACGCTGTTTAATTTGAGTTTGAAAATGGCAAGAGCACCCTCTAAATCAGTTGATAAACCAGTAGAAAAAACCAGTACTGAAAAAGAAGTCGACCCCGACGAAGACTTCGATGCGCCTGAATATGTATCACTTTCAGATGATGCAGAAAAAGATATTAAGAAAATGGTCGCGCGCAGGAAGATAGAAATTTATTGGGAGAAAAAAAGGCTGAAAGATCAATTTGATGACTTTGAAGAGTCCGAATTTGATTTTTAAATTCAGCTAGACCGCCCAGGAATACTCTATAGGCACACCGAATTGGTGTGCCTATATTGTTAAAACCATGCAACCGAACCAATGCCCACCTGCAACTCCCCTGCGCTTAAACCAATATAACAAGCCAGTATTACCCATCCCAAATTTTAAACTCAACCGACACAACTCAAAATCAAATTTTTAGCACCAAAGCATTTGATTTTAAAAACAGCAAAGCTCTTTCTACCCCCTTATTTATGATTGCGGGCTTCCAAACGCGGAATATCGTCCGATATAAATAACGCAGGATCCACTTTGGTATTATTCAAATAAATATTCCAATGTAAATGCGGGCCGGTAACCCGTCCGGTTGCCCCGACAGTTCCCAATACGTCTCCCTGTTTAAGCTCCCGACCCGGCTCAACATTAATATGGGTCATATGAAAATAGCCACTGATCAACCCTTGTCCGTGGTCTAAAAAAACACACCGGCCATTGTAATAATATTCACCGGTGCTAATGACTCTGCCACTTGCTGGTGCTTTGATCGGGGTTCCAGCAGGTGCAGCAAGATCTATACCGCTATGGGGGTTTTTCGGTTGTTTATTAAAAAAACGTCTGGAACCAAATACCCCGCTCAACCGCCCTTCTACTGGCGGCATAAAATGCGTATCTACGTCCAACTGCTCAGACCAGGTGCCGATAGCTTTATTAATCAGTTTTAGCTCAGCGTTAATACGTAAAGTATCCTCAGGATTAGGGTTGACCATGCGTTTATTTTGAATAGTCAGATACTGCGCAGGATATTCTTTGTAAGCGACATTAAAAGGTACCGAACTGGTTTTATTAGCCATTTTTAAGGTAATCGAATGTTGACCGGTTGCCGTTTCCAATGGAATACCCACCAACGCCAACCATTGCTTATCGTCGCGGGTAACGAGCACCCGGTGCTCATTGAAAAACACCTGCGGCGCAGGAGCATCTACAGCGCCCACGTGAATCTGCACCACCCCACCCGGCACATTAAGTGCTTTCGGCAAAGTGTTAGCGACAACTAAAGGGCTGCATAAAACAGCCAGCGGCAATAGGGCTAATTTTTTAATCATGGATAAATCTCCTTAACTTGGCTGGTAATTTTTCCCTGCGCAAAACGCGTTTGAATCAAGTCGCCAACCTTGAGTTGCTGACTGTGATTAATGATGCTTGAGGAATGAGTTAGATTAACAATTGCGTAGCCGCGTTCCAGAGTCGCGAGCGGGCTAACGGCGTGGAGTGTTTGGCTGTTGATAGCTAATTGTTGTTTAAAATGCTCTAAGGTTTTTTTGATAGCGGCTTGCAAACGACTGGACAAAAAAACTTGTTGAGCCTGATAACGACGGATTTTTTCCGAAGGAGAATGTTTCCCTAAGCGCGCAGTATGGGTATTTAACAAGCCCTGGGCTCGTTGCAGGGTGTTTTGCAAGGCGTTTTGTAAGCGGGCTTCCAGCTGATCCAAGGTTTGAGCCTTTTGCAACAAGCGCCGCCCCGGATGAACCTGTTGTAAACGTTTTTCCGCCCAGATCAATTGTTGCTGTAACTGCCTAAGCCGACCGAGCATCAACTGCTGACAACGCGTTTCCACTCTTGCTAAGCGCTGCAACCACGCTTGCTGATCGGGTACTGCATGCTCCGCCGCCGCTGACGGCGTGGCGGCACGCAAATCGGCCACAAAATCGGCAATAGTAAAATCGATCTCATGACCAATACCGGCAATCAGCGGAATGCTGCTACTGAAAATGGCGCGCGCCACAACTTCCTCATTAAACGCCCATAAATCTTCTAATGAACCACCACCACGGCTTAAAATAATAACGTCACATTCCGCACGTTGGTTTGCCAGGGCAATAGCTTGGGCTATTTCTGTTTTAGCTTGCTCACCTTGCACCGCTACCGGGTAAACAATAACCGGAATAGCCGGAAAGCGCCGCTTGAGCACACTTAAAACGTCACGGATTGCTGCCCCGCTGGGCGAAGTAATCACACCAATGGCGCGCGGCAAGGTCGGGATCGGTTGCTTTTTTGTACCATCAAACAAACCTTCAGCAGCCAGCTTCTGTTTTAGCTGCTCAAAACGCTGCCGCAATGCACCCTCACCAGCGGCAGCTACTTCCTCCACAATTAATTGATAGTCGCCGCGCGGTTCATATAAGCTCACTTGCGCACGGACTATAACCTGTTGACCATTGGCAGGTTTAAAAGCCAGCAGACCGAGCCGGGCGCGAAACATGGCGCATCGAATCTGTGCTTCTGCATCTTTTAATGTGAAATAAATATGCCCAGACGAAGGCGCGCTTAAATTAGAAATCTCGCCTTCAACGCGAATATTAACAAACTCATCGCCCAGCAATTGCCGCACGGCACGATTCAGTTGGGAGACTGTGTAGGGTTCTGCTGGGCTAAATGGGAATTGGGGCTGAATCATGTCCCTATTTTAACATGTCCTTAGTGCTTCTCTTGGAAGCCCTTTAAAAAAGCCTCTAACTTTAGTTGTTACCTCTCCAAATTACCTAAGACTGCACAATGATGCACCCTGATTTTTTTACCCTGCACACAAGTACAACCTGTTTACGGACCATTTTTAGGGAAAATTGTTATCGTTTTCAATCTATGAAAACCCGCCAACAGAAAAATGCTTTTGTAAAAACAACAATTATCACCGCTCAGCGTATAATATGCGCCTAAGTTTTTTAATAGCTGGAGTACTCAAATGCTAGGAACTATTGCAGCGTTACTGATTGCCTACTGGTTTTATAAAACCGCTGAAGCTAAAGCCAAAAACCCTTTGTCAGCAGCTATTCTAGGGTTTGTGGTGTACTTGATTCCCGCCGCCACTTGGACATTCGTAGTAACACCCAGCATCCGTAATAGCGTAGAACATAGCCCTAACTTTTTATTGGCATTACTTGCCCAATACGCTTATATTTTGGTGGCGGTTGCTTGTGCGGCGTTTGTGCATTTTCGGCATTTCGCGGCACCCAATTCCAATCAATAACTTTTAACCCTTATAACGTTTACCATTACCATGAAATTATTAAATTATAAACTGCTTTTACTGTTAATTACCCTAATGGCAAGTGCAGCAACCCCGTTACCTGGCTTTGCTGAGGTACCCGGCAAAACCAAAAACGCCACTACCGCAGAAGTGAAACAAGCACTGCTGAATACCATCAAAGCCACCGAGGATGCCTTAAAAGCCCTAAAAAGCGGTGCCGACCCGGAAACCGTACAACAACATATCAGCGATGCCCGCCAAGCAGTTAAAGGCGTTGAAATTAATCGTCTGGATGTAATCCGCACCCGCACCAGTGAAAAGCTGAAACATGCGCGCCAAGCCCTTAATAAAGACGAAAAATCTAAGACAGAAGAACTGCTAACAGAATCCTTAAAAAACTTCCAGGAAATGCTTCGTTCATTTGAAAGCGGCATTTAAAGCTGAAGTCCTAACCTGCTAATATTGGATCGGATTTCTACTACAAGAACATATCGCCAAACCTTCAATGTTCGGCTCAATTTTAACCCAAAATTCAAGTACCAATATTAGTCTCCTCCTTCCTATTGGAAATAAATATAGTTATTTTAACGAACTTTTTTCATTAACGGGATATTGTATGAGTGATCATGGATATTTATATATTTTAATCAACTCGTCATTTGAAGGG
>JBEBJQ010000119.1:0-8853 GCA_040079795.1 Methylococcales bacterium
ACCGCTGCATGGGTAAGCATATTGCGCGTATTTGCCAGCAGCTTATTACTCGGTCAATTTTTATCGCCTACGTTTGTGCTTAGTTTAAGCGGAGCAATATTAAGCTTGGCCGCGCTATGGCTAGCCATGCGCCTACCTAAACGCTATTTTAGTGCAGTTACGCTAAGTACTTTAGCCGCTTTTGCACACATAACTGGTCAACTATTGATAGTGCGTTTATGGCTAATTCCACATGCGGGTGTAAGTTATTTAATACCAGTTTTTGCATGTGCTGCTTTATTTTTTGGGTTGATTAACGGTTTAATTACTGCAAAACTACTTAACAATAAATCGCTATAAACATATTAAAAAAAACATAAATAAAAAAAGAGCGGAAAATCCGCTCTTTTTTTATTTACCACCAGCTAGTTAATATTAGCAGAGTAAGCTAATTTTATTCTGAAACCAACTCGCGCCAAGAAACACGTTTGGTGGCATTTGCACCAGAACCAAAACGTACTTTTTTCCACACCTCTTCGCCTGTAGATAAACGGTATTTAGCAATTACATCTCCATTAGGCAGTTGTACTATCTGTGGTGCTGTAGCTAAACCTGCACCTAATGTACTAGCAATAACACTACCCGTACCCACTGCTCCACCAGTCAGGTAATCAAGCATGTAAGCCATGGCTAACGGTTCTGGCTGGGTAGGTGAGCCACATACTTCTGATGACGATGCTATAGGTGTACTGGTTGAAAAGTTCAACGTGCCATTATTCAGTTTAGGGTCAGTAAAGGCTAGTTCCCCAGAGCTGGCAGGGAAATCAAGATACCAACCACTCTTATTTTTAATGCTATCAGATGAAACGCTATTATTCTGCGTAACCGTTCTAACTTTTGAGTTGGCGGCGCAAACATCTGCAGATACTCCACTAGGGCAAATGCCATCAACTGCAGTTTTACCGATAAAGTTGGTGTTGTCACGAGGATTGCCATAACTACTTGATGCACCAATATCTTTAACTGCATAAAAAGATTGCTGTAGAGTATTCCCCACATCAGTAGTGCCTAGGTATCGTCCTGTACCTACGTATATCACTGGCTTACCGTTAAAGGTTGTAACTTGTGGTCTATCCATAACAGGTTGCGCGTTACCAGAAGCATCGTTAAAAGTGGCTAGTAGTTGTTTGCTATAGCCTCCTGTACCAGTGCCAATGTTAAAGCGCCATAAGTTACCCAACAAATCGCCAGCATAAACACGTGATGTAACATTGTTTGAAGGTGCATAAGCCACAATTTTTGAAAGCCCACTGGGATTAGGTGTAGTAGCATCCCCTGCACCAGTAGCAATATTAGATGCTGTAGACATAAGGGCCCCAGTAGCAGCATTTAACACATACAAATGACCTTGACCATCACCAGTACCATTCAAAGCGCAGTTTTGCTTTGCCGCTGTCGCTGCGTAAGGGCAATTATTATAGCCAGATGTTAGTAGCACCACCCAAGTACCATCATCCAATTTTGTGATTTCAGGGTTGCCAAAAGTAAACCCCATATTTGCATCAGTGAACTCCCATAACAAACTTGGGCTAGCAGGGTCTGTAATGTCTAGCGCATAGTAGCCTGTTCCGCCGCCATTCAAGCCACCAACTAAAATTGTCTTCCACTCGCCACCAATATAAACATCTCCAGATTTCGGTGTACCCTCAACAAAATATTGATGTTTATCTGAGTAATGTTTATCAGCCAACGTATAAAGCCTTGGCACAACAAACGATGGAATATATGCCCAGCTTTCGGTGCCGTTTGCGGCATTGAAAGCATGCAACATGCCATCATTAGCTGCGGCGTAAACTATTGGCGTACGAGATGCCTGATTACTTACGAAATTCGCATAGCCCGTATCTGGGTAGCTTTTATTTGGCGGTCCAACATATTGAGGTTGTGCAGATATAATATCCCCTAGAACATGAGTTCTGTGTCTAAAGAACTTCGTTGCATCTGTAATGGCGCCTTCTTCGTTACTGCGATCACCACGCAGGAAGTTCACCAAAGCTTCTCCTGCCGCACCATTAGTCAAAGGGTCAGTTGTCACAGTAGTGTGGCTTTGTGCAGCTGCGCTAATGCACTGTACACCGGTGGCACAAAATTGAGATAACCCCGTGAGTTGCGTAGGGAAAGCGGGTGGCGCAGTCGTAATATGTGGAGTTGTAAAATTACTTTGCAAGCCCGCTGTGCCAAGGTCTTCCCATGTAAAAGGAATTAGACCAGAAGAACCTTTAGTGTATATATTGCGAGTGGTATAAGTTTTCGCATCTAATTCAAGCTGAGCAGACCAATCATAAGTAGCTGGATCAGGTAACAATGGGTTAAATTTTGGCACAGATCCATATGGCTTAGTAGCATCATTAGTTACAAGGCTAATTGACTGCCTAATCAACTCCCCAGACCACTCTAGCGACAGAAAGTAAGAGCTAAACTGAAAAGCATTGGTTGAAGTAATTTTCGGGCTTGTCGTTGACGTAGCGGCTGCAGCACCTGGCTTCGGATCGTTGTTTATACTTTGTATAATACTGGCTAGCCCTGCTTGCAACTTATCTGGGTCTGTCGCACTTAGATAAGTGCCGTGGCCGTTTACGGCAGCATGCCAGAGGTCATCAATATTCTCAACTTTATTTGAACCTGGCACTGGCCAATTACATAAGCCACCAGTTGTGGTAAGCGTATCTGCCCATGAGCAAGTAGTTGAGTCTTTAGTGGTTTCACCAGCAACATAACGATAATCACTATCTGTATTGTTTGCGTCTAGATAAGAAGGAGAGTAAACCATTCTACCTCGCGTGCCTAAGCCTATGGTATAAGTAGTCATATGCTGATAAGTAGCTGGGTTTGATGTGCTCGGCTTTACCTTATCAGCCAAACAAAGATTTGAAGCAGTAGTAGCTGGGGCAATTACAGGGCCTGAGCAGTTACTTAATGCCGTGGTTCTTAGGTTGGTGTTGTAATAGTATGCGGCTACGTCTGACAATGTGTCTGATGTCCCACCAGTCACGCTGCCCACGGAGCAGATTGTCGCTGTATAGTTATTTGTTGATGTAGCTGCTGCTGGTGTGCAGCTACTAACTGATGTAGGTGTAGAAGTAACTGAATTACAGTTTGTCGAGATAAAGTTATTTGCTATTGTTGGCGCATCTGCCGTGCAAGATGCAACGCCAGCCGCCGCTGTAATGATGTTATTGCTACAAGTAGTTTGTAAATAACTGTTGCCTGCGGCGGCAGGAGTTGTACAACTAGATCCCGCGCTGGCAACACAACTGCAGCTAGCCACGGCTGTTGGGCCTAGAGATTCAGTTGTACAAGTCGTCGTTTGCCCACCTGTAGAGTTAGAGGTGCAACTATTTGCGCCAACCCAACCAGTATCAGTGGTTTGGCAAGACGTAGTTACACCGCTACCGTTAATCGCCGCAGGCGTACAAGTGCTAGCATTCACCCAAGATGCGGCTGGCGTTTCGCAGGTCACCGTTTGACCGCTGGCATTGATTGCTGCGGGCGTACAAGAGCCAACATTCACCCAAGATGCTGGCGTTTGGCAGGTCACCGTTTGACCGCTGGCATTGATTGCTGCGGGCGTACAAGAGCCAACATTCACCCAAGATGCGGCTGGCGTTTGGCAGGTCACCGTTGGGCCACTAGACGGATTTGACGAGGAGCAAGAGCCAACATTCACCCAGTTCGTGTCTGACGCAACTTGGCAACTGATGGTTTTCCCGCTACTGTCAATAGTTGCAGGTGTGCAGGTACCAACATTTGCCAAAGTTGGCCCTGTTGTTCGACAAAAAGTAACAGGGTTGCTACCACCAGGAGTGCAAGAGCCGGCATTGCTCCAACCAGAATCTGTACCTGCTCTACAAAATGGTTTCGCTGTAATCCCTGTGCCGCTTGAGCAATCAAAAATAAGCTCACTACAACCGCTGGTACTTGTGCTGGTAGCACATGCTCTGAAGCGCTGTGTTCTTTTTTGAAGCCGTGTTGTGCTTGATTGGTTTTGCACTGTTCTTTTTTGCAATTGAGTCGTCTTTTGCTGCAATTGAGTTGTCTTTTGCTGTAGCTGCTCAGTTTTAGATTGAACCTGTGTTATTTTTTTCTGTAGTTGACTTGTATTCTGGGTCAACTGGGTCTGGCTTTGTTGTAGCTGGCTGGTACTGCGGCTAATAGCAACCGTAGAACCATCGTAGAATGGCCGTTCTAGGTTCCCGTCTTGATTGCCTACAGCAGTGCTACCATCCAGCTTAAAACCATCATTCCCATTCCAGTAGCCATCGGTTGAAAGAATAGTATAGTTCTGCTGACAAGCATACTGCACAGGGTCAGTCACCGTAGTCCCATAAAAAGTAGTCGCAGACGACACTTTTCCAGCATAAATACGCCCAATATTTGAGAGGGATTCGCGTAAAGGCGTGCTGTTATTAGGCTCGGCTTCATAAAGCTTGGTATACCAGTTGGCTTTTTGAGTGCCGTTAAAGTCAGAAATATTCAAAAAGTCAGGTGAAACATTGTTATTGATGGTCATAAAGCCAATGCGATAACTGTCATCCAAAGTATTGAATGCTTGTCCAGCTTGTGTTTTCATCATCAGCATGCGAGTACGATAATAACTGTACCAATTGGCGAAATTAGTTCGCTCATCTGTTGATCCAGCCTTTGTAGCTGCAGGCCCTACCCAAGATGTCGCACTCACAATGACCTTAGTAAAGAGTGTATTAACTGGATGTGTACCGTCAACTGGCGCTGCAGAATTAGTTGCACTTTTACATTCTTTATAAAAAATACTGTTGTTATTGTAGTAATCTTTTTGTCTTTCTGTTGTTTGTGTACCAGAATATTTGTAATAAAAAGCTGCCGCGTTTGAAAAACCGCTCGTGCTGAAGTTCGTGCTCAAGTCAGTGCTACCTGATCCTGTGTTATATCCGTCATTCCAAGCGCTTGTGAAACTAGAATTTGGGTAACTTACGCCTAATGAGTTTACAGGCGGATGGTAAGTAATGTTGGGGTTGTAATATACGCCGTTGCAGTGATTGCTAGCAAAGCCAAATTTCCCAGAAAAACTATTGGCGTCATCTGGCATATGTTGGTTGTCCATGCTTCCAGAATCATCTAGCACAAACATGATATTTGGTTTAACAGGGTTTGTGGCTGTAGTAGAGGTGAAAATAGGTGCTGGCGCAATGTCCGTCGTCGTCGCCTGCGCAACATTAAACCCACCAAAAGCTAGCGTAAGTAATATAGTGATGAGCGTCAATAACGCTCCAGCAACATGATTTAATACTCTAAAATAATTTTTCATCACAGTCAGTCCCTTGTATCTTAAGAATCTACAGCTTAAAAGGCTATAGGCTGGTAGCTATTAGTTTTTTCTATAAAGATTGATTTAAAATGGAATTTATTGTCACATTGCCACTATTGTCTGCGTATAAATTTCTGTATTTCGTGGCCCAGCTACACGTACGGTAATGCGATAATACACCGCTGTACTAATTTCCAGTTTAGGATCATCAGGGCAATCGCAACTACCATTTGTATTGCTTGTGCCAGGGGTTATTGCGCAACCTGCGCCATTTCGATTCCCTGAAGCATTGCATAGACGCTGAATTTTATAGCTAATAATGTTGCCAGATGCATCTGGAGTACCTGGTGATGCGCTACATACGCCAGCTGTCAATGGTAATAAACATGTAGCTGTAGGTAGTGAGTCCCAAAGTGCGGGTCCTGCTGTTACGTAGCTAGCATTGCTTGCTGCTGAGGCTGTGTATCCGCTACTTGGAATAGCGCTGTCTAAAGTTGCCCCGCTGTTATTTGCTTCCAACCATGAAATAGCAGCCTCTACCCCTTCATCTGCAGAGTGTGTTGCAGCTTGCTGGAAAGCCATGTTCCCAGCAATTAGACCAGAGGTGTCCATTGAACGCACCAATGCCACTCCAGCCAATGTCATTGCAACCAAAACAATTAGAGCAACCAGTAGCACTACGCCAGATTGTGCCTGACGGCTTACTTTATAGATATGGCGAGAAATTAGCACCCTGACACCGCGCCCATCCACGTGAGATTCCGTACGGGAATAACCGTTTGAAATGTCTTGTAACGATAGTTTTGCCAATTTGGGTTGGCCGTACCATCAGGATTTTTTGTAAGGTTAATTGCGGCGGCTGCACTACCAGTTGGGTTGCCCGCCGTAGAGCCTTCCCAAACTGGGGCCGCTCCTGTAACTGTAGTTTTTTCAAATTCTGCACTGCGCGAAACCAATGCCATGCGAATAGCTGATGCTCTAGCCCAGTTACAACCAGTGGTAGCTGAGGTAGGTGTTGGCGTTGTCTGATCGTAGATGTCAACCACGCCATCCATTACTGCTGTAGTGTCACGCCCATATTGTGCGCGTAAGCTGACTACATTATTGGCAATAGGTACCCAAACCGCAGTAGAGCTATTATTTGCTGCACTGCCACAATCATTGGTTGTGTAGTCGCATATTGTTAGATTGCCGCTACGAATTGCATATACCACTACTTTAAAAGTTCGACCCAAATTATAGACAGTATTACCTGCAGTTAAGGTGCGCCCAGAATTTAATGTCAACGCACCCGTCGCCAAATCAACACTGGCAACATTGTCAAGAGTGAGGCTACAACTATTAACGCGATCTGGAGCATCAACCACCCAATCATTTGCCGCAAACGCTGACGGCGTAGCTACAACATTAACAACTGGAGCAGTTACTGATACTGCGTCCCCTTGCGGTGAGCCGTTGCTGTTGCCGTAAACAATAAGTAGCGTATCAGTATTTACATCTTGCCCCGTAATGCTGGCATGGTTGATTGTTACAGGCGCCATAGCGTTAAGCGTTACACCTGCGCGTAAAAGTGTATTGCAACCAAGCACCTTAGTGTCACCAATACCATGACCAGCCATACGGATGTCGCGTTGCATCGCATAAAGTGACATTACGCCCTCAGTCATAGCATCATTACCGCCTGTAGTAGTGCGTTTGCGACTTTCTGACAGCGAGAAAACCTGCATTATAACAATGACACCTAACATGCCGATGACCATAGCAACCATAAGTTCAACCAAGCTGAACCCCCCTTGATTTCTGCTAGCTTGGCGTGGAATTGCAAACATTCTAGCCTCCAATTTGGGCAACAGCGACATAGTTGTGTATAGTCGTTTCATTTGGCGACTGCCAATAAATAGTGATAGTCACTAAACTGCTAGGCAGGCTTGTTGATGCTATAGGTGTAATAGCAATTGTAGGTAGATTAGTCACAGCGTTTGGTAGTACCTGTAATACGCTTCCAGATGCTGGCGCTAATGTAGTGCCAGGCGTTGAAGCATTGCTTCCGACCCAAGCCCATGCCTTATACGCATTGCCATTTGGACTTGCAAAGGCTGTTTGTAAGGTTGACTGTGTGCGGTTACTAACCCACATTTTACCAATCAACTCATTCGCTAACAAGGCGGCCTCACTGCGGTATTTTGATTCGCTCGATGCGCTTACAGCCGCCGCTTGCAAACCAACAATTCCAAGTATACCCATTGAGAATATAAGTAGAGCAATAAGACTCTCTATTAGCATTGAGCCAGTCTGCTTACGTGTACTAACCGCATTGTATAAATTCATAATTTTAACATCCACGAGGATCTGTACTGGCAAATATAGGGTCACACATACGTATCTGGCCACCTGTAGCAACTACGACCCTAAGGCAACGCATTGACCCTGTGGTGGCACAAACGCCACCAGTAGGATTTGTGATATCAATATTAGTTGCAGGCGTGGCTCGACCCATACCATTAAAAGTTACGGCTGTAGATGCTAGCCCAACAACGGCATTAAGTGCCCCTTCTGTAGCGGGGCCACTTTGAATGTTAGCTGGCGTAGTGCCTATGCCGGGACAATCTGCAACACCATCGCCATTGATATCAGCAATTGGCACAACACAACGAGTTGTCCAGTCAGAACCATTAGTCGTAAATACGAACTCTACTCGCGCATTCCTTCGCACAGCTTCTGCGCGTGCCAGTTGCAGCCCATTTTGAATTGACTCGGCAGCATTGCGAATTTGCGAACTTTGAAGCCAGCTTTTAAAGCTCGGCAAACCAAAAGCTAGCAAAATAACTATAATCGCCACTACCACCATCACCTCTACTAATGTGATACCACGCTGTATGTATCTTGTAGATGAACTCAGTCGGGTAATATACATAGAATTATTGATCCCAAAGTAAGGCGCCAAGCGACAATAGCTGGGATATGTTTTTAGCATGAACCACCACTTTTAGTTAGCCAGCACGTGGTAGACGTTGCCATCCATGCTGCTTTAGCAGGTGAGACTATGCTAGTTGCTTTTACGTTTTGTTCGTTAATACTGTAAGTAAAGCCAGCCATCGAATTTTTCCCAACAGCTTGCAAAGTATAGGTGGTCGCCGCCGAGGCTGAACATGAAAAATCAAAATACTGACTTGAGCTAGCGTCTGCAACGCAGGCTGGGGCTGCTACATAAGTGCGGTTATCGAGAAAAAATTGCTCTAATTGCACCCGTTTGGTAGCAAGATTTGAGGTGGCGTCAGGTATTTTTGATTTTATGACATAATTCTCATAAGATGGTATTGCAATCGCTGCCAAAATGCCAATAATGGCTACCACAATCATTAGCTCAATTAACGTGAAGCCTTTTTGACTTCGTTGCGAGTTAACGTTATTTTCTAATGTATACATCTAATTTCCCCTTTTTACTTACCTGCATCATGCACAGGCTGTTTATCAATGTCTAGCAGTAGCCGATAATCGGTTTAACTTAACGGATGAGCGGCTTACGGCTA
>JBEBJQ010000022.1:0-47437 GCA_040079795.1 Methylococcales bacterium
TAAACTCAGTCCTCAGGATGTGACGGCCTCCCATTGAATCTTTAAAGCTTACTTTGTTTTTTCTTGTATGGATTCAGTAAATTTCATCATACAAGGTTGCTTGCATAAAACGCTTCCAGGCATTATTGGCCAGGATGATATCGCCATTACGGTCAAGCACCGCCACATGGGCATTCATCGCATCAATTACCGCTTGGCCAAAAGCAGAAATTTCGCGGCGCTCAGAGTCACTATAAGTAGGTAAAACCGGTCGAATTTCGGGTTGTTGGGGTTTTTTATGCATAGACGTTTTATGTTTGTCTGCCTTTAAATGAGAATATTAGCGCCAATTTTTCAACTTACTTTTAGGCTAAGTGGCCTGAAGCCAAACTTGCGGTGAATTGTATTTACCTTACCCTTACACACCTCTGCGCCACGGACACCCGATGATAAGTAGGCCTGAACTATTCGAGCATGAGCACAAGCCGTTTCCCGAGTGCAGAGGCAGCCCGGTCTATAGACTTGAGCGAGGGCCAGTGGGTCGGATCTTCAAGACGTTGCGCAGCGGGCCAGGTCTTTTCAAGCGCGCGGGCCAAATCTGACAGGGACCGCTTCCCACGTGCAAGGTGTAGGAGCATTGCTGCCTGGGTTTTAGAATCAGGTGCTATGTAATGCACACCTTTGACCCCTTGGCTTGGTGCTGGGGCATCCTTAGAATCAACTAACCACGAAGCCAGTTGCGCAGATAAGACTTCGGCCGCATTGGATATGGCATCCTGCTCCGTGTTACCCCCGGCACATGCATCCGGCAGGTCTACGAATCGGGCCAAGAATGAGCCATCCGTTTGTGTTTCAACAGTTGCCGGGTATCTTATATCCATAATAGAAATCACTTTAGTTTTATGCGGTTTGGGCACCGCATTCTGTGAATGGCCAGCGCCGGGATCGTGGAAACCATTAAAAAGTAGGGGTACATCCTAAACTAAGACATTCCTTTCAACCAATAAAAGCAGTTTGTACTCACTTCCTGTTCTGCTTCCAACCAATCCTGTAGTCCACACCCGCCCGTGAACCCTTTTTCTTCAGATTTAAAATACGCACACCTCGCTACCATCTCCAGATAACTATCTTCATTGATGCACTGTTTATAAGCACTGGGTAATGATTCAAATACAATTTTCATCTTTGTCACCAAGTATTGACTGTTGTTAACTTAAGCCTTTCATAATTTAAGCAAGCTTTCTTTACGCCAATTGCCGTATATCCAGGCTTGATTTTGATACTCAAAACCACCCCCCGTCAGTCAGGGCTGGAAAAAGCTGCGGTCGCACAAAAACTTAAAAATCAACGCAACCTCTAATTGCATAATAAGGTTGTGCCATTACATTATCAACAACTTAGAATGACAGTAAAATAGGGAGAAAATGGGTATAAGATATACCTATTTTCAGCCTTGTGGAGGAGACTATCGGGCTAGCGGTAAAAAATGGGTATCAGAGAGGGGCTGTTAAACGGGCCAGATAATCCCGCAGATTGACAGATTCTTTATTTAATCCAAGTTTTTTTCGGATATTTTTGCGATGGGCATTTATGGTTGCCGTTGATGTCGACAGCGTGACAGCGATAAGCTTGGTTGGAAGCCCCTGCCGGATCATGGCGGCGACCTGTATCTCTTTAGGGGTTAATTTCTGGTATAAACTCGATAGCGCATCCTCCTTGCCGTAGGCTGCAACTATATGCTGCAAATTTTTCTCCAGAATACGCACTAACGCCAATTGCTTGGCATCTTGGTAACTTTTTTTCAACTGCGATATAAAAGGCACCAGCTCGCTATTGATTTCCTGCTCCAGGCTAAACTTGGCTTTAAAATGGTCGCTTTTTTGATGCCCAACCAAAAACTTCAACGCGACTTCAATTTCGCTTAAGGCTTTTTTAACCTGTTCCAATTCGGCATTTTTTTGTTGCAATGCCAAATCTAAAGAGCCCCGGGTACAATCAAGCCGGTGTTGTTCAGCCTGTTTGCAGGCAGTGATGTCCAAAAACGAACCAACATAATGGCTTATTTTTCCTTGTATATCTGTAATACCAGAAATGGTTAAGCTTTCCACAAAAACTTCCCCATTTTTACGCCGGTTCCACAGCTCCCCGTGCCAATAACCCTGTTGCACAATGGCCTGCCAGATGCCCTGATAAAACAGCGCATCATGTAACCCTGAACTCAGCAGCCGTGGGGTTTTACCGATGGCTTCCTGACGGCTAAAACCGGTTATGCGCGTAAAGGCTGGATTTACTTCCAGGATAATTTTCTGGGCATCAGTTACAATAATGCCTTCCTGGATATCAAAAACCATTTCAGACAAGTTAGGGTAGTTTATAGGTTGCCCGCGCAGGCTGAGATCGGTTATGGCCATGAGCAAAGCAAGCCCTTTAGTCTCGGTTGTAATGCCCAAACATTCCAGCCGGGCAGGAAACGGGTCTCCCTCCTTGCGCGTTAAACCCATGTCAATGGCTGGCCCTCTACCTTGCCTTCCCGTAAAGACGGTAACAGACGCTTCCAACTCTCGCCATGGCCCTGCTTAACAAAGCGGGTAAAAGGCAGCCCAATAATCTGCGCGCCACAGCGCGCCTCATGGAAGATTTTTGGACCTCCCTGTCACAAAAATCGATTCGCCACGCGGCGAATCAATCTAGCCCCGCTTCGTCCGCCTCGACTACGTACTACGCTTCGCTACCTACTATGTCAAGGCTACCACAATGACTCTACGGCTCTTCGGGATAAAATGCTTGCCTCCCTCGCGCGCTATCGCGCACGTCGGATTGGCGCATTTCCCTTCGCCTACCGGGGACTAAAAAACATCACTTCGCTCACGCTCCGTTTCCATGTTTTTCAGCGACTGCTGGGGTTCACCACCCAGTAACTTGGCGGCCCTAGGGTTAAGCTCTGTAATCAAGCCCTGGGGGGTAATCGAAACATAAGCCACGGGCGAAAGCGTATAAAGTGCCTTAAAGCGATCTTGATAGCGGGCCAATTCCAGCTTTAAGGCTTGAATATTGGCAGCATGGTAAAGCTGCCCTTCGGCAGTTGGCGGCGCTAGGGGCGATAGCCGGGAGGCATTTACAAACCATTGAAACTCTTGGGCTGATAATATGCGCCGGTTCTCGGTCAACATTGCCGCGTTATAAAGTTGCCGGCGCCGGACGTACGCCAGCAAACCTTGCACTCTGGAACGGGAACGCCTAACCCTGTAAGGTTGGCTCATTCAAGCACCGCCACTAAAAACCGGCACTTAATGACGGCATTCATAAGATTTTAACGGGCACCGTTAATACCAATGAGGTACCTTGCCCCACAGTACTAACCAGGCTAAGGTTTCCCCCCAGGTTACGGGCGCGCTCCCGCATGCCCAGAATGCCGAATTTGCGGGGTGGAGGCAGCCCTGTATTGGCCATGCCACAACCGTTATCGCTTATTTTCAAGATCAGGTTGTCCGAATCCAAGTCAACCTCAACACTTACCCTGGAAGCGCTGGCATGCAAGTCAATATTTTTTAAGGCTTCTTCCAAAATTCTAAAAACGGCAATCCCCCGGTGCTTATCTATCACAGGTGTTTTTTCCGGAATGTTCAGGTCACAGTCAAGGCCGGATTGTTGCCCGAAATCCTTAATTTTCTCTTCAATAGCCGCGAATAACCCAAGCTGATCCAGCATAACCGGCCGCAACTCAGCGGCAATCCCTATGCTAGCCTGCAATAAGGTATCCACTTGTGCATTCATCACGGCGCATTTTTCATGGCAGTTAGCCAATTCTCCCGGCAACTGTTTACGCAATCCGTTCAACTCTATTTTGAGCCCGATCAGATTGCCGCTGACTTCTTCTTGGATTTCATGCTCGATTTTAGCTTTATGGCCTTCCAGAACCCTATCCTGATGGCTTAAGAAATCCTGTAAAGCCTGTTCGGCTTTTTTGCGCTCAGTAATATCAGTCAGAATCAGGTTTATTTCATGCCCAAATGCGGCCTCTTTTAAGAATCCCTCGCAATTAACCCAAAAGAGTTGCCCGTTTTTGTGACGTAACCTGAATTCGCAGGCAACCGGTTTTTGTTTGTCTATTAAGGCCTGCCGGTAAAGGTATAAAGCATCCTGGTCGCTGTCCAGCACATAATCGGTAAAAACCTGCTTTAACAGGTATTGCTTGGGGAAACCTAAAAAATTGACCAGGGCATTATTCGCTTTCAGAATCCGGCTGAGCGGATTAAGGCTGACATAAGCGACCGGCGCCAAATCGTAAAAGTCCCGATATTCTTGTGAAATTTCCTGCAACTGGCTCTGGGCATCCAGCAATTCATCATTTTGCAATTCCAGCTCGATCCGATAGGTATAGAGCTCGTGGATAGTTTGACGGATTTGACTGATGGATTGCGCCACCGAGTCAGTCGCGATAGGCATTTCGGACGGTGACAATAACTTTTCCGCACGCGCCCTGAGTTCGCCGAATTTATCAATGTGGTTTGTCATAAGGGCCTACTTAAATTTTGAGCCAGTACCGTTGTAATAACATTAGCATAATTTAACAGCCCCAGTTCTTTTGGGACAGTCCAGATCAAACTTAAGGGCAACCGGTTACCTGAGAGGTCAGTATACTCAAATTCCAGGGCAAAGCTTTCCTGCTGATTCCAGATTGCGAGCATCACTTGCGTTGCCTGACGGCTTAATAATTGGGACTGCTTTTCCATAAGCCCGTTTTTATCCAGCACTTTAAATAAATTTAAGGCCGCAGGGTTAGCCGCCAAAACCTGCCTTGATTGCATTAATTTCAAGCAATCCTCAGGATGTTCAGCCAAATAATCGCCTAGATCAGTGATGCCCTCTCCACGCAATTGCTGGAGGGATTGAGCCAAGCGGGAACAATCTTCTTCCCAAATAGCCACCGGGCTATAGTCAAATAAATTCTTATAGCGCTTTTCACTGTTGATCAACGCCAATTCGGTTTTTTTCCTTACCGAAATGTCCTCGAAACTCAGTACCACGCCATCAATCACATTATTGGTGGTCCGATACGGCAGAATGCGCATCAAAAAGCAGCTTCCCTGATCATCATAGATTTCCATTTCCAACTTATCCAGGGTTTTCAGTACCTGTTTGGACGCTTCAGTTAAGTTGATCTTTTGTAAAGTACATGAAAAATGCGCAATCGGCCGCCCCACATCCGTGGTGACCAGATTGATGATTTGTTTGGCTTTCGGAGTAAAACGGCGGATACACAGCTTGGTATCCAGAAAAATCGTCGCGGCCTGGGTGCTATCAAACAAGTTTTTTAAATCATCATTGGCGGTTTGGTAGTCATCAATGCGGTTTTGCATTTCCGTATTTACCGTTACCGCTTCTTCATTCAGGGATTGCAGTTCTTCCTTGGAGGTTTCCAGCTCTTCATTAGTGTTTTGTAGCTCTTCGTTGGTGGATTGCAACTCCTCGTTGGTGGATTTGAGTTCCTCATTGGCAGTTTCCAGCTCTTCAATAATCGTTTGCAAATTTTCTTTGGTAGAGATTAACTCCTGCTGCAATTCATCTATGGTTTTTGTGCCGGGTGAAGCGGGTTTTCGGCTTAAGGGTTTCTGCCCAACGGGTGCAGCCGAAGGCAGTATTTCATCAAACACAATCATAGCCAAACCTGGCATCGGCGCGCGTTCCATAATGGGGGAGACGCTCATGGCCACAGTGAGAAGACCTGAATCACCCTGAAAAGTACACGGCTTTTTAAGCACGGTATTTTTGCTCTGCTCCGCTTTACGTAATGCTGAAATAAGCTCGGCTTTAAGCCCTGGATGTACCATGTCCACAATATTGACGCTGATTTTGCCTTCCGCAGGTTCCAAAAACCGTCCCAACCTACCGTGAACATACACAATATTATGATTACTATCAATAATCGCACAAGGTGGTGCAGCGCTGCGCCGTAAAATCGCTTCAACCAGTTGCAGCATGCTCAAATCTTCCGCTTTTTGAATGACCGTGGAGGTGTTTTTAAGATCATGGCTGTAACGGTAATCCAGTGAGTCATGAATACTCACGTTGTTAGGCAATTTAACAGCCGCCGACAAACGACTGAATATTTTCCATTTCCGATCTAAGATAGTAAAAAATTCAGTGGACTGTCCGGTGGTTTCGGAAGAACCTAAAAACAAAATACCTGATTCTTTTAAAGCGTAATGAAACAGCGGCAGGATTTTCAATTGCAATTCTTGGCTAAAATAAATCAACAGGTTACGACAGCTAAGCAGATCTAATTTAGTAAATGGCGGGTCTTTGGTGATGTTTTGGATGGCAAAAACCAGCATTTCCCGGATCGATTTTTTGATCTTGAAGCCATCGTCCTCTTTAACAAAAAAGCGTTTAAGCCGCTCATCGCAGACAACTGTGCCAATACTGGCCGGATAAAAACCACGCCGGGCCTTTTCAATGGCCTCCTCGTCAATATCGGTGCCAAAAATCTGCACATTGAGATGCTGCCCTAACTTATCCAAACATTCTTGCAGCATGATCGCGATTGAATAAGCCTCCTCCCCGGTACTACAGCCCGGAACCCAGACCCGCAGCGTATAATTGGCTGGTTTTTGGGCGAGTAATTCCGGCAAGATTTTTGTCTGGAGCAACTCAAAGGCCTCTGCATCCCTAAAAAAGCTGGTTACGCCGATGAGTAATTCCTTTGCCAGCTCGGCAACCTCGCGCTCATCTTTTTGCAGAAAGGCCAGATAATCGGCTATTTTTTCAATTTGATGCAAATGCATCCGTCTTTCGATGCGGCGATAAATAGTATTTTTTTTATACAGGGAAAAATCGTGGTTGATTTGGTTACGGATAAGCGTCAATATTTTTTGGAGCACCGGTTCTGCAAGGCTTTGCTTACTGAGTGACGGCACTTCGATATGCGGGTGCCGGGTATATAACATAATCTGCGCGGGCATTTCCGCAGGCGACAATAGGTAATCCACTAAACCTGTTGCCACCGCGCTTTCCGGCATACCCGCATACTTGGCAGTACTTTCATCCTGCGCAATAACCAGTCCCGCCTCCGCCTTTATTTCCCTTAACCCCTGGCTGCCATCAGAACCGGTGCCCGATAAAACAATACAAATCGCCTGGCTACCCTGATCCTGCGCCAGTGAACGAAAAAAATAATCGATCGGTAAATGGCTCGCGCGCGGCAATTCCAAATCCATCAATTGCAGATATTTATTTAAAATTGCCAGGCTTTTATTGGGGGGAATGACATAGATGTGGTTCGGCTCAACCAGGAGATTATCGGTAATGTGGGTTACTGGCATGGCGGTGCGCCTTTGTAGCAAGTCAGGCAATAAGCTGACATGCGTCGGGTCTAAATGTACCACCACGACAAACGCACACCCGGTATCCGCAGGCATCGCTTTAAAAAGCTCTTCCAGGGCTTCAAGCCCCCCCGCAGAGGCGCCGACGCCGACGATAAAAAAAGCTTTGGAATTTAAGGGCTCGGTCATTTCAGTCCTGATTATTATTAAAGATAACCCTACAGTAAGATCGATTTTAAATTAAACAGCCTACAACGATTTTTTTCTACAACCACCCTTTACGTTTAAAAAACCAGTAAGGCGCAATTCCTGCTAATAACATCAGCGCGAGGGCACCGGGATAACCCAATTGCAAATTAAGTTCCGGCATGTGTTGGAAATTCATGCCGTAAATACTGGCAACCAGTGTAGGAGGCAAAAAAACCACGGCAGCAATGGAAAAAATTTTAATGATTTTATTTTGTTCGATATTAATAAAACCCTGCGTTGAATCCATCAAGAAGTTAATTTTATCGAATAAAAAAGTGGTATGGGTCATTAAGGTATCGACATCGCGCATGATTTCGCGTGAGGTTTCTTGCAGCTCAGGAAAATGCCGGAGGTGCCTTTGTAAAAAGGAAACGGAGCGTTGGGTGTCCATCAAACATAAGCGGATTTTACCGTTACTGTCTTCAAGTTTAGCCAATTGATCTATGGCATTTTCAAGATCGGAATTCATTTCTTCCAATACCAGGTAGCTTACATCCTCCAGTTTGCGATGAATATCCTCCAGCGCATCAGCGAGGTTTTCTACTTTCTGTTCGAACATGGTCACCATTAATTCTTGCGGGGAATCAACCGCCATTTGTCCACGCCGAATACGCATCCGCAACAACCTGAAATCCGCAAGACTACCTTCCCGAAGCGTAATTAGCCGCTCATTTTGTAAGATGAAAGCAACCGTAGCGGTACTGTGCCTACCGTCTGTAAAAGCAAGAAACAGGGAACGGACATGGATGCCGGTATGGTCGGTAAAATAACGGGCAGAGGATTCAATTTCTTCAACCTCTTCAGATTCAGGCAATTCAGCATGCAGGAATGCTTGCAGCGCATTCCGTTCGTTGTCAGTAGGATCGTGCGCATCAATCCAGGATGCTATCGCAACGGCCTGTTTAATGTGCTCAGCAGAAGGCGTTTGTTCTTTAATCGAGCCATTGTTGATATTAAATAATCTTAACATAAATGGTTTTTTGCTACTGTAGCGCCGGTTTTTGAATATTCCGCTCAATATCCATCAGGAAAAGAGCGCGGGGATGATGTGGGTATGCACTGCTGCCAGATGGCGGATACAGTTTTTTATAGCCCTTTGCCTTTAACCAAAGCTTAAGGGTTATTTGCTGCTGTCATGAAAAAAATGGATGCAAGCATTCCTGATATTTCACGTAATGAATGCGCCCATTGTAACACAGACAAGGCATTCTCTATTGTTCAACCATTGCTAGATGGGGTGAACTTAAGAGCACGAAGCCGTTAATATCATCCGATACAATAGACGCCAGCATAGTGTGACACTGCTTAGCTGAACAATGGCTGAATTCATAAGATTCCATTAGCATTTGGATTGTTAAGTTGCTGGCAAAACACTTGTTCAGGTTTCGCCGCGATTCAGAACACTTTATCCAAAACAGTCATGCCGATTTCTAACGCAATCAACCAGATAATAATCCATTCCAATATCGAGGAATGCCTATGCTTTTGCTCATCTGCCAGCATTTCAAATAATTCGTGAATGGTTTCCAGTTTCTTTGAGAGCACTTCAGTTCGCGGGGCTATTTCCAGATATTTAGCAGTGATACTATAAAAACTTTCATATTCGGGATATTCCCAAAAAAAATCTGGCGTATCCAATAAGTCATAATTTAAAAAAATATCACTTTTGGTTAAAAATAATTGCCCGCGAATTTTTGCAATTTGATGACGGCTTAACTTGATGCGGCCATTTTCCGCCAACGATTGTGGAATATAGCTGGTATTGTTGATGGTCGTTATGGCATTGGTTTCGAAAGAAGCCAGTTTTATGGATTGCGCCATGCCTTGCGATAATGAAAATATCAAAATAGGATCCGAAGACTCAATTTCAATATGGTCTTGAATAATACGTGTAGCCGCGCAATCAAGCGCGAAAGTGAAGTTTTCTTCTTCCTTATTAACCAACGGATGTTCTGCATGGGCTAATAATAACTGATGTAACTTCCCTTGCTGTTCTGAACTGACGTTCCAATGCACAACGGCACCATAAGCAAAAACGGCAGACCAAGCGTGATTATCTTCAATTAGCAAAGCACCTTTGATAATCCTGATTAGCGTTGAGTCGGATAGCAGTTTTGCTAAAGCATTAATGTCAAAACGCTGTGCCAAACAATAGACGGCGCAGTTTTTATTTGATGGGTTTTCAGACATTGACCAGTGCTACGAAATCGTTGGATAGCGGTCAGTATAAATTGATTTTGAGCCTTATAACACTGTTACCTTCGAACTAAGCCTAATTGTCTAAAAATAAACTTTCCGACATTGGGCGTAAGCCAACTAAACTTCAGGTCGCAAACCCCGAAGCTAATAACCTAAGCCCATCAGATAGTTGATAGCCACTAACCAAGAATCAGCCGGTTTATTTCAGGGGCTTTTCCCCCACCGATCCGATAGCGTAAAACTTAAGGACGCTAGCTCAGCCGAGAACCATGCCCCTGATAAGCTTGTTGTGCAAATAATGCATTCACCAACAGCATAATAAGCTGAAAAACAGCAGCGCACGCTATCCCAATAAATGAAGCTAATAAAACCAAAATCCTTAAAACTTTCATACTCAGTTACCAAAAATTAAGTCAATCCGAGACTAAATAATCCTCCGGTTAGGCAAGTAAAACAAGAGATTTAAAGAAAAATTTCTACAGAAAAAGACAATGATTTAAATACTTTATACAGAATTACATGGCTCAGTGGCTAGTCAGCAACAAGCAATTTTAGCTATATTACAGGTGTTAGAAAATGATTATAGGGCTATCAGATTTAGCAAATGAACAAAAATCTTGACGCATTTTGCTATTTTTGTAAAAAAACAACAGCCCTATCAGGGTTATTTTATGTGTAACTATTTATTAAAATAGCCATATGATTATAAAAACAACCGCAATGCCTGCGGAGCATTTTTTATAGCAGCTTATATTCACTGAAACCATGCTTCCTTGCCCCCTTATACTATAGCTATGCAATCTGCCTGGTTAATAGCATAATGTAACCACTGCCAATATCCAGTTAACTTAAACTTGGACGATAAAATGAGACAATTTATTCAGGATCTCGCAGAAAAGCACCACCATCAGGCGACCAGTTTGCTGGCTATTCTCAGAACGGTCCAATCCCGTTATCATCACATCCCTAAAGCAGCAATAGAGCAGACCGCAGAACTTTTAAATATTCCTCGAACCCGCATACTCAGCGTTATTGAATTTTATAGTTTTTTACATTTAACCCAGCGAGGTCAATATGAGCTATTAATCAGCGATTCCATAACCGATCATATGCTGGGCAAAAAACCATTAACTGACTACCTAGCTCAACAGCTGAAGGTAGCTGTCGGGGCGGTAAGGGCAGATGGTGTGGTTAGTTTGGATAACACTTCGTGTACCGGACTTTGCGATCAAGGCCCTGCCGGATTGGTCAATGGCTATGCATTGGCGCGTTTAAATCGCCCGCGTGTCGACAGTATTGTCGAGCTGATTAACCAGCAAAAACCTTTAAACGAATGGCCTCATGAGTTATTTCAAGTAGACGATAATCTCCTAAAATCCGGCTTGCTGCTAGACCATACCATTACTCAAGGCGAAGCCCTTAAAGCCACTTTTCAACGCGGCTTGCAGGAAACGCTAGCCGAAATAAATCAATCAGGTTTGCGCGGACGAGGCGGTGCTGGTTACACAACCGGATGGAAATGGCATTTGTGTTATGAAGGCCCGGAAGAAGAAGCGTTTTGTGACATCAACACGCAAAAGCAGTTGCAACGCTATGTTATTTGTAATGCTGATGAAGGTGAGCCGGGTACATTTAAAGACCGCGTACTGTTAAACAGCTATGCGCATCAGGTAATTGAAGGCATGACCGTCTGTGCGGCGATTATTGGTGCGACGCAAGGCTTTTTGTATTTACGTGGCGAATACCTGTTTCTCTATGACAAGCTGGAGGAGATATTAGCCCAGCGTCGGCAAGCAGGATTGTTGGGTAACAATATATTGGATCAACAAGGCTTTCATTTCGACATTGAAATCTGCTTAGGGGCGGGAGCCTATATTTGCGGGGAAGAGTCTGCGCTGATTGAATCGCTGGAAGGCAAACCAGGCATACCGCGCAACCGTCCACCTTATCCGGTAACCCAAGGTTATCTGGGCAAGCCTACCGTCGTGAACAATGTGGAAACGTTTCTGGCCGCTGCCGCAATTGCCGTACATGGTGGAGACTGGTTTGCAAAGGCGGGTACAGCTAAATCAAAAGGCACCAAAATCCTGAGCATTAGCGGCGATTGCGCGCGGCCTGGTATTTACGAATATCCATTCGGTACTACGCTGCAAACGGTGCTTAACGATTGCGGAGCCGATAATGTGTTGGGCGTGCAAGTTGGCGGGCCATCAGGCACGTTTGTATCCAATCAGGAATTCGAGCGTAAATTGGCGTTTGAAGATTTAGCCACCGGCGGTTCATTTATCATCTTCAATAACAGCCGCAATATTCTCTATATCGTTAATAATTTCACCCATTTTTTTGCGCACGAAAGCTGCGGCTTCTGTACGCCTTGCCGGGTGGGCACGTCATTACTAAAGAAACAGCTGGATAAAATTGTGGAGGGGCACGGTTCTGCTGGCGATGTGGTCGCGCTCGAAGAGCTCTGTCAGCTGGTTAAAAAAAATAGCCACTGCGGCTTGGGGCAAACCGCTGCCAATCCGGTGCTGACCACACTGGAACGATATCCTGAATTGTATCAAAGCCAATTGAAAAAAATCAGCTACGAGCCGGGCTTTGATTTGGATGCGGCATTGGAAACTGCGCGGCGCATGGCGAATAGAAACGATAAAGCCGCACACTTAGCGCAAATAGGTAACGAGCATGAGTAAAACCCTTACCATCGACGGCAAAGTAATCCCTTTTGAAGCCGGGCAAACCATTATGGATGCGGCGACGGCGGCAGGTATTTATATCCCGCACCTCTGTCACCACCCTGAATTTACGCCGCACGGCAGCTGCAAACTGTGCTCGGTTAGCGTCAACGGCAGAACCTGCTCGGCATGTACCTTTCCGGCGGCAGAAGGCCAGGAAGTAATCAACAACAGTAAAGACCTTAACGATGACCGGCGAAAAATTACCCAAATGCTGTTTGTCGAAGGTAACCATTTATGTCCTGGATGCGAAAAAAGCGGGAACTGCCAATTGCAGGCCGTAGCGTATCATTTGAATATGCTCGATAACCATTTCCCGCATTTTTATCCCAAACGGGAAATGGATGCCTCGCACCCTGACGTGTTGATTGATCACAACCGCTGCATCTTTTGTACGCTGTGCGTACGTGCCAGCCAGCAACACGATGGCAAAGAGGTATTTGCAATCAGTGGCCGGGGCATTAATAAACGCCTGATTGTTAATGCGGAAAGTGGCTTATTAAAAGACACTGACTTGGAGGCATCGGATGCCGCCGCGCATATTTGCCCCACCGGCGCGATTTTGATTAAACGCACCGGCTATCAGGTGCCGATTGGGGAACGGATTTATGATCATCAGCAAATTGACGCCGTCAGCTTAGGCGAACCCTTGGCGGATAAAACGGAGTGTTCACATGGCGAATAAAATCAGGGTTGCCACTACCTCATTAGCCGGTTGTTTCGGCTGCCATATGTCGTTTCTCGATCTCGATGAACGCTTATTACAATTGGCAGAAGTGGTTGAATTTGACCGCTCGCCAATTACCGACATTGAACACTGCACTAACTGTGACATCGGCTTGATTGAAGGCGGCGTGTGTAATTCCGAAAATGTCCACGTCTTGCGTGAGTTCCGCCTTAATTGCAAAATCTTGGTTGCGGTGGGTGCATGCGCGATTAATGGCGGATTACCTGCGCTGCGTAATTTTATTCCGCTGGAAGAGTGCCTCTCAGAAGCGTATCTTGATGGTATCGGTGTCGAAAATCCCCAAATCCCCAGTGATCCTGAATTACCGTTATTATTGGATAAAGTCCGCCCGATTCATGAAGTGGTGAAAATCGATTATTTTCTGCCAGGTTGCCCCCCATCAGCAGATGTGTTCTGGGCATTTCTGACTGATTTAATTGAAGGGCGTGAGCCTTCGCTGCCTTATGAGTTGGTGCATTATGATTAATTTATAGATGGCGAAAACTTGAGAACTGAAGAATTAATTGCTGAAGCCGTTTTATTGCCCGTTGAAGAAAAAGCAAGAATTGTTGATTCGCTGCTTAAGAGCATTGTTAGCCCTGAGTTTAACGAAGTTATATCCCTTTTTAATGAACAACTGGAAAAGCTGAATAACGAAGTGCTGCGCAAAATTGGCAGGAATGTCATGCTATTCCAACAAATCGAATTCATGCTTAAATTTCTGATAACTCATGGAAAGCAATCAGGCTATGTTGCTGAGCTAAACCAAAATCGAGAACAACAAGCTAAAACTTTACATAAAAAGACAATGGGGCATTTGGTTGGGAAGTTCCTTGAAAATAGTTTCTCTAGCACGGAAGAAAGTAATTCAGAACCCGAGGAAATAACTGAAGGCTGGTGCGCTTTTAGCTTTATGATTGAATGTGATGATAGCTTTTATGAAGAACGAGCAAAAGCATTAACCATGTTAGTTAATGAGCGTAATGAATTGATTCACCATCTGCATCCTAAATGGGATCGGAATTCATTTGCAAGTGGTAAAGAAATCGAGAATTATCTCGATCAACTTCGCGAAAAAATACTTCCTGAATTTGAATTCTTTAAAGCCCAAATAAATACATTAAAACATGCTTCGGATATTCTTTCTTCTCACGAATTAGAGAAACAGATTGAGTTAGCATGGCTAAGGCAAAGTGATCTTGTTAAAAGACTACTTATGATTGCAGAGCAAAACGCTAGGCTCGATGGCTGGTCAGTATTAAGCACTGCCGCACAAGTGATCCACCAACAGGCACCGCAAGAACTCGTTGACCTTAATAAGTATTATGGCTACAAAACCCTGAAGGCGGTTATATTGGCAACAGAGTTTTTTGATGTTTTTGAGGAGCAAACGAATAAAGGAGGAATTCGAGTACTTTACAGAATAAAAGCTGGTTTAGACTTTCCATATTAATATGGTTCTCCATAGATCGGATTAGCGATAACTTATTCGACAAAGTAAAATCACCGCAATTTATGGGCTTATCACCCTAATAATATTACCTCCCAAAAATTGGACTTTTTAATGAATCAACTAACGCCGGAAGGCCAGCAAATTATTAATAACATAGCCCAGCGCTATAACTTTAGCCCGGATGCCGTCTTCAGCATGTTGCAGTCGGTCATCAACGGCAACGGTTCTATGGCGCAATTCAGTCATCCTGAATTTGGCGGTTCCGGCCAATGGATGCGGGGCGGCATGATTATGTTGGGGGATATGTTCAACAATAATTTAAAAAATAGTGTCGGCTGGCTGTGTCAGGAGCTCTCTAATTTAATTGCCAATCAACCCGGACTGATTCAAAGCGGCAGTTTTCAGTCGCAGAATCAAGGCACTCAGCAACAAAGTAATTACAGTGGCAACGCTTCGAACATTGGGGGACAACAGCAAAATAGCTCCGGCCCTAACGGTGCGGTCAGTTTGTTTGTGCCACCCCCTGCGGGTAGCTCCGGCAATTGGTGGCCCGTAGGCTTACAATTTCCGAACAGTACCGGCGCGCAAAATAAAGTCCGCTACGCATACTTTGCGACCATTCGGCGGCTGGCGATTGAGGTTAATGGACATGTAACACTTTACGACACCCTGGATCATCAAATTGGGGGTTTTTCCCAGCAACAATCGGTCGGTGGCTCCATTACCTTTACCAGTCAATACGGGTTGGTAGATGTGGCTTCGCTCCCCATTATTTCTATCGACAATGAACCTGTGCAAGCGCAAATGCCGCTGCAACCAGAGCCCGCTCCTGTTTTTCAGCCCAATCCGGACAACACTCAATACACAAATCAGGAAGCGGACATTTTCGGCGCTATTGAAAAACTATCAGGTTTAAAAGATAAAGGCATTTTGACCGATGCTGAGTTCAGCGCTAAGAAAGCGGAGTTGTTAGCCAGGCTATAGTTTATTTATTAGCTGCGCAGATCGGGTTAGGGTTAGTTCTAACCGGCCTATAAAAACGAGGAAACGCATGTACGAACACTTAGAAACCGCAAAAAACACAGCACAGTTAAAACGGGTGGTAGTTGATCCGGTATCCCGGGTTGAAGGTCACGGTAAAGTCACTTTATTGCTGGATGAGCACAACAAGGTTCAGCAAGCCAGATTGCACATCGTTGAATTCCGTGGCTTTGAACGCTTTATTCAAGGCCGGCCGTATTGGGAGTTACCCGTGTTGGTGCAACGTTTATGTGGCATTTGTCCAGTCAGTCATCATTTGGCGGCAGGCAAAGCGATTGATCAGTTAGTCGGGATTGATCCCGAAAACCTGCCGGTTTCAGCGGATAAATTAAGACGGCTATTGCACTTCGGGCAAGTATTGCAATCGCACGCCCTGCATTTTTTTCATCTCTCTAGCCCGGATTTATTATTTGGCTTTGAAAGTGAAATCAGTAAACGCAGCATCATTGCCGTACTCGCCGACTATCCTGACATTGGTTTGCAAGGTGTCAAGCTGCGCAAATACGGGCAGGAAGTGATTCGGATGATTTCCGGTAAACGTATTCACGGTACCGGGGCAATTCCCGGCGGCATGAATAAAGCGCTGACCAAAGCCGAACGGGATTACTTGCTGGAAGATATTGAGCAAATCATTACCTGGGCAGCGGGTTCGGTTGCGCTCATTAAAAAAGTGCATTGCGCAAATTTGCCTTATTACGATGATTTTGCAACCATTCGTAGCAATTATTTGGGGTTGATCAAGCCCAATGGTGCGTTGGAGCTCTATCACGGCGGCATCCGCGCTAAAAACGTTAACGGCGAAACGATTATGGATCAGGTCGATTATTGTCACTATAACGATTATATCCATGAAGAAGTCCGTTCCTGGACCTATATGAAATTTCCTTACCTGCTAGCGCTGGGACAGGAAAGCGGTTGGTATCGGGTCGGACCGCTCGCGCGGGTGAATAACTGTGACTTTATTGATACACCGTTAGCGGAAGCTGCGCGCGTGGAATTTAAAGCCCACAGTGGGGAAGCGATGGTGCATAGCACACTGGCCTTCCATTGGGCACGCTTGATTGAAACCTTACATTGCGCCGAAAGCATTAAAACACTCCTCCACGACCCCGACATTATGGGGCATGATTTAGTTGCCCAAGGTGAAAAGCGTTATGAAGGCATCGGCGTAATCGAAGCGCCGCGCGGTACGTTATTTCATCATTATCAAATCGATGAAAACGATATTGTCACCAAAGCCAATTTAATTGTTTCAACCACCAGTAATAATCAGGCAATGAATGAATCGGTGCGGCAAGTCGCGGCAGAATATTTATCGGGACGGGAATTGACCGAACCGTTGTTGAATAACCTGGAAGTGGCGATTCGGGCATATGATCCCTGTTTATCCTGTGCCACCCATGCAGTTGGCAAAATGCCCTTGCAGTTGGAACTCATAGATGCAGAAGGTCTGCTAATTGATAAGTTAATTAAGCACAGTGATGGTCAAATTGAGCGGCTTGAAAGTTAAACCCATTTTACTATTTGGTTATGGCAATTTAAGTCGTGGCGATGACGCGCTGGGGCAGTTATTACTGGAATACGTTGAGAACACCGTTAATCTGGATACCATTGAAATACTGAGTGATTTTCAGTTGCAAGTTGAACACGCGCTGGATTTGGAAAACCGAGAATTGGTTTTATTTATTGATGCGTCTGTTGCTTGTGTGAATGCTTATGATTTCACCGAATTGATACCGGCCAGGGACACCAGTTACACCACCCATGCCATGAGTCCGGCAGCGGTATTGGCAGTTTATCAGCAAATAAAACAGCAAACGCCACCGCCGTGTTTTTTATTAAGCATTAAAGGTGAAACGTTTGAATTGGGTGAGGATTTAAGTAATAACGCCCAAGCGCATTTAGCATTGTCCTGTCAATTTGCAGCTAAGCTACTACAAACCCCTGATGTAAAACTATGGCGGGAAAGAACCAATCATCGGTGAGAATATTGGCTATCGAAAATCCCGGCAACCTAGCGCGTCAATCATTCCCTAATTAAAAAATAGACATTAAACATCCCCAACACTACCCCGGCAAACAATAAACTCAATGTCCAACGTGTTGAATAACCGGTTACCAAGCTATCCAGCCAATGCCCCAAATAAGCTCCCCCTACAATCGGTAGAACCATGACCAAACCCAAGGTGCCGATATAGATCGTTTGTGAAAGCAAATTCGGCCGTTCATGTTCAGCTTTTTTAATGCGTTTAATCTGGTTTTCAATCTGCTTTTTTAATTCCTGTTGTTGCGTCATAACTACCATCCCCCTACTTTGCGTTTCAGATTCCACATGCGTTGCAGCATAGCCTGTTCCATACGCTGCAAACTGTCGCGCGTTGCGCGTAACTCCGTCTCTTCGGCAGCTAATTGTTGTTGCAATAAGCCGCTAATGCGTCCCAAATCGGTATCGATCAGAAAATGCCGGGTACTTAAGGTTAATGCATTATCATTAAAATACACGACTGCACCGGGGAGCGCCAGATAGTGCCATGCATCCATATCCAAACTAAAGCGCGCCAAGCCGAACCCCAGTGTAGTCATAAACCGTGCATGTTGCGCTTGAATGCCAAAACACCCGGAAGCATCAGTACCGATAAAAGCAGTTACCCCTGTAAAACGTTGCTCATGGGTAGCATCAAACAGGTTCAGCCTAAAAGTATTCACACTAACGCCTGCTGCATGGAACCTCGCATATAGCATTGTTGCTCGCTGAGCTCATCATAGTCCCCAGCTAAAAACGCTTCGCAATCGGTTAAGGTTTGCGCCAACGGCACTGATACGCCGGTTTGTTTGGTATCCTGGGCTAATACGGTGAATGGTTGGGTCAGATAACGTTGCAATTTACGCGCGCGCATTACGATCTTACGGTCTGCTTCCGCCAGTTCCTCCATACCCAGCATGGCGATAATATCTTCCAATTCCCGGCAACGCGCCAGATGTTCGCGCACTGCTTGCGCCACCGTGTAATGGCGTTCCCCAAGGGTGAGTTTATCCATCAATTTACTGCTGGAACGTAATGGATCAACCGCTGGGTAAATGCCTTTGCTGGCTTGGTCGCGGGACAGGATAACCGTGGTGTCGAGATGGCTGAGAATGGCACTGACGGCAGGATCGGTCATGTCATCGGCCGGCACGTAAACCGCTTGCACGGAGGTTATCGCGCCTTGTTTAGTGGATAAAATACGGTCTTCCAATTCTGCCACCTCAGTAGTTAAGGTGGGTTGGTAACCGACCGTGGCAGGCATGCGCCCCAACAAGCTGGATATTTCACTGCCCGCCTGCACAAAACGGAACACGTTATCCACCACAAACAACACTTCTTTATGCAAGGTATCGCGCAAATATTCGGCATAGGTTAATGCCGACAACGCCACCCGGAAGCGCACCCCAGGCGATTCATCCATTTGCCCGAAAATCAGCAAAGTATCCTTCATCACCTGAGCCTGTTGCATCTCCCGCCACAATTCATGCGCTTCCCGGATACGTTCGCCAACACCTGCAAATACCGATACCCCTTTATGGATAGATGAAACGGCATGAATAAATTCCATCACCAAGACGGTTTTACCCACCCCTGCCCCGCCGAATAAGCCGGTTTTTCCGCCTTTTACAAACGGACAGAGCAAATCAATAACTTTGATACCGGTCTCAAGAATCCCGCTCATCCCGATGGCTTCGGATAACGGCAGAGGTTTAGCATGGATATTACGGAATGCCTCTTGCGGCAAGGCCGGCAAACCATCCAGCGATTCACCAAAAATATTTAACAAACGCCCCAGACACTCCTTTGTAACCGGTACATGTAAGGGCGATCCTGAATCATAAACAACCATACCACGACTTAAGCCCGCGGTGCCGTGGAGGGTAATGGCGCGGACATGCTTCTCATCCAGATGTTGATGCACTTCAAACAGATAGGAGGTATGGTCGAAACAGGTAAATAAAGCCTGACCCAACGGTGGTAATTGCGTGCAATCAATAATAACTACTGGGCCATGCACTTCCGCTATAACACCAATAGACTGGTGATTTTCGGGTTGTAAAGATAAACAATTCACAGTTTTGTGTCCTTTAATCAGCCGATTGATAACACTTCATAAATTCTTTTTTTATACAGGATAATAATCTTTACTGGGAAGATATCCGGTGTCATTGAGATAAATTTTTGCCTTATTATCAGGTATTAAGACTGGTTTCGTTAGCTATTATTCGACCAATGAAGCAAACAACCCCAACGATAGGGTGAACTGAACAACCACCTACTAAGTAGGTGGGTTCGCGCGGCTCGCAGGGAACCAAGATCCACTCACTTCGCTCCCGCGCTAAAAGCCCCTGCGATAAGCTTTGGGGTTAGTTATGGCCCTGCCAGACAGGACTGGTAAAGCTAACCGGCTAAAGCCGGTGGTTTTACTCCTGCTTCTGGATAATAAATAACCTGCATGTATCGGGTAAGCCGACGTGAATTCCAGGCTGTCCCTTTAAAAAAGGCAATAATCTTACCCACTCTGCATCGCTTAGCCCTATTCTGTTCATGCCATCCAAAACAGTAAATTCTACCTGATTGGCAAAACGTCAACAGAACCTAGGGTGAGTACAGACACATTCTTGAATATTTCGATAGTATTTGATCTTCTGATCGTACACCTCCAATGCTTAAAATCAAAGCGTGGCAGAATCGAGGAAATTTAAAGTGCGCAGACCCTTGAATCAATACAAATATTACCCGGCTACATAATAATATCAATTACTGATGAATGACTGATGTTACAATATTTATGCTGGTATTTTATTTATTAAATAATAGCTTACTTAAAATTAACGCTAAAATAACCGCATCGCTTTATACCGGATAATGTTTATAAGGGATTTGTACATGACTACTTTTAAAGATACTGCCTTACTTGCTTTATTTTCACTTACATTAGCTACGGGTTCACAATCAGCCTTGGCAGATTCATCCGCCTCAGCCAGCGTGGATTGGACAAGCTTTAAATGGAGTTTGGTCAGCGCTCCCCCAGATAATCCAGCACCACTGATTGAGCTATTCACTGATTGAAGTGGTTGGCAATTCCATTGCATCCTAACTGTCTATGGCCCTTCGCAATACATCCCAAAACCATATAATGCTATTGCGCTGTTTCATAAAGGTATGCTACCTGCCATTTTTTGTTTAACGATTATATACAGATCTGCAACGCTTCAAGCACATAACTTCTCTTTTTTACTCCAGTAGCATTTCACGAAGCACTTTAACGAGATAAATCAAATAATACAGAATTTAACCATGTTTAAAGTCAAATTAGCATTTAGTTTAATGGTGCTGGGGGTGTGTTTTCAAAGCGGCTATGCGGAGGATTCAGTCAGCTCTGCCTTATTAAAAACCCAAGAATGCCTCAGAAGCCAGGCCTGCGCTGCTGCCAAAACCGACGCAGGCATGGCTGCTGATTTAAAAGCATTGGAAACCGTCAACGGCAGTAACGGCGGGAAACAAACGCTTTATAATATTGCGGCGGATATTATGCCAATCCTGGAAAAACAGGCTGGTGGAGATCCTCAAAAAATGCAGGAGATCATCCTGAAAGCACAAACCGATCCGGCAGGTTTTTTAAATTCATTGCCACCGGATTTACAAGCTAAGATCAAAAATGCTTCGATCGCAATTCAATAAAAAATTCCGATAACAATAATTCATACTTGTGGTTTTGGATGTCCATAACCTATGGAGCAAACTCATGATACTACGGATGCAGGGGTTATTAGGGCTTAGCTTATTTTTAACCATCGCCCAGGTAAGCGCCGATCTTCCGGCCGCTTTACCTCAGCATATCCACGCAGTTGTCACTCAGACAACCGATATTGAAGTTTTCGTGCGGGAAGGCTGCCCACACTGCGCTAAAGCCGAATTATTTTTACAGAAACTAAAAAATGAACAACCTGCACTTAACATCATTAAACAGGATGTAACTAAAGACGCTTCGGCTTTAAAACGACTGCAAATGATTGCTGAACAGCTAAAAACGGGGACGATACGGGTACCGGCTTTTTACATAGGTGATCAATTAATTATCGGTTACTCCGATGACCTCACCACCGGATTGCTTATACGCCAAGCGTTAACTAAGACGCGATCACCCCCGATAACTACAAATCAATTGGATGCCGGCAGCTGCGAAGCAGCAGCACCAATCCCTTGTGAAGCAAATAAAATTGATTCTACAGAAACGGCAACGCCCTTTATCATTAATTTTTTCGGGCACACGCTCTCGCTGGATGAAATCGGTTTACCTTTATTCACCTTAGCAATGGGGCTTTTGGATGGTTTCAATCCCTGCTCTTTATGGGTGCTTATTTTAATGATCTCATTGCTGGCACCGATGCAAAACCGTTTGCGCATGTTCGCTATTGCCGGGACTTTTGTCGCCGTAGAAGGATTGGCTTACTTCATTTTTATGGCGGCGTGGCTGAACCTGTTCTTACTGATTGGCCTATCCCGCACCTCAGAAGTTATTATTGCCGTAATTGCCTTAATCGCTGGCCTGATTAACCTGAAAGATTTTTGGTTTTTTGGCTGGGGTTTTTCGCTCTCAATCCCTAACGCAGCCAAGCCCGGCATTTACGCCAGGATACGGCGAATTTTAACTGCACAAAATCTAACCGGTGCTATGATTGGCGCAGTGGTGTTGGCGTTTTTGGTGCAAATTGTAGAGTTTATGTGTACGTCGGGTTTTCCGGCATTATTTACCCGCATTCTAACTTTGAGCCAATTAAATACCGTTAGCTACTACGGTTATTTGTTGCTTTACAACCTGGCTTATATGTTCGATGACATTATCATTTTGAGCATCGGCATCATTACCCTCAGTCAACGGCGTTTGCAGGAAAAAGAAGGTCGCTGGCTTAAACTAATCAGCGGCTTGGTCATGCTAGGTTTGGGACTTTACTTATTGGTCGGGCTGAATTAATACCGCCTATAAACCGGGAATCGCTTAACTTGTTAAACCAGCAAACCTTCACCGGATTTATCTAACCTGAACTGCCCGATTTTTTTATATAGCGTAGAGCGGGTGATACCTAGGGTTTTTGCAGTTAATGAAATATTACCATCACATTCTTTTAAAGCCGTTTTGATACCTTGCAATTCCCAATGAGATAAACTCATAACCGGTGAATCAGTAGATGCAGAAGGCATGGAGTAGAGCCTATCGGCTGGTTGCCACTGGCTTTCATTTTTCTGATATTCCGCCATAAAATCCAATGGCAAGTCCTGTTTACTGATAAATGCACCACTTGCCGTATATAGCGTCGCCCTAACCACATTAATTAATTGCCGGATATTACCCGGCCAAGGATGCTGCTCAAGCAGGCGCATCACCTCCGGGCAAATTTCAAACGGCTCATTAAGTGAAATGCTGTTTAATTCACGTTGTAATATGTGATGAATAAGCGCTTTTTTGTCAGGCCGTTCGCGTAAGGAGGGCAAATGAATTTGAGCGCCATTTAAGCGGTAATAAAGATCCTGCCGGAACCGCCCGCCTTCCACCGCCTCCATTAAATTGACATTGGTTGCGGCTACCACCTGCACATCCACCCTGACCGGTGAACTCCCACCAACCGGCGTGAACTCGGAGGTTTCCAATACCCGTAATAAGGTAGATTGTAAATCAAAACTCATATCACCGATTTCATCCAGAAATAAAATGCCCTTATCAGCTAACATAAACTTTCCGGGTTTACCATTATTGCGCGCGCCGGTAAAACTCCCGGACTCATAACCAAATAATTCACTTTCAATTAAGTCACGCGGTATCGAAGCACAATTAATGGCAATAAAAGCTGCGTTTTTTCTAGGACCGGCCTGTTTGAGCAAATTAACAAAATGATCTTTACCTACTCCTGACTCCCCCGTAATCAAAATAGGGATTTTATAGGCTTGCAACTTAACTGCTTTTTGAACGAGTAAGTCCAGGGCAGAGGGTGCAGTTGACCCAATTTCTGCAATGGCTGGTTTTGGAGTGGGTTTAAACTGAATTTTTTCTAAAACCCGCTCTTGGGCGAGTTTATTTTGGGCTAAAGGCAAATTCGTATTTACCAATACACAAATTAAATGCAAAAAAGCAAACAGTGAATTCATGCAATCTTGCTGGTTGCTGACCAACCCGATAACTGCCAGCAAGCTTCCTGCCTCATCCAGTAACGGATAGCCAACCGTGGTAAAAGGGTGTAAAACACTCAGAAAATGTTCCATACCCTGAAAGGCAATGGGCTGTTTAAGCTTAAGTGCCGAACCGATACCGTTATTACCTAAAACCGTCTCCTGCCAATTTGCGCCTTGCTGAAACAGCTGGGTCATAAAGGCGCTGGGCAAATGTTTTTCACCAGTCACGGTTAAAAGCCTGCCATCGGCGGTTGTAAGCACCATCATAACGCCCGCTTCCTGCAAAAATACCGTGAAATTATGGCTGAGTTGCCTAATTAAAGCTTGTATATTACTGACTTGCTGATCGGTATTAGGGGCAGTATGGGTTATTGCAGTGGCGACCCAATCGACATAATTTCCTAAAGGTAAATGATAATCGTCCAAACAACGCCGCCAGGCGTCAATTACTTCAGGGCGAACCCAATCAGACTGGTCCGGAATCGAACGGGTTTGATTCATCCATTGCCAAGCTTGAATCGGACGATCGATTTCAAACTCAAGGGTATGCCGGACTAATAAGACCTCTTGAATTATTTTGACATTATGTGGAATGTTGTAATCAATAGTCATTAATATCCCTTAATGAGTCATGTTTAAAGTGGTATCGACTAAAAACATTAAGCTTTTGAATTTTCAATATTTTTATAACAATTGAAAAGAGCAATCAAGATAACAAAATTAAAAAAAAAGGCAATGTGACAAATTGTCGCATTGCCTTACCGTTATTAGGAAATAACGTCTGCCTGAAAATTAAGGCAAATAGGTCTAAGGAGCTAAAACAAATAAAAACAGACAAAAACAGAAGTTGAGTACTAAGCCCTCGGATCCTCTCTGGTTGCGGCCGCCCACTCCGGTGAGTAACCCGCCATTATCGAGTGGTCGGGTACATTAACAACCACGGTTTCCGTCGTTATCAGGGTACCTACCACACTGACTGCATTCCGTAACGCCAAACGCATCACTTTAACCGGATCAATAATGCCAATTTCAAGGAAATTGCCGTAGCACTCCTGGCGGGTATCAAATACACAGGCGTCATCTGCCAAGGCATCCAGCCTAGCCAAGACGGCTTCACTGTTAACGCCGGCATTTTGCATAATTTGTTGAAAAGGAGCCGCCATGGCTTGCTGTAGTATGATAAATCCTTGCTGCTGTTCCGGGTTTTCGGCGATAACCGTTTTCAACACCGCGCGGCTTCGGAGCAAACCTACACCGCCACCGGGCAATACCCCCTCCTCCAGCGCCGCTTTTGCAGAATTATAGGCATTTTCAATACGCACCAGGCGTTCTTTCATTTCAAAATCGGTCACGCCGCCGACGCTATATAGGCCGGTTTTACCCGCCAAAAACGCCATACGCGCTTCTAATTCTTCAAAATCATGCTTATTGCCAGAAGCTGACCCCTGCCCTGGCTTCTTGGCTAAAACCAACGCTGCTTCCTGCTGCAAGGTCTCTACATGGGCAGCGATAGCCGTAGGATCAATATTCGCGCCAATGATGGTAGTAGTGCTTGCGGTAATCACCACCCGTTTGGCTTGGCCTAATTGCGCCAAAGTTACGTCTTCAAGTTTTGGGGAGCTGTAATCATCTAAAATTGCCTGTCCACCCGTTAGCAACGCTAAATCTTTCAAGCGGTTTAGACGTTTGTCACCAAAACCGGGCGGCTTAACCGCAACAACTTTAAAGATCCCCCGGACATGGTTAAGTAATAACCCCGTTAAGGCTTTATCAATAACCTCCTCCGCAATAATGAGTAAGGAACGTCCCTGTGCTTTTACCTCCTCCAAAACCGGCACTAACTCCATCAAATCTTTAATTTCACGGTCATACAGCAAAATATATGGGTTCTCTAAAACGGCTTCCTCCCGGTTTTTATCAGTCACAAAATAAGGTGATAGATAGCCTTGCGGATATTGACTGCCATCGACAATTTCTAATGCATCATAAAAACCACTACCCAATTGAAAACTTAAGGGGCCTTCTAAGCCTAATTTTTCCAGGGCTTCACTTAAGAGCTTACCAACACCTGGCTCATCTTTAGTCGCTACAGCCGATATTTTTTCAATCCAATCAGGATTGACATCTGTATACGCCATGTCCAGTAGATTTTTTTCTACAATTGCCAATGCGTTATCTAAGCCCAGTTTCAATTGCAAAGGATGAAAGCCTGCGGCAACACTCTTTAAACATTCCTGTGCCAATTTTTGAGCCAAAACAATCGCCGTTGTCGTACCGTCCCCCACTTGCCTTGAAACAGCCCCCGCAACATCCCGTAACATCCGACCACCTAACGCCGCAATTCTGTCAGTGGAACCAATTGACCGTGCGACAGTGACCCCATCACGGGTGAATACTGGCATAATGCCATCCGTACGATGCTGAATCATCACCGCAGGGCCGTTACTCCCCATGGTCACCTTGACTGCCCGTGCCACCTTATCAATGCCTGCCAATAACTTTAACCGTGCTTCCGGGTTATAAATAATGTCTTTACTCATACTATGCGTTTATTTTTGTGAGGTTATAATTTTGAATTCATTGTCATAAAAGCTTTGCCAACATCTGCCCTGGAAAGATGGGCGCGTTTAGCGTATGCCCAAGTCTGGATAAGCACTTTTTCCCAGTAATCTAAAGTCCGTTTAAACTCAACTTCTTCTTCAAAAGGCAATTCTTGATTCCAGAATTCTTTTAACTCCTCGACCCTCTCCTCGCCAATCTTATGGCAAAGCGCGTGTTCTTCGAGGACTAGCCGCCTAATGGTCTCGTCCAGTTGGTCTGCCATACCTTGAAGAAACTCCTCATCATCAGCTTTCAGACTCATTTGAAATAATGCCTCACTAAAGACCTAAAAAAACAACTGATGTTTAAATTGATCCAAAAGTGCTTCCGCTTCACTGGCACGCTGTAGAAAAAAGTCCGGCGTAGGATTTTGTAAAAATTGCGTGTAGCCGGTAATTGACTTTAGATCGTCCGCTGCAATTTTATTAAAGCCCATCGTCCAGTCCGGAAAGCCCCTTTGCTTCATTGGTTTTTTATAAACCAGTAAAACATCCCGATGCCGTGAATCAGCCTTGATAATATTGTATAACTCTTCAATATCATCCAGCTCACCCTCAAGTGCCTGCATAAAAAAACCGTCCCTGTATAGCAACATCCCGGAAATGTCTAAGCGTTCATTTTTCTCCCTGGCTTTTTTGAGTAGAGATTGCAGATGATCATCAGTCATCTCTTGATTGGTAAGGCTTACATATACTAAACAATGAAGTGACATAGCTTAATTCTCTTTTACAATGAATGAGTTGCGCTTTTTCAAATTTGAAGAAAGCAGGGATGAGCTTTTTTACAGCGGGTATGCTTTACCTGATTGTCAAATAAAGCCTATTCTCTGTTAGATGTTGTCAAGATCCACTCGGCAAAAATTTCTCTAAATAAATCTTCTCTTTGGGGATACCCATTTCCGCACACACCGCAAAAGTGGCATCCACCATGCCTGGCGGGCCACATAGGTATAAATCCGGTTTAGCGCCAGTTTCCTGCAAATCACGGCGTAAAATATCAACTACACTGCCTTTTTCACAATGCCAATCATCTGAACACTTCCATACACAATTCCTAAGTTCCAACGTCGGCATTAATGCAGCAAGTTGATCCAGCTCGGCTAAGTGAAAAATTTCAGCTTCGGTATTTACCCCAAAATAAATAACGCATTTTTGCGGTTCATCCCATTCCTTCATATGCCTAACCATCGACAAAATCGGTGCCAATCCGGTCCCTCCAGCGACAAAATAACGCGGGGTAAAACCATTATCTTTTAAGCCAAAAATACCAGATGGGCCTTTTAGCTTAATTTTTTGCCCGACAGCCGCTTCATTTCTTAAAAACTCAGAAAACTTACCGCCATCGACGATACGGATCAAAAACTCCAAATCACCCTGATTATTACCGGTGTTGGCGGGAGAATAAGAGCGCGTTGTAGTGGTACCCGGAATTTCCAGATCAAAAAACTGCCCGGATTCAAATTTAACCTGTTTATCATCGCCAGTACGCTGCAATTGCAATTTCATGACATTAATAGACACTTTCGACAGCTCAACTACCTCCGCTTCAAACTCCAAGCCTTCCGGCGAAAATGAAATACGCTCATAGGTATAAGGCACTTCAACTTCTATATCAGTGGTCGGATAGCAACGGCAAAGTAACACTTCACCGGCCTCTTCCTCTTCAGTCGGCAGCGCCTGGGAGCTGAATTTACCCATCACATATTCACCCTCCGCGCAAAACCCTTTACAGGTCGCACAGCCTCCTTCGCGGCAGGAAGACATGAGATAAATATCCTGCCGCACTGCTGCCGTGATGACATCTTCATCCGAACGACATTCAAAGGAAACAGCTTCATTGTCTTGGGTAGTAATGGTTACTTGATGCGTACTTGCCATTTACAAAAACTCCGATACTTATGGTTTGGTCGCTCTGGACACATTAAAGAAAGCTAAGACATGATCCACAGCCCGCCTCGACGCATCCAGGGTCAATGAACAGCCTTCCTGAACCAGTTTATGGTCCTGGTAAATGGTCCAACGCCACATAAATTCCAGATCTTCCGTGTAGGCAGTATAAGGCTGGGTATCATACAATTTGGTCAGTTCAGCATTAGCACTTAGGGGGAAATGTTTTTGCCCGGATTCATTTGTAATCATTTTCATACTGTTTTTTTATAATTAAAATAGGTGCAAAAGCACCGCTCATAACGATGCTTTTGCGGTTTGCCAAAGTGTTTACCCTAAACGCATATTTAAAAAGATAAACACTTAAAACAAAGCGGTAACAACTGCTTACTGGAGCGTAATCACTTTTACGCCACGCGCTTTGCGTAACTCTTCTAGCGGCAAGGCGTAATAATCCGTATTTCTCAGCTCCATTAACTTGGTGCCTAATTGCCTGTCGGTATCCAAAAAGAAGTTAACTGGCATAACCGGCGGTTTGCAGGCCAACCTGAAATTGATATGAATGCGCTCGGCTTCATACATATCTGTACAGGCAGTCATTGCTGCAACAGCGTCAGCAGCGACTTTTTTGGCATCAGCACCACAGGTGCAATTATTAAGCAATTGCGTATCATTGAACTCAGCATGCTTTAATAACGCTACCTGCTCTTCAATTTTTAACTCAATCCACTGGCCATCAAGCTCCAAAGTCCAATCGGTCTTAAATGGACTCATGTGTTTAGCTCTGAAGTCCTTTAACATGGCATGACCTTCCGCTAAGGTTTTTAAACCCGCGATTTTTTTTACCCAGGTGGTACGGTTAGGGTTATCATGAATTTTTGGCATCGTTAGCTCCTAAGCAGCAGTTTTAAGGTCTTGCAATTTAACATCAAGACCCATCAGTTCCGAAGTGATGGTAAAAGTTTCACCCAGGGTATAAGCACGACCAATGGTTGAGGAGACATCCACCAATAAGTCATAAACGCTGTACTGTTTACCCAGCAACTCAGAAACTTCAGTGCAATCAATTTCAATTTTGCCGGTTGCTTTTAGCCACCAAAAACCAGAACGGTCTTCTACCACTAAGGTTTTGTTCTCAGTTTTACGTGAACCTAACAAAATCTCTTCCACCACGGTGTTGAGTTCATCAGATTTTTTTAAAACCAAAACCACTTCATTGCTTTCTTTACAGACCTGATTTTCTTCTGAAAAATATTCATCAGCAAAGGCTTTACCGGTTTTTTTCATGATACCGGCGTTATAGGTATTATCTTGAGACATAATGTTTCCTTATTTAAGGCCAGTTAAGATTGTTTTAATCAGTGCTGCGGTATCGACTTTGTAACCGATAACATCCGCATAATCCCGTTTCCAGTCATCAAATACCCGTTCCAATGCCGCTTCAATGGCAGATTTGTCGGTAACGCCTTTAATTTCTGGGATTTTTGTAAAAATACCCATGAAATCTTTCAACGCACTAACCGTTTGTGGCAACCATTTGTCAGACCAAACATTCATTAAACGGATATTGTGCTTAGCAAAGGTAGGATCAGCCGCCAGACAGGTGTGGAACATGTCCGTGGTGATGCCTTTGGTTTGTGAATGATACAGTTGCATTTGGTTGATAAAAAACGGCGTTAAGTTGTCGCCGTAGTAAGACGCCAATCTTAAGAAGAACTCCCTACGCACAAACTGGCCGAATAAAGGATCAAAAATCATGTGTCCTGAGAACAAAATTTCGTTCCAGTCATAAGTTTCCTGCCAAATTTTTTCAACCGTCTCCCGGGCACTTTTATAAATTTTTCCTTGCGTCCATTCTTTTTTGGGGATGTCGGTAGACTCAGGGAAACCCGGCACCAGCTTCGCCAAAAAAGTTCTTTCCGCTTGGATCATTTGCGCGTTATCCACTTTATCCAGACCGATCATGGCACTGCTCATACGTAAGGTGTCACCTAAACAATCACGCACCACAGAGGAATGAGAATTGAACAAGCCATATTCACAGAATCCAAACGCACCTAAATAATCACCTAATACTTCATCGCGCCAAACGGGGTCGATAGACCGGACATGCCCATCGGCCGAATAAGCTTTCAAGAAACGATCGGTATAACGCCATTCTTCCGCTTTATCTTTCACATACAGAGCGTGCCAACGAAATGCCGGGTCACGGTGTTTGTGCCAGTCAGAGCTATGCATTTCAGTAGACTCGTTACTCCAGGATGGACGACCACCATGAAATTTTTGCGTCCAATCACCCCAATCCAAGCCGCCTGGAATCCAATCCGGGGTTGGTTGGGTATAGCAACATAACACCTCATATTCATTAATCCGCTTACCACGCGGCGTCATGAAGTAATTCATTTTACGTTGGGTTTCTAGTGGCACATCTGGAACAGCCGCCGCAATAACCGCCGCTAATTCCGGATCCGTCAGACCGCGTCTACCACCTTTTACTACTATTGACATAACAAACTCCTTTACAATGATTGGCAGCATCATTTATGTGTGTTTTGAGGCAGGGGTGTCTTATGGGCACCCCTGGGCTACAGAAGCTACCACACACTTAACAACGCCAAATAGATTTTGATTACAGTGTTTTCAAAGGATCGGAAAATACACAGCCGATCTTTTTAATATCATCTATAGTCCATAGCTTGCCATCTTTGTTGGTATGCGGCTGGCTGATTAGGGTTTTGCCATCGCTACGTAAACCGTGACCTTCAGCAATCACTTCAGATAATTCCCGGCCTTCGTATTGTTCAAAGATATTTTGGCACTCATAACGCTCCGGTTCAGACAACCACATGCGCTCGCCCCATTGGTCACTGAAGGAATGTTTTTTGCCGTTGTATTCAAGTACGCGTAAAGTGCTGGCACCTTTGCAATAACTCGGGCAGAAAGGTACTTGGGATACCCGGTCTATATAGATAGGATGGTTATTTTCAATAAACCATTGGAGAGGCAAGAAGCCACTGTTAGGATCTTCACAGCCACGCGCTTTCCATTCTTCATACACTTTGCCATACATGTCGTACCAGCCAGGGTAGTTCTCTTCATACCAGGCGGCTTCTTCAGCAGTTGGCAAGGTTAAACGGAAGAAACCGGTTGGCCATAGAGCATAGGCAATCATGAATAAATCATGGTGTGCCCAGTACGCGTCTTTTTTAGCATCGCGCAAACTAGCAGGCGATTGCACGCCGTATTTGCCTAAACGGCCGATCCAGATACCGCCCCAATCTTCGTATACCCAACGATTCCAAGTTTTAACCCAAGGCTCAACTTTGAAATGGCTGCCATACTCAAACATCATGCCCAACACAGGTGTGAAGTATTTTTGTTGGGTCCAAAATGCATTGTTCAGGTCTGTGTTCAGATATTTTGAAGCGGCTGCGTCGTTAGCAATGGATACCACAGTCTGGTAACCGTTTGCCATGTGACGTAACTCGTCAGTTTCAATTGACAGGAATACCGTTGGGGTCATTTCATCGCCGTTAGCAGAAGCCCATTCGGTTACTGCCACAATGAGTGGATTGGTAAAGCAGGCTTCACCGACTAATTGTAAGTTGATGGAGCATTCCACCGCATCGCCAGAAATAAAACCGTCTGAAAATACCCGTTTCATGCCTTTCCAAAGCGGCCCGATGGCACGCGTACGGCGGGCATCGTTATGTCCAGCCGCATCCTGACCTTGTTTAGCGAAATAATAGTTAATATAACCACATTGGTTAGTATGACGAATCTCGTCCATCACTTGACCCAAATAACCATTTTTTTGCTCAGGTGCAGTCGCGGAATCCCATAACATTCCTGTAGCTGCGATAGCGTTATACTCACCCACTTCCAGAAAGTTAGAAATGACTTTCATGGACTCATTCCATTTTGGATGGACACGGTTAGCTGCATCAACCCGAGTCAAAACGTCTTGCAGGCTACCGAATTGACGTTCATCTTTAACAGACTCCATCCGGGCATATTCTTTAGCAATCAATTTAAATTGCTCTTTGGTGTCATTCGCCATTTTGTATTTGGTCGAATATTTGGTGCGATTCTTATCAAAATCCCACGTAAAACTTTGCATCCATCTGTGTACTTCCTGCGCACCTACACTCACGGGTGCCCGGTTTGCCGCCAACGCATCCGTTGCGGCCTTTGTTGCTGCACTTATAGCCATAATGGTTTCCTCATAAATGTTCTTTTATATTAAAAAATGTAAGCTGAACGTTAAGATGAGTCTTGAGAGTCATTTCACGTCTTAATGATTTTCTCTGCATAACGGCAGCTTACAGCTTTCCTTAAAGCACAGACTATGCCAAAAAAAATATTTTATTTTTTAACTTTTAAAACAGCTTGATAGCGTATTTTTTAATCTGCTTTATAGAAAATTAAGCGCTATACACTGTTTAATAAATGTACATGCTGGAAACAACCTGTCTTTAATTACGACAGCAGGGGAGGATTTTTGTGGATTTTGGGAGGCGGATCACAAAATATATTTTTAAAAGGGCATAATAGTGCTGTGCCAATCAATAAAGGCTATTACATAGGTAATTTATCTTATGGAGGTTTTTTAACGGCGCGGCTATAAGCAATGGCTATATCGAATCTCAAATTATTTGATCTCTGTACCTAAAAAACACGCGTTTGCCAAATTCAGTTCGTGACAAGCTTGCTAATCCATGCCTAAAATTAAACGTTATAGAGATGCCTTTTAAGCAATAGCATCGACTTACCGTGATAACAGAATGATCTTTTTAACTTAACCCTTTCTGTCCCTAAACGACAGAAAGGGTTAAGTTATCTAGTCAGCATCAATAGAGTTTAATTTTTTAACCATTGCCAACAGAAGCCTAAACGCTACTTTTATTTATATAAAACCACTCCTATGCAAGACCTGAAAAATAAAACGCCTTCAACCGTAAGCATTGTATTGCCGGCCAAAAACGAATCCCAAAATATTGGCGAGCTACTGCTTAAAATTCAGGCATTACAGCTTGACGCCGAAATTTTATTAGTAAACGACGGTTCAACCGATGATACCGCCCAAATAGGGCAAAATTTAGGCGTTAGAGTCATCACCCATCCTTATAGTTTAGGTAATGGGGCGGCGGTCAAAACCGGCGCACGCAACGCCATCGGCTCAGTAATAGTCTTTATGGATGGCGATGGGCAACATAATCCTGAGGACATCCCGGTGCTGCTCAGTAAATTATACGAAGGCTACGATATGGTGGTTGGCGCGCGCCACCCCAGTACCCACAGTAGTTGGGCCAGGCGGTTCGGCAATTGGATTTATAACAGCATGGCCAGTTATATGACGCAATATAAAATTGAAGATTTAACCTCCGGCTTTCGCGCGGTGCGTGCGGATAAGTTTAGGAAATTTTTATATTTGTTGCCCAATGGTTTTTCCTATCCAACCACCAGCACCATGGCGTTTTTCCGCTCCGGCTTCCACGTCGGCTATATCCCGATCCACGCGGGAACCCGAAAAGGTCAAAGCCACATTAATATCGTCAAGGATGGCTACCGTTTTTTTATTGTCATATTAAGGGTAGGCGCGTTATTTTCGCCTATGCGTTTTTTCATGCCCATCAGTTCCTGGATGTTCTTGTCCGGCATAGCTAATTACGGCTATACCTATATGACTCAAGGACGCTTTACGAATATGAGCATGCTATTAATACTGTCTTCCCTGTTTGTGTTTTTAATGGGCATTATTTCAGAACAAATTTCTTCTTTGCATTACAAATATATCGAAGAGAAATAACCGCTATTGCCCACCTTGCCTTTTTCCACATTTTCCTTACCGACGCAGGATTAACTTTTGAATCACGCCACTTTTTCATCCTCTTTCAAAGGGATACTGACGCTTACCGTTATATTGCTGCTGTTAATTACGGCATTTAGTTATCAGCCCGCCCTGAATGGCCCCTTTGTTTTTGATGACCAGGTCAATATTCAGGAAAACCCCGCGGTTATCCTGCCTGACCTATCCTTAGAGTCGTTAAAAAAATCCTTATTGTCTAATGAAAGCGGTGCCCTAAAAAGGATTCTGCCCGCCCTCTCCTTTGGCCTCAATTATTACCAGGCACAGGGTTTTCAAAATACCTTTATTTTCAAATTCACTAATTTAAGCATTCATTTATTCAATGCGCTGTTAGTGTTTAGTTTGATTATGCAGTTAGCCCCAAAATTATTTAAGCCATCAACCCCACCACTAACTAAAAATAGCGCCCTCCTTGTCGCTTTTTTTATCGCCTTACTGTGGGCCATACACCCATTACAAGTCAGTACCGTTGCTTATATCGTACAACGTATGACCAGCATGGCAGCATTGTTTGTACTGTTAGGCCTCAATGGTTACGTGTGGGCTCGAAACCGGCTGGAACAAAACAAACGGTTCGCCCTGTCTTGGATGATTTTTGCCTTGGTAGCGGGAACCGGATTAGGCTTGCTGTGTAAAGAAAATGCCGCATTATTGGTTTTATACGCTGCCAGCATTGAATTTTGCTTATACGCCCGGCCAAACAACGAAAAACAAATCTACATTGTCTATACGGCCTTATTAGGTATCCCCCTGCTCATTGCACTGTACCTAATCATTTCCGGCAAATTGAATATTATCGCCGGATTTTATGCTAAACCTTTTACCCTCGAACAACGTTTACTAACCGAAGCGAGAGTGCTGTGGTTTTATGTGCAAATGCTTGTATTCCCGGATATTCGGGTGATGGGACTGTATCATGATGATTTGCCGCTAAGTAAAAATTGGCTGGAACCGCTCAGCACCACGGTCAGTATTGTCGCCTGGGGTATCATGTTAATGTTGGCATGGTGGTGTAAAAAAGTACACCCGCTGGTATCGTTTGCCATCGTATGGTTTCTGGTTGGGCATAGTATGGAATCGAGTATCTGGCCTCTCGAAATTACTTATGAGCATAGGAATTACTTACCCTCATTAGGCATAATTATTCTGTTTGCAGTTACTTTAATAAACCTAAGCAAACGCTTCGCCATCCCGTTACTAAGCATCAGCAGTATGATTTTAATCAGCCTGACTTTTCAACGCGCCAGTTATTGGGAGTCGGAAGCCAGTCTATTCAAAAGTTTGGCGACGCATCACCCGGAGTCACCGATCAGCCTCTATTCCTATGCAGAGCTATTAAATAAAAAACAAAACCAGCCCGCAGAAGCTTACCGCTATTATTTAAAAGCCGTTGCCTTAAATCATGAATCAGCCAGCTTAGGCATGCAGGCAACTTTATCTGCACCAACTAACATTACTGCCGAGCCATTATTAGAAAAGCAAAAACTCTTCAGCCTGCTCAATAAACGAAACTTAACGCCGTTTGATCTCACCGTTTTGGATGATGCTACCCACTGTGTACTCGCCAAATTTCCCCGTTGCGCTGAGCATCTTAATGACGTACGAAACTGGTTAAATGCCGTTATCGACAATCCCTTTTTGTCCCAAGAATGGCGGCGGGTTTACGTAAATAGCCTGTTTGATATTGAAATGCTATATGGTCTTGCGGATGCGGCCTTACAAACCGTTACTAAAGCACAGACCCAAGATCCACGGGTCTTCCGATACTATTTAATGAAAGCGGATGCATTAGGCGCAACCGGACAACAGGCGGCCGCACTAGCACTCCTCAATACCGCCGAACAATTGGCGAAACGCTATAATCCGCAATTACTTAAAGACGTTAATCATCTGAAAAATAACTTAGCGCAACAGCAAAGCATGCTAATACCTAATCGCCCTTAACACTAACGCAACTCGCTGGCTTGGTTATACAGCAACTGCTATAATCGGAGCTGTTTTTACCTTAAACCTAGCCAAATTGGCCACTGATAAGCCCCTAAATCCCAATTTACTCAAAGATTACTATTATTTAGCTATGGACTATTTTATTGAAAGTGCCGACTTAAACAATCTCGCCAGTGACTGCATTGTTGTCGGCATTTACGAAAATCAAGCATTGTCGCCGGCTGCCAGCCTGCTCGATCAGCGCACCGATGGGTTAATCAGCAAAGTTCTACAACGGGGTGATTTAAAAGATAAAATCGGGGAAACGCTGTTTATTAACTTCGTGCCTGATAATACGATTACCCGGATTTTACTGGTCGGCTTAGGTAAACAAGCGTCCCTCTCCAAAAAAGACTTCCGCAAAGCCTTAGCCGCGGCGATTAAAATACTTATAAATCAAACAGTTACCAGTGCCTGCTGTACGTTGACGGAAGTTGACGTTACGGATGCGGATTGGACTTGGAAAACCCGGCGCAGCGTCGAGGTTTTTGATGACGCCCTATATCAGCTTAAACCGTTAAAATCTATTCCCGACCCCGCCTGTAGCCTACAAAAAATAGGTTTTTGGGCACCGGCATCAGCACTGACGGCAGCAACCACCGGCCTGCAACAAGGCATTGCCATCGCTAATGCTGTAACACTCACTAAAAAACTGAGCGATTTGCCGGGTAATATCTGTACGCCAACTTATCTTGCCGAACAAGCGACGCAGCTGTCCGCCGTAAAACCCAGCCTAAAAGTTGCTATTCTGGAAGAAGCAGATATGCAAAAACTGGGTATGGGCGCGCTTTTATCCGTTAGCCGCGGTAGCCGTCAACCGGCTAAATTAATCACCTTGCATTATCAGGGTGGTGACCCGCAGGCCAAGCCGATTGTTATTATTGGCAAAGGTTTAACCTTCGATGCTGGTGGTATTTCCTTAAAAACCGCTGAAGGCATGGACGAAATGAAATATGACATGTGTGGAGGCGCCAGTGTCTTAGGCATCCTACAGGCAGCTGCGCAGTTATCATTACCGCTTAATATCATAGGCCTGGTGCCAACATCAGAAAATATGCCCGATGGGGATGCCAATAAACCCGGAGACATTGTCATAAGCATGTCCGGCAAAACCATTGAAATACTCAACACTGATGCGGAAGGCCGTTTAATTTTATGCGACACCCTCACCTATGCCCAAAAATATAACCCTGATGTAGTCATTGATATGGCAACCTTAACGGGTGCCTGTATCGTAGCATTAGGCCGTATCCCCAGCGGCCTGTTCGGCAACGATGACAAACTCTGTCAAGACCTGATTAGCGCCAGTGAATCAGCATGCGACAGCGTTTGGCGCATGCCGTTGTGGGAAGAATATCAGGAACAATTGAAATCTAATTTTGCAGATCTTGCCAATATTGGCGGTAAAGATGGCGGAAGCGTCACCGCGGCCTGTTTTCTAGCCCGCTTTGCCGAATCGTTTCGCTGGGCACATTTAGACATTGCTGGAACTGCCTGGCGCACAGGCGCAAACAAAGGCGCAACCGGACGTCCTGTGCCACTGGTCATGCAATATTTATTAAATCGCGCCAACGGACTCAATGCTTGAGGTTAGTTTTTATATTCTGCCATCACCCTCATTAGCGGAGCGTGACCTATTTACCTGCAAGCTGGCTGAAAAAGCCTATCGTCAAAAGCTTTACAGCCTAATTCTGACTGTTTCTGACGCCCACAGCCAAATAATGGATGATTTACTGTGGACGTTTCGAGCCAATAGCTTTCTTCCCCATCAAATAATAGTTGAAAATCAAAGCGCCATACCAAACCAAATTTTAATTAGCACCAACCAAACTTACCCTCATTACGCCTCAACCCTGATTAACTTATCGCAACAATTCCCTGGGGAACTGCTGCGTTATCAACGCATTTTAGAAATACTGCACCAGGATGACAGCATCTTACAAGCAGGTAGAGACCGTTATCGGCAATACCAGCAAGCTGGCGCGACAATGACTACCCACAAGCTATAAAGACGTAATAACCACCGCCTACCCTTTACCCCGGGTACGGGTCGATGACTTATCTTTTGATTCTACGATAGTTTTTAAACGCTGCTCAGCAAAATCAATAATCAGTCCGGCAATATCTTTTTTACTGGCCGCTTCAATACCTTCCAAGCCCGGCGAAGAATTAACCTCCATCACCACCGGCCCATGATTAGAACGTAATATATCTACACCGCATACATTTAACCCGATAATACGGGCTGCGCGAATCGCGGTCGCACGCTCTTCCGGCGTCAAGCGTACCAACGTGGCAGTACCACCGCGATGAAGGTTGGAGCGGAACTCCCCTTCTGCCCCCTGCCGCTTCATCGCTGCCACGACTTTATCACCAATCACAAAACAACGGATGTCACTGCCGCCCGCTTCTTTAATAAACTCTTGCACCATGATATTGGCTTTAAGCCCCATAAACGCCTGAATAACACTTTCTGCGGCTTTTTGGGTTTCTGCTAACACTACGCCAATTCCTTGTGTACCTTCCAATAATTTAATGACCAGCGGGGCACCGCCTACCTCCGTTAATAAATCTTCAATATCATCGGGATTATTGGCAAAACCGGTCACCGGCAAACCAATCCCTTTACGCGCCAATAACTGCGTAGAGCGCAATTTATCGCGCGAACGCGAAATAGCAACCGACTCGTTCAAAGGGAATACATTCATCATTTCAAATTGGCGCAGTACCGCAGTGCCATAAAACGTCACGGACGCCCCAATCCTGGGGATAACAATATCAAAGCCTTTTAACTCTTCCCCTTTGTAATGAATGCTCGGATTATGCGAAGTAATATTCATATAACAACGTAGCACATCCAATACCCGCACTTCATGGCCGCGTGCTTCAGCGGCTTCAACCAAACGTCGGGTTGAATATAATTTTGAATTACGGGATAAAACAGCAATTTTCATAAAGGCCAAAATAATCAGGTTCAGAGTGCCTATTATTTTGACATAGTTTTTCCTCTACACCCCGCTAAATAACAACGCTCAACCTATATTTTTAAAGTCCGTCCGAGCCCATATCCTTTCTAACTTCTGATAAAGCAGAAAACAACAGTTACTTTGCCAAAAAACTTAATTTATCACTTAAACTTAAGACATAACGTTTACTTTATGCAACAAGCTGTTGTAAAATTGCAAATGTTAAAAATAACTATAAAAACGCCCACGCGTGTCTAGCGATTTGCAATCACATTGTTGTTAACTGATCGAAAATTCACTTAAGGAGAAAATTATGGCCCATAAACACGCGTTACAATTCGCCACCTTAGCACTCTGCGCAATCACTGCGCATGCCGATGAAGTATTGCTCAAGAACGGCGACAAAATTTCGGGTAGCGTTATTAATAAATCCGGTGACACGCTCGAATTAAAAACCGATTACGCCGATAAAGTCGTTATTAAATGGGATGCGGTTCAAACCCTAAAGTCCTCTAAACCAATGACCATTACCCTAAAAGACAAACAAGAGTTGACTGGCTTGGCAGAAACCTCGGCAGATGGCACGATGATCCTGAAAAGTGAAGGGGTATACAATACCCAACCCATTCCGCTCAATAACGTCAAGGAGATCAATAAAAAGTTCTTTAGCGGTTCTGCTAACGTCGGCGGCGGGCTTTCTGATGGTAACACCACCCGTCAATCCTATCACGGTGATGCCAATGTGCTCCTACGCGGACATGATGACAAAGTCGCTTTCGGGGGTCTATATAACTACGCTGATAACGAGAGCGTAAATACGGCGACAGGACTTAAAGAAAACACGCTAAACGCGCGAAACTGGCAACTTTTTGGCACTTACGGCCATTTTTTTACTGATAAATGGTATGCCTATGCGCATGCTTTACTGACCAATGACCGCCTTGCTGACATTCAGCTGCGTACTTCCTTTGGCGTGGGTGCCGGCTATGAGTTTTTTAATTCTAAAGATTTAAACCTGTCATTTGAGCTTGGCCCAGACTACGTTAACACTAATTTTTACAACACCTCTTACAACTGTGTCGCAAAAAGAGCTAGCGACCCTAATGCCTGTGACACACTGGAAGATACCAGTGGCGTAGCAGCCCGTTGGTTTGTTAATTATGACCAATTCATTCTCAACCGTTCGGTACAAATTTTCCATAACCACGAAGGCATTTTTGATGGCGATGTGTTCGTCAGAAGCCGCACCGGTTTTCATGTACCCATCTGGAACGGCATACAATTTACTAACGAAGTGCAAGTGGATTATTACAGCGGCTATCCCGTTGCTGCCAAAAAACAAGCCGTTGATACCCGCTATTTATTTAGCATCGGCTATGGTTGGTAATATCAATTAATGTTGTAGAAAATATTCTGCACAAACTGTTCTAACACGTTTTTAAATGGGCGGCCGGCATATTCGACCTGAATACGCCGGCCAACCCCTTAAATTCTCCCAACACCTAAAAGCCCCTCTTTGTATGTGCTAGCCATAAGCCAACACCGCTTAACCACTTTACAAAATACTTTTAAGAGATTCCCCTTCTAACTAATAATGCTACAATAACTGACGTCTATTTCCGTCAGTATTCAGAAATCGTATGAAAGAAGAAACCCTTTTTGAAAGCATCCTGACCGCCGCAAATTTCGGGTCAATCATTGCTTTTATTGCCGCTGATATTTGCGAATACCTATCAGCTGAACGCATTACTATTTTTCAAAAAGGTCGCGAAGATAATGAAATTGTTTCCCGTTTTAAGACCGGTGCAGGATTTTCTGAAATTCGTGTCCCTTTAGGGACCAGTTCAATCGCAGGCTATGTTGCACTCAGTCAACAGCCCCTGTATTTCAAAGACGTCTATATCAAAGAAGATTTACAAAAAATTCACCCCAATCTAAGCTTTGACAATTCCTTTGATTTTCAATCTGGATTTCGAACTAAATCCATGCTGGTCGTCCCCATTAAAGACAACAATGTTTTACTCGGGGTATTTCAGGTCATTAACAAGGTCGGCGGCGATTTTTTTACGCATGTTGAAGCAAAGCATGCCTTACAGTTAGCCGAAATCATTGGCAAAAAATTCAGTAAAGATTTAAATGCTACCCAAGGCCCTTACGACTATCTTATCCATCAAAAGCTAATCACCCGTGCACAATTAAAAGACATCGAAAACAGGGCTGCAAAAAGTAAAATTCACCCCAGTCAACTCATGATTAATGAGTTACAGCTTGACCCGTTAAGCATTGGTAAATCATTAGAAAATTATTACCAAGTACCTTACCAGCCTTACCATGAAAGCATCAAGCCCCCTACAGAATTACTAAGCAAAGTATCCAGAAGCTACATCCGCAAGCATTTATGTGTGCCTATTTCAGGCAATGCCAAAGAGGCCTGCATCGTCATTGATGACCCAACCGACTATAGCCGAATCCTTGAAGTGCAGCGCGCGCTCGGGATTGAAAACTTTATCGTCCGCTTAACCCTGCCGATGGACATTTTGCGTTTTATCGGTATCGGTGCGGTTAATGCTGGCCCTGACCTTAGCGTAATGGTCGGCGAATTAAAAGAAGATACAGAAGTTATCGATGACGACTTATTTAGCCAGGACAATGCCCTTTTAAGTGCCGCTGCGGCACCGATTATCAAGCTGGTTAATAAAATCATTATTGATGCTGTGCAAAGGGGGGCTTCTGATGTCCACATCGAACCGGGCAAAGAAAATGCCCCCACGGTGGTTAGAATGCGCTTTGACGGTCTGTGTCGGGAAATTGAAAAAATTCCGTCACAGTATGCCCAACCCCTACTCTCCCGTATCAAAATTATTTCACGTCTGGACATTTCCGAACGCCGTAAACCACAAGATGGTAAATGTAAACTCAAATTTGGCGGTAAAATTGTTGAACTCAGGATTGCCACCATTCCCACAGTGAATGGAGAAAGTGCCGTTATCCGGATACTGTCCAACGCTGGCGCATTGCCCTTAAACAAACTCAACTTAAGTCCCAATAATGCCCAAAACCTCACCAGTTTAATCAGCCAACCACACGGCATTTTTTTGGTAGTAGGCCCCACCGGTTCGGGAAAAACGACCACTTTACACGGGGTATTAGGACACTTAAATAAGCCGGATAAAAAGATCTGGACTGCTGAAGATCCGGTTGAAATTACCCAACCCGGCTTACAACAAGTGCAGGTGATGCCCAAAATTGGTTTCGATTTTGCAGCCGCGATGCGCTCTTTCCTGCGTGCAGACCCCGATATTATTCTGATCGGAGAAATACGTGACCGCGAAACCGCACACATTGCTATTGAAGCGTCACTAACCGGACACTTAGTGTTATCAACCTTACATACCAATTCGGCCTCTGAATCAGTTGTCCGTCTACTTGATTTAGGTCTCGATCCGCTCAATTTTGCCGACGCGCTCCTGGGCATTCTTGCACAGCGGCTAATGCGCACGTTATGCGTGCATTGCAAACTCCCCTATCATCCCGATGAACAAGAACTGGAAAAATTACAACGTGCGTACGGCAAAGAATTTTTTAATGAAATAAATTTGTTAGAGATTAAACGAAATCTGCTTAAAGCCCATGATTCCAAGAATTATCAAGGCTTGGACACCAATACAAAAAAAATCATCCTGTTTAAAGCAGATGGGTGTGAACTCTGTGACCACACCGGTTATAAAGGCCGCACCGGCATCCATGAGCTGTTAGTCGCGACCCTCACCATGAAAGAAATTATCTCCAAGGGCGCAACCGTAACCGATATACGTAACCTGGCGATCAAAGAAGGTATGCGTAGCTTATCCCAGGATGGTGTTTTAAAAATCTTAAATGGCTGGAGTGATCTGTTTCAATTACACCGTATCGTTGCAGAGGAATAAGCTTAACCGCTACTCAAGCCCAACCTGGAAATCGACCTCCTCCACTACCGCGCCGTTTCCCATAACGCCAGCAAACAACCGGTCAATAGCAGCATGCCCTTCATCCATGCCTGCCTTTTTTAAGGCTGAAAACAACTGTAACGTCACCATTGCTGTTAACGTAGTTAGTTCCTGCTGTACGGCAAACAAAGTATTTTTAGCCTGACCATAATTCAGTTTATCGGCTTTGGTTAATAAAATATGCACCGGTAAACCTCGATGTTGTGACCATTCCAGCATTTGCCAGTCAAAATCGGTTAGCGGATGCCGAATATCCATGACCAAAATAATGCCGCACAATGACTCTCGTTTAGCCAGATACATTTCCATCATGGCGTGCCAGTCTTTTTTGACTGCCAGCGGCACTTTCGCAAAGCCATATCCCGGCAGGTCAACTAAGCGCTGTGCCGCGTTCAACTCAAAAAAATTCAATAATTGTGTGCGTCCAGGTGTCTTACTGGTTCTCGCTAAGGCATTTTGCCGCGTGAGCATATTGATCGCACTGGATTTCCCGGCATTAGAACGCCCTGCAAACGCAACCTCCTTGCCGATATCAGCTGGCGCATAACGCAGATGCGGGGCGCTGCTCATAAATTTTGCCTGATGATACATTGGATTCATCGTAATCTCGCTTAGCGTCTATAATTAGGGTAAAATTCAGATCAATCTTAACAGCATCGGCTGTTAGTAACAGCGTTTTTAACTCGATTGCTTTAATCCCAAAACCCAAAGGGGAATTTGATGAAAAAATCATTACTGCTTGCCATTTCGCTAACACTCCTAAGCAACACCACTATTTTACACGCGGCGGGCAACATCCCGGCAGGAAAAGAAAAATCCGCAACCTGTGCCGGTTGTCATGGCGAAGATGGTAACAGCTTAGCCAGCAATTTTCCTAAGCTAGCCGGTCAACACGCCTCCTACACCACCAAGCAATTATTGGCATTTAAAGCCGATGCCCGCAAAAATGACATGATGGCGCCCATGGCAAAAGCCCTAAGCGAAGAGGATATCCTTGATTTAGCAGCATTTTACGCTAACCAGAAAATCGCATCGAATCCGCCTGCTGATGAAACTGATAAAAAAGCACTCGAAGAACATACCAAATTAGTAGCCGAAGGCAGTAATTTATACCGCAATGGCGATATAAATGCCCAGGTTTCTGCCTGCATTGCCTGTCACGGGCCTTATGGAGATGGTAACAAACCGGCTTCCTACCCGGTCTTAAAATCACAACACACCGATTACCTGATCCAAACCTTGATGGATTTTAAGGAGGGCAAACGTTCAGAAAACCCTGATAATATGATGCACATGATCGCCAAAAAGATGAGTGACCGTGAAATCAAAGCGGTAGCCCATTATCTGTCCACATTAAAATAACCCCCCACTTTTAAGAGAGACTAACACCATGCCATTTAAAAAATTGCTTCAGTCTGGCCTATTCATTTTGTTGCTTTGCTTTACAAGCTTACTTTTTGCTGAAGATGTCGGTTACGAAACCCTAACGCCTGCACAGCCTACTCAAAATAAAGATAAAGTTGAAGTCATTGAATTTTTTTGGTACGGCTGTCCCCATTGTTATCATCTTGAACCCTCTATAGCAAAATGGTTAAAATCCAAACCTAAAAATGTTGACTTTATTCGCCAACCGGCGGTATTCAGCAAACCTTGGGGAGATCATGCCAAGGCTTTTTTTACTGCGGAAGCCTTAGGCGTATTGGATAAAGTGCATGATGATTTTTTTGATGCCATCCAGAATAAAGCGCAAAAATTAGACACCGAAGCGGAATTGGAAAAATTCTTTGTTGCCCATGGCGTTGAAGCAGGTGCTTTTCATACCGCCTATAGTTCTTTTCTCGTAGACACCAAATTCCGGCAAGCCTCTGGCATGGCGGCGCGCTATGGTGTTACGGGCGTCCCTGCCCTCATTGTCAACGGTAAATACAAAATCACCGGGCCTTCAGCTAAGTCTCAAGAAAACATGATCACCGTTTTGGATCAGCTGATTAAACAAGAAAGCAAATAAAGCCTTTAACCCCGGCTGTTAAAGGAATATTACAAAGTGCGAGGCAGGCCCTCCCTGCTTCGCGGGTTTTATAAGCGCACAAACAGCTTTAGGGACTTGTTATCAGAAGCCAGCACCGACATACCTGTTCAAGGAACGGGTATTGTAAATCGGCAAAAACATTTGCCCGTCGTTAATGACTGGATAGAATTTATTCAAGTATTTTTAAGAAACAACCGATGAATTCATTCGCCCCCTCAGTTTTAAGCAATAATAACGACCATTGTCTACCAACAGCTAACGATAACTAATGACGACTAATACAAAAGCTGACTCCATCAAACTAGATGAAGTCATTATTCAATTGACCCAATTATTCAATGCTTTTGTCATCCCCCCCGCTTTTGAGTATCAGGTACAGCAATTAAAAACCCGATTACAAACAAACATCTCGGCTGCATCATTCAAAAACATTGTCGATGATTACATACAATTATTGGTAGACATCAAACAACACCTGCAACTGGAGCAGCAAGAAACCACCAATTTATTATCCAATCTCTCTGAACAATTCACTGAATTAGGTCTAAAAGCCTCAGGCGCGAGTTATGCGGCGCAACTCTCCGCCCAACAACGCAATCTACTGGATGAGTCAGTATCGACTCAAATGTCCGATTTACAAAAAAGCTCCAGCGAAGCAACAACCTTGGACACGTTAAAGCAACTGGTAACCAATCGTCTGGTCAACATTCGTAATGAAATTCAACAGCATCTCATCAATCAAGAACGCCAGCGCCAGGAAACCGAAAAACAACTGGGTGAACTATCGCTTAAATTAAGGACATTGGAGGCGGAATCAACTGATTTAAAATCAAAATTGTCGGCCGCCTATAACAAGGCAACCCGTGATACGCTGACCAACCTGCCCAATCGCCGTGCTTATGAAGAAACAGTGAACATCGAAATCGCCCGCTGGCAACGTTATCAAAGCCCTTTAACCTTAACTGTCTGGGATATTGATTTATTCAAAAACATCAATGATAGCTATGGCCATAAAGTAGGGGATAGCGTACTGATGTTGATTGCAACGTTATTCCCGCAACATTGTCGAAAAACCGACTTTGTAGCACGCTTAGGGGGGGAGGAGTTTGTGATGCTGTTACCCAATACCACTGAGCAATCCGCGTTGATACTGGCTAATAAGATCCGTAAACTCATCGAAAAAACCAGTTTCATTGCGGGCGATAAACAAATTAATGTGACCATTTCCTGTGGTATTAGCCAATTCCTTAAAAATGAATCTGAAGAACAAGTATTCGAACGTGCTGACCAAGCGTTATATCAAGCGAAAGCCAATGGCCGCAACCAATGTGCCATTGCACAATAGCAAGCTATTTTTAACTCTGGCATTGACAGTTAAAAATATAGCAATGGACAGCAAGAATTTCTAAGCTATTTGACAACATAAATTTTTTATTAAGGATTTTTCTGCCTGATTGATTACAGCGATGGCAGAAAATACTTTCAGAAATTGACAGCGATGTTGTTACTAAATGCGGTTACAAACTGTCTACATTTATCAACAGGCATAAAATGACCTAGGTAAAAAATACCTAAGCCATTACTTTGTTTGGGATCAATGTCGGGGGTCGAACCCACGACCTACTGATTACGAATGTTATATACTTTTCTAAATCGCAATATAAACAATACCTTGCAATGTTCTTCGTAAGTAACAACAGTATCAAAAAGCCTTAAATAAGCTACTAACCGTCATGCGTAGCTACGATTCAGCTACGGTAGTTAACAAGATAAAATGGAGGTAGAAAATTCACCAAACCGAAGCTGTGTAACAGGGGGAGGATTATTATCATATATATTTGCATACTGTTTTGCGTTACATCAACTTAAAATTCTTGAGGTAAAACAATCCCACATTTTTTCTTCATCCTTATCTAGCTGAGGGCGTGAAGCTTCGATGCGCATCTTCTCTTTATCAACGTTTTCAACTTCGTTTTCCAGTCTTGATAACGCTGACTTGGGAATACGGAATCGTCTCAAGTCTTCTTCAGTGACAGCAGTTTGACCTGAAGCTCCAGACTCAAATCTTTGAAATTGTAACTGGCCTATAGGTGAAGCTAATAAATACACTAAAGTGTATTAGTCTCGACTTAATCTGACACATCGACTTGAAAAGATGAGAGTTACCGGTTTTGATATGGGTGCCGGATCCTTAATCAAAACACAAAAGGCA